>CAYFTG010000007.1:30533-51909 GCA_964346175.1 uncultured Mageeibacillus sp.
GTGACGACGACCTTGCCCTCTGCAGAAGATCCTGGCGATTAAGAGAAAGTACTGCTTTTTCGAAGCACACGTCTCTTTGCAATATCTTTGTTCAGAAATCACTATAATCTCGCAAGTTTTCGCTTATACTGTATAGTGGAAATTATGTAAATGCTGCAATTGATTATTTTTTTCTTGCGCTGTAATATTTCTGCGGATGATAAGGTGATATATGTTAAGTGATAAAGATACAGAATCAACACACAGGGGAAACGATCGACCCACGATTTCCTTGTTAGTTCCCTTTTACAATGAAGAAAGACTTATAGAAAACACCATTGAGACTCTTCTGCCTATTATGGATTCTCTTAATGTACTGTATGAAATAGTCTGTGTTGACGACGGATCACGTGACGGCACGTGGAAACTTTTGTCCGGATATGCGGAGGCCTATCCGCAAATATTCGCCCTGCGTCTATCGCGCAATTTTGGCAAGGAAGCTGCTCTCTCCGCCGGCTTGGCAGAGGTGAGGGGAGATGCGGTTATCACGATGGACGGCGATCTGCAGCACGATCCCAAACATATTTCACAGATGGTCGATCTCTGGCGCGAAGGCTATGACGTCGTGGAAGGGATCAAGTCATCCCGCAACGACAGTGCTTTTTCTCGATTGGCGGCTAACGCTTTTTATAAACTATTCAAGTTTGCTTCCGGTTACGACCTAAAGAATGCTTCTGACTACAAATTACTCGACCGCAAAGTGGTTGATGCTTGGAACGATCTACCGGAGAAAGAAACCTTCTATCGGGCCTTATCGGCCTGGCTGGGTTTCCGTCGCACTAGCTTCGTCTTTGAAGTACAGGAGCGCAAAAGCGGTAAGAGCAAGTGGAGTCTATTAAAGCTCCTGCGCTTGAGTGGCAATGCTCTGACCGGATTCTCCTCCAAGCCATTGCAAGTGCTCAATATTGTTGGTTGTATTTTTATTTTCTTTTTCCTTGTCTTAGGCGTTCAAACCCTAATAAATTATTTCCAAGGTCAAGCGGTCGAGGGCTTTACAACGGTAATTCTCTTGCAACTTTTAATTGGAGGCGGTGTCTTCCTCGGTCTAGGGATAATCGGAACCTATATTGATCGGATCTATATCGAAGTGAAACAACGGCCCCGTTATCTGATAAGTGAACGCAGAGGCTACAATGAAAATGAGTGAAAAACAACAGAAGCTAGCAAAGTTTCTCGATCAGAGTACCTTGGCGGGAGGAGCCGACTTTCACCTGCACTCTAATTTTTCGGACGGTTTGGAAAGTCCGAGCGAGGTACTTATTCGTGCCTGGCACTCCGGTTTGAGAGCAATAGCTCTGACGGATCACGATACTTTGGGCGGCATAAGTGAAGCTTTGGCTGCGCAGGAGAGATTGATTAGTGAGAGCTCACAGTTGAAAGAAACGCCGGTCTTCGTGGCAGGGCTAGAAGTGAGCACGCGATTTGCCGATACCGAAATGCATATTTTAGCTTTTTTCTTAGAAAAGCCGCCCGAGTCCATGTATGAGTTCATCAGAAAAATGCAAATGGAACGCAGGCTGCGCAATAAGAAGATGGTGCGAAAAGTGCAGGAGCTGGGTTACGATCTTTCTATCACAGGCCCTCCCGAGTCGGAGCAGGAGGAGGAGGTCTGGGGCAGGGTGCATCTGGCACGCCAATTAGTGCGCGATGGCCACTTCAGAAGCAGTAACGAAGCTTTCAAAAAGCTCTTGTCACCTGGTCAAGCTGCGTATGTTCCGCGTCAGCATTTTACTGCAAAAGATACACTAGAGACCATCAATGCTGCCAATGGAGTAGCGGTATTGGCCCATCCACACGAGTACAAAATTTGCCCTGTTTCTCTTGAAGATGAAGACGGTATAAACCTGCTGACTAGTGTTTTTAAGGATTTAAAAGCACTCGGACTGCACGGCATTGAGGCCTTTCACGGCATGGTCGGAGCGGACCAAGCTTTCCTCTTTTACCGTTTGGCACGCGAGCTGGATTTGATCGTTACCCAAGGTTCAGACGATCATGGCATGGCAGACAGTTCTCACGTGAATATGTTTACGCGCGAGACTAATTTTTATCGTGATTTTGTGTTGTCACGCGCCGGATCAGAGGAATAGATTTGTACATTAATATTTACAAAAATGTGAGAAAATATTAATAAAGAAAATTTTGAATAATAAAAATATTGCAGCCATTCTGATAGAAAAGAGAGAACAATGTTTAGAGCCAAAAAAATGACACATGAAGATATCGAAGTAGAAGGTAAACGCGTTTTAATGCGCGTAGACTTTAATGTTCCGCTGGACAAAAAAACCGGCGCCATCACAGATGACCAAAGGATCGTCGCGGCCCTGCCAACGATCAAGAACTTGCTGTCGCGTGGCGCCAGATTGATTCTGGTTTCGCACCTGGGTCGTCCTCAAGGATTTGACTGCAGCCTGTCCATGAAGGTATGTGCTGAGCGTCTCTCCGAACATCTGGAACAAGACGTCATCCAAGCCGAGGATGTGATTGGCAGCGATGCCAAAGAAAAGGCAGCGGCATTGGAAAACGGCCAGGTCATGTTGTTGGAAAACGTACGTTTTCACAAAGAGGAAACTAAGAATGATCCGGAATTCGCAAGGGCTCTGGCTGCCTTAGCGGATCTCTATGTTAACGACGCCTTCGGAACCGCACATCGTGCGCACGCCTCTACTGCAGGCGTTGCAAGCTTTCTGCCCGGAGTATCTGGTTATTTGATCCAACGTGAGTTGGAGATGATTGGCGGCGCCATCGACGAACCCGTGCGACCTTTCACCGCAGTAATGGGCGGAGCCAAAGTTTCAGATAAAATCGGTGTCATCAGACACTTGCTAAACAAGGTAGATCATCTGATCCTCGGCGGCGGTATGGCCTATACTTTCCTGGCTGCCAAGGGTTGGGAAGTCGGCACTTCTTTGCTTGAGGCTGACAAAATCGATTTGGCGCGTGAATTGATGGCAGAAGCTGAAGAAAAACGCGTAACTCTCAGCTTGCCTCTAGACATTGTCGTCACTACTGAGTTTGCGCCTGATGCTGAAAGCAAAATAGTTGACAGTAATGATATTCCTGCCGCTTGGATGGGTATGGATATAGGCCCGAAGACGCGGGAGAAATTCGCCGACATTATCAAATCATCCGCTACTGTTATCTGGAATGGACCGATGGGCGTATTTGAGTTCCCGGCTTTTGCACAAGGAACTCGGGCGATTGCAGCAGTAATGGCTGAGACTGATGCTGTGACGATTATTGGCGGCGGCGACTCAGCAGCAGCTGTCAAACAGTTCGGCTATGAAAACGAGATGACTCATATTTCCACAGGCGGTGGAGCTTCTCTGGAATTGCTGGAAGGGCGAGTACTGCCAGGAGTAGATTGTCTTTTAGATCTCGACCCGAGACGAAAGGTAGCTGCAGGCAATTGGAAGATGAATTTGGGAGCACCTGCAGATGCGGTTTCCTTTATAGAAGAATTGAAATGTGAACTGGCCGACGCCCCTTCTCGGATTATTGTCGCCACACCCTTCACAGCTTTGGATGCTGCCTTGTCCGCTACTTCCTACAGCAATATTCACGTGGCAGCACAGGCGGGACATGAGGTCGATTCAGGCGCCTATACGGGGAATGTCTCTATGGCTACTTTGGCCAAAATGCATGTTCCCTATGTTCTGATAGGTCACTCTGAACGTCGGGCCATGGACAACGAAACGGATGAACGTGTTCAGGCCATGCTGAAGTCGGCGCTTCAGTGGGGACTGCGCCCGATTTTGTGTTGTGGTGAGTCATTAGGCGAAAGAGAAGCGGGCGAGACGGAAGACGTTTTGACACGTCAGATTGAATCCGCTTTTGAATTTGTGACCGCGGATAAATTGGTGCAAATTATTGTCGCCTATGAACCGATCTGGGCTATCGGGACCGGACGCACGGCGACAGTCGAACAAGCTGATGAGGCCTGTGCCTTCATTCGCTCTTTGTTGAAAAAGAAGTATCCGGCGAACTGGGTCGAACGAGTCAAAGTACTCTATGGCGGCTCAGTAAACGATAAAAACGCCGGCGAACTCTTTGCTGCGGAATCAATTGATGGCGGACTGGTTGGAGGCGCATCTTTGAAAGCGGACGCTTTCAAAGTGATCGCTAATGCCTGAGGGGCCAAGAAAGGGATTGTATGACAAAACTCAAGAAGAGGCCGTTGGCTCTTATAATTCTCGACGGCTGGGGCTTATCTGATGAAGTCGAAGGGAATGCTGTAAAAGCCGCCAATACCCCCTACTTAAATCAACTCTTTGCCGAATGGCCGTCAAGCATGATCTATACCAGTGGACTTGATGTTGGACTTCCTGAAGGTCAGATGGGCAATTCGGAAGTAGGGCATACCAATATCGGTGCAGGACGCATTGTCTATCAGGATTTGATGCGCATCAATCAGGCTATAGATGACAAAAGTATTTATGAGAACCATGCTCTAAAAGCGGCAATGTTATCCGCCAGAGATAGAGGCAAAGCTCTGCATTTGACAGGATTGCTGTCCGATGGAGGAGTTCACAGTCATATCAATCATCTTTTCGCTTTGTTGGAAATGGCAAAATCCTTTGGCTTAGAAGATGTCTATATCCACGCTTTCTATGACGGCAGAGATACGCCGCCTGAGTCAGGCCTGCACTACACGGAAGCACTGGAAGCTTTTATTCAGAAGCATGAAATTGGAAAAATTGCTTCCGTTTCCGGACGCTACTACGCTATGGATCGTGACAAACGCTGGGAGCGCGTGCGCCTCGCATATCGTGCTTTAACCGACATTGATTACGGCGGACCGCGTAATATGTCCGCTGTGGAATACATCAAAGATTCCTATGCCAAGGGAGTTACGGACGAGTTTTTGAATCCTGCTCAGATAGTGGACGCAGTAGGTAGGCCCATCAGTCTGGTGGAAGCCGGCGACAGTTTCATTTTCTTCAACTTCCGCCCTGATAGAGCGCGAGAACTGACTCGCTCTTTAATGGATGAAGAATTTGCAGAATTCCCTACGGTGGTTGAGCCGGGTAGTCTGAACTATGTGAGCATGACCGAATACGATGATGATTTTAATGCTTACAAGAATTTAAATATCGCTTTCGAGACAGAGAACGTTAGTGATAACCTGGGAGAAGTGTTTTCGCGGGCGGGACTGAAACAGCTGCGTGCGGCGGAAACTGAGAAATATGCTCATGTGACGTTCTTTCTCAATGGCGGGCGTGAGGAAAATTTCCCCGGCGAGGATCGCCTGCTCATTCCATCTCCGAAAGTTGCGACTTACGACCTGCAACCGGAGATGAGCGCTCCCGAACTTACCGAATCTGTGGCCCAATTAATTGAGCAAAATCTTTACGACCTAATCGTGACGAATTACGCCAATTGCGACATGGTCGGACATACGGGCATTTTCTCGGCGGCTGTCGCGGCCGTTGAGACAGTTGATAGAAGTATGGCGAGGCTTGTCCCGCTGATTTTGGAGCGGGGAGGGGTTGCTCTAATCACTTCCGATCACGGCAACGCAGAGTCAATGATTGACCGGGAAAAATCCGGACCTTTTACAGCTCATACTTCCACGCCGGTCCCGTTAATCTTAGCCGGAGTCAGTGATGTCGAGCTGGAGAATGGCAGGTTAGCTGATTTAGCTCCGACTATACTGGACCTAGCCGGCTTGGAAAAACCGGAAGCGATGACTGGGAAGTCCCTGATTAGAAAATCTGATAAGTAATAAGTGCTATAATGTTTGCGGATAAAAAGCAGGATTTCCTGCAATTAGGATAAGGAGTAATAAATGCAGAAAAACAAGAAATTTATGACAATGGACGGTAACGAAGCAGCTGCATATTCGTCTTACGCGTTTACAGAGGTTGCAGGTATATACCCCATTACACCATCATCACCAATGGCAGACTTGGTTGATAAATGGTCTCAGCAAGGCCGAAAGAACATTTTCGGTCAAACTGTAAACGTAGTAGAGATGCAATCAGAGGGTGGCGCAGCAGGAGTTGTCCACGGTTCTCTGGCTAGCGGAGCGTTGACAACAACCTACACAGCTTCGCAGGGATTACTGCTCATGGTGCCTAATATGTACAAGTTGGCCGGTGAGCTTTTACCAGCGGTCTTCCACGTTACAGCTCGGTCCATTGCTGCCCATGCTCTTTCCATTTTCGGTGACCACAGTGATGTTATGGCTGCGAGACAAACAGGATTTGCTCTCTTAGCATCTTCCAGTGTCCAAGAAGCTATGGACTTAGGCGCTATCGCACACTTAGCAGCGATTAAAGGCAGAGTACCTTTCATGCATTTCTTCGATGGTTTCCGTACTTCACACGAAATACAGAAGATTGAAGTCTTTGATTATGAGGATATAGCAGGCTTGGTTGATATGGAGGCAGTTCAGGCCTTCCGCGACCGCGGACTGACACCGAACGCTCCTACACTGAGAGGTACAGCTCAAAATCCTGACATCTTCTTCCAGCAGAAGGAAGCGGCTAATGCCTACTATGAAGCACTTCCCGCTATTGTTGAAGAATATATGGATGAGTTCGGCCAGATCACCGGGCGTTACTATAAACCTTTCGCCTATCATGGCGCTCCTGATGCTGAAGAGATTATTATCTGCATGGGTTCCGTCTATGAGACAGCTTGTGAGACAGTAGATTTCCTCAATAAAAATGGAAGCAAGACCGGTGTCTTACACGTTCACCTCTATCGTCCCTTCGTGGATGCTCTGCTTTTGGAAGCCATTCCGGAAACAGTTAAGCGCATAGCAGTGCTCGACCGCACAAAAGAGTCCGGATCTACCGGTGAACCTCTCTATCTCGACGTCGTCAAAGCTCTGAGCAAGAAGCGTCCTGAGGTCGAGATCGTCGGCGGTCGTTATGGTTTGGGCTCAAAGAACACGACGCCTTCACAGATCGTTTCCGTTTTTGAAAACCTGAAACTTCCCGAAGCGAAAAATAATTTTACCATTGGTATTGTTGACGATGTCAGCTTCCTTTCGCTGCCCGCCGGCGAAGAAGTCGACGTGACAGATGAAGATACCTTCCAGGCACGTTTCTGGGGTCTAGGTTCCGACGGAACAGTCGGCGCCAACAAAAACTCAATTAGAATCATCGGAGACCACACAGACCAGTACGCTCAAGCCTACTTCTCTTACGACTCCAAAAAGTCTGGCGGTGTAACTATTTCTGACTTGCGTTTCGGCAAGAATCCGATTCGCGCACCTTATCTGGTTCACACTGCAGACTTTGTTGCTTGCCACACTCCGGCATACATTTATGGCTACGATATGTTGACCCCGCTGAAGAAGGGCGGTTCTTTCCTACTGAATATAGGTTGGAGCGACGAAGAGATCGAAGAAAAGCTACCTGCCAGCATTAAGCGGGCCCTAGCTGAAAAGGAAGTCGATTTCTACGTTATAGACGCTGCTGCTATAGCTGAAGAGCTTGGCTTGGGCGGGCGCATTAATACCATCTGTCAGGCAGCGTTCTTCAAGATCAGCGAAGTAATCCCTGTCGACGACGCTATCACCTACATGAAAGAAGCTATCGTTTCTTCTTACGGCAAGCGCGGCGAAGACATCGTCAAGATGAACTACAATGCTGTGGATGCCGGAATTTCTCAATTGAGAAAGGTAGAAGTTCCTTCTAGCTGGATCAATGCAGAAGAGGCAACGGACAGCAAGCGTGAGGCTCCGGCTTTTGTCACAAATATTGCCGATATTATGAACCGTCAGGAGGGAGACTCCTTGCCGGTGTCAGCCTTTGTTGATCATGTTGACGGCACCTTCCCGCAGGGAACATCCCGTTATGAAAAGCGCGGCGTTGCCTTTAATATCCCGCGTTGGATTCCCGAAAACTGCATTCAGTGTAACCAGTGCTCATATGTCTGTCCGCACGCAGTCATCCGCCCTTTCCTTTTAGATGAAGAAGAAAAGGCACAAGCTCCGGAAGGCTACGACACTCTTACTGGGATGAGACAGTACGATCAGTATCAGTTCCGTATTCAGCCGTCAGCTCTTGACTGCACCGGTTGTGGAAACTGCGCTGAAGTCTGCCCCGCCAAAGAAAAAGCTTTGGTTATGGAACCCTTGGCTAATCAGATGCATCAGGCAGATAATTGGGATTTCTCCATGACTTTGTCACGGAAAGAAAACCCCTTGCAGAAATATTCGGTCAAAGGTAGCCAGTTTGAAGAACCCTTGCTCGAGTTCTCCGGCGCCTGTGCCGGTTGCGGCGAGACACCGTATGTGAAACTTGTGACTCAGCTCTTCGGCGATCGCATGATGATAGCGAACGCTACAGGTTGTACCTCCATTTGGGGCGGTTCAGCACCCTCCATGCCGTATTGCCCGAACGTAGACGGACACGGTCCTTCTTGGGCTAACTCCTTGTTCGAAGATAACGCTGAGTACGGTCTGGGCATGTACCTTGGCTACAAACAGCTGCGTGCTCGCGCTATGGAAATGGTAGACGAACTCAGAAAGTTTGAACTGCCGGCAGAATTAAGCGAAGCCTTAACAGATTACGTTGAATTTGCACAGGACAAAGAGCGTAGCCGCGAAGTTTCCGACAAGCTGACCGAGGCTTTGAAAGCCAGTACGCTCAGCGGCGAAGCTAAAGAAATCTGCATCCGCTTGGTTGACCTTTCCGATTACCTTATGCTCCGCTCACAGTGGATCATCGGTGGTGACGGCTGGGCTTATGATATCGGCTATGGTGGTCTTGATCACGTTTTAGCCAGTGGCCAAAACGTTAACGTCCTAGTACTAGATACAGAAGTTTACTCCAATACAGGTGGACAAGCCTCTAAGGCCACTCCCTTAGGTGCAGTCGCACAGTTCGCGGCCGGCGGTAAGGAACGTCATAAGAAAGATTTGGGCCTGATGGCAATGTCTTACGGCTATGTCTACGTCGCCCAGGTCGCAATGGGAGCCAACCAGAATCAGACTCTGAGAGCTCTGAAAGAGGCGGAAGAGTACGATGGTCCTTCATTGGTCATTGCATACGCCCCCTGCATTAACCACGGTATCCGTGGTGGCATGGTTTTGTCTCAGCAGCGTGAAAAAGATGCTGTCGAGACAGGATACTGGCATCTCTATCGCTTTAATCCTGACCAGGAGCAGGAAGGCAAGAATCCATTTGTCCTCGACTCCAAGGAGCCCAAGCGCGACTATACCGAATTCCTGAAGGGCGAAGTACGTTATACTTCGCTGGCTCAGAAATACAGTCCGGAAAGGATAGAGGAGATCTTTGCTAAAGCACGTACTGCTGCAGATCGTCGTTACAGAACCTATCAGCGACTGGCGGCACTTGAAGATTAACTTGTGTCTAAGTAGTTAAATTTGATAAGATTACAGAGAGCCGGATCACCCGGCTCTCTGTTTCACAGGCAAGGAGAAGTACATTGCGCATCATTCACAATCGCAACTCAACCTTCAGCGATACAGCTGTAGCCGATATTTTTATCCATGACTTTATGGTCAAACTGGATGGAGATGCGGTCAAGTGTTATTTGCTGCTTTTGAGTGTGGCTGAGAATGGTTCTCGCGTGATGACAGCTGATGATATGGCTGCCCGTCTTGGTATTAGCAGGAAGAAAGTTGATGAACACCTGCAACAACTGGAAGACGAAGGTTTGCTCAGCATCAGTCAGCACGATATTCGCCTTTTGGATATTAAAGCCAAAGAGTTGGAACGCCGTTTCCGTCCCAAAGAAACCGCCCCTCCGAGCGACATCATTGAGCGCGAGAAGGAGCACGAGGAGAGGGAACAAATTACCAACGACATCAATATGACTTTTTTCCAAGGAACCATGACTTACACTTGGTACGAGCTAATTGATTACTGGTTTGACCACCACGGCTTCGAGCCGGCTGTCATGTATTCCTTATTTCAGGAAGCAGCTAACGCCAATGCGCTGCGCACAACCGCCTACATCAGACGAATAGCTGAAGATTGGTCACAGGCAGGTATTAAGACTTATGATCAGCTGAATGTTTATTACGAACGCTTTTTAGAAAAGAAGCAACTGCAGTCGCTGGTGGCGAAGAACCTTAGGCGTCGTTTATCTGAACCGGATAATATTTTGATCACTAGTTGGATGGATGAATACGGATACTCTGTTCCTATTGTCGAAGTTGCTCTGTCGAAACTGACCGGTGCCAGTTCGCCCAGCGTCAAGTATTTAGATTCAATCTTGAGTGAGTGGCACGCAGCCGGTTTGCAGACTGTGGAAGAGATAGAAGAATACGAGAGAGATTACCGCCAGAAGCGCGCGAGTAAGAAGGACTCAGCGAAGACTTCCAGCGGAGATTTTACAATGAGTGATGCCAGCAAGGCGGAAGTGGAAGAAATCAGCCAAGAATTGGCACAGCGCATTCCTCGACCTCGTTTAAAGAAGTCAGATGATGCTTCAGGCAAAGAAGGTTAGATTAATGTCACGCTTGGAAAAACGCATCAATAGAGATTTAGCAGCGATATATTCACAGCGCCGCGTCATAGCGGAGAAACGTTGTGAACAGAAACGTGACGATTTGTATCAGCAATATCCCGAACTGGAAGAGATGGATCTTAAGATTCAACAGGCCGGCATCTCAGGTCTGTATCGTGCTTTGGGTATGGATTGCGATGAACACTGTTTGACGAGCACGATTAGTGAGCGCGAAGAGTTTTTGTCTGCCCGTGGTATTGAGGCTGATTATGACAGCCCCGAGTATTCCTGTTCCTTATGCGACGATTCGGGGTACCTAGAGACAGGGGAGTGGTGTCCTTGCCGCAGGCGGCTGTTTCAGAAGGAAATTTCTCGCTATTTGCCGATCCCACTTCAAGATGATGCCCGCTTTGCCAATTTTAATTTGAATCTTTTTACGGATTCAGCCGGTAAGAGTGAGCTTTCAGCCCGCGAACGCATGCGCGAGCTGCGCGAAGTGACGGTTTTTTACTCACGCCATTTTGCTCAGGTTCAGGATCAGAATTTGCTCTTTTCAGGTGAGGCCGGAACGGGCAAAACCTTCTTAATGCAGTCTATCGGCCGGGAAGTACTAGAGCAAGATTATACTGTTCTCTATGTCACCGCACCTATCGCTTTCGAATGGATGAAAACGATGACAGTGCTGCGTCAGACTTACAATCCGGATCGAGCAAAATTCGATGAAATGGAACTCTTGACTGATGCTCTGCTGACGGTTGATTTGCTCTTGCTTGATGACTTGGGCAGCGAGCTCAACGCCAGCTGGTCGATGCAAGACAATACATCAAATTTCCTTACTTTGTTGGATACGCGATTGCACAAATCACTGCACAGCATTATTGCTACCAACCTCAGCGACGCTGATTTACGTTCCACCTACGATAAGCGCACTTACAGTCGCCTTATGGGCAATTACATCTTCTATCGTTTTCCTGACGGCGATATCCGCCTAAAAGTACGACAGCAGAGTCAAGGATAGGCTTAAGTGTGAGATAGACAGTATGCGTTGCGGAATTGATGTCATCCAAATAGCACGTATTGAGCAGGCAGTTGAGAGGAGCGGCAGGCGCTTCTTAGAACGCGTTTTTACGGCTTCTGAGCTTGAGCTATGTAAAGACTCGCTGCAGCGATTATCCGGCCGTTTTGCAGCCAAGGAGGCGGTATCTAAGGCTCTTGGTACCGGTTTCTGGAGTGAAGGTATTTCTCTACATGATATTGAGATCCTGAGTAGTGAGTCAGGAGAGCCGGAACTGCATCTGCATGGAGCAGCTCGCACGCGCGCAGACAAAATGGGCGCTTGCGAAATAGCTGTGAGCATTTCTCACGAGAAGGATTATGCTGTGGCTATTTGTGTTTTTAATACTGTTAAGGGAAATTCAGAGGCCTTTGCCGAGAATACATAGATGAAAAAAGCTGATTCAAACGATCCTAATAAAAAGATTTCACTTAAGAGAAGACCTGGTGCCAGAGAGGATATCTTTGTTGATAAAGGTCAGGATCCCCACGTCCCGAAAAATCTCTACGTTACCCCTAAGAAAAGACGACTGCCGCCGTGGTTGATTCCGCTGACCATTATCGTTCTGCTTTTGTTGGCGGTCTTTGTGCTCTTGCCCGCTTTGTTGTCGGATGTGAAGGTGAACGAGCCGACAGCAACAGAGCCGCCGAACGTAACGGAGCCTGCGATTCCGCATGCAGGAGTCGGGGATAGGGCGGTACTTAAGCGTACCTCGGCTTTTGTGTTCGAGGAGCCGGACAAGACCTCTCCTCATATCTGTGAGCTCTTGCTGAACGAAGAGCTAGTTATTAGGGATACTTCACGCCGGGATTGGTTGGGCGTGGAACTTGCTGACGGACTTTCGGGTTACGTAGAAAGAGATGCCCTGACAGCTGACACGTCCTCTTTGCAGCGTGAAGATGCCGTCATGAAGATAATTGTCAGGGATTCTTTTAAGCGGGTTATGTCGCATGCTAGGGGCGGTACCTTGCTGATCGAGGCTCCGATGGGTGCAGTCCTTTACGCTGACTATCACAATAGTGGCTTAGTCCGCGTCAAATTACCTGAAGGCGAATTGGGCTGGATGAACACACAGGGTGTGTTCTTACTTGAAGTCGATCAGGAACTGCCGTTGAGTGATGATTTTGCTCAAAGCTTTGTTTCGACGGCGATCGCCTTTGAAAACGCTGCTCATGTTCCGGGCGGTCAAACCCGGCGCGGAGTTTCTACTGCCGGCATCGTGCGGCTTGCTGCGTTTCTTAACGGTCTGGAACTGCCGCGTACAGCAGAGCAGTTGCTGAATGTTGGAACCGCAGTCGATCTGCCGCAAACCTCCGCACAACCTGCGATCATGTATCTGAGGCCGGGCGATTTGGTTTTTTTCCATGAGAAGGCGGATGCACAGAGCCTGGATCGTATGGCGCTGTGCTTGAATGAGGACAGGCTGTTGCTGAGCTTACACAATAAAGCCAGTATGCAGCTAATTGATTTTGACTCGAGAGAGGCGCTGAACTTGTCGGAGCGTATCATGGAGGTGCGCAGATTAGATCCGGAGAACGAATAGTTTTTTCTGGTTTTTTCCACTTGCTAACGACCTTTGATTGTGCTACTATCTTTGTTGCGCGTTTAGCGCGAATACTTCTCCGAGGTTTATTCCTTGGGGCGTGACAGGAGGTAAAAGCATGGCCAAGTGTGAAGTATGCCAGAAGGATATGTTTTTTGGTAGAAAGCTCAGTATTACACGTTCGCAGATTGCTCGCCGTGCCAAGAATCGTCAGCGCGCAAACATTAAGAGAGTGCGTGTAATGGTTGACGGCACTCCCAAGAGAATGAACGTTTGTACTAACTGCCTTAAGAGTGGCAGAGTAGAGCGAGCATAAGCTCTCAACAAACTCTAATAGTTCTAAGTATACGGACCAGCCGGCTTGTGAAGTGGCTGGTCTTTTATTTTCCCTAATTCATATTCTGTGCCAATTCATATTCTGTGCCAGGCACGAACCTTTCTTCATCTGTCAAATCTGTCAATATCTGTCGCGCTATTCATATTCTGTGCCAGGCACGGAATGTGAATGCGGATCTTAGCATAAAGAAAGGCACCCGCTGGGGTGCCTTTCTGATTCATCAATACTGTTATGTTAGTTTTGCTTAGCTTGCTTTTTCTTTCTCAGCTTTCTTCGGCGCTTCTTCTGCTTCCTTTTCAGCTTTAGCTGCAGCACGCTTTGCCTTTACTTGGTCCATACCGCCTAATAAGCCTTCGCTGATGGAATTGGTCGGGCAGACTTCAACGCATTCGCCGCAATGGATGCAGATCTCTTGGTCAATGACTGCGAGATTGTCGTGCATGGAAATAGCATCAACGGGGCAGACTTTGACACAGAGCTCGCAAGAAATGCAGCCGATCTTACAGTTTTTACGTGTCGCCGCTGCAGGCCAGTGATTGAGGCAGCTGTTTACTGTGGCGAGCTCATGTTTGGGTATCAAGCTGATCAGATCTTTCGGACAAGCGATGACACATTTGCCGCAAGCTGTGCAGTTATTTGCGTTTACGTGTGCCAGTCCGTCGTCGATCCAAATGGCGTCGAATTCGCAGACGTCGTAGCAGTCACCAAAACCTAAACAACCATAGGTGCATGAGTTCGGACCACCAAAGAGACCTGTCGCTGAGGCACAGTTGGGAGTGCCGGTGTAATCAAATCTCCTGCTGGTATACTCGCCGCTGCCTTGGCAAAAGACATGTGCGACCAGAGGGATATATTCCTGCGGTGCGGTACCCAAAGTATGCGCCACAGCTTCAGCTGTGTCTGCTCCGCCGGCAGTACATTTAGAGGTGTTCTTATCCTCACCTGAAGCGAGAGCTGCTGCATAGCCTGCGCAGCCTGAATAGCCGCAGCCGCCGCAGTTGACGCCTGGAAGGACTTCATTCAATTCTTCCACCAAAGGGTTGTCCTTAACGGAGAAGAAGCGCATAACCATCAAAATCACTGCTCCGAGCAAGAGAGCGGTACCACCGCTGATTATTGCCGGTAAAATAATGTTACTTGTTTGCAGAATTACTAATTCCATATATACTCCTTAATCTGCTAAGCAGCCAATGCCTAGGAGAACAGATTCTCAATTACACCACTGAAGCCCATAAAGGAAACTGATAGGATCGACGCCGCTGTCAGAGCAGACGGTAGTCCCTTAAATGTCTCCGGAATATCTGATGTCTCCAGTTTTTCCCTAACTCCTGCGAAGAGGAACATCGCCAAAGTGTAGCCTAAGCCAGCGCCCAATGAGCTCATAATGGCGTTAACGAAAGAATAGCTCTCTTGCATATTGATCAGCATTACACCGAGGATAGCGCAGTTGGTTGTTATCAGCGGCAAGAAAATGCCCATGGCTTCATACAAGGGAGGGAAGACCTTACGCAATATAGTTTCTATAACCTGGACTGTGGCAGCAATTACCAAAATAAACAGTACTGTCTGCAGATAACCCAAACCATTCGGCTCCAGCAGGAAGTAATAGATCGGGTAGGTGACTGCGGTTGATACCAACATGACGAAAATAACCGCCACGCTCATTCCCATTGAGTTTTTCAGGTCCTTGGTCAGACCTAAGAAAGAGCAAACACCAAGGAAGCGTGATAATACTAAGTTGTCTATCAAAATGACACTGAATAGTATCATAAACATTTCTTTCATGACAATCTCTCCTTATTCTCTATCGTCCGGAGCGGGGATGCTTGAACGTTCTCCCGGCTCGGTCATAGTTTCAGGCACGCCGCCTTCAGCAATCGCTTGTGCATCTGATTCGCCGCTAGCAACGGAAGCTGCTACGAAAGGTGCGTCGGTACGTTTGCTGATGCTGCCCGGATAATTCCTGCGATCCATAGTGTCGTCAGGCTTACGTGAATACCAGCGATGATTCAATTTGTTAGAGATCGCTACCAAGATGCCGAAGATAATGAAACCACCGGCAGGCAGTCCCAAAATACCTATTGGCTGTAGGCCGCCTTCACGGATCCAAGGCATTTGAGTGCCGAAGAAAGTGCCGAAGCCAAGAATTTCACGAATTGTGCCCATTAAGAACAAAGCCAGAGTGAAGCCCAAACCCATTCCCAATCCGTCTATAATCGATCTGATGACGGTATTGCGATTAGCGAAAGCTTCTGCACGTCCCAGAATGATACAGTTGACGGTAATCAAGGGGATGAAAATCCCTAAGCTTTGATTAAGTTCCGGTACATAAGCTTCCAGCAAAAGCTGCACTATGGTAACCAAGGAAGCAATCATCGTAATGTAGGCCGGAATGCGCACACTGTCAGGAATGACCTTACGCAAAACAGAAATAACTATGTTGGACAAGACTAGAACGAATGTTGTCGCAATGCCCATACCTAAACCGTTGAAGGCGGAGGTCGTAACAGCTAAAGCAGGGCAGGTGCCCAGAACTAGGACAAATAAAGGGTTCTCTTTAACTAGTCCTTTTAGTAACTCATATGAAAGTGATCTTTTCTTACTAGCCACAATTTCCTCCTATTCCAGACCCAGCATTTGGCTTACTGCTTCATTGGCGATGTTGATGCCTCTCAAAACAGCCTCGGCTGAGGTGGTCGCTCCACTGATGCCATCAACTTCAAAGTCGGAATCAGAGGACGTAGAGACAGTACCTGAGGCATTGATTCCGATTAACTGGTCGGTAAAATCTTCCTCTGCAACTTTGGTTCCAAGGCCTGCTGTCTGTGATTGGGCATCTACCGTCAAGTTGAATAGATTTCCTTCCAAGTCGTAACCCAGCATGAGTCCGATTCTGCCGCCTCCATATCCTAAGGGATTTGCTGCAATGAGAATACCTATAACTTCGTCATCTTTCTCTGCCATATATACGGCTTCAATCGTGCTGACACCCGACAAGTCAACTGTATTTCCGCCTGGAAGTGAAGCACCGGCTTCGTCTAGGTCTTCAGCAGGGAATCTGTCTGCGTCAGTGAAAATTATTCTCTTGTTGGCGTCTTCCCTTGATTGCTGCTGTTCAGCTCTGGCGTCAGCTGTTGTGTATTCAGTTAAAGCCAACAAAGCAACGCTGACTATGGCGATGATAGTCAAGATAACAGCAGGCATTATGCCACGTTCGATAAACTTCATGCCATCTTCGTTAGCAGTATTATTCGGCTTGTCTACGTTCTTTGCCATAGTTTCCTCCAATCGTCTTATGTGCGGTCCAGCGTTCGATATGCGGTGTAAGAATATTCATTAATAATATTGAATAAGACACTCCTTCCGGCATGCTGCTGTACATCCTCAAGAGGAAGGTGAGCACACCGGCACCAAAGGCGAATAGTATTTTCCCTAAAACTGTCGTCGGCGAGGTTACATAGTCTGTAAGCATAAAGAAGGCTGCCAGTACTAAGGCGCCACTTAACAAGTGGAAAAGAGGATCACCACCGACTAGGGCGATGAGACCTACTGTAGTGCCGATATAAACTAGTGGAATCCAAAGGTCAATAATCCCGCGCAGTAAGAGATAAGCCGCACCGATTAAGAGAGCTAGGACACAAGTTTCACCGATACTGCCGGCATGGGTGCCCAGGAAAAGATCCAAAGTGGAGATCTCTCCGGCCGGCAATGCAAGAGGAGTAGCGCTGCTGACGAGGTCAATCTGTGAGCTTGTTTCAACGATAGTCGCTTGTGTAGTTCCGCCTGCAACAGGTCCCCAGTATGCATGCTGGGGTAAGATCGCAAAGGTATTGGTTTCAGTGGCGAAAGAAACGGCCAAGACTATACGGGCGGTAACTGCAGGGTTGGCAAAGTTTCCTCCTAGACCACCGAAAAGCTGTTTCACAAATACGATGGCGATGAAGGCGCCAATAACAGTCATCCAGATCGGGTAGTTGGCCGGTAGTCCTGTCGCCAAAAGAATACCTGTAACGACAGCTGACAGGTCATTAATGGTTTGTTCCCGCTTCATTAGCATGCGGGTGAGCGCTTCAAAGACTACACAGCTGGCAATACTGACAGCGTAAAGTAGCAAAGCGCGCCAACCAAAAATAATGACAGATGCAATTACGACAGGTATCAGTGCCAGAACTACATCTAGCATGATGCGCTGTGTAGAAGAGTTATCCCTTATGTGAGGGGATGATGATACACGTAACATTAATTCATAGTCTCCTTAACTAAGCTAACTGATCTCTAATTTTGGCCGCTTTGTCTGAGCAGAGTCTTACCAATTCTTATGTTTTGTAGCAGGTAACGTTTTGAAGGACAGACATAGGTGCAGCAGCCACATTCGATACAGTTCATTACATGATATTGAGCCAATTTGTCACAATCCTGAATGCGAGCAGCCATATCTAGCGTAGTGGGCATCAGCAGCATAGGACAGGCTTTGGTGCAACGGCCACATTGAATGCAGGCGATCTCGCTGGGTAAGGTGGCGTCTTTTTCATCCAGCATGAGAATTGCGTTGTTGTGTTTGAGGATGGGACGGTTTAAGTCGTCAATGGCAACTCCCATCATTGGCCCACCCATGATCACCTTAGCGGCCTCGATTCTGCAGCCTCCGCTTTTTTCAACAACATCTACGATAGCGGCGCCGATCGGCACTTCCAAGTTAGCAGGGCTTTGAACTGCGGAGCCGTCAATGGTAACGATTTTGCTTATTAGAGGCATTCCGGTCTCGAAAAATTCGGCAATATAGCGAATGGTTCCGACGTTTTGCACGAGAACTCCAACGTCTGCAGGTAAGCCACCTTCAGGTACGATGCGACCATTAAGAAGGCGTATCATGACCTTCTCAGCACCGGTCGGGTATAAAGTCGGCAAGACCACTACGGATATGCCCTTAGCCGGGAAATCCAGCGTGCCTTTGACCTTATTAATTCTTTTCTGTAGAACTTCGACGACATCGCGCTTGTTGTCTTCAATACCAATAACTGCTTCCGGGATATTGAGATAATGACAAGTTAGCATGATGCCTTTGATTATCTGCTCGGGATACTCCAGACAAATGCGATGATCAGAGGTTATATACGGTTCGCATTCTGCTGCATTGATAATTAAGGTATCAATGATCTTGCCAGGTGGCGGTTGCATCTTTATATGAGTAGGGAAGGCTGCGCCGCCTAAGCCAACCAGACCGGCCGCCCTTACTGCCTTAATGAAGTCCTCACGGTCATGCACTTCGGGAGGACGCACTTCAGGAGAGACGCTTTCCCGACCATCTGAATCAATGTTGACATACTCAGCATGAGTGCCGTCGCTGAGGATCTCTTTTTTGACAGATTTCACTGTGCCGGAAACACTGGCGTGAACCGGTACGCTCCAGTCGCCTAGTGGTTCACCGATTCTCTGTCCGATTTCGACTTGATCTCCCTTTTTCACTAGGGATGCGCAACCGGGTCCTATTTGCATGTTTAAGGGGATGGATACAGTCTCAAAGCCGCTTAATTTTTTTATGGGCATGTTTGCTGTATTTTTGTTTTGACGGGGATGAACGCCCTGTAATTTCTTGGGCCATTTCAATCGCATCCTGAATTTACCTCCGAACCTCATCGTGAAAAAACTCTCAGCAGCAAAGTGTAGCATCCTTTGCACTGTGAGTTTCTTCTAAAATACTCTATCTTCAATAGAAGTAGAATAACATATTAGGGCTCCCATTGTGCGTTTTACTTAGGCTGCGGCCATAAGAAAAACTCTCTTTTCTTATATTGACAGGCTATGTGCAAAAAATTGATTGAAACTGACAATAAGCTAAGTGATCCGCAAGTAGCAGCAATGGCGTCTTAAATAATTTCGTGTAGAATGCTAGAGGGAAAGGGGCTGTTCCGAGGAGCAGTTAATGTTTTTTAGTGCACAGCAAAAAAGTTGATTTATTAAACGGTCCGGTTACGTCTTCAATTGTAAGACTGGCTGTGCCTATCATGGCAGGGTCATTCCTCAGTCTGGCTTACACCCTGACCGATATGTTTTGGGTTGGAAGATTAGGTTCGCAGGCCGTAGCGGCGGTCGGTACCGGTGGTCTGCTGATGTGGGTTTCTGATGGTATCCTCAGCATCATGCGTATAGGGGGCCAAGTACATTGTGGGCAAGCCTATGGACGTGGGAAAATTGAGGAAGTGCGCTGTTTCGGCAGAGAATCGCTGCGCCTCGGTTTTTTGGCCGCCTTTTTGCTTTTTTTAGCGTACTTTTTCGCAGCCGATCCTATCATTTCTATCTTCAATTTCAATGAGATAGGTACTGCCAGCGATTCTATCGTCTATTTGAGGGCTATCAGCTTTGGACTTTTCGCCACATACGGTAGCAGAATTTTGAGCGCCTTACTTACAACCGTGGGTAACAGTAAATCCCCTTTTCTTGCTAACGGCATCGGCTTAATCGTGAATATGATTCTGGATCCTCTACTGATTTTTACTTTTAATCTGGGTGTATTCGGAGCCGGTGTGGCAACTGTGATTGCTCAGATTGTTATTCTTCTGATCCTTCTCGTGGTAGCGAAGAAGGATGATATTTTCCACAGTCTGAAACTTTTTTCGGAACCCATTGCGTGGAGCAATGTAAAAGATATCTTGCGCATCGGGCTGCCGGCGGGAGCCCAATCCTTAATCCGCTCAACAGTGACGATAGTGATTTCTCGTATGGTTGTACGTTTCGGTGACTTAAGCGTCGCTGTACAGCGCTTCGGCTCACAAGTAGAATCCATTTCTTGGCTGACAGCTGATGGCTTCGGTGCTGCTGTTAGTGCCTTTGTGGCGCAGAATTATGGAGCAGGGCAGGGAAAGAGGCTGAAAAAAGGATATTTCTCCGCTTCTCTAATTGTGTTTATTATTTGCATTTTCACAACTGCAATTCTATATTTCTTTGCTGCAGACATTACAGCTTTATTTATAAATGAGCCTGCAGCAATTGCAGGTGGTAAATCCTACTTGCAGATCCTGTCAGCTTCTCAGGTCCTGATGGGCTTGGAGATAATCACCATTGCAGCGTTCTCCGCTCTCGGACAGACGCGCTTTACAGCAGTCGTCTCCGCAATTTTTATCAGCGCGCGCATACCTCTGGGTGCCTGGCTTTCCGGAACTTCTCTGGGAGAAGATGGTATCTGGTGGTCACTTACCATCTCTACCAATGTTGTAGCAGTCGTCTTTATCGTTGCATTCTTGAGATACATGCGGCGACTGGAGAGGGAGAGGGTAATAGATTTTTCCTAGGATACTTGCGGAAGCTCCTTGTATGAAAAGGGATCTCCTCTGCCAACCACCAACAAAGTGACGTTATTTTTCACCCTCAGAGAGTTGACAAGGGGGAATTTCTCGGCTAGCATAATCAATGCTTAAATATGATCCTAATTGCCTGAGTAGCTCAGTTGGCAGAGCAGCTGATTTGTAATCAGCAGGTCGGGGGTTCGAATCCGTCCTCAGGCTCCACAGTGAAAGTCCTTGAAACAGTATTGTGTCAAGGGCTTTTCTTTATTTTCTGTATGCGATTTTAACCCCAGGATTAAAGGTCAGAATAGTGCTGCAATCTCTTCTTTCAATGTAAATTTAATGTAAATTTACCTAAAGCTACTCATTCAAGGACTTGAGCGTTTTCTTTTGCTAAAAAGGGCGGAAAGCAAGCATTAACGGCACTTATGACGCCTTTTGCTCGCTATACTTAACATAGAATTAACATGAATTTGCTTATTATTAAACCTGAGAGACGGAAGATATGTATGCGATCAAAAATGAATCGCAGAAAGGATGAATTATGACAAAAACACTTAAAGGTAAAAACCTAATCCGCACCATCTTCCTATTTGTAGTAATACTATCTCTGGCAATCGCCAGCGTCGCCTGTGACACACAAGATTGATTAGGGATCTCCTTACTTTGTCGGACATTGAAGAAGCAGATAC
>CAYFTG010000007.1:52009-53181 GCA_964346175.1 uncultured Mageeibacillus sp.
ACTGCGAAGGCGGGCATGTTAACGTGTCTTATCGTGTGGAACCTGACTTGACAGTAGCGGGCAAGATAAAGGGCAGTACCCGACAGGTCTTGCTCCTTCAAGTGGCGGACGACGGCATCGGCTTAAGGGCTGAAGATCAAGTCAGAGTCTTTGAACGCTTCTACCGAGCGGACAAGGGTCGTTCCGGAGGAGGCACCGGACTCGGGCTTTCTATTGTGAAGCATATTGCGCGTCTATATGACGGAGAAATTGATTTGCAGAGCAAGTGGGGGCAAGGATCTACTTTTACTATCAAACTATTATTAGAAGTTAAGCAATAAGCGCTGAATCTGCTAGAATATTTGTAAAATTCTAGTAGAGGAAGTGTACATGGAAAATATTACTTATCGTTTGGCCACATATGAGGATCTGCCGCAAGTCTCCCGCTTGCAAGAGCGTTACCACGTTGATTCAATTTCGGATGAAGATAAAGTCGACGGTTTTGTGACCACCCGTTTCACAGAAGAGCAATTCAAACGTCTGATTACGGACGAGAACGGACTGTCCGTTGCAGTGGACGGCGACAAGCTGATTGCCTACGCCATGGCGGCATCGTGGCAATATTGGTCGGAGTGGCCTTTTTTCCAAAAAATGATTGCCGACTTGCCCGAAATAGAGTATCTGGGGCAAGTGGCTACAGTCGATAACTCTTATCAATACGGACCGATTTGTATTGACAAAGCCTATCGTGGTAGAGGTGTTCTTGAACACTTATTTGACTTCTCGCGCGAGACCATGAAAGAACGCTATCCTATTTTGCTGACTTTCGTCAACCAGGCTAATCCGCGCTCGATCACAGCTCACAAGAACAAACTCCACTTAGACGTGCTGAAAGAGTTTCAGTTCAATAATAACGACTACTTTACTTTAGGCTTTGACACGCAGAAATCTGTCTTTGATTATTAAGCTTGTGCCGTCCGGTGTCTTAGCGTTAAACGTAGATATAGCCACCGTCTAACGGCAAGATTGTTCCGGTCACATAGGAAGCTTCATCGGAGGCGAAAAACACTGCCGCCGCATTTAACTCGCCTGCGCGCCCATAACGGAGCAAGGGAACTGACTGGCGCATATATTCATGGAAGGAGTCAGTTTCCAAAGTGTCTTTTGTCATCTCTGTCTCGAAATAGCCGGGG
>CAYFTG010000008.1:0-51850 GCA_964346175.1 uncultured Mageeibacillus sp.
CGGGCTTGAATCAACTTGCTACAGGGGCTGCCGGTATTGGGGAGCTCTATGCGGGTGCTGCGCAATTTGTTTTGCCGGAACAAAGTCTGAAGATGCGCACAGCGGAGGAGTGGCGTGCACATTTGGAGGATGATTATGGGGTTACAGTTGCCAGCGAGGCTCAATGGGAGGGGCTCTTGGCGGAGTTGAGTGGGCTTTCTTCTCTGGCGGCGGGATATGTTACTGCGGTCGGGACCCTGCAAGGTACGCTGGCGATGCTAAATAACGAGCAGCAAGGCGTACCTGCTTTGACCTTAGGGTTGGAGCAGCTTTTACCCTTGGCCGGAGGCTTGGCTGAGTTGTCGCAAAATTACGAAAACATCCACAATGGTTTCCTGCTTTTAGTTGACACTGTGAAGGGGACTGCTGCCATGGCGGAGGATCTACCTGCGCTTATGTCAGGGCTCTCTGAGCTTGAAGAAGGCTTAAATTTATTGGCGAGCGAATATGCCGCATTTGACTCAGGTTTGTCTGAATATACTCAAGGTGTGGCGCAGCTCTTGCCGGTCTTTGACGGGGCAGGGGAGCAAGACGGTCTAATTGCCGGAGCAAGACAGTTGTTGGCAGGTCTCACGGAGCTGGATGGTGGAGCCTCAGATCTGCTAGATGGCCTGAGCGATTATTCCGGAGGAGCGGCCCAATACAAAGCGGGACTTGACAACTATCTTGATGGAGTCGCAGGACTTTATGATGGATTATGCGAATACCGCACGGAAGGATTCGATGAGTTTGCTTCCGGCTTCGGAACCTATAGCGATGGTTTGCTTGAGTTTAAAGAAGCGACTGCTAACTTGGAGGATGAGTTCCTGAAACAGATCGAGGAAGCGATTTCTGAATACACTGATATGAGCTTTGAACCGCGCTCTTTCGTTTCCGAGAAGAATACGAACGTCGCAGGGGTGCAGTTCGTTTTGCTGACTGAAGCAATCAGTATCCCGGATGACGGAGCAGCTTCGACCTTTGAACCTGAGGTCGAGGGGGACTTCCTTAGCCGCTTGCGGGCATTGTTTGTAAGTGATGACGAGTAAGTTGAATTTCGTGAATTTCGTGCCAGGCACAGAAGTTGACTTAACGGACATTGTTTTGGGATAAATCTGTTTTAGTCCGACAAGTTGATTTTCGTGCCAGGCACAGAAATCAACTTGAGAAAAGCCGGCGCAAGCGCCGGCTTTTCTCCGGAGTATATTGAAATGAGTAACCATAGGGCTACACCAATCAATCATTATTTATTTGTTTTCTTGTTCTGCTTTCATCAAGTCACGGATTTCCTGAAGCAATGCTAGTTCTGTCTCAACAACCTCTTCGACTTCAGCTTCAGCTTCTGCCGCTAAACGGGCTTCGCGTCTCTTGCGCATGTTGTTCAAACCCTTAACAACGAGAAAGAGGAAGAAGGCGATTAAGAGGAAGCTAATAACTGCTTCTATAACCTGTCCATAGGTAATAGCAACCTCTTCTGTCGTTGCCGTAGCAGCTGACAGGACTATCTTCAGATTAGCAAAATCTACACCCGCTGTCAGATAACCGATAAGCGGCATCAGTAAGCCATTTACCACACTGTCTACGATAGCTTTAAAAGCTAAACCTAGAACAAAACCGATTGCAGCGTCCATCACGCTACCTTGATTGATGAACTCCTTAAATTCTTTCCACATAAGACCTCCTTATACGTGAATGACGTATTAATTCCAAAATTTTTAAAAAGACAGCACTTTGTTACTTGCGCATGTACTGCCTTAATTCTTCAGGCAACTCTTCCTGCTCACAGCTGACTGCAATAGTGATATGGCTATCAACTGTAGGAGCAAATGCTGCCAAGTTTCTTACAAAAGAGACGAGATGTTCAGGATCATCATCGCCTACAACTTTAAAAACACTATCGATATATATATGGCTAATGTCGTAATCTTTCGCATTGAGGCCGGCTAGGAAGGCAACGAGAGTATCATAGCCGCGCACCGGATATTCTGTGATGTCAATTAGACGGATGGAGTGGGGGATCATATGGTCAAGACGACGACCGTGTTCAATAAAAACTATGTTAGAGTTCTCTTTTCTGGATTCAGCTTCAATTTCCTTCAGCAAGAGCGGGGTCTTTCCCGAGCCCTTGGCTCCTACTATTAATTCAATCATGTCATTCTCCTTTCATTTGGACCCTATTTCATATTATTATACTACTTCAGAGTGCTGAAAAAGCATAGGACTTTTCTGAAAAAAGCTAAAAATCACCAAAACAGTGCTTGCAGGAGAGAAGTAAAAGATATATGATAGTCTGGAACCTATAAAACAGTCCTGTGAGGCTGCTAGGGCGTCAAAATTAAGTATGCGGTATTTCTGGCCGTAAACCCAAACAGATGCTTTGAATTCTCCGGGACAAATGCCCGGCTTTTTTTTGCCAAAAAGGAGGATCAATGCAGATTAAATCTGTTTTAATGGACAGCACAGCCATGCAACGGGCGCTAATGAGGATCGCCCACGAGATCATCGAGAAGAACCGCGGGATTGAAAATCTGGCCTTAGTCGGAATCCAAAGGCGCGGTGTACCCTTGGCCAAGACTCTAGCACAAATGATTGCTGAAATAGAGGGCCACAAACCCCTTGAGGGCACTTTAGATATAACCTTCTACCGCGATGACCTGAGTCATCTGACCGGACACCCAACAATCAACAGCACTAATTTACCTTTCAATGTCAACAGAATAACCATCGTCCTCGTTGACGACGTACTCTTCACCGGTCGCACAGCTAGAGCTGCAATTGACGCGATCTTCGATTTGGGCAGACCGGCCAAAATTCAACTGGCAGTCTTAGTTGACCGGGGTCACCGTGAACTGCCGATAAAGCCTGATTATGTGGGCAAAAACGTTCCAACCTCATCACGCGAGCAGATCTTGGTTCAGGTGCCGGAATACGACGGGGCAGAGCAAGTCTTGTTAGCTGATCGGAAGGCATAGTTATGGAGAAAATGCTGACAAACAAGGACCTCCTCGGCTTACAGGAAACCAGCAAGGAAGATATTGAACTGATTCTGGACACCGCGGATATGATGCGGCACATTCTGGATTCACCCACGAAGAAAACAGCACATCTGGCAGGCAAGTCGGTCGTCTTGTTCTTTTTGGAGAACAGCACACGTACTCGACTTTCCTTTGAAATGTCATGTAAGTATCTGAGTGCTAATTCCTCTAACATTTCCGGTTCAGGCAGTTCCATACACAAAGGTGAGAATCTCTACGATACAGTTAAGACTATAGATGTTATGGCAACGGATCTGTTGGTAATGAGACACAATCAAAGCGGGGCTCCGCATATGATAGCTCCTTTGGTCGACGCAAGTGTCATCAATGGCGGCGACGGCATGAATGAGCATCCGACACAAGCGCTCCTAGATATGATGACTATCCGCGAACATAAAGGACGGTTGGATGGCCTCCGAGTAGCCATTGCCGGAGATGCACTCCATAGCAGGGTGGTGCGTTCAAATATATGGGGTTTATCCAAGATGGGAGCTGAGGTCCGGGTAGCGGCGCCGCCAACGATGATGCCGCGTCATCTCGACCACATGCCCTGTATAGTCACCCATGATGTGCGGGAGGCCTGCGAAGACGCTGATGTGGTGATGGGCTTGCGCGTCCAAGTGGAACGTCAAAAAAGTGCGCTCTTTCCCAGTATCCGAGAGTACGCCCATTTTTTCGGCATTGACGAAGAAGTTTTGGCTTGCGCTAAGGAAGACGCCATCATTATGCACCCCGGACCCTGCAATCACGGTGTAGAAATGCCTACGTCCATTCACGAGCACGAGCGCTCGGTTATCCATGAACAGGTATCTAACGGAGTAGCAGTGAGGATGGCTGTCTTATACCTGCTGCAAGCGAGGAGGAATTATCATTGAGAAATAAGTTTAGTCACCTCAACTTAGCTAACTTACTTTTGCGAGATGTGCGCGTGGTCGATCCTTATACAGGTGTGGACAGAAGGCAGGATCTGGCAGTTAAAGACGGCTACATAGTGGCAGCGAGTGCAGCAGATAATTTGGAAGAAATTTCAGCTGCAGGACTTGTGGTCTGTCCCGGTCTTACCGATGCCCACGTGCACCTGAGAGAGCCCGGGCAAGAATATAAAGAGGATATAGTGTCGGGGACGAGAGCCGCCGCTCACGGAGGTATGGTACAGGTCGCTTGCATGCCGAATACTGCGCCCCCGATTGACAATCCTGCGCTTGTTTCCTATGTAATCGAGCGCGCTGAAACAGCAGGTTACTGTGAAGTTTTGCCCATTGGGGCCGTAAGCAA
The DNA here is from genome assembly GCA_964346175.1 of uncultured Mageeibacillus sp. GTDB lineage: Bacteria > Bacillota > Clostridia > Saccharofermentanales > DTU023 > DTU032. The sequence goes on from CAYFTG010000008.1 coordinate 4,329, forward strand.
AGGTTTGGCAGGTGAAGAGCTGGCCGAAATCGGCCTAATGCGTGAAGCCGGGGCCGTTGCCTTCAGCGATGACGGCAAACCGGTGGCCAGTGCGGAAATGATGCGTAAAGCAATGATTTACGCACAAGCCTTTGGCTGCACCGTTCATTCTCACTGTGAGGACTTGAGTTTAGCGGAAGGCGGCATGATGAATGAGGGCTGGGTATCAACTGAGATGGGCTTATTCGGTATACCCACCTTGGCAGAAGATGTGATGATAGCCCGAGATATATTGTTGTCAGAGTATTACGATTGTCCCGTACATATTTGCCATGTCAGCACTGCCGGAGGCGTCGAAATGATTCGCGCTGCCAAACGTAAGGGTCTTAAAGTGACTGCAGAAACATGTCCGCATTATTTCACCTTTACAGACGCAGAAGTGCGCGGTTTTCGTACTAATTACAAAATGAATCCTCCTTTGCGTAGCGAAGAGGACCGACTGGCAGTCTTAGAGGGTATCGTCGACGGCAGTCTGGATCTCGTTGTCAGCGACCACGCACCACACCATAGCGATGAAAAAGAAGTGGAGTTTGCTTTGGCGCTCTTCGGCATCATCGGCTTGGAGACGCTGTGGCCTTTAGTATATTCAGAATTAGTCTTAAGAGGAAAATTGAGCCTCGTAGCCGCCTTGCGCTTGGTCACTGTTAATCCCCGCCGACTGCTAAAGCAAGAGAAAACGCCTCTTGTAGAAGGGGAGCTTGCAAACCTGATGGTATTCGCAGAGGATGAGCCTTTTACTTACGATAAATCAAGTACATATAGTAAGGCGCGCAACACACCTTACGACGGTTACGAAATGAACGGTCCGATCAAACTCACCTTGTGGAACGGTCGCGTCACTTATAGGAGCAAATAACATGAAAGAACATTCTTTAGATCGACTTCAAACCCGCATCAATGAGATGGAAAACCCTACTTGCCTCGGCTTGGATCCGAGACCGGAAGTAGTTCCCGGCTTTTTATTTGACGAAAGCGGAGACCTTGAAGAAGGCCTCTACCAATTCGGGAAACGTCTGATCGATGCAACAGCGGATTTGCTGCCGGCGGTTAAGCCGCAGTTTGCCTATTACGAAGCTTGCGGTATCCCCGGTTTGCTGGCCGTGCAAAGGACCATGAGCTACGCCCGCGAAAAAGGCATGCTCGTCATAGCTGATGCCAAGCGCGGTGATATTGGCTCTACTAGCGAAGCCTACGCTAAAGCCTTTCTGGGAGAGACCGGCATGTCAGGCAAAAAGTTTAGAGCTTTTCCCGCCGATGTAGTCACCGTACAACCTTACACAGGTTGGGACGGCGTTAAACCCTTCCTCGACACGGCTGTTGCGCACGAAAAAGCACTCTTTTTGCTCTGTCGCACATCCAATCCTTCAGCCAAAGACTTGCAGGATCTCGAGTTGACGAGCGGAAGCGCCGTAGTGGAGGAACTCGCAAACTTGATCAGAGACTGGGGGAAGCCGTATGTGACTCCGACCTATGATCTCTCAGCCCTAGGAGCTGTAGTCGGGGCAACTTATCCGTCAGAAGCTGCACATTTGCGGAAGCTGATGCCGCAAACCTTTTTCTTAGTACCCGGCTACGGTGCACAGGGTGCGGGAGCAGAAGATGCTGTGGCAGGTTTCCGTAGCGACAATAGTGGCTGCGTGGTCAATGCCTCACGCAGCATAGCCATGGCCTATAAAAAATTCGACATGCCTGTCGAAGACTTCGCAGAGGCTGCCAGGCTCGAGGTAGTGGAGATGAAAGAAAAGCTCAACGCAGCTCTGGCTCGCAGGTAAACCGCCGACTCTTCGGCACGAAAAAAGGAAGTAGACATGAGCTCATTAGAACACAATCTCGTTTTGGAAGAAAAAAAAGAAGTATCTCGCGACACTTACGTTCTGACTTTTTCCACACAAAATATTCCGCAAGCACAGCCAGGCCAGTTCTTTAACTTGGCTACGCCCTACTATTTACGTCGCCCGCTCGGCGTGCTGCGTCAAAGTGCAGATAGTATCAGTTTTGGTATTAAGGTAGTAGGGAAAGGGACCCAAGCATTGTCGCAGCTGCGTCCGGGCGAGCATATTTCTGCGCTCGGCCCCTTAGGTCGTGGCTATGATCTGCGGAGAGTAGAGGAGGACAGTACTGTCATGCTGGTCGGTGGTGGTACAGGCGTTTTCCCGCTCTTATATATGGCGCAGAGGGCAGATGAGGGAGCTTATACTCAAAAGATCTGCCAGATTTATGGCTTTCGTTCTCCGGAGGATAGCTTTCTGATCAATGAAGCTAGGTCGCTTTGCACCGATACAATAATGGCCAGCGACAGTGGCGGTCTGGATTTGCATGGAAACGCGGTAGCGGCATTAGAAGTTAGGCTGGCGAGTCTTAACGAAGTTCCTGCGGCAATTTTTACTTGCGGACCTGAGCCGTTGATGAAGGGGGTCATAGCTGTCTGCAAGCGCGAGGGCATTCCCGTGCAGGCTTCTTTAGAGACTAGAATGGGCTGCGGTACAGGCCTTTGCCGAGGTTGTTCTGTGGATTTGATTGACGAAAAGGCAGCGACGGGTTTCCGTAGAGTGCGTTGTTGTACAGAAGGCCCGGTTTTCCCGGGTGAAGCCATCATCTGGCGTTAAGGAGAGCAGACATGATAGAAACAAATGTAAGTGTCGGTGCAGTAGATTTAGCCAATCCTGTTCTACCTGCCTCGGGTTGTTTCGGCTACGGTTTTGAGATGGCGCGACATTACGATATGACTGCTTTGGGCGGCATTGTGTCGAAGGCAGTCACTCTGGAAGCTCGCCTCGGTAATGATATGCTGCGCATCGCTGAGACTCCTTCCGGTCTCTTAAATGCTATCGGTTTGGAAAATCCCGGTGTTGATACCTTTATGAAGGTCTTACTGCCGCAGCTGAAGCGCTTTAAATTGCCGATTATTGTGAACTTGGCCGGCAAGCAGTTCTCTGATTATGTGAGCCTTGCCGAGCAAATGGAGGATTCGGCAATCGTCGCATTGGAGCTGAATTTGTCCTGCCCCAACGTGAAAAGCGGCTGCATGAGCATCGGCAGCGATCCGCGGGAAGTGGAACGTCTTGTTGCAGCTGTGCGCAAAGTAAGTGAGAAAGATTTGTGGGTGAAATTAACACCGAACGTTAGTGATATAAGGGAGATAGCTGTGGCAGCGGAGGACGGAGGTGCGGATGCGTTGTCACTTATTAATACTCTGGTTGGCTTGATGGTTGACATAAAAACGAGACGTCCCGTTCTGAAAAATAATACGGGCGGTCTGTCGGGACCCGCCATTCTGCCCGTTGCTTTGCGAATGGTGAGTCAGTGTTATCAAGCTGTCTCTATACCCTTGGTCGGAATGGGTGGCATCGCCTCAGCAGAGGATGCTATAGCTATGATGATGGCTGGTGCCAGCGCAGTACAAGTCGGCAGCAGCAACTTGGTGAACCCGGGTCTGATTTTCTCGCTCGCTTCACAAATGCAGGACTTGGCTGAGGAACTGGGCTTTTCATCTCTGGCTGAGGTGACAGGCAGCTTGGACCTGTGGCAGTAAGCAATGCAGAAACAAACACAGTTTGAAAATTTGAAAGGAAATTACGATGACCTTGCTGGTTAAAGAATTATTTTTGACGGGTGCTTTACAGGTAGCTGAGCCCGAAAGACCCTTCTGGTATACATCCGGAACTTTCGGCCCCTTCTACATTAATACTCATTATCTCTTCGGCGGTGCGGAGGCTGCCCAGTCTTTGCTGACACAAATTGAAGTAGAGTTGGAAAGCATGCCGACTTTTTACGAGCGCATTCACGTTTTGGTCCAAGAGCAATTGCTGCACAACGAGATCTATGCCCGCGTTATGGAGCTTAGTCTGCAACAGTTGGAGCGGGATTTCGACTTAGCGAGTATAGATGTTATTTCCGGTGGTGAACGTCGGGATTTCTTCTTCTCTCTACCCTTGGCTGACAAGCTGCACAAGCCTCATCTCAGCTTGCGCAAGGATGGATCGGCTTATTTGCACACAAGTTTGAATGAAGAAGATTGGGGCGGCGAATCGACAAAAGAAGGGAAATATTCCTGTGTCAGCCAGCCTGAACTAAACGGCAAAAACATTCTTCACGTGGCCGATATAGTTACCTTGGCTTCATCCTGGCTTGAGCGTTGGCTACCGGCAGTGGAAAAATGCGGCGGTTCCATTAACTATGGCTTTGCGATATTGGATCGCTGTCAAGGTGGTTTGTCTAGATTAGCGGCAGCAGGAGTTGAGGCAGTAGTTCTACAAAACACGGATTCTGACTTCTTTAGTGCTGCGGTAGAGGCAGGGATGCTTAGTGAAGCACAAGCGGAGCAAGCTGTCGCTTTTTTACGTGACCCTGCAGCTTATGAGAAGGCGTTACTGGCTGCTCAACCGGGATTTCTGCATGAAGAAATTGCTGCAGGAGGCAGAAATGCTGAACGAGCCCGGCTTTATCTTGAGCGAATGTAGAATAGATTAGAGCAGCTTCCGCCTAAAAGCTCAAAAGATGTGTTCTATGCTTCATCTAGCGGGGGGTTGGCACTTGACCTCGAGAGCAAAGCAGAATATACTAATTATGATACTTTTGGTACGGAGAAAGAGCGGGGGTCCCGCTCTTTCGTTTGTAGGAGAGATATTTTATGAAAGCTTTATCTGAGAAAGAGAAGATAATCGAGAAAATATCGCCCGTGGCGGAAGCGCTTGGTCTTGAATTATTAGATGTTGAGACTGAACGAGCGGGCAACCGCTCTATTTTACGTCTGATTGTTGATCGTAGAGGTGGAGTCACCCTTGATCAACTGGCAGAACTGAGCGAGCAGGCAGATCCGATGGTGGAATTTGACTTGAAGATTGATCATTATGATTCCTTCGAAGTGTCGTCCCCTGGTCTCGACCGTCCGCTGAAGGAGATGGCAGACTTCATCAGATATGAGGGCGAAATAGTCAGCGTAAAGCTCTACTCCGCCGTTGACGGGCGAAAAGTATTCGTCGGCCCCCTAGTATTTACAGAAGATGAGGTTGGCATTGAACAAGATGGGGAGAATGTTTTGTTTCCCCTGAACAAAGTAGCGCATATAAAGCGCGAGGTTGTTTTTTAAGATAATTAACTTGCACATTTGCAGGATGGTATTAAAGGAGTATATATGAATCGGGAATTTATAGAAGCCCTGAATTTATTGAAAAAAGAACGCGGTATCGACACCGAGACTCTCTTGGAAGCAATTGAAGAGGCGCTGGTCGCTGCCTATCGCCGCGAATTTGTTATTCGCGTAAAAGATAGAGACCGCGGTGAGCGTCAAGATGACGAGTTTGAAGAAGAGCGCGACGACGGCATCACTGCGCATATTGACAGAGAGACCGGCGAGATGCGTGTCTATCAGCCCATTACTGTAGTCGAAGAAGTGGAAGATCCCAATTCTGAGATTTCTTTACAAGAGGCTTTAGCTTTATCCGATGAGCTGGAGTTGGGCGACCAATTGGTGCGGGAAGTAGACCCGGCCGATTTCGGACGTCTGGCCGCACAAACTGCAAAGAGTGTAATCAATCAGCGTCTTTCTCAGGCGGAGAAAGAGAGAATTCACGAAGAGTTTTCCGATCGCGTGGGCGGTCTGGCTACCGGCGTGGTTCAGCGCAAGGACCGCAGTGAAGTAACTGTGGATATCGATCGCGCGGAAGCAGTCTTGCCGTACAGCCAGCAATCAAAACTCGACAATTACCGCTTTAACCAGAGAATGCGTTTTTTCATTCTTAAGGTAGATGAGCGTCGCAACCGTCCGATCGTGATTGTCTCCCGCAGTCATCAGGATCTGGTGCGTCGTATTTTTGAGCAGGAAGCTCCGGAAATCGGTTCCGGCGTAGTTGAAATTGTCAGCATCGCCAGAGAAGCCGGTTCACGCACCAAGATGGCCGTAATCAGCAACGATCCTAACGTTGATCCTGTCGGCGCTTGCGTCGGACAGCGAGGCATGAGAGTTCAGGCAGTAATTGATGAGTTAAACGGTGAAAAAATTGATATAATTGCTTGGGATCCGGATGTTCAGACTTATGTCAGCAACGCCCTGTCTCCGGCCAAAGTTATTCGTGTCATTCTGGAAGAAGAAGAGAAGAGTGCTCGTGTAATTGTTGCAGACCATCAGCTTTCGCTGGCAATCGGTAAGGAAGGGCAGAACGCCCGTCTTGCCGCCAAGCTAACCGGCTGGAAGATAGACATCAAGAGCGAATCACAGTATCGTGAAATGATAGAAGCAACTTGGCTGCCCGGCTTTGACGAGGCAGTCGCGGCTGATGAAGCCGAGCGTTACGACCTTGAGGAAAGTTTTGAAGAAGACTTTGACCCAGCAGATGGGACATTGTTGGAGTCAACAGGCCCGGTTGGAGAGCGCGAAGCTATAGACTTTTTTGACAACCTCGAACAGGCATTAGACGATATTTCGGATGATGAATCGAGTGTTGAAGAAGCTGAAGACTTCGCCGACGGAGGCGGAGCCGAAATCGACGACGAAGCCGAAAGCGACGCCGGAGAACTTGCAGAAGAGGAAGTCTTAGAGGAACTTCAGAACTAGAGGTGATATAATGCGCGCGAAACCGCAAAGAACCTGTGTAGCCTGTCGTCGAAAAGGTGATCAAGCAACATTTTTGCGAATCGTAGCCGCCGCAGATGGTCGCATAGGCTTAAACCCCGCTGCTCGTCTGCAAGGGCGTAGCGCGTATATATGCAGAAACCTAAACTGTTATGAGCTTGCCTTGAAAAACCGCTCATGGGAGCGATCACTAAGGCGACAGATACCGGAAGGGATTCTGCAAGAGCTTAAAGAATTAATAGAAGTAGAAGATAAAAAACGAAAGGAGCTTGTTTGAAGTATTATTTACGCATGATGGGACTGGCGCGTCGAGCCAACGAAGTTGTTTTGGGTATCGATCGCATCGAAGCAGCTTTGAATAAAAATTTTCAGGGCAGCATCTTTCTAGCCAAAGATATCGGAGCCTCATCACGCAAAAAGATACTTAGCTTAGTTGAACACTCGGACAAGGTCCATCTTAGAGAGTTGCCGGATAGCAAGGAAGAGCTGGGAGCAGCCCAGGGATTAAATTCCTGCGTGGCGATTGCAATAAAAAAAGGAACATTAGAACATACCATTCGAGATGCAGTCGATAAAGCTGCGTTAGTCGAAGAGGGAGGTTAGCAATATATGATAAAAAGAGAAGAAGCAGATTCTGGACTCAGAGCAGGTTTTATAACAGAAGAAGAAGCTCTGCGTCAGCAGATGCAACACGAGGTGGAAGCTCCACCGGAAGAAGAAATTGAAGAAACTCCCGTCGAAGACGTGGAGGAGACTCAAGCTGCTTCGCCTGATCCTGCCCTCGAATTGAAGCCTTTATCAGGTCCCGGGTCGACCGTAGAAATGAAAGGGATCTCCGGAAAGAATATTACCGGCGTAATTAAAGTTGTCAAAAAGAACAAGAAGGCCGCCGATTCTACCGATAAAACAGAAAAAGAGAAGGAAAAGGCTAAAGCGGTTGAGGAAGCTGTGGAGAAAAAGGAAACCCCTGCAGTTGCCAAGGAAACCGTCGCAGACGTTGATTCAGTGCAGACAGTAGATACAGCAGTCACAATAGAACCTGCTGTAGTTAGCAGCGCGAAAAAAGAAGACAGCAAGAAGGTTGTTGCAAAACAAGTTCAGGCAGAAGAAAAAACCGTCAAGGAAGCAGCGGCTAAGAAACCCGCCGCCAAAAAAGAGGCTCCTGCAAAAGAGGCTCCTGCAAAAGAGGCTCCTGCAAAAGAGGCTCCTGCAAAAGTGGCTCCTGCAAAAGAGGCTCCTGCAAAAGTGGCTCCTGCCAAGGAGGCGACTGAGCAGCAAGTTGTCCAGCCTGAAGAAGTTAAAGAGTCTAAGAAGGCCAAAGAAGTTAAAGAAATTAAAGAAGTTAAAGAAGCTAAAAAGCCTGAAACAAGCGCAGAAACTGACGTTGCTGAGAAAAAAGTCACAGCAGCCCCTGAGAAAAAGGCTCCAGCCGTCAGTGTGGAAGCAAAGAGTGAAACTCCCGCCCCCGCGACTAAGGCTGAAGATAGTAAAAAAGCTGAAGATGTCAGCACTAAGAAGACAAAGCCAGCGGAGGAAAGCAAAGAGTTGGAACATTTTGAAGAGGCAGCACGTATAGCGGAGCTGTCACGACCCTTAACGCAACAGGTTAAAGCGGTTGAACCGAAGAAACCTGTAGCGAAGAAGAAACAAGCTGAGCCTCAGCAGGCGAAACCGCGAATCAGGCCTCAACAAGGAAATTATGTCGGCAAGGATGCCGATCGTCCTTTGGCTGAGCGCAGACAGGCCGAACGTGGGCGGGACCGCCAACAAGGCGGACGTCCGCAGCAGGATAGACCTGCAGACAGATCCAGATCCACAGACAGATCCAGACCACAGACCGGCAGAACAGATGGCAGACCCGCGGCAAGGACCGGTCCTGATCGTGGCCGCACAAGTCAGCGTCCAGCTACCCAGCGCCCATCTAGCCAACGCCCAGCTGCCCAGCGTCCACCTGTTGACACTATAAAACCTGAAGTTATCGAGAAGGATATCTCTCGCAAGACATATGCTCAGAAGCATAAAGATCAGGAACGCAGACATCGCGCAGAACGTGAGCGCGATCAACAACGTGAGCGTCAGGAAGCACTGGCACTAGAGCGGAAACAGCGCCTTGAAGCAAGAGCTGAAAAAGAACGCAAAGCCGCACAAGTTTCGAAAGTTGTCCTGCCTGAAAGCTTGACCGTGAAAGAATTGGCAGAGGCTTTGAAGAAGACCACAGCTGATGTCATCATGAAATTAATGGAACTTGGTGTAATGGCGACCATTAACCAAGAGGTTGATTTTGACACTGCAACAATTATTGCAGGTGAATTTAATATTGAAACTGAACAACTGGTTGAAGTATCCGAAGAGGATATCCTCTTTGATGACACCCCCGATAAGGAAGAAGATCTTGTTTCTCGTCCGCCGGTAGTCGTTGTTATGGGACACGTTGACCACGGTAAAACCTCAATCCTGGACTACATCAGAGAGGCTACTGTTACCTCAGGTGAAGCAGGCGGAATTACGCAGCACATCGGTGCGTACACAGTGAATTTGAATGATCGCAAGATTACTTTCCTAGATACACCGGGGCATGAGGCTTTTACAACCATGCGCGCTAGAGGCGCACTGGTCACAGATATTGCGGTTCTGGTAGTTGCGGCTGACGACGGCGTAATGCCACAGACAATCGAAGCCATCAACCACGCACGCGCCGCAGAAACAGAGATCATTGTGGCGATCAACAAGATCGATCGTCCGCAAGCGAACATAGAGCGCGTTAAGACCGAGTTGGCGCAGTACAACATTATGGACGCCGATTGGGGCGGCGAAAACAGCATCATTCCCGTTTCAGCCAAGACCGGCGAAAACATGGATGAATTGCTGGAAACGATCCTCATCACTGCGGACATCATGGAGCTCAAAGCCAATCCGAAGCGTCAGGCTAAGGGCACAGTTATTGAAGCTGAGCTTGATATCGGTAGAGGACCGGTCGCGACTGTAATTATTCAACGCGGCACACTGCGGACCGGAGATGCTATCGTGGTAGGATCCCAAATGGGATACGTACGCTTGATGCAAAACGACCGTGGTGAAAAGATCAATGAAGCTGGTCCCTCAATGCCGGTGGAGATCCTAGGACTATCTGAAGTGCCAGAAGGCGGAGATATCCTCTATCAGGTAAAAGACGAGAAAGTCGCCCGTGCTCTCGCAGAGCGCAGACAAGAAGAAGACAGAGAAGCGCGTTTGCGTGCCTCCTCCCACATGTCGCTTGAAACCCTCTTCAGCAAAATGGATGAGGGCGTCAAGGTTGATCTTAACGTCATCGTTAAAGGCGACGTTAAGGGATCGGTTGAGGCTGTGCGCCAGTCCCTGGAAGGACTTTCTACAGATAAGATCCTAGTGCATGTCATTCATAGTGCCACCGGCGGAATTAACGAATCCGATATTCGCCTGGCTGAAGCAGCCGATGCGATCATTGTCGGTTTCAACGTTCGTCCTTCTGCCGTAGCGCGTGAACAGGCCGCAGCTTCTAACGTGGATATCAGGCTCTATAGCGTTATCTACGAAATGATTGAAGAAATCGAACAGGCCATGAAGGGCATGTTGGCTCCTGAATACAAAGAAGTTGTTACAGCTCATGCTGAAGTGCGTGAGATATTCAAAGTTACCGGTACCGGTACAGTTGCCGGCTCGTACATGCTTTCAGGCAAGGCGAACCGTAACGACAAAGTGCGCGTTGTTCGCGATGCCGTTGTCATTTACGATGGCGAACTAGCTTCGCTGAGACGCTTTAAAGATGACGTACGCGAAGTTGCTCAAGGCTATGAGTTCGGTGCCAGTGTGGAACGCTTTAACGATATCAAAGTCGGCGATGAACTTGAGTTCTACACTATGAAGGAGATCGAAAATGTCTAGCAGGCGAAGCATGCAGGTCGCTGACGAAGTGCGCCGCGTTTTGTCAGAGACCTTACGTAATAGAATTAAGGATCCCGTGCTGGATGCACGGGTGTCCTTTATAGAAGTGCAGATGAGCGGCGATTTAGCCCATGCAAATGTCTACTACAGCGTGTTGGGAGATCAAGAAAAGCGCGACGCTGTCGCCCTGAGTTTAAGCAAGTCTCTAGGTTTCTTCCGACGTGAATTGGGACATAAAATGCATTTGCGCATGACCCCTCAGATTCATTTCCTTGAGGATCGTACAATTGCCGAGGGCTTTTACATGGATCAGTTAATCAATAAGGTTATTGCTGAAGATGAAGCCTCTGCTGAGCAAAGTGATGAGTACGAGACGGACTCAGAGAATAAATAATGAGTAGTTTTAATCAAGACAGAAGCGAAATCGCAGCTACCATTAGTCGCTTGGCTGCTGTTTTATTGGAATATAGCCAAAAAAACGCAAGGCTGGGGATTTTTCCCCATGCCAGAGCCGACGGTGACGCCTTGGGTGCTGCCCTGTCTCTTACTCTCGCCTTGCAGCAGCTGGGCGCGAGCGCAACGGTCTTTACGGATGAGGAGCTTGCTCCTTCTCTCAAGTTCCTGCCGGGAACGAAAAACGTTTCTGTTTATCGCGACGAGAAGTCAGAGCAACAGCTCGACTTTGTTATCGCAGTTGATCTAAACTCTCCCGACCGCCTAGAAAGGCGCGAAGAGTTTTTTATGAAAACGGAGCAATATGCGATTATCGACCATCACGTGCGCAAGCAGGAGAGCAAGGAACTTGAGCTGGTTTATACGAAAGCCTCCTCCACCTGTGAACTCGTCTTTCGTCTCATAGCAGAGCTGGAGACCTTGTCCACACAGAAGCTGTTCAATGACGATATTGCCACCCTGTTAATTGCCGGCTTGATGACAGATACGGGACGCTTCAGCTACAACAACACAACACCACGTGGTCTTAGGCAGACCGCCTGGCTGATCGAAGAATTTACTGTGAATCTCTCTACTTTGACTCATGAATTGTTCGAGCGAACTACTGTGACTCAGCTTCAGATTAGAGGAGACATCTTTTCCTCAATGAGGCTGGAGGCCGGCGGACGCATTCTTTTAGCTGCAGTTTCTCGAGATATGATGGAACAGCGAGGAGCTAAGGATGACGATCTTGATTACCTATCCTCCGATATGCGTGAGGCAGACGGAGTAGATGTGTCGATTCTTCTGCGCGAATCGCCTGATCGAAGTGAAATCCAAGCGAGTGTCCGCTCTAACAGCTGCTTGGACGCAGCTGCCTTTTCCAAACATTTTGGGGGAGGTGGGCATGTTCGAGCTGCAGGATTTACTTTAGAGGATGTGAGCTTGGCAGAAGCCGAGATCCTTGTCCTCGCTCAAGCCGAAACAATGCTCAATCAATGTAAACTTTAATGAAAAAATGCTAAACGATCAGGGGATTATCCTCGTAAACAAAGACAGCGGAAAAACCTCAGCTGCAGTTGTCGCTCAACTGCGGAAGCTCTTAGGGATGAAGCGGGTCGGCCATTGCGGCACCCTTGATCCGTTCGCAACAGGCGTTCTGCCGATCGTCTTTGGTCGTGCTACTGCCGCCGTTCCCTATATGATAAATTATGACAAAAAATACCGTTGCCAGATTCAACTCGGTGCTCGTACCGACACCATGGACCTCGAGGGCGAAGTTGTAGCGCGTGCTCCAGAGGACTTCGATCTTTCCCGACTAGCTGATCGTTCTTACCTGGAAGCTATTATCAACAGTTTTCAAGGTGAAATTCAACAACAGGCCCCCCTTTATTCTGCTGTCAAAGTGGACGGCAAGGCTCTTTATAAATATGCCCGACAAGATGAAGAAGTAGAGCGTCCTTGGCGCAGCGTGACTGTTTACAAGCTGGAGCTTTTAGATTTGTATTATGTCGAGACTGAGAAATTTCCCCGCTTGGATGTCAAGTTTTTCGCATCTAAGGGTACTTATATTCGTTCACTAGCTGAAGCTATCGGCGAGAAGCTTGGCTGTTACGCTTACGCAGCCGAGCTGGTACGTACCGATAGTGGTCCCTTTGGACTGGATCAAACTGTCAAGGTCGATGATTTATTTGCGCGTTTCAATGAGTTAGGTCGTAGTTCAAAAGCGTTTTTGGATGCCATAACGGCTGAAAACAAAGTCTTGCCCACTCTGGCAGCCTTTGAAGCTTACCCAACTTACGCCCTCCAGCGCCATGAAGCTTTGCAGCTCGCGCACGGACAAAAGATTACGCTTTCTGATCAAGGAATTTCTCACGCTACGATGACTTTCACGTATAATAATATATTGATTGCCGTGGGCAGTGTTGAGCAGGGCGCAGTCGAGGTGAAACGAGTTTTTGTGGACAGTGCCGCTAAATTTTTACATGAGGGAAGTGTGGATGAAGATATTTGAATCTCTGGAGAATATTGATTCTCAGCAGGAGCGCGGGCTAACGCTGGGAGTTTTTGACGGTATGCATATCGGGCATCGCCATCTTTTAGAAGAATTGATGGACGTTTGCCGCGAGCAATCTTTACGGCCGGCGGTTTTTACTTTTATTTCGCCCTACGGTCCGGAAGAAAACCGGCGCTTACTGGAGGTTGAAGAAAAATACGCAATTTTGGAAGAGATCGGTATCGAAGATGTTTTCGTTACTAATATGAGTGAAGAGTTCCGAAATATCAGCGCTTATGATTTTTTGAAAAAATTCTTGCAGGAAAAACTTAATGTGAAGACACTTGTCGTGGGCGAAGATGCCCGTTTTGGTGCCGGGGCTAAGGGCGACATTCATCTATTGGCCGAGTTTGCCGCCGCTGAAGATTTTGCTTATAAGGTAGCATCCGACGTACTCTATAGAGATGAAAAAGTTTCCAGTTCCCGCATCAGAAATTGCTTGTATCAGGGGGAATTGGAGGCGGTTACGGAAATGTTGACTAGGCCGTATAAACTCAAGGGTGTAGTGGAGCATGGCCGCGCTATTGGCTCGCGCAAAGGTTTTCCTACCGCTAATTTTCGCTATCCGACCAAGCGCGCTCGTCTGCATAATGGGGTTTACGCGACTGTTGCTCATTGTAGCGCAGGAGTTTTTCCTGCGGTTAGCAATATCGGAGTATCTCCGACTATTGAAGAAGAAACCCCCTTACGGGTCGAAACGTATTTGTATGACTTCGACGGCTTGCTCTATGGCGAGGAAATTGAAGTGGACTTTCTTTCTTTCATGAGGCCGGAGCTACGTTTTGATTCCATGGAAGAGTTGACCGAGGCTGTGCGGGCTGATCTGGAAAATGTGTGGCAATGGCATCAGTCACGTGTGGTAAAATAATCGTCTGGAGGATCAGATATGAATAATTCTGCGGATTATCTTGTGAATTTTCCGGGGTTAGGTATAAATAATCTCGAAATTAGCCGAATTGTGTTTCAATTCAATCTCTTTGGTCGCGAAATATCAATTTACTGGTATGGGCTCTTAATTGCGCTTGCCTTTTTGTTGGCCATGCTTTTGGCTATCAGGCACGCGAAAAGACATGATCTAAAGAGTGATGATGTCGTTGATTTTTTCTTGGTCTTAATTCCGGCTGCGATAATCGGAGCTCGCATTTACTATGTAGCTTTCGAGTGGTCGCAATTCTCTTCGGATTTGAGAAAGATTTTCGACCTGAGATCGGGAGGACTGGCCTTTTACGGCGGTGTGATCGGTTCTATTCTCGCCATCTTGCTAATGGCTATGTATAAGCGCATTCGTCTATCTAAGGTGCTTGATTACCTGGCGCCTTATCTGCCTTTGGGACACGCTATCGGTCGATGGGGAAATTTTTTCAACCAGGAAGCCTTTGGCGTAAATACCGATCTGCCTTGGGGCATGATCAGTAATGGGACATCCACTTATTTAAGCCGAATCAATCCGGATCCCGGAAATCCTTTGCCGGGAATTGATCCTTCTCTGCCGGTGCATCCTACCTTCCTCTACGAATTTTTGGCAAATATTCTTATTTTCGTTATTCTGCTCTTCGTGCGCCGTCGTTCCAAGCAACCCATGACTACCTTGGCCAGCTATTTCTTGCTTTATGGAGTCGTACGCTTCTTTGTAGAAGGTATACGAACCGACGCTTTGTACACGGGTGGCGGTATTCGCATCTCGCAAGCTTTATCAGCGGCCATGGTTGTTTTCGGTGTTCTCGTACTTGTGATCAATGCGGTTCGCAACAATTCGCGCAGAAAAGCTCTGGCGTCCATCAGCTTAAGTGCTGAGCGGGCAGACGAAATAATTTATGCGCCCGTATTGGGAACAGAGGAGACGGGGATTGAAGCTCAAGTGGAAGAAGAGGGCGATCAAAAAACTAACGATGAGGAGTCAGAGGCTTAAGCTTAAAGTGCTTTAGTTGTAATCATGCCTGACTTAAACACTAAGAATAAATCTTCCCGGATAGATAAATTTTTCCAGCTCTTGGATTATAGGATGCTGGTGCCGGTTGCTGTTTTAGTTATTATCGGGCTGGTTGTCCTCAATACTGTCTTGTCTTCAGGTTATGGTGCGGTGATTTTTGATTACCCAAATAACTTTTATAAACAGCTTGCGATTGTTTTGATCGGGCTTGTTGCGGCTTTTATCATTTGCCTTTTTGAAAAGCCTACGCTGAGGCTGATCGGCGCTTTGATTTACGGAGTGAGCATTGTACTCCTGATTTACGTTAAAGTAGACGGTTTCAGGCCGGTGGCCGGTGCAGATAGCTGGATTTATCTCCCTCTAGTCGGCTCCTTTCAACCCTCCGAATTAGCGAAAATTGGGGTTGCTATGGTGAGCGGTCCGGTTTTTGCTCAGATTAAAGAGGGTGAAATCTCGAAGCTACAGGGTTTTGCCAAGGTCGGTTTACTCTATGCCATACCGTTTTTCTTGGTCATCACGGAAGTGGACCTCGGTACATCCATGGTCATATTATTTATGTTCTTGGCGACTCTCTTCGTTTGGGGCATTAAGTGGCGGTACATACTTGCCTCGCTGGCGGGTCTGACGCTCGTGGTTGTGCCGTTGCTGTGGCAATTTTTCCTCAGCGTCAGTCAAAAGAATCGTATTCTGACTTTCTTTTTCCGGGGGAATGACCCGGCAGCCTCGTATCAAATTGATCAGTCTCTTGCTGCTGTGGCATCGGGCGGCATCATAGGCAATAATAGCGGCCAGTACGTTAACGTGCCTGTTAAGGAATCAGATTTTATTTTTGCCGCTATTTCGGAACAGCTGGGTTTAATCGGTTCAGCTCTGGTCATTCTTGTTGCGGGCTATTTCATTATCTATACGCTACGGCGAGCGGCACAGATAGAGAAACAATCCTACTCCAGTGCTTACGTTATGGTTGCCTTGATCTCTTCTATCGCCTTCCATTACATCGAGAATATTGGTATGACAATAGGGCTCTTGCCAATCACCGGCATCCCTTTGCCCTTTATCAGCTATGGCGGATCGGCCATGGTTTCCAACTTTTTACTCTTAGGAGTTTTACTTAATATTTCTATGGATTACAAATTGAGCACAATCGATTAAATCTGCCTTAATCTGCCGAATAGAAAATTTCCTCTGACAGCCACCTCACGTAGGTGGTTTTTCTTTGTCCTGTGCCGTCTGTAAAACCATATCTAAGCATCTTTTAGAGAGAAAAGATCAAAAATGTTACAATTTTGCCACATTGGGGGGGATTTTGCCATTTTGTGGAGCTTCTTGACACAATAGTGGTGTTTAGTGGTAGAATATGAAAAAGATATTGGAGGAGGTGTCAAGTGGCTCGTTATATGCACGTAGTAGACTCAAAAGGTCGCGTTATCGTGCCGTCCAAGATCCGTGATCGTTTTGACGGAGTCCTCATTGTGACTGTCAGCTTGGATGACGGCTACTTGAACGTGTACACCTCATCCCAATTCGAGAAGATCCTCGAACAATTTAGTGAATTACAAACCAGTGAAGCAGAAGCCCGCCTTTTCCGTCGCCAAATTATTGGTGAAGCTGTTGAATGTGAGCTTGACGGACAGGGTCGCATTTCCATCCCCAATCATTTGTGGGACAGGATTTTTGTGACTAAAGGGGAAGAGATTTGCTTTATCGATGTATATACCTCAGTCGAGATTTGCTCTAAGGAGTTCTATGAAAAAGAACAAGCTGCAGCAGAATCCTTGTCTGAACTGGACTTGTCAGCTTATGGCATCCGCGGATTATAGCAAATGGCACCGTCCGGTTTTGCTGGCCGAGACGCTTGAAGCTCTCGCGCTTAAGCCTGACGGTTTATACGTAGATGTCACTAGTGGAGGCGGCGGACACAGCGCCGCTATTCTATCTCAGCTAAGTGCTGAGGGTCGACTTATCGCTCTGGATCGCGATGAGAATGCGAGAGAAGAGACTGGGAGACGATTGGAAACTTTGAATACTGTAGGGAGCTATTCAATCCGTTCGTCTAAATTCTCTTCTCTCTCGCAAAACCTTTCTCAGGAAGAAAAGGGGCATATTGATGGTCTGCTAGCAGATCTGGGAACCAGCTCTCATCAACTTGATGAAGGAGAGCGAGGTTTTTCTTACCATCAGGATGGTCCACTTGATATGAGAATGGATCAGTCGGAAGGAATGACTGCGGCCGAATTATTAGCAGATATTAAAGAAGGAGATTTAGTTAAAATACTGCGAGATTATGGCGAAGAAATTCATGCAAAGAGCATTGCTCGAGCAATAGTCGAAGAGCGCGAACATACAGCATTAGAAACGACAGGACAGTTAGCGGAAATCATTCGTCAAGCAGTGCCGCCCTCAGCTAGAAGAAAGAAACATCCGGCAAGAAGAAGCTTCCAAGCAATTCGCATTGCTGTTAATAGAGAAATTGAAGAAATTGAGTCACTCCTGAATCAATTACCTGAGATTATGTCATCAGGAGGACGTGTAGTAATAATTAGTTTTCACTCCTTGGAAGATCGCTTAGTTAAGCAGACATTCCTTAATTGGGAAGATCCTTGTGAGTGCCCCAGAGATTTTCCTGTTTGTATTTGCGGGAAGAAGCCTTTGGGAAAGAGACCGCAACGCAAGGTGGTCGAAGCCTCAGCGGCGGAGATCGCTGAGAATAAAAGAGCACGCAGCGCAAAATTGCGTGTGTTTGAATTTGGAGGTGTCGCATGAGCTTATATGAATCTGATGGTAACCTTGCCCGACAAATGAGAAGCTACTCCGCCTATCAGCTTCCTACTCCACAGGAAATGCCGGAGCGACGTTTTGCTGAAGAAGAGGCGAAGCGAATTAAGAGACGTCGTCAGCTGCAGCAGGAAGCTGAAATCAAGAAGACCTATCGTGCCCTTAGTCGAGAGAGAGTACGCACATGCATTGGCGTAGTTATGGCTGTTGCCGCAATGACGGTGATGGTTGCTTTCATAGTGAGCAGATATGCTCGCATTACTGAAATGAGTTTTCTTAACTCCGGAATGAAACAGCGGATTGAAAAAGTAGAAATGTCCAACAATGCTCTCTTCAACAAATTGTCTGAGCAATATGATTTTGAATACATTAAAGATAAGGCACAGAGTAACTTAGGTCTGCAAGTGGCAGGCAGCAATCAAATCATTTATGTGAACGGACATAATTCCGACAAGACATTAGTTGGTGATTCAGTTTCTGTCGATCAGAACAGCTTAGCACTGGGCAGATTACATTCTTATCAAGAGAATATCGGTACGATTGAATACTATGTTGAGAGTATGCGCCCGTAAATGGGGTTCAACAGCGTGAATCACAAAGTAGATAGACGGAGAATAGTAAACTTTTTATGTCAGGGCGTCGAGACAAACTTACATCATTACGTAGATTTAAGAAAGCTGATTCTAGATCTGTCGGCAGCCTGTCTTTAATTCTTATCAGCGTCGCCTTTATCTTATCGGCGGTATTAATTGCTTCCCAACTCTATCAACTACATGTAGTCAGCAGTGATGAATTATCTGCGCAAGCAGCACGCCAACAGCACTCAGTTAGAAAAATTGATTCCAAACGAGGTTCAATTCTGGATTGCAATGGTTACCCCATGGTTTCCTCTTCATATGTATATCGAGTCGGAATGACTCCCTCGGTTGTAAGTTCTCCTAAATCCAATATTGAGCAAGAAGACATTGCTGATATGATCATAAATACGCTTGATCTTGAGGGTGAGAAAGCGGATTCTGTCCGTTCTTTAATTACTGTTAAAGACGGTCTTTCTTTGTCCGAAGCAGTTATGCTGGCGAGTGAGCGTGAAAGTACAGCTTATGTTCAGCTGGCAGCATATGTCCCCGAAAGTAAAGCTGAACGCTTGAAAAATTGGTTGACGGAGAATCGAGTCGGCGGTTTTCGCTTTGATGCCGAAGAGAAACGTGTCTACAACAATGTTGACCTTGCTTCCTCTATCTTGGGAATGACACGAGCAGAATCAGAAGGTCTGGAGGGAGTTTCCGGCTTAGAAGCAAGCTATGAAGATCTCCTGTCCGGCTCCACTACCTACATTTATCAAAAACGTAATAACTATGCTAACCAAGGGGCGGTGCCCTTTTCACCGAGTATTAAGCAGGAAGGCGATTCCAGCCATACAATTCACACCACGATTGACAGCTCAGTTCAGTCGATTCTGCATGAAGAGCTCCTTTCTATTGCCGCAGCAACGGGCACTATTAATGGTGTCTCCGGGATTGTCATGGATGTCTATACCGGGAATATTTTGGCTATGGACCAGATTCCTTCTTATAGGGCTGACGATCCTACCGGTCTCCCACTGGGGTTGGAAGCTGCTATCTGGGAGGACATGGAGGAAGAGGAGCGGGCTAAGTATCGAAGCGAACATCTGTGGACGAATCTTAATGTGGGAGCGTCTTTTGAACCCGGCTCGACTTTCAAAGCTGTAACGCTAGCGATTGCCTTGGAAGAAGGAGTAAGCGGTGAACACGTTATCTATAATGACGATCCTATTACCGTCCAAGGCCAGACCATGTACTGTGTCACCGGACATGGTCATGGTGATGAAACCTTGCGTGAGGCTTTCTATCGTTCCTGCAATCCGGTTTTTGTCCAGGTAGGCAACGAAATTGGTATCGAAAAATACTATGAATACGTGGAGAAATTAGGATTCAAGGGCAAAAGTGGTATTGATTTATACGGTGAAGTGGGGGGGATTTTTCACACTAATCCCATGCCACTTGATTTAGCCAACCTTAGCTTCGGCGAATCTTCGACCGTAACTCCTTTACAACTGATTAATTTCTTCGCAACAATTGGCAACGGTGGGAATATGCTTACTCCACGCTTAGTTGGGGCATATACATCTCAGGCTGATGGTGTCTATCATGAAATTCCTGTAGAAAAGGGTAAACAGATCTTTTCTGACAAGACCTGCAAGCGTGTGTTAGCGTTGCTGGAAGATGTTGTTCTAATGGGTAATAAGACTTTTGGCAGTGAAGGTTTTAGACTTGGAGGAAAGACCGGTACTTCGATGGATGAAACGCATGAAATTCCCACCTATTCTTTTGCCGGTGTCGCTCCCATAGATGACCCTCGTATTGCCACTTTAGTCGTAATCCGCGATCCGGGGATTACAAGCAGCAGTATTGTGGCTACTCGCGCGAGCAATCGCATTTCAGCTCGTGTTTTGAATCATTTAGGGCTTAAACAAGAATACACTGCGACGGATTTGTCAGATTTGAAATATTCAGTAAAAATTCCATCTCTGGCCGGACTGACGGTAGGGGAGGCGGCTGCAAAGCTTTCCAATTTGGGGCTTGCGCCCTCTGTACAGTTTGATCAGTTTTTTCTAGATAAGCCTTTGGCGCAGAGTTTGCCGGTCGAAGGGAGCATCTTGGCCAAAGGATCAACTGTGTGGCTTTACCCGGAGTTGGTAAATGAAGTAGAATGGGTGACTGTACCGGACTTTAGGGCGAAAAATTATCATGAGAGCATTTGGCTGGCAGCTGAGGCAGGTGTGGTTATTCAAGTTGTTGGCGACATAGAAGGAGCCTGCATTGACCAAACTCCACAGAGCTCGGCAGGCGCTGATAATGCTAATGATGTAGCTGGAGCTCCGAACGGTGCAAATACAAAAAATACTATGGTACCGAAGGGGACAGCGATTAAGCTGAGTTTTTCTGAAGATGTAAATGTAGAGGAAGCAGAACCTGTCGTATACACTCCTCCAGTAGTGGCAGATCCTGATCCTCCCGCCAACGCAGATGAAGAAGCAGCTGATGTGTCACCTGAGGTCGAACCTGAAACAGATCCTCTGCCTTAGGCATAGGACTTTTTTCAGATTTAGGGAGATTGATAACAGTGGGTAGATTTTTACCAAGTCAAATGATGCAGTGGACAGGCGGCACTATTGTGCGTGAACCACGGCACGAAAATGATACTGACAGGTTTTACAAGAGTATTTCTACTGATACGCGTTCATTGCAAGCCGGTGAGGCCTTCGTTGCGTTGCGTGGCGATCACTTCGATGGACATCGTTTCTTGGATGAAGCGGTGAGACTAGGGGCGCAATTACTGGTAGTAGAAAAAGATGAACCTTTGGTAAAAAAATGGATTGAAGATGTCAAGTCCGGTGAATTGAATGGGCCGGACCTCCTTTTAGTGGACGATACCTTGCAGGCCTATCAGGATTTAGCTGCAGGCTATCGCAAGATGTTGAGCTGTTCTGTCATTGCTGTGACAGGCAGTGTAGGCAAGACTACCAGTCGTAATATGATTTGTCAGATGGTACAGTCGCAATTGGCGTCCGAACAATCCGAAGGCAATTTGAATAATGAGATCGGTTTATCCGAAACGCTCTTGTCGACGGAAGCTGATACCCAAGTACTCTTGACGGAAGTCGCCATGGATAGACCAGGCGAGATCGAACAGCTTTCCAAAATCGCGAGGCCGGATATCAGTATTATTACGCAAATCGGCTTTTCTCATGCTGAGTATCTGGGGACGATACGCGATATTTTAAAAGAGAAAACCTCCATTGTTAAAGGTATGAAAGATAATGGTTTATTAATACTCAACGGTGATGACCCTCTCTTAGAAGAGTGGTATCTCACCGACCCCCCGACGCTACCGGTCTGGTTTGTCGCCTGCAAAGAAAATATCTCGCATTTGGAGCGTGACGGCAGCCCGGTGTTTTGGTGGGAAGACCTGGTTATTGATAAGAACGGAACGTCCTTTATTGCTCGCAGCAATCTGGCACCGGATGAGAAATGGCAGATAAGCCTGCCCGTCGCCGGCGAGCATTACGTGAATACAGCTTTATTCGGATTGGCGGTTGCCTACGCTTTAGGTCTTGATATGGATGAAGCTGCAGCTTCTACCTTGAATTTTGAAAATCTGGATGGCCGTCAGCAAGTACTTAATTTTGGCCCTGTAACTGTCATGAACGATGCTTATAATGCTTCGCCGGAATCTTATCTGGCAGCTTTAGAAGCAGTAGATTTCATGGCGGAGGAACGGCGTCGCATTTTGATTCTAGGTGGGATGCGAGAATTAGGGCGTTACACAAAAGGGGTTCATGAGACAGCGGCCAGACAAGCGCTGACTAATAATTTTGACCGCATAATTCTTATCGGACAAGAAACCGGATATACCAAGGATAAACTGATGCAATCTGAAGTGGGGCGTAATGTCTTTGCAGGCTGGTACACTACAGTCGATGATGCCTTGCCGCGAATTCTCCAAGAGGTTGAAGAAGGTGATTATGTCTTACTTAAAGCTTCACGCTACTACCATCTCGAAAGGGTGGCTGAGGCGCTAAAGGGAATGTTTGCACCTGAAGAAGTGAGGGCACAAGCGTGATCTTCTATCTGAGCACAAGAGTGCTGACCGGCAATAGTATGCTTATATGGGCTTTGTTGATGTTTCTGGCAACCGTAACTATTGGGGGTTTTGGTATGCCCCTTGTGAAAAAGCTGAACGTCGGCCAACGTGTGCGCGAAGATGGACCGAAATCACACTACGTGAAAAGCGGTACCCCAACTTTCGGTGCTTTGTTTTTCCTTATACCGTTGTTCCTAATCGGATTTATTACAGCTCTGATTTATCCCGGAATGTTGACGACCAGCATGATACTTTTGTTTATGCTCTTGTTTGCCCTCGTCGGTTTTATCGACGACTATATCAAGGTTCGAGTTTCGCGCGAAGGATTGAGTGTTAAGCAAAAGACAGTCATTCTTGGTTTGCTCTCGATATTGGCGTCCGCCTGGTTCGTATATTTGCGGCCGGAAGGCGCTTTTATGCTTGTTCCGTTTACAATGGAAAAGATTGTTTTCAGCGGTGTAGGACAGTTTATTTACTTCCTGATCCTGATCCCTTTCCTTTTTTATATGAGCAATTCAGTGAATATAACAGATGGCTTGGACGGCCTTTTGTCAGGGCTCATGAGTATTGCCTGCGTCTTTCTTATTGTTATCCATCGCATACTGGTACTGGCTGGAATTTTGGCCCATCAGTCGCAATTTCTGCCGATGCTTATATTGGCCGGCTGTCTGGGCTTTTTGTTTTTCAACCGCTATCCTGCCCGTATCTTTATGGGGGACACCGGTTCTCAATCCTTGGGGATCGGCTTTACTTTGTTGACGGTGGCAGCGGGAACACCATATCTGGCAATCGTAGTCGGCTTCATCTTTTTCTTTGAAGGATTATCCGTCGTGATGCAAACGTTGTATTTCCGGCGGACCGGCGGCAGGAGGATCTTCCGTATGGCTCCGATCCATCATCACTTTGAGCTCAGCGGCTGGTCCGAACAGAAAGTAGTGTACGTTTTTTATCTGGTGGGTGCTATTTGCGGAATGCTTGGCATATTATTCGTTGTTGGTGCTTTTTAAGAGAGGATACTTATGGCTAGCGATGTGCAAGATCAGCTTATAAGATTTCCGGGTTTAACGGATGAAGAGACCGGTGCAGAGACTTTAGAACTGCGTCCGGAAGATCTTGCCAGCCACAGAAGAATCTCTTTGCCTTTTTTCTTTATTTGGATCAGCCTGATGGCCTTTGGCTTCATCATGATGTTCAGCGCCAGTTTTGGAGAGAGTTTTGTCAGTTCAAGTACCTATGTAAATGTTGTTGAAGATGAGCTTGCCCTGAACGAATTGCCGGAAGCGCTGCGAACTGAGGTTATAGCCGATGCCACAGCGTTCGCGTCGCGTCAGTTGATCTTAGGTATCTCCGGCTCACTCTTAGCTATAGGGCTTGCATTGATTACGCCTTTCCGACAGTTGTTGCGACCCGGCTTACGCGAAATAGTCTATTTCGTGATTACCGGTCTTTTGCTTTATACGATGTTTCGAGGCATCACTAGTCAAGGCGCACAGCGCTGGGTAGCGATCGGACCGATTCAGTTCCAGTCTTCAGAATTAGCTAAAATCGGCGTGGTCTATTATCTTTCGTCGTACTTCTTTGAGCGACAACGACAGCGCAGACGGCAAGCGGACATAGGAACTCCTTGGGAAGAGAAGAAGCAAACTGCCTTCAAAAAGATAAACCTCGAGACTTATCGCGACTTCACCCGGCCCTTTTTGCGCATATTGATATGGATCGTCCTCGTCGTATTACAACCACATTTATCCGGTGCCATCATTCTGGTCGTACTGGCGTTTTTGATGTTTATTATGGGAAAAATCCCACTACGTTCTTGGCTCCGAGGCATACTCTTACATGTCATTCCAATCATGCTGGTACTTCTATTGTTAGCAGCTTTACTGATTCCGGTGGTTTACAATACGTCACTGCCTGACTTGATTTCAGATAGATTCGCTCACTCACGGCGGCGGGTCGAATTGTTCCGAGATCGCGATTCTGTGGATGCAGACGGCAGGCGTCAGATAGAACAAGCGGAAATTGCTTTTGGAGTGGGGGGAACGACCGGTGTCGGTCTAGGCCGTAGTACGCAGAAACTCAACTGGCTCGCAGAAGCGCATAATGATTTCATCTTCCCCATAATTGGAGAAGAGCTCGGTTTAATTGGTACCTTAGCTGTCCTGCTCTTGTTTATACTATTCCTTATAACAGGCTTCTCAGTTGCCTCACGGGCTTCAAACTTAGCTGCACGCAATATTGCAGGTGGTTTCACTTTTTTGATTGTCTTTCAGGCCTTCCTTAATATGGCGGTTGCGACGAGCCTGATACCGGCAACAGGAATTTCAATGCCGTTTTTCTCAGCAGGCGGCACAGCAAATGTAATTTTCGCAACTGCTGCGGCTATGGTTTTATGCGTTTCAAAAACAGGTGTAAAACGTAATCGCCAATTAGTGCGCGTCTTGGATCGTAAATAATGAAGAAGGAGAGTTGCTTGACGACATGCAAGCCGATGATCGAAAAACTGTAATTTTTGCTGCAGGGGGTACTAGCGGCCACATTCACCCTGCCTTAGCAATAGCCTCTGAGATTAGAGATAATAATCCTGATGTGAGGATTATTTTTTGTGGATTGGTGGGAAACATTGAGGCGGAAATGGTGCCTGCAGCAGGTTATGAATTTGTCCCCATTTCAGCCCGCGCCATGCCTTCGAAGTATTATCCATGGTTCTACCGCTGGCTGAAGGACAACATCCACGGCATACGAACGACCAGAAAGCTTATTAAAAAGCTGAAGCCCATTCTTGTCATCGGCACCGGTGGCTACGTTACCGGGCCGGTTATTATGGCAGCTTCGCAGCTAAAGACACCTTATATTTTACATGAGCAGAATGTTTATCCCGGCAGGGCCAACCGCTTCTTTGCCAAACATGCAGCTCATGTTTTCGTCATAAATGAAAAGAGTAAAGAGAATCTTGGAGATCTCGATACAATTACAGTTAGCGGCAATCCGGTTCAGCCTATATTTTATACTTTGGACAAGGAGCAGGGGAGACATGCCATCGGCATATCAGAAGATCGTTTCCTTATTGTTGTTACTGGCGGCAGTCTAGGTGCAGAGCGTTTAAACAAGGCGATCAGTGGCTTACGCGATCACCGTGGCTGGCAGCAGTTGGTGGAAGAGCATCCTGAACTGATTATTATACTGAGCACAGGCAAGGATCAGCCGAACAGCCCTGAAATCTACGAAGGTATCTCAAACGTCCAAGTCACGAATTATCTTTACAATATGGCGCAGTGGATGGCTGCATCGGATCTCGTCATCTCTCGGTCAGGAGCTATGACCTGTGCTGAACTGATGGCTTTGGCCAAGCCGGCCGTACTGGTTCCATACCCTCATGCCATTGATGATCATCAGAACAAGAACGCGCAGAGTTTAGCAGAGCTCGGTGGCGCAATCATGATTAAAGATGCAGATTTTAATACCGAATATCTCATTGATAGAATACGATACTTTATTAATAGACCTGAGCGACTGCTGCAAATGACGGAAGCATTGTCGTCCGCAGAGTTGCCACCTGCGGCAAAGGTAATTTATCAGAAGATCGCACCATATCTCTCAGATAAGGATAATGGCGATAATGAGCAAAGCAAGAAAAAACAACAAAGACGGTCGTAAAAAAACGAGTTCTAACCGTCAGCCGGATCGCAAACGATCCAAGCAGAGTAAGCGACCGGAGAGTGCCAGTTTTCAGCCCTCTCCATTTTCAGCTGAAAGCAGGAAGAAACGAGACCGGGAACGCAGGCGCTCACTACTGATGAGCAGAAAACCGCTGATCTTTCTGGCGATCGTTGCCTCCATTCTTGTTGTGATCACTCTGCTGGTATTAGTCCCGGGTTTTACCATCAATCAGATCGAGGTGAACGGGACTTACCGGATTGATGATAAGAGTATGGAACAAGTGCTCTCCTCTCATAAGAATAAGCATTTTGTCTATAAGCTGGGCGGGAATATCAGGACTCTCTTTGGCTTGCGCTACGCTGCTGCCGAAGAGACAATATTGGCGTCATCTCCCTTGGTGGATGACGTTAAAGTCTACTTTTCCTATCCATCTAAGATCAAGATTGATCTCGATGAGAAAACCGAGATTATGTGTGTGCGGGTACCCGGCGGTTACGCTCTAGTCGATAAAGAACTCTTTGTGATTGAACTCAAGGAGGAAGCCTCCGATATTTTCCCCAGTGTAGAGCAAATTACGCTCACAGAAACAGCGGAAGAAGGCAAACAGCTGCAAACTGAGCAAACTTATCGACTCCAGAAATCAATAAACCTTACAGCTGAAATTATTCGACAAGATAGTAGCAAAAACAATGAAGAAAAGTTGCTGCCACTTATTAGTCACATTATTTGGCGGGACACAAGTACATTTTATTTGCACATTCCCAGTACTCAGGGCGGTATGATTCGTGTTAAACTAGATGATAACAGGTACTTACAGGACAAACTTGCATTACTTTCGGACTTAATCTTCGTAGAAGAGTTCACAGAGAAAGCAGCAGGTGAGCTGGATATGACGGGAACGAAAGTACACTTTCGTCCTGACATCTCCTAAAGCACACTTGAGAGATGTCATAACAAGTGAAAAACGCATGATAAGCAAAGGGGAGTGACATTGATACCACTAATAGGCTTACTAATCGGTCTAGTAATCGGTCTTTTTGTCAGCGTGCCTGTGCCGGCTGCTTGGGCACCCTACCTTGCTCTTATAGTTCTAGCCGGAATAGATACCTTGTTAGCTGTCCTTGTTAGAAAAAATGAAAGCCAAGAATATGGCACTAAATTCCTCTTAGAATTTCTAGTAAACTCTTTAATGGCAATGCTTTTAACAGCATTAGGCCAGCAAATTAATTTTGAATTATCTACCATTATTGCCTTTGTTTTTACATATCGAATTTTTATAAATATAGGAGAAATTGTGTCGAAGCTATATCTGCAATATAAAGACTGGAGACTGGCAGGCAGAAAATCAAGCGACGAAATTCGTAGCTCTATAAACGATGAAGAGGACAAAGCCTAGTCTCTAAAGAGTTTATTGCGAAGAGTTTTCGTTATGATGACATTATGTCATCGGCAACAACGCAAATGTAAGTGTATAGACGATCTTCCGTATTGTAAATGTATTTTTTATCATGTAAAATATGCCCAAACATAATTAGGGTATCGAGACAAACCCCCTGTTAAATTCAGTTGTAAGCTAGTAATAACATCTTACAAAAACTGTTTTTATCACGAAAGGAGTATTTCCTTGGCAGAATATAATTTTGAATTCGGAATGGACGATGATTTCTACGCCACTATTAGAGTGATCGGTGTTGGCGGCGGTGGCTGTAATGCAGTCGACCGCATGATAGAAGATGGGGTGCAAGGTATTGAGTTTATCGCTGTGAATAGTGATCACCAAGCTCTATCGCGCACAAAGGCATCAACGGCGATACAGATTGGGGAAAAGGTAACACGCGGCTTAGGTTGCGGAGCCAATCCTGAAATGGGCCAGAAAGCTGCAGAAGAGAATATTGAGGATATCGCTAAAGCCATTCAAGGCACTGATATGCTCTTCATTACGGCAGGTTTGGGTGGCGGAACCGGCACCGGTGCAGCCCCTATAATTGCGGCTAAAGCGAGAGAAATGGGAATTCTAACTGTTGCTGTAGTCACAACGCCTTTCCGTTTTGAAGGTTCTAGACGACGTCAGAATTCCGAATCAGGTCAGCGTAAGCTGGAACAGTATGTCGATTCTTTGATCGTTGTTCCCAATGATAAACTTCTGGAAATCGCCAGCGACGATACATCATTGGACGAGGCCTTCTCAATGGCAGACCATGTGCTGCAATATGGCGTATCCAGTATTTCCGACCTAGTTGCGGTGCCCGGCCTGATCAACCTCGACTTGGCCGACGTTCGCCGCGTAATGACAGATGCCGGCATGTGCCATATGGGTATCGGTCGCGGTAGCGGTGAGAGTCGTGCAGCTACAGCGGTTAAACAAGCAATGAGCAGCCCCTTGTTGAACACAACTATTGAGGGAGCACATAGCATCATCATCAACTTTACCGGCGGACGCGACATGAAGATTAAAGAGGTCAACGAGGCAGCCTCACAAGTGCGTGAAGCAGTTTCGCCTGATGCAGACATAATCTTCGGTGCAGTGATCGACGATAATATGCAGGATGATATCATGATCACCATTATTGCTAGCCGTTTTGAAGAAGATGCAGTGAAGCAGCATGCTGCAAAGTCGACCCAGACTACTGCCAATGCAGCCAACATGGCTTCCTCATATTCGACATCTCGCAAGTCTCTACAAGATGAGCAACAGGCGCCGACGATGGATGACCTGCCTGACTTTCTAAAACCGCGTCGTCGCGAGATGCCGCCTGTCAGCTATCCACGTCGTGAGAACGTGCCCACAGGTAGAGAGAGTTTCGACAATCCTCAAGATGGCGAGAGATATCGTCGTCAAACCGGAGATGTTCTGGAAAGAATGTCCGAACAACGGGAACCGCGAGTGCTTGATGAAGCTCCAACTGCTGATGAAAAAAGTTCAGAGCAATCTGCTAAAAGTAAACCTCGACAAGGTGGTCGTGTCTTGCCCTGGTTCCTCCAGGACGAGCTGGGTGATGAACGCGACTAAAACCGCGGTTGGAATTTTTTGACTTTTTTAAATGACGCGACCTGGTCTTGAATCCGGTCGCGTTTTTTTACAGCTGAAAAGACTAGGAGGAAATTATGCGCTGTCCCTATTGCCAGCATAATGACAATAAAGTTGTAGATTCTCGCCCGTCAGATGACGACAGCACAATACGCAGACGACGTGAGTGTTGCCAGTGTGGTGAAAGGTTTACGACCTACGAACGAGTAGAATTTATGCCGTTGATGGTGATAAAGAAGGATGGGAGTAGGCAACCTTTTGATCGCGAGAAACTAATCGCAGGTATCATGAAAAGCTGCGAGAAACGCCCGATTACTACTGCTCAAATTGAAGAAATTGTTCATACAATTGAACAAAGTGAAGGTAATAAGTTGCGACGTGAAATCCCCAGTTCTGAAATAGGTGAACTGGTTCTAGAGCAATTGCGCGGGATAGACGAGGTCGCTTATATCCGTTTTGCTTCGGTGTACAGAGAGTTCGGTGATATCTCTTCCTTTTTGGAGGAGTTGGGCGATATGTTCAATGCGCATGAAAATACCGTATAATATTTGAATCACTGAGAAGTATTTGGAAATGGACGGTGAGAGAAATTAATTCTGACAAAACAGTATTGATAGTGGATGATGATCCGCATATAGGTGAGTTGCTGAAGCTCTATTTTGAGAACGAAGGCTTCAGAGTTGACGTCTGTTTTCGTGGTGACGAAGTCATGGATCGTGTGCAGCAATTGAATCCTGATGTTGTTATTTTGGATTTGATGCTTCCTGGCATGAGTGGTTTTGATGTCATGCGTGAGCTACGGCGCTATAGTGCAGTGCCCGTAATTATGCTGACAGCTCGCGGAGATACGCTGGATAAAATTGTCGGCCTTGAGTTGGGGGCGGATGATTACTTGGCAAAACCTTTCGAGCCGAAGGAACTGATTGCGCGTGTGAAGGCAGTATTGCGCCGGGCAAGCCAAAGTAGCGCATTTGTCGCAGCAGAAAAGCAGCAAGAGGGCGATGATGTAATTTCTTATCCGGATCTGGAGATCAATAGAACTCAGTATTTGGTGCGACTCCGCGATGAAGAGCTGAGCTTGCCACCCAAGGAGCTGGAGCTATTATATTTTCTTGCTTCTCATCCCAACCGTGTCTTTACTCGGAGTCAGATATTGTCAAACATCTGGGGTTTTGACTATTACGGTGAACCACGTACAGTTGATGTCCATATTAAACGATTACGTGAAAAGTTGGATGTTATAGATCATCCTGCATGGAATATAAGAACTATTTGGAGTGTCGGCTACAAGTTCGAGGTTAAGGCCGAATGAAAAAGCGTCTGTCAATTTACGGCAGAACGTTTGTCAGTATTTCGCTGGCAATACTTATTATATTTTCAGTATTAGCAGTTGTATATACTTCTATCTCTTCAGCTGCTTCTAAGCAGCTGCGACTTGACGATATGGAGCGCAATGCCAACGAGATAGCTGATCTCACAGCGCGCTACATTCCCGAAAGCGGAAGGATTTTTATCACGGGCGAAGTTACCGGTTATTGGACTTTTGCCGCTCGCTCCACAGGAGTTATTGTCTGTATCATCAATGAAAACAATCGAATCGTCTACGATACCGGACTGCCGGCACATTTTGTCGAGCAACTGGAATATGATTCTGAAGAGCGCTATTTTATCCTACCACTTGAGGTGACAAACA
Organism: uncultured Mageeibacillus sp.; assembly: GCA_964346175.1. Lineage (GTDB taxonomy): Bacteria > Bacillota > Clostridia > Saccharofermentanales > DTU023 > DTU032. The sequence continues at coordinate 35,075 of CAYFTG010000008.1, forward strand.
GAGGTCGTAGCAGTTATAGCAGTGCAGCTACAGAAACTCCATTGAGTGATTACCTCAATGATGTGGATTCATGGTTAGTTGCCAGCAGTCCGCTACCTGCTTATACCAGAGTGTACTCCGGTGAAGTGCTTTTGCTGCGGCATCTGCGGCCAGACAGCATTACCGGGCTTTTGCAGGAAAACAGTATTCCGATTTCCTTTTTTATCGCTTTTCTTTTGTCTTTAATTATCATTGTGCTTTTATCTCGGACCATTACTAGGCCGATCTCTGCTTTGGCCCGGACGGCGGATAAAGTGTATAAGGGTGATTTGAGTGCACGGGTTAAGTTAGGGAAAAGGGATGAACATACCCTGACTTTAGATGATACGGATGAAGATACACCTAGTCACGAAGATGACCTGACTCTCTTAGTGCGTACTTTCAATACGCTTATTGCAAAGTTCGAGCAACAGGAACAGCAACAAACGGATTTCCTTTCCAGCATTTCACACGACTTGCGGACTCCGATAACTTCGATCCACGGATTTATCGAGGCCATGCGAGACGGTACTATTCCACCGGACCGCTATCAGCATTATCTTGACATTGTTAAATCTGAGACCATACGCTTACGTCAATTGATTGATACGTTGTTTGATCAGACAGTAGAGGGGAATGTCAATGCGTTGAAGCGCAGCGTTTTTAATGTTAATAATCTGATCATTCGTGTAGTAGATTCATTGGAGCCTCTCTTGAAAGAAAAAGATCTGAGCCTTGAACTACAGCTGTCTGACGGGGAGGGGACCGGTTTCAATGTAATAGCTGATGAGGATGCAATTACTCGTGTTTTGAGCAATATACTGACCAATGCAATTCGTTTCGCACCTCAGTCGGGCCTGGTGCTCGTGCGCAGCAGCTTGGAAAACCGCTTGGTACATGTGGCAGTTGAAGATAATGGTGAAGGTATTTCAGAGGAGGACATTCCCTACATCTTTGATCGTTTCTATAAAGCGGAGCGCTCCCGCTCTACGGAGGGTTCGGGTTTAGGTCTTTATATTGCGCGTACGCTGATTAAACGACATGGACAGATGATCAAGGCATACCATTCTGACTTGGGTGGAGCGGGGATAGTTTTTACATTGGAACGTCCCTAATGCGCGATTTGTTCATATTATATACACTTTTATTACGTAAGATAGAGTTTACATTGTTTACAACATTATTCCTGAATAGCTAGAGCTTATGAAAGGATCGATTAATTAATGTCAAAGCATGTAATGAAATCGAAAATAACAATTGTTTTATCTTTATTAATAGCTTTTCTTGTGTTTGCCAGCAGCTGTGACACTAGCACTGATCCGCTCACTCCGCCTAGCTCGCCCTTGCTTGATCTCGATGGTGATAATAACAGCAGGAATGAGCAAAGCGGAACAGCGTCGACAAGTAGCAGAAGCACATCTAGTACCCAGACAAGTCCAAGTAGCACGCCCGGTACTAGCGCTACGACTGAAAGCACTACGCTTCCTAGCAATAAACAAACTGTCAATCCGGAGACGGATAGCAATACGTCAGGGACAAGCCCGCAAGTTACCAGGCCGATAGTTATTGATGATCGCAAAGACCCTCCGGAAATATTACCTTGGACGGAAATCTTTGAACGGGTTAATCCCTCTGTCGCATTGGTTAGACTGACAATTCCTGCGTCGACGATCTACGGGGAGAGGGAAGAGAGTTTTTCCGCTTTGATAATAGACGAAGACGGTCTTCTCATAAGTTCTTATTCGATGTTCGAACGGGCTGTTGATCACCGTGGAATTATAGTAGATGGAGCTACTATCGATATCTTTGTAGAAGGATACAAGAGACCTTTTGAGGCTAGTCTGTACGGCTTTGATCAGATGAGTGACATTGCTTTGTTGAAGATTAAGCCGGGTATACAGAAGCTTATTGCTCAGCCGCTTTCTCGAACCGGTGAGATCAAAGTGGGTCTTCCGGTCGGAGTGCTTACATCACCGGAAGATTTTGTGCAGCAGGGCAGCTTGATTCCCGGTCATGTTATGAGTATACATGTGCCCAGTGTTCGTGAAGATGCTTTACCTTATGACCTTTTTGTGTCTGACGTGCCTACCTTGAATAAAGTTCCCGGCGCACCTCTTGTTGATGAATACGGCCGCATCTTAGGCGTATGTAGCGCCTCAAAGCAATATACGTATCTTGATTATCGCACCTATATCATACCTTCTTCGGTAATTGTCAAAGTTGTAGATAATATTATGGAAAAAGTGGAGAACCTTCCCGTTGCTCAAGCAAACTTAGGGATAGCAGTCATGGCAGATGAAGCGGCAGAGCTTCTCGCCGGACGCTATGACTACCCCAAAGGTCTTCATGTCACTTGTGTTCAGTTGGGCAGTCCTGCCTATACTGCCGGCCTGCGCACTGGTGATATAATACTTACGATTAATGATGTTGAAGTAGAATTAGCTGAAGATCTAATTGAGTTTATGGAAGGGAAATCTGTAGGTTCTTATTGTGTAATGCAAGTTTACCGACCAAGTGAAGCGGAGGAACAGACTTTTTCCTGTTATTTACAGCAAGTGAGATATTAATGAGGCAGCGTGCAGTTAAGATTATTGAAATATTAGAGGAAACATACCCGGAAGCCCAGACAACACTGGATGCAGGGTCTGCTTGGGAACTCCTGGTCGGAGCAATTTTAGCTTCGCAGTGTACTGATGAACGAGTTAACAAGATTACTCCTCAGCTCTTCGCAGCTTATCCCAGCATATCCGCGATGGCTGATGCTGAATTAAGTGATATCGAAGAAATAATTCGATCATGTGGGATCTATAAAAACAAAGCCAAAGGTTTAAAGGGATCAGCACGCGAAATACTGGATAAGTACGATGGAGAAGTTCCTCAAAAACGTGAACAATTAATGGCTCTACCTGGAGTAGGTCGCAAGATAGCGAATCTGATTCTCGGGGATGCTTTCGGTGAGCAGGCGGTGGTGGTCGATACGCATTGCGCTCGCATCTCTAAGCTTTTGGGTTTGACGAGTGAGAAGGATCCTTTGAAGGTAGAGCGTGACTTAGAGCAAGTGTTACCGGCTACTGCTTATACAGACTGGGGACACTACATGGTCTTTCACGGTCGCGAGATCTGTAAGGCTCGCTGTAGACAGTGTGTAGAGTGTCCGCTGAACCAGCTTTGTGCGTACGGTCGAAAGCAGGATCTTGAAGCTAAGGAGGCCGGAGACTGTGTCTAGGCGCAGTATTCTTGACGAGAAAGTCTCAGTACTGCGCGGCATTTCCGACAAGAGGGCCGCGCTTTTTTCTAAACTGGGTATTCACAGCTGTGAAGACTTATTGTGGCATTTGCCGCGCTCTTATGAAGACTGGACCGACCTTAGTTTTATTAGTGAATTGGAAGATGGAGAAACGGCCTGCTTTAAGGCTCATGTAATTAGCATGCCGCACGTCAATCGACGTGGCAGGGCTTCACAGACGGTAGTCAAGTTGCAGGACGACACCGGCGCGCTTAGCGCAGTCTGGTTTAATCAGCCGTGGATTGCGAAACAGATGAGTCGCGGCGACAGCCTCGTTTTCCGCGGGCGCATCAAACGTGCAGGACGCTACTTTTCGGTTCAGAATCCGCAATTCTATCGTGACGGGGAGGCAGTACCGCCACTTTTACCCATCTATCCTTTGACAGAAGGACTGACTCAAAACATCCTGCGGGATGCTGTGGCCCAGATACTAGACTCAGACAGCCTGCACTTTACTGAGTTCTTACCTGCTGGCAGTCGACGTGATCATCAGCTGGCTTCGCAGTCCTATGCTTTCTCTGAAATTCATTTTCCTTCTAGTGTCCACGCTGCCGAAGTGGGCAGACGGCGATTGGCTTTTGAGGAATTGTTTCTGATCATGGCAGGCTTACGTTCATTGAAATCGGAGCGTACTTATCTTGAGCGGCAAGCACTGGTCCTGTCGGAGCAGGATGAGGCCGACTTACAAAAAATGGAAGAGAGTTTTGGCTTTCAATTGACCGCATCGCAGCAGGAGACTCTAGCAGCGATCAAGTGCGACTTTGAACGTACTTGCCCCGCCTACAGATTAATTCAAGGCGATGTCGGGTCAGGCAAGACCGCAGTAGCAATTCTGGCTATGGCGCGTGTGGCCTTGGCCGGCAAACAATCTGTCCTGATGGCCCCGACTTCAATTCTGGCTCAACAACACTATGAAAACATATCCAAATTTTTCGAGAAATTTGGGATTAAGACGGGACTGCTGGTGGGAGGTATGCCAGCTGCCCAAAAGAGAGAGACTCTCACTGCGATCGAATCCGGTGAGATCCAATGCCTAATAGGTACGCATGCATTGCTGTCCGATGATGTCAGATACAAACAACTAGCGCTATGTATTACAGATGAGCAACATCGTTTCGGTGTTGAGCAACGCCTCAACCTCAGTAGTAAAGAGGAAGCATATCCGCATGTCTTGGTGATGTCAGCTACGCCTATTCCACGCTCTTTGGCGATGATTCTCTACGGTGATCTAGATATCTCGGAAATGCGCGACATGCCGGCAGGACGTCAGCCTGTGCTTACCTATACTGCAAGAGACAAGGATCGACCTAGAGTGGAGCAGATGATCAGAAATGAGATAGAAAAAGGCCACATCACCTACATAGTCTGCCCAGCAATCGAGAGTTCCGAAATGATAAAGATGGAGTCTGCTGAGGAAGTATTTAAGCGCTTGAAGAAGGGGGTTTTTTCACATCGGCGTCTAGCTCTTTTGCATGGACGTTTGCCCGCAAAAGAGAAGGATCAAATTATGCAGGCGCTCTCCGCCGGTGAGATCGATATTCTCGTCAGCACCAGTGTGATCGAGGTAGGTATTGACCAGAAAGAAGCTACGATTTTGATTGTCGAGAATGCTGAACGTTTTGGCTTGGCGCAGCTACATCAGATGCGCGGCCGGGTGGGACGTTCTCACTACCAGTCTTACTGTATTCTAATGAGTGAAACAGATGATGCTCTTGCGCGCAAACGACTGACGGCTCTTTGCCGTCACAATGACGGTTTTAAAATAGCGGAAGAGGATTTACGTTTGCGAGGGCCCGGCGACTTTTTCGGTGTGCGTCAGAGCGGACTTCCTGACTTTAGAGCGAGCGACTTGTCGCGCGACCGTGATTTATTAGTAGAAGCTGCAGGCGCTGCTGAGAAGATTCTGGCTCAGGATCCGCTACTTAAAGAAGCAGAGAACCGTCTCATTTTGCCTGAGTTTAAGCGGCGCTATGCTGAACGCTTGAAGAACCCTGCGTTATAAGGAGAAATTTATGCCTAGAATTATTTCTGGTTCACTGAGAGGTGTCAGACTCCAAGCTCCTGCGGGCACTGATACGCGTCCGACTTCGGATCGGGCCAAAGAAGCTTTATTTTCCATTATCGGTCCTGCGATTGAAGGGGTCCACGTGCTCGATTTATTCGCAGGCAGTGGCCAAATAGCTCTCGAAGCTCTGAGTAGGGGAGCCGAATATGCCGTTCTTTGCGAGACGGATCGAGAGGCATTGAAAGCTTTGTTTGCAAATGTGGAAAAAACCGGAACATCGGAGCAGCTGAGGGTATACACCTATGATGCAAGAAGGTTAGTCAAGAATTTAGCTGAAGCACAGCAGAGTTTTCATTTTATTTATTTGGATCCTCCGTGGCAAAATCTGCCGGACCTTTTGAAAGCTATAGAAAATAATCTGTCGACCTTGCTCTCCGACGACGGTGTAATCGTGTTGGAAAGCGAGCGCAAGCAAGAGATTCCAAACAGAATCGGAGCAGATCTGACCTTGTTCCGCAGTTGTACATACGGCGCCTCCGTGCTATCCTTTTACTACCATGAAAACGACGAATGACAGCTTAATAGAAGGTGTTGCTGAGCCTAAACAGGAGCTTCGCCGCATTGCTTATGCCGGAACATTTGACCCCATGACGAAAGGTCACCTGGATCTAATTGAGCGCGGTTTAAGCTTGTGTGATGAGCTCATAGTTGTCGTGATAAATAATTTAGCGAAAAATGTGCGAGTTCCCCAAGCCGATCGTAAACGGATGGTCGAGCAGTCAGTACGGCATCTCTCACGAGTCAAAGTTAAGGAGTGGCAGGGTTTGTTCGCGGAATTTTGTCGCCGGGAGAACATAAGCGTCTGCCTGCGTGGCCTGCGGACAGCTAATGAGCTTGAGTCAGAGAAACAGATGGCACGATTGAACCGAGAACTTAAGAGCGATCTGGAAACTGTATTTTTAACAACATCTCCGACCTATGACAGTATCAGCTCTTCTGCCGTAAGAGAGTTAGCTGCATATGGCGTCAAGCTTGATCCTTATGTCCCTGCTGTGATCTGTAGTGAAGTGGAACGCAGGTACTCAAAGATTTAGCATAAATTAGCTAAAGTGCGATAATAAGAATAATTTCAGAAATACAAACGCCATTTTGGTGATAATTTGATATTGCGGAGGCTTTGAAAACATGGAAGAGAATAGAAATAGAAACAGTGCTAACAGACAAGATGGCGGACAACGTCGTCCCCAAAGAATGCCCGCTGATCCTTCGCGGGGCGAAGGTAGACCTGACCGCAGTGTTGAAGTTTTGTTAGAGCGGCTGGAGAACACTGTAGAAGAAGCGCGCAGCGTTCCTCTGGGTACTAGATGCATGTTGGATCGCGAAGAAGTTCTCTACTTAGTACGTATGATCCGTGAAAGCATGCCGCAAGAGCTGGAACGCGCACGTTGGGTCTTGCAGCAAAATCATCAACTGATCAATGAGGCTAGGCGTGAAGCTGAAGCAGTTATTCGTGATGCGGAAGTGCAAATGGCTGCCATGGTTGATGAGCATGAGGTTACACAGCAGGCGCAGCAGGCAGCTGCACTCATGATAGACGAGGCGAGTCAGCAAAGCGAAAATATCCGCAATAATGCGCTCAGCTACACTAGAGAGGTCCTGGAAAACCTCGAAGAGCATCTGACGAATATGCTGGTCAATATTAAAGAAAATCAGAAAGCGTTGGACTAAAAACGAAATGGAAAAAACATTAAATATTGCAATTATCTTCGGCGGTCAGTCACCCGAACATGAAGTCTCCCGTAAATCTGCGGCCTTTATCGCAGAGACCTTGAGTAAGAATGAAGCTTATAATTTGCATTTTATAGCGATTAATAAGCTGGGAAAATGGTTCTATTATTCAGGTGGAACAGAAGCGATGAGAGATGGCAGCTGGGAGCACAATCCGGAACTGGTCAGAGCCATTTTGACTGCAGATGCTAAAGATAGTTTTATCTATTTCCCCGACTGCCAGCAAGACCCAATCCATATTGATTGTGTCTTCCCGGTTTTACATGGCTCCAATGGGGAAGACGGGCGCCTGCAAGGAATGTTGGAAATGTCCGGCATTCCCTTCGTCGGTTGCGGCATGCTATCTAGTGCTATAGCAATGGATAAGTCTTACGCTAACAGGATCATGGATTACAGCGATATTCCTCACACCCCGTGGTGTAGTGTTGATATGTCGTCTTACCGTCAAGATAGCAAATTAGAGCTGGACCGCATCTGCGATCAGCTGGAATTCCCGATATTTGTGAAGCCGGCAAATGCGGGATCCTCCATCGGTATCTCCAAGGTTGAGAATAGAGAGCAATTAGCTGACGCAATCGACTTAGCGCTCAGATATGATCAGTGCATTGTTTGTGAAAAAGCGGTGCAGGGGCGAGAACTCGAGGTGTCTGCGCTGGGTACTGTCGATGATCTGACTTTGTCAGTAGTAGGCGAGATTGTTCCTGACAGACAGTTTTATGATTATTCCGCTAAGTATGAGGACTCTTCCTCTCAATTAATAATTCCGGCTGAATTGACTGAGCATGAATTAGATCAAATTAAAAAATACGCAGCAATGACCTTCAAAGCATTAAATTGCTATGGCATGGTGCGGATAGACTTTTTCCTCTCGGATTCCGGAGAGGTATTAGTTAACGAAGCTAATACAATTCCGGGCTTTGTTGACATCAGTATGTATCCGCGGCTACTGGCAGCCAGTGGTATCAGCGCTGAAGAATTACTGGATCGGCTGATCGAATTGGCCTTTAAACGCTATCTGCATGGTAAAGAGAAATTCTAAGTAGGAGCCGCCTGGAGGAAACCTACTAATTGAGAGTATTCTAGGAGCTTTACATGAGTGATACTAAGCATAAAAAAAGTTTATATATCAAGATTATCCTTAGCCTTTTGAGCCTGATTCTTCTGTTCACTCTAATTTCATGTGATCCATCTGAATTTTTAGCAGACAATCCGAAGGAAAGCGGTAGTGAGAAAGAAAGCATAAATGTAGAGACAGGCGAGGGTTCATCTGACGTACTCAAACTAATTGAGAAGAGGGATTTCAGAGAGTTATACCCAAGCTTTACTTCGGCTTCTCGGAGCCAATATAAACTGGAGGACATAATCTCCCGCCAAGAGCAAATTGACGAACGTATTGGTCTGCAAACGATGCACTTGGAAAACGTGCGCAAGCTGGATCGTGCTTCTGATGAACGCATTAGCGTTTATGAAATGAACGTCGTGATGCAGACAAGTTATGGAGAGATGTCCCGTCCTCTGACCTTAACCTTTCTTTATGATGAGCTAGATGAGCATTGGTATTTGGAATATTCGCCTTCTTTGATTTTTCCCGGTTTGACAAATGATAATGACTTAATTGTTCAGAGATTGAATGCGCCCCGAGGTGGGATCTTTGACCGTAATAACATTCCATTGGCAGTGGACGGCAAAGGCCAAATTGTCGGTGCAATTTCGGGTCTGTATGATAAAGCTGACAATGCCGAGGTAGCACAACTGTTGGACCTAACGGTGGAGCAAGTCGATGCCATCATGTCTCAGTCGTGGATTGGAGATAATATGTTTGTCCCGATCAAGACACAGATGGAATTCAATGCTGCCCAATTAAAGAAATTTCCGGAACTGCATCTTGAAATGCGCCTGTTCGATACCAGACTTTATCCCCATGCCCATTCCATCGCCCACCTCGTAGGCCATGTCGGCGAGGTTACTCAGGAAGATTTAGATAATGACGAAGAGGGCATTTACCGTGAAAGGGATATGATAGGTAAGAGGGGCCTGGAAAGTTTATTTGAAGAAGAGTTGCGGGCCAAGAGGGGTGTGCGCGTATATCTTTCCGGCAATGAAAAACAGATCCTTTATGAAGTCCCTGCAGAAGCAGGCCAAGATTTCCATCTGACGATTGATATTGAACTGCAAAACAAACTGTATTCTCTGTTCAAGGAGGATGAGGGTCAAGCTGTCTGCCTTGATCCCAACTCCGGTGATATATTGGCAATCTTGAGCTTTCCATCTTTTGATCCCAACGAATTTGTTCAGGGCATCTCTTCCGCCTCATATCAGGCGTTGCTCAATGATAGCCGTTTGCCCTTGTGGAATAAATTTCAGCCCAGATATGCACCCGGCTCTACTATGAAAATACCCTCCGCCATGGCAGGGTTAAATTCCGGCGTCTTAACGCCTGACACAACAAAGACCATCATTGGTAAAACTTGGCAGCCTGATGCTTCTTGGGGATCCTATGAGATTGCTCGCTTTACAGTCTACGACTCTCCTCAGGATCTGACGCAAGCGATAGTTATTTCAGATAACATCTATTTTGCACAGGTGGCATTGGAAATGGGCAGAGAATCTTTCCAAGAGGAATTGCTGAACCTCGGATTTACCGAGGATGTGCCTTCAAGCTATCCGTTCCCTAAGGCTCAGTTCAGTAATAGTGGGGACATTGGCGACTCGGTAATGCTTGCAACATCATCCTATGGTCAAGGCGAAATTGAAGTGACCGCCACACAGATGGCAGCAATCTTTTCTGCCGTAGCTGCAGATGGGGATATCCCGGCGCCGCGACTCTTAATGTCTGACGAAATTGCCGTCTGGAAAGAAAATGTTGTCTCCGCCGCGAACCGAGAGGTTCTGCGCCAAGCGCTGCGTGAGGTCGTTGAACAGACACACCGCTCCAATGCTTATCGCGATTATGCTACTTTGGGCGGAAAATCCGGAACGGTTGAGGCTGCTTGGGATTCCGAGTTGGAACGCATCTCGCTCGATTCATGGTTCATCGGTTTTGATCTGGATCAGCCGGATATGGTTATAGCGATTCAAGAGCAAAATGTGCATAAGAGTCAGGACCGTCCTTCTGCTGCTAGACGTTTCGGTGAAGTTTTTGATCTTCTATATCAGGGTGACTTAGCCAGTAGCGGAGAGTAATTATGACCGTTGGCCTCATATAAGGTCGGCGAAGCAGCATAGCACCGAGGAGGAACGATAGACAATGGCTAGGCCTAGACCTCTCATACTCAGAAATGCGAAGCTGCATGGCGCCGAGTCTCAACTTACTGACGTTTTTATTGAGAACGGCCTTATATGTGGCTTTAGCCCGGCAGGAGAGAATACTGAATTTCCAGATTGCCCAAGTCAAGATCTTGACGGTAAATATCTGTATCCGGGTATCTTTGATTGTCATCTGCATGGGAGTATCGGCGTTGATTTCAATCACATTGATCGTGAGAAGCTGGAGCTGCTAAGTCTATATCTGGCAAGTCGCGGCGTGACGTCCTTTTTTGCATCTATAGTCAGTGATAGTGAAGAGAAGATAAAGAAACTCTGTCAATTCTATGCTAAGGCGGCAGAGGGAAAATTAGGCGGAGCTCGTCTGAGCGGGATACACCTTGAGGGACCGTGGATATCTCCTCAGCAAAGTGGCGCAATTGCGCGAAGTCACCTGAGTTTGCCTCAGATTGAAACACTGGATCGTTTTCAGGCAGCGGCCAACGGCTGGATAAAATATATTACTGTAGCTCCTGAACTTGCAGGAGCGTTGGAGCTGATTGAAAAAGCTGCTAATGAGGATATCGTGGTGGGCCTCGGACATAGCACAGCTGATTATGATGTGACCTGTGAAGCCATTAAGAGGGGAGCCAAACTGGCAACTCATTTGGGCAACGCTATGCCTCAAATGCATCAACGACGACCGGGCATGGTGGGGGCAATCTTGGATAGTGATCTCCATGTAGAGCTTATTTTCGACGGCATCCATCTACATCCGGCGGTATTGCGCTTGATCGCCAAGGCGGTAACGCCTGATCGTATCATAGGGATCAGCGATGCCACTATGGCTAGAGGTTTAAGTGACGGTGTTTACAGTTTGGGAACTTCAGAAATTGAGGTAAAAGGCGGAGTTTCTTTTTTAAGAAATACTGACGTGCTGGCCGGAAGTGCCTTGGATTCGATCCAAGCTCTTGAAAATACTGCCGAAATATTAGATTCTAGTATTGAGTCGGTTTTCCCCTTTTTCTCGCGAAATCCCGCCAGACTGTTTTCGCAAAATTCAGGCGAGATTCGTGTTGGCATGATAGCTGACTTATTGTCTTTTAATGAGGATTTTGATTTGTGCGATACTTGGGTGTCGGGCAAGCATGTCTATTCAGCCGTGCTATAATGTCGTAATTAAGAAGAGAGTATTTTTATTATATAAAACTTAACGAAATTCCAGACTGAGATTTAATCTTAAGTAGGAGACGAAGGAGAGTAGTTCATGTCTGCAATTCAAATGAACATTCCGTATTTATCAGCTATACCAGTGTCAGGCTATCAGGCTGTAAGCTATGCTTGCATGATAGCAGTGCCCGCGATAATGATAGTGCTATTTGTCGTGGCTCTATTACGCAATCGTAAGCTTCGTTTGGAAGCGGCTGCTAGAGAGAAGAGCTTTACCACAACTCTGGATGCGGTCGACTTTGAGCAGGGTAATGTTTTCGACAATCTTCAGACAGTACGTGAAAACTTGAATGATGAAGAAATTGGCGAATTTTTGGATAATCTTAGTATCCAAAGTGAGAGGCTCTATCGAGGCAAATGGCTGCCCGATCCGGAACCTCTACTGCTGCAAAAAGATGTTTTTCATGTCTTTAAGAACGCTCGCTTCAATGCTTTGATCTCGGCTTTGCTTATTGTGTTAGGCATTATTGCTGCCGTAGTAGTTCTCGTTGCAGACGCAAATCTCTTCCTTGCTGCTGAGCAGGCGGTTGTGCCCCCGCTAATCATGGCAAGTTTGATCCCCTTGGGAGCAGGTCTTGTCACAGCAATCCTTTTGAGCGTCGATGCTCGCAATACCAGATATGCTCTGGCACAGACGGTGCAGAACTTTAGCAGCACTTTGGCCAAGACAGCACCCGTATATCAAGATCGGGCCGGAGTTACGCTCCTTATCAGCGAACTCATTTCTTATGGCGAAACCATGCGTCAGGAAGTGCGATCGTTCAGCGAAATTGCTCAACAATTGGTAGAGGGAGAATTCGCAGAGGGAGTTCGTAATGCAGTGCGCGAGGTAATGGAGAAAGAAGTTGCTCCTCCCATTAAAGAATCGAGTGCAGCCCTGAGCAATTTGGCCGACAGCCTAGCCGAAAAACAGGAGTCAGGGATGCAGGAATTGGCGGACTCTTTCACAGAAAAGACCGTCGAGGCTCTGCAGGTACACTTAGCACCCTTGCCGCAAGAATTATCTAAAATTAATCGCCTCACTGATTCTTCACTTGCAATGATGGAAGAATCCAAACAGATTATGGCGGCATCGCGCGATGAGAATGTTAATTTAAATCAAGAGCTACACGAAATCCTAGGTCTTATGGCCATCTCGCGCAATGATATTGCCAATGAATCCGCTACACTAAGTGATAACTTGAAGCTCATTTCAGCTAGTTCAGACAAGCTGACTGCACTATATATGGGCGAGCAGGAAGGCTTGTCTAATCAGTTGACGCGACTCTCCGATCAACTGAGACTTAATACCGATCTGCTGAGCAGAGCGATCAGTGAGACGGCAAAGACCATGGAAAGATCCGTACACCTGACAGAGGAGCAAAGTCGCTTGACTGAGAGCTTCTTGCAGCGTATCAAACAGCAAGTTAGCGCTTTAGAAGAAATGACTCAGTCAATAGAAGCCAGCAGCCTAGATTTTAGTGAAAAGTCTACAGACTACGTACAGCGCACATTGCATGATTACGATAGTGGTTTGGCTGAAGTAATCGAACGTCTGAGCTTCACTACAGCTGAGATTAGGGAAGCCATAGATTCTCTGCCCGCAGCGATACGCAGTATTGGAAAAGAATAAAGAATGCTTGACCCTGAAATGAAAAACTCCATACGCAAACCTAAGCTGCGTAAAGCAGAGCTCTTTCTTGTGCCTGAAGCTAAGCATCAGTCTACTGAGGAAATACTTATTCCAGAACAGATAGTGGTGGCTGAGCCGAATGAGCAGACTGAGCCGAATGAGCAGAATGAGCAGACTGTACAGGCTGAACAGATAGGGCAGGCTGAGGATGTTGAGCAATCTGAGCAGACTGAAAAGAAAGTACAGGCTGAGGTAGCAGAGCGCCAAATTTTGCGGCCCAAGCGTATCGCAGTTAAAACTGATAGGAATGAAAAAGAGGATCTTGAAAAATCTGAATCAGAAAAAGATTTGAAAGCTGAAATTGAGTCTGAGTCAGAAAACACAGATATTTTTGTTGAAAGCAGCGAGAGTGAGAGTGAAGCGCAGTCTGGAGCTGAAACAGATCCGGAGCTTGAAGGCGCAGCTACGTTCTCAGAAACCTTCACGCAAACAGAACCCCAGCCCCAGCTGCGTCGCATAATTGATCTTACTCAGGCTAAGTCTGAAGTTAAAGTAGAACAGCCTGAGCCCGAAGTGAAAAAAACATATCTGGTGCCGGATATACCTCTGCGCTTTTCTACCTTTGAAGAAGCCTTGGATTCCTGCCGGGAAATTCATCCTTCGCCGGAAGAGTTGCTTATGAATCAGACTGCTGTACAGCGTACTTGGCTGATGTCGCAGCTTAAGAAAGCAAAGACAGAATCAGAAATAGAGACTCTCGCTTACAGTCTAGACTTCAAGGATTTGTCGGTTCTTTTCCCGGTACTCTCAACCGTAAAAAAACGAGACGAAGCCAACCAAATACAGAATCTGATCAGATTGCGTGCCAGTCATTTCCTTTATATTTGCGGCTGGCTCACCTTACAGTTCAGCTATCCACGTTCTACAGTTGCTAGGGTATTGGCAGACCTCTGCATGATACTTGAAGATATCTCTTTCTTGCGCGAAGAACTGAGCCAAGGAGAGATGGAGCAGATTAGAGAATGCAAAACTCCGGATCTTGGGCCGGATCGCATAATTTGGAATGAAGTGGAGATGATCTCAGAGATTTCTCTACCCAATAGCAGGCGTTTCGTCAGCGATATCGCAAATGAGCTATACAAGTCTAGTATTGATGAGGATGTTTTCCTGAAACGTTACGCGATTTATCCCAACCTAGCGCTGGGTAAAACGATTCTAGAAAAATATGAGGAAATCGCCACCGGCATGGAAGTAAATCCGATGTTGTCTAACGCTTTTTTGGATAGATTCAAGCGTGACAATTGATAAAGACTTGACAGCAGATAAGATTTAGCAGACAATCCTAAATGAAAATGGAGACGTACCGAAGCGGCCATAACGGGGCGCACTCGAAATGCGTTTGCCGGGCAACCGGCACGAGGGTTCGAATCCCTCCGTCTCCGCCAAAATCTTGGAAACCCGCTTGCCGTGATGGTTTGCGGGTTTTTATGCGCCTGGCACCAAATATGATCTGGCACCACATATGACTTTTTCTATGTAAGCAATTAGGTGTATCTGAGCAAAAGATAAGAGCTTACCCTGCATTTGCAGGGCAAGCTCCTCACGCTGTATCAGAATTCGTGAAAAAGCTAGACGTTGAAGCGGGCTTTTTCTTTGATGGCTTTTTCTTTCTCTTCCTCGGTCAAATATGCGGAAGGTGCTGGAGGTTTTCCCATGCGGCTTTCGACTAGAGTCACGATCATGAAAGTGAGTGCACCGACAGCACAACCGAAGACTATTGGCAAGACTTGTGAGCTTGCCATTGTAAGCTGCCAGGTTATGACCGCAATGGATCCAGTAATAATTGACCAGATGCCCGCATTTTTGGTAGCCCTAGGCATTATGAGACCCAGACCATATGCAGCGAATGGTCCCGCAGATCTTAAGGCAAAAGCGAATAGGTTCAAGGTTACAATCGGTATGGCGAAAAGAGAAATAGTCATACTGATCAGAGCGATTACCACATTAGATATTCTCGTGTACAGAATGATTTTCTTCTCTCCCAAATCGGGATTGACAAACTTCATATAAATGTCTTTTATGAGCATCGTAGATGCCGCCAAGAGATTAGAGTCTGCAGACGACATTGTGGCTGCAATAATAGCAGCTGCAATCAGACCGGTGATCCAGGTTGGGGCATACTCTGTCGTAACCCACATTAATGCGGAAGTGCCTTTTCCTCCATCCAGACCTGCATCTAGGGATTTTGCGACCAGACCGATTATTGTAGGGATGAAGGCTAGGCCGGCCATCATAATGGCTGACAGAACAGATGCTTTTCTCGCAGTTTTCGTATCTCTCGCTGAAGCGAAACGGCTGACCATTTCAGGCCCGGATAGGAAAGTACAGAAATAGTTGAAAATTAATCCCAAGATTGTAATCCAGCCTATTGCTGTAAAATCCAAGTCTACAGAAGGCAGCCTGTTAGAAATAGCCTGCCAGCCGCCCGCTCCGCTAATGATGAAGGGGAGGGCAATCAGCAGACCAAAGAAAATAATGAACCATTGGACCAGGTCAGAGATCTGGTCTGCGAACATACCTCCCATTGTTGTGTAAACAATAACGACGAACCCTGCCAAAAGTATTGCAACGTTAAGAGGAATACCTGTCAGTGAGGTTACTACTGAACCTGATGCCAGTATCTGCGACGAGGTGAGGGCAAACAGGGCAGCAATGTTAAGAACAGCGGTGAAGGTGCTGGCAGCTGCACCAAAGCGGCGACCGACAACTTCCGGAATGGTTATAGCCATAGTTTCCCGAATTTTGGGTGCGAAATAAGCGAGGGGAATCATGGCGATTGCTGCAGCCAGGACATACCAAGCTGCGCCTAAACCCCAACCGTCAAACGCTTTAGTGGCGACACCCGTAGTGGAACCGCCACCGATGTTGTTAGCAGACAGGGATGCGGCGATGATGAACACTCCCATACGGCGACCTGCGATCATGTAATCTGCGCTATCTTCAATAAAATATTTGTTTGAGAGCCAGCCCACCAAAAGCATAGCAACAAGATAGACCGGGACAATGATTAATGGAACAACCTGAATTTGCATTGTGATTGCTGGTACTAGGGTAAATAATGAGATCATTTCAGACTCCTCTTCTTTCGTAATTCTTTTTTGGTATACGTCTTTTGTTTTTGTTGGTGAATTCAGACAGTGCATCCATATTTAAACAACATTCAGTTGATAATTTTCAGATTAAAGAATAAAATTATTTTTGTCAATGCTCTACAAAGAATGTCAGTTCATTTGAATTATTGCGGGCAACCTGTGGTATAATTCTGAACTTAATCGCAAAAAGGAGATAATACCTACTAACCAGCGTGTCTTGTTGAAAATATGCTCCTAAAAATTTGATTTTTTTATTATTGTATAGTTTCCATAAAAAATATCCAATATACAACATGATTTGAGCAATTTCTCTTGACGATGAAGAGAAGAGGGCGTACTGTTTACCCGTCTTTGACAGTTCCAAGACATGCTAACGCCCGCAATCCATTGCAACAAGTGGATTACGGGCGTTTCAAATTTGCTTTAAATTTGCGTACATTCT
>CAYFTG010000009.1:0-51252 GCA_964346175.1 uncultured Mageeibacillus sp.
AAACTCCCTGTACCACCACAGATCACCGGCTGTATCAGCTCCGCAGCTCGCTCCGACAAAAGTAATGCACCTACGCCTTGTGGTCCCAGAAGTCCCTTATGTCCGGTAATAGCCAATGCATCTATCTTATCTGTACGCATCGAAAGAGGAACAGTCCCGGCAGCCTGGGCACTGTCGACTGCAAACAAGATTTTTCTTTCATTACAAATCTGTCCGATCTCATTTAGCGGTAAACAGGTGCCTACCACATTTGAAGCAGCAGTCACAACGACCAGTTTTGTCTCCGGTCGGATGAGGTCGACAATCTTTTCCGGGTCAAGGCGACCGGACTTGTCTGTCGCAGCTATTGAAAACTCTATCCGCCCTTCATCTCGCAACTGAGTCAACGGCCGCATCACGGCGTTATGTTCTATTGAGCTGCAAATGACATGATCGCCATTTTCCAAGATCCCATAAAACAAAACATTAAGGGCCATCGTTACGCCCGAACTAAAAGTGACATTCTTGATTTTAGGAGCTTCAAACAAAGTAGCTAGCTGTTCTCTGGCTCTGTAGATCATAGCTTCAGTGTCAAAGGCGCCTGCATATATTCCACGTGCAGCATTGAAGGCACCGGCATCAATGAATTTCATCATCGCTTCACCTACCGAAGGTGCCTTGGGAGAAGCCGTACTCGCTTGGTCAGTGTTAATAAACAATTTCATAAAATGCCGCCTTTGCGTCTTTATCCGAAAATCCTATAAAGCTAAATAATTTATATGCAATTGTATAATATGCTTGATTTGCGCAGGAGGCAAACAATAGGGATATTCAATAAACTTTGTCCGCGTAAATTAATTTTTGTAAGGAGAATAATATGAAGAAGAAAAATCTGTTTCTTGTTGTAGTAACAGGCTTGGCTCTGGGTGCTGCCGGTGTCGGTCTGATGCTACTGGGAAACCCAGCCAATATGGGTTTCTGTATTGCCTGTTTTATCCGTGACACTTCCGGTGCTCTGCATTTGCACTCAGCCCCGGTTGTACAGTATGCACGTCCGGAAATTATAGGTCTAATCCTAGGAGCGTTCATTGTTTCGTTAGCTACAAGAGAATTTAAAGCCAGAGGCGGTTCATCTCCTCTAACACGTTTTGTTCTCGGTTTTTTCGTGATGGTATCTGCTCTGGTCTTCCTGGGATGCCCCTTGCGCATGGTTCTGCGTATGGCCGCAGGCGATCTCAATGCCTGGGTTGGTCTCGTAGGATTCGTCGCAGGAATATTCATTGGAGTTCAGTTCCTCAAGAGAGGTTACTCCTTGGGTCGTACTTATAAGAAGAATGCAATTGAAGGCGCTACCACGCCCGCAGTACAGGTCGTCTTGCTGATCATGCTGCTTGCAGGTGGTGGTCTACTGGCTTCATCCGAATCAGGACCTGGTGCTGCTCGTGCACCTCTGTGGATTGCCCTGCTCTTGGCTCTTGTTATCGGGGCCTTGGCACAGCGCTCACGTCTTTGCCAGATGGGCGGTTTCCGCGACTTGATCATGTTGAAAGATCCTCACCTCTTCTGGGGTGGTCTGGCTATCTTCGTTGCTGCCCTGATCTTCAACCTCGCAGCCGGCACCTTCAAACTTAGCTTTGTGGGTCAACCGATAGCTCACAGCCAATGGCTCTGGAATTTCCTGCCGATGGTTGGAGTTGGTCTAGGTTCAGCACTACTCGGTGGCTGCCCGATGCGTCAGCTTGTTCTTACAGGAACCGGTAACGTTGACTCCGGTATCACTGTGCTCGGCTTATTAGTCGGTGCGGCCTTCTCTCACAACTTCGGCCTTGCTTCAGGCGGCGAAGTCATCGAAGAAGGAGTCAGAGTAAGTGGCGGCGCTACACAGGCCGGTCAAATTGCTACTATCGTGTCGCTGGTAGTAATGTTAGTAATAGCTTTCGCATACACTAGCAGTAAAATGAGTCAAAAAGAAAGGATATAAAAATGAAAACCGTTGATGCACGTGGACTATCCTGTCCCGAACCTGTCTTTTTAACTAAGGAAGCAATGGATGCAGGCGAGTATCCCTTCGCAGTCGTTGTCGACGATACGACTCCGCTGGAAAACATTAGACGCTTTGCAAATCTGAATAAACAAACTATCGAAGTAGCTGAGGCTGATGGCGAGTACACCATTACCTTCGTAAAATAAGATAGTATACTCACGGCTGGGCAGGTTGACAAGTTCTATCAACCTGCCCACAATATTAGCTGATGAAATATGTAGCGACATTTTACACTCATTTTGGCGCCTTTAGTTTCCACAAGCGCCTCAAAGAACTTGGCGATGAATCCGCCAAGTTAATTGCTGCACCTCGCAAAATCAGCGTCTCCTGCGGAACTGCGGTTAGTTTCACTCATGAATTCAATTCGCAAATCATGGCTGACGAAGATACAGAGGCCGTCTACATTGTTCAAGAAGATGAATTCGAGATAATTTATCATAACGAGTAGTACCTATACCCACCTATAAATAAAACTATTCTGAACCCTCACCGCAATTTGGTACAATGTAAAGTAATTATTTACTATCTTAGCCATAGAGGAGTTTGTATGAAAAATTTTTCCAGCCCCCGCGATTTACCTCAGATTGATGAATTCATAGAATTGGAAGATCTGCAAGAGCTAACCGAACTGTACGGTCGCGCCCCTGTCCTTGAAGCCAGTCGTACCTGTATCAATAATCTGCGCCAAAGACTCCTACATGGTGATGCTGGTGAAACTATGGAATCCTTAGTGGCTGCAGTTTTCGAACATGTGAATAAAAGTCAAAAACCCAAACTACGACGAGTCCTTAATGTCACCGGTACCATTTTACACACCAACTTGGGACGCGCTCCCCTAGCCCAAGCTGCAGCAGACGCGGTCTCTGAAATCGCCTCCTCTTATAGCAATTTGGAATTCGATCTCGACAATGGTAAAAGAGGTTATCGTACAGCATACATCGAGCAGATGATGCAAGATATTTTTGACGTTGAGGCTGCTGTAGTAGTTAATAACAACGCAGCAGGAGTCTTATTAACATTGGCCGCTATAGCCCGCGGCAGAGAAGTCATTGTTTCCCGAGGAGAACTGGTTGAAATCGGCGGCTCCTTCCGCATACCGGAAGTTATGAGTGAAAGTGGCGCAAGACTTAGAGAGATTGGCACCACCAACAAAACACATCTTAGAGACTACCGCAACGCCATTAATGAAGAGACGGCTGCCTTGCTAAAAGTACATCGCAGCAACTTTCTTCTAGAAGGCTTTACTTCCGAAGTTTCCATCCAAGATTTACAGCTCCTAGCACTGGAAACGGGCCTACCTTTAATTTATGATTTAGGAAGCGGCTCCTTTTCTGAGGCCTTGGGCACAATTTTACCTTATGAGCCGACAGTCAAAGAAGCAATCAATGCAGGAGTAGACCTCATTCTCTTCTCCGGAGATAAGCTCTTCGGCGGCCCTCAGGCAGGCTTCATCCTCGGTCGAGAGGAATATATTGCCAAGATCAAGTATCATCCTCTTTTGCGACCACTGCGCGTCGACAAGATGACCCTAGCCGCTCTTGAGGCAAGTCTGCGGCTGTACGCTGACCCGGAGAAGGCAAAGGAAAACATTCCTTTGCTTCAAATGACTTTAATCGATTCGGACGAACTAAAGGAACGCAGTTTGCGTCTACTCGAGCGCTTAGAAGAACATGGCATCGCTGCCACGCTGGAAGAAAGTACAGCCGTATTGGGTGGCGGATCTTCACCCGGAGTGCAGATTCCCTCCTACAATCTAGTTGTGACACCAGCAAACGACCAATCAGCTCAAAAGCTGGATGCCGCTTTGCATCAAGCAGAGACTCCTGTAATAGCACGCATCGTACGCGACCGCCTACATTTCGATTTGAGAACGATAAGAGCTGAGGAAGATAAAGAATTGGGCGATATTCTCCTCACCGTACTAAAAGAGGACAAGTAATGAGCAATAACGTAATCATTGGCACAGCGGGCCATGTCGATCATGGAAAAACCTCGCTCATCAATGCTTTGACAGAAATTGATACTGATAGATTGCGCGAAGAAAAAGAACGCGGCATCACCATAGAGCTCGGTTTCGCCTATCTGGATTTACCTGACGGAAAACGAGCAGGGATAATTGATGTACCCGGACACGAACGCTTCGTCAGCAATATGCTGGCAGGGGCCGGGGGAATAGATATTGCACTATTAGTAGTAGCTGCTGATGAGGGCGTAATGCCTCAAACCCTGGAGCATCTGGGCATTCTTCACTTATTAGGTATCAAGCAAGGGCTGATTGCTTTAACTAAGATTGATCTGGTTGATCAAGAATGGTTGGAACTGGCGGAAGAAGATGTGCGTGACCAGATTGCGGGCACCTTCCTCGAAAATGCGCAGATTTTTCACGTCTCTTCCCGCAGTGGCCAAGGAGTGGCGGAACTGAGACAGGCTTTAATCGCAGCTGTCACTAGTGTCGATGAGAAAAAGCTCTCAGTCCCCTTCCGTTTGCCAATCGACCGCGTCTTTACACTGAGCGGAATCGGTACAGTCGTCACAGGGACATTAATTGAGGGAAAACTGGCAACAGGTGACGATGTAGAACTCTACCCCCAAGAAGAGAAAGTGCGCGTGCGTTCCGTGCAGGTCCACGATGAGGCAGTATCTGAAGCGCAAGCGGGACAAAGAGTTGCCGTTAATCTCTCCGGCACCAAGAAAGATGAAGTGGAACGGGGTAATATCTTGGCTGCCAGCGGCTCTCTCTACCCTTCATACATTCTCGACGTAGAACTAAGAGCCTTAGAGCATAGTCGCTTTCAAATTGAGAACGGAATGAGAGTACATTTCTATCATGGTTCCAGAGAACTCTTGGGCCGCGTCGTCCTTCTCGATCGCGACCTTCTCGAAAAGGGTGAGAGCGCCTTTGCCCAATTGCGTCTGGAAGAGCAAACCTATCTTAAGTACGGCGATCACTTTGTCATCCGCTTTTATTCCCCTGTCGAGACCATCGGTGGTGGAATCGTCTTGGATCCGATGGCTATCAAGCGTAAGCGCTACAGCCAAATTGAAGATTTCGAAATAATGCGCTCAGAAGATGCCACAGAAAGATTAAACCTTTTACTGAAAAACAGCGCTTTACGTTTCACGCCTCTGAACGAACTCTATTATCGAGCCGGGCTTCAAGCGGCGGAGGGTCAAAGACATCTCGAGACCTTAGTCCAGCGTTCTGAAACCTTGCAGCTCAACGAGCAAACAGCCCTGCATATATCGGCTATGGAAGTCTTGGCAAAGAAATGTAGCGATATTTTGCAAGATTTCCATCAAAAGCTGCCGCTCGAACGCGGCATGAAGCGTGAATCTCTGCGCACACAGCTGCTGCCGCGTGCGAGCCTACAGATTTCCGATCGCGTTATTGATGAGCTGATAAGTCTCGAATATATCGAAGATAGAGGGGGGCTAATAGCCTTGCGTAGCCACTCAGACGCCTTATCTCATCAAGAAGAAAAGCTCATCGCTGAGCTTAGTAGCCGTTATCTGACTGAGGGTTTCTCCCCTACTGCGACAGATGAATTAATCGCCGAGTACGACAAAAAAGATAAGCTTGACCAAATTCTCTCTCGGATGTTAAGTGATGGTATTTTAGTACGACTTACAGAGCAGATTTTTATGCACCGGGAATATGTAGATAAAGCTTACGAGCAAGTAAAAAAAGACGTCGACGAGCGCGGTTCTGTTACACTCGCCGACTTTCGTGATGAGATCGGATCTACCCGCAAATACGCTATTGCTATTCTCGAATATTTTGACCGCATGAAACTCACTCGTTTGAGCGGTGATGTACGGCTTTTACTTGGGAACTAAATTCCTAACAGTATATTTTTTAACTAGCCAGATAGGATTATAGGAGAGCTTGGACTTGCGCAAGCCGGGGGCTCCTGCGTCATCTTCCCTGTTGACGTAGGCAATACCTTCTTTAGCAAACTCGCGGATAAAGCTGGTCATCAGAACCTGATATGCACCGCGATAGTTAGTGTTGGCCTTCTCGACGTGCACATAGAGCGTGTCGCCGTCGTACTCTCCTAAGGAGAAGCCAACCATTAGATCGTCCTCAGCATATAATGCTGCTCCGAAGGCGCGATATAATTCCATGTTATCCAACACTTCATGAATCTTCTCGGCCTCTTCCAAAGTGTCGGCTGTCGCTTCAGTATCTTCTTCAACGTAGCGATCTAGGAATTGGTGTACTTCGGGAAGCATAGCTTCATCGATAACCTTAAAACTGCTGTACGGGTACACGCGATTGAAGCGGTTAATGTTATTTCTAGTGGAGCGATGGATTCTTCCTTTTAGCCCTAATATATCTTCAACCTCATAGAGATAATCAAAGTAATCCCTTTCCTCGCATACATCCATCTCGGCATAAAAAGATTCCAATATCTCCAGGTCGCTTTCGCCCACAATACAATATTGAAGCTCGCCGTCGCCCTCACAGGAATCACAGTACTCCTGAAGAAGTCGCATACCCTCTTCCCTGTCACCGCCTAACGGGACAGTGAAAGAGCACTCATCGTCAAAGATGCGCAGACGGAAAATGAGATTTCCCGCTCCAAAAGCATACTCATACTTAAAAGCGTCACGCCAAATGTAAGTACCACCTACAGTCCAGTCGCAAAGCCGTTGAGGATGCAGCTCTAAATAGGGAGTAATTTCCGGAATTGTATCAAGTGTTAGTTTTTTAAATTCAAGCATAACAATCGCAAAGAGAGCGAAGTCCCCTTAGCAACAAAGGGACTTCGCCAATAAATAGTGCCGGGCACTAATCTTCGCTGATATACCCCGCCTTCCGCAGGATTTCCTCGGCCGCTTCTGCCTTGGCTTCTGACACCATGACAACTGGGCCTGTACAACCCATTCCACTCTGAGCGTAAATATTCTCTCGCCATAGATTGTGAACAGCATCATCCAGATCCAAGACTTCGATGCCGCTGATCTCGTAGGTAACTACTTCCGTTGGCGGAGCTGCGACTTCTTCTTCCGGCTCTTGCTTCGCCGACTTGGCCTGACGTTCTGCTAAGATCTCCTTCAGGCCGGCTCCATTGGCCATTTCCATTTCCTTTTTATACACTTCGACCAATTTGCCCTTTACCATGGCTGCTGCATAGCGGATTGCGCCTGCAATCAGGCTCGAGCCGGAAGCGCGTGAAATAATGTGCACGATTCCGTTCATGCCTTCACCGACGCCGGGGCCGTAGCCTTCACCGACTGTTTCATAAGTTCCGCCGGATGAGTAGGCAGACAACATTTTAACAATGACATTGCCGCTAAGAGAGTCGGTCACGAGGACATCCTGTGAGCCGAGCAAAACATCGTTGCCTCGCATTATTACTCCGCCGTCAGACCGCTTGGAACATGCGGCTGTAAGGGGGTAGCCGTTGTCACTGAGCTTCTTCAAAATCATCTCAGTCTGGCGGGCACCGTCGAGGTTAAGTATGCCGATTTGCGGTTTCTCAATGCCGTAGGCCTTTGCTGTCGCTATGCCGGCGATTGCCCCTTTAACCATTGCCTCTACACGGTCTGTAGCTGCTGTTCCGGTGGTTGTTGCCAGGAAATAGCTGCGACCTGTTGCTGGAGCGACTACACGACCTACAGTTGCGACTCCGATCGGGAAAGGATAATGCATTGCAACTGCAGCATCTGCTTTTCCTTCTTGGAGTAATTTCTCCATCACTCCAAGACAGTCGTCAGCACAGTCTGAAAAGACCGTTTCGATGCCTTCTGCTTCGAGGGTTCCAATGTAAATTACTTCGATACCGTCCTGCGCTGCCTCCAGGCAAGCGGCCATTACATTTTCTTCGCCGTGTTCAGAGCCGATGCCGGGAACTGCGATTCTTACACTTTTTCCGAAAGAACCTGTTTCAATACCCTGCGCAATCTCTTCGAAAACACTGGCAATTTCTCTTTTGATATCCGTCATGGAATCACCTGCTTTCCAGCAAGCTGGAAGCAAAGTCACGCAATGATTCGGCAATCAATCCGCGAATCTCGTCGCGCGAGACTGTTCCTGCTGCTTCTTCTATGCCTTCATTAGCCTGAACAACGAAAGAGATACCGTCGAAGAGGTTTGTCAGACGCCCTAGGAAGAGAGAGCCTTTTCCGATGATCATTATTTTATTTATCTTACCTTCCAAGATTTCGTGTCTGCCGTGTCCCAGATAAGGCACACCTGAAGGAATGTGTCCTTGGGTCGGAGCAAAGCCAACAACGCCGTGTTTAGTGACGAAATCGTTTAATTCTTTGCGATCCAGATCGCCACGTCTGACGGCTAAGGCGCCAATCATCTTCATATTTGACTGCGGTACGTCGCCGGCTCCGGCAGGTTTGGTGACGTCAGGGTTCTGCATTTCAGGAGAGAATTTGTCGATATCGGTAATGCGCAAGCCAGCTTTTTCTATAGGATCGACTACCAAGGATGCGATTACGTTCTGCGGTGAGCTGCCGGTTCCGACGTTATGTTTTCCCTGGATGTCAAGATTGATTTCCGGGTTGACGCCGTCGTTGGCAGAGATAATGACAGCAAATCCACCCAAGACATCTTCCAAAATTGGGAGATCCTTCTTGACGTGCTCTTTGCCGTTCATACCTAATTTGGCTGTGCTGCCACCGGCTGTTACTGCTACGCAGTTGAAGGTTCCGGCTTTAACCAGAGAGGCAGCCAGAGTCAGAGCGTGTGAAGGTGCGGCACAGAAACCACGGGTGTCAGACCCTGTAGCGTTGACCATACCAACTATTTCCGCAGTGGCTTTCGCGAAATTACCGCCACCACGCTGATTCATGTCACCACAGGCTTCTTCAGAGCAATCGATAACATAGTCAACTTCGCTGGCATCCACTCCTGCGTCTTTGAGAGCATAAAGAAGAGACAGTGAACTTGAAGCTTTAGAGACTAAATTTTCCAGCATTACATGCGCTGAAAGGTTCTCATCGATACTATGGGCGCGCTTGACACAGCCAACCAATTTTCCTCCTGAATAAAGAGGCTCGCCTGCTTGTTCATTGACGAATTTCTCAATCTCTGAGAGCTCTACGCCTTCATGAATGCGGCTGAGGATATGTTCAGTAATAATTTCGTCTTTGGCCAGTTCCGGTTTATATTTCTCTACAAAAGATTTTTCCAGATAAACCAGTTCAAACTCATCACTGGCCTGAACCAGGAGATAAAACTCTTCCTGAGGCATGATTTCGCCAAACTTGCCGTATCTGTCATTTATAGGGCTGGCTTTGTCATACCAAGGAAACTCAACTTCTTCTAAAATTTCCGGTGTATAGTTTCCGATATATACCTGGTTCGGATAATAGGCACAAACCTGCTCATAAGAACGAATGTGATCTCCCAATTGTTTCAGATATTCAGATTCAGGGTTTACAATACGCTCCGTTGTCTGAGTTGTTCCATTCTGCAGGACCATATCCGGTACATGGACCATAGGATATCCTGTGCCTCTAATTACACTATTCATATTGATAGTTCCACCTTTCACAAAATAAAGTTTTTATTTGAATCCGGCTTTCCGGTTGATTCTAGTCGTATAAATTACTTATTAGCATGATTTACGCTAATAATTTGTTAAAAAGAAAGCCTCGAATTCACTACCTAATTAAGGAGCTTATCCGAGGCGTCTTTTATCACATGTTCGATTACTAGCAGTATTTGGTATATTCCTCTCTGATTGCTTCCATCTCTTCAGCAATGTCATCAAGGTCAAGTACCATCTCCATCATTCCTACTTGTTCATCGTAGATATCAGGATCAAATTCTTCCTTAACTGCTTCTTCGCATACATGGTATACACAGAGTCCCAACGAGACTCCAGTCAATGGACCTGCATAGGTCGGGTCACCTGCGGTGACCGTCTCAGCGGCGAGTCCTGCGGCTTCTCCCTCTCCGGCGCCAACGAGAACTACAATGTTCTCAGCCCCGTGTTCTTCAGAGAGATCCAAAACTCTTTGCTGGTTTTCAAGGTCCATTGCACCTGCGGCTGTTCAGACGAAACACTCCGTTGAGGAGTAGACAACCTCGGCCCCGGCCGATTCTACACAAAGTGAAATCGCAGGACCGGGAACACCGTCACGGTCGCCAATTATAATGGCTTTTTTACCTTCAAGTATACTCACTGTCCAGACTCCTTTCTTTCATATTTATCAGTAACATCCAATCCCAGATACGGATGTAGACTAATCACAATAATATTTAAAAACATCAGAATTTAGATATATTTCTTAATCATTTCTTCTACAGCTTGAGGAGTTGCGTCGTCTTTGACGAGCTCATCAACTCTTTCGCCGTCTTTATAAATTGAAATATTCGGCAAACCCATTACCTGCTGAGATATGGCAACTCGCCTGGCTTTTGAAGTATTCAAACCTGTAAAACGAATCTTATCGCCATAGGTCTCTTCATACTTTAAAATGTGCGGCATTAAAGCCTCACAGGGTTCACAGCCATCTCCGAAGAAATCGACCAAAACATAGCCTTCACTCTCTAATACTTCTGATTGAAAATTTTTCTTGTCTAACTCAAACATTTTGCTCCCTTTCCAGAGACTCATTTACAAGCGCTCTAACTCTGTTATTCTAAGTTCTTTCCAGATAATTATATCTGATATTTGTGTGCTTAAACGTAATAATTGTAAAAACTAATCTAACTCGCCGGATGCCAGATCGTGTTCAACCTGCATCGCTGCAATAGCGCCGTCCGATGTAGCAGTAACTACCTGACGGAAAGGTTTTTTACGAATATCTCCGGCCACATAAACACCTTTAAGATC
Organism: uncultured Mageeibacillus sp.; assembly: GCA_964346175.1. GTDB lineage: Bacteria > Bacillota > Clostridia > Saccharofermentanales > DTU023 > DTU032. The sequence continues at coordinate 10,825 of CAYFTG010000009.1, forward strand.
AGTGCGCATACGTTCATCACCGGTGATGTAACTATCTTCCATTTCGAGCTGTCCTTCATAAAGATCTGTATTGGGCAGGAAACCGATAAACACGAAAACGCCGAAGAGTCCGTCTTCCGGATCAGCTTCAATAAGACGTTCCTCACCTGTCTTGGTATCCTTAACAGTCATGCGCGAAAGAAGTCCGTCACCATCAAGTTTAGTTACGACAGAGTTCCACATAAAGTGAAGCTTTTCGTTTTTCAAAGCACGTTCTTTAATTGACTCGGTGGCGCGCAATTCGTCACGACGGTGAATGACTGTAACTTTGCGGGCAAATTTGCTGATATACATAGCTTCTTCTACCGCTGTGTCGCCACCACCGACAACATACACTTCAAAATCTTCAAAGAATGAAGCATCGCAGGTAGCGCAATATGAAACGCCGCGACCTGTAAACTCTTTTTCACCAGGGCAACCGATCAGTCGAGGGTGAGCACCATTGGCAACAATTACTGCCTTGGCTTCATATACGCCGTCATGGGTATGAACTTTCTTAACTTTGTCTTCAAGCTCGACCTTTGTAACGGTGGCACTGACACGCTCTGCACCAAATTGGGCAACCTGACGAGTCATGCGAGCAATAAGTTCACTGCCGCTTTCGGTGGATTCTTCATTTGAGAGCCCGCCGGGATAGTTCTCAATTTCATCGGTAATTGCAATCTGGCCACCGTCAGATGCCTTCTCAATAATCAATGTGTTTAATCTGGAACGACCGCAGTAAAGACCGGCCGTCAAACCTGCAGGACCTGCTCCAATAATGATGACGTCGTACATTCTTTCTCCTTCTTAACTAGCTTTTTTGTGGGCGGAGCCGCTTTCATGGCGACTCCGCCCTGTTTGATATTATTCAAAAATAGTCTGATCTTCGACCTCTTGAGTTAAAGCTTCGAGAGCTTTCCCAACGATGTCTTTTCTTAATTTGTATTCATCTTCCATGGATAAATCCGGATTGCCCAGAGGGTGAGGTATGGCGATTGTAGGTACGATTCTGTTTGCACCTACAGTCATTGAGATAGGTGTTACTGTACACAGATGTATAACAGGAATACCGGCACGTTCTATTTCTTTTACCATTGTTGCACCGCAACGTGTACAAGTTCCTCAGGTAGATGTGAGAAGGACAGCATCGACTCCGTCGGCGACCAGTCTCTTCGCAATTTCCTCTGCAAACTTTTTGGCTGAAGCAACAGCTGTACCGTTTCCGGTTGTGCTGTAAAATTTGTTATGCAGTTTACCGATGACGCCTTCACGCTCAAATTCGCGCATAACATCAACCGGCACTACACGGTCGGAATCTTGGTTGGCATAGACAGGGTCATAGCCACCGTGAGCAGTTTCGTAAGCGTCTTCCGTCAGATCGTCTACTCCGGTAATGTCATATTCACCGAATTTGGTAGCTGATGAACTTTCGATACGATCCGGGTTTCCTTTGGGAACGATTCCGCCTGAAGTAACCAATGCGATTGTGGCCTTGCTCAAGTCTTTGATTGCAGGCTGCGGCTCTACTCGGTCGAAGTCCGGCATCGGATATTCAGTTGTGTAGGGTTTGCCGTTAATCTTGGCCAGAAGCATATCTACTGCTCTCTGACTGCCGCGCTTTTTCTCGAAGAAGTTCTTACGGATTCCGTTGGGAATATAGTTATCTTCTGCAGAAGCTCCGACTTCTTCACCGCGAGCCAGTTTCAAGGCTAGTTTAGCCATCTTCGGGGCTGCTTTACGCATGTCTGCTGCGCTGTTTTTGGTCTCGATAATGTAAACCTTTTCGCGGAACATGTCAGCGCCGGGGTTTTCAATATACATACCGGTAACAACGGGAATGCCCAATTCAGTCTTTACAGCTTCAGCGATTGATCCACAAGCGACACCGTAACGACCTGCGTTGAAGGCGGGGCCGGCAATAAAAATGTCCGGATCATCTTCGCGCACCATGTCGACGACGGTTTTTCTGGCAAGTTCTAAGTTCTCGTTGAACCAAGAGTCACCACAAACGATCGTGCTTACGATTTCTGCATCATCGCCGAAAGCTTTGGTTAAAGCAAGGCCGGGGCCTACCGGGCCTTCGCGCTTTTCCGGTGGGATGTGTGCCATTTCTTCACCGCCAACTTGGGCGAAGAACTGGTTGATATAATGTACTACCTTAAATTTACTCATGTCTTCTCCTATCTGGCGCTGAGACAGTTAAAGCCCATCTCATTGGTTGCCCCTGTAATAACCTGCAGCTCAGCTTCAATTGAACCGTCAGCTAGTAGGGAACCGTCATGTCCGCCGGCAATTTTATCAACATAATCCAAAGTACCAATTACACGATCCATAGCTGGCAAGAAGATAGGTTCATTGGCGTTGCCACCTGTTACCACTGCGTCGGCTGCGGAATCGGCATCCGCCAGAGATTGGCTCTTACCATCCTGACCTGCGTATTCGTCGGTAATGATGACAGTCTTGATACCCTGGGCTTCCAGCTTTTTGCAGTTAAGAATCAGGTCGGTATCGGGATTGCCGAAGCCTTCCTGAGAAACGATAGCCGCATCTAGTGAAAGGAATTCAGCCAGCTTGGCTGTCCAGTCTGAAGAGCGGAGTTTGTCTGCCAGGTATACGTTCTCATTTGTGATAATTGTTCCGACAAAATTGAGTGTCTTGCCATGTTGCTTGAATAAATCCTGAATGACCGGGTTATTCAAGTGATGATAAGTCGTGTTCTTATCACAAGCGGAAACGCAGTTGCCGGATACGATTGCGCCGTCCATTACTTCAGTTGCACTAAGCATAGTGCTAAGAGTACGCTTAGCGTCCACGCCATATACATACGTGTCATGCAAGAGACCTTGGCTCTGTAGCATCATTACGTAAGCTACACGCGGCAAATCTTTCAGCTCATCACTGTAGCTCTGTGCGATGGTGGGAGTTTCAAAAACTTGCACTTCATCCGGCTCAAGTTCACGTGCCAATTCACCGACACGAACTGCTGTGGCCAGTCCCGCCATGCGTGCGGCTTTTTCATACTCATGCGCTGCTGCTCCGCTATCTTCCATCTCAATGACCAAAACCAAGTTGTGGAGTTGAGAGAAGGGTGTGTAGTCAGCACCGGGTCCGGTCATGTCAATGATGCCTTCTTGGAATCCGACGATAGGACCGGCTGTCACTACAGCCATGCCACGCAATACATGTGTTCTTCCTGACCCGACTGTGTCGACTTTTGCGATCATACCCGGGAAAATATCTCCAGATCCTTCCACCTTTACGCGCGGTTCAATTACGTCTTTGACCGGTGTAATCCGGATGCTCTCACCCGGAGTGGCGATCTCAAAATGAGCGCTCTTTATCAGCTCATCTTCGAGTACAGGCTTGACGAGCTCATCGGGGTCAACCACAAGAACTCCGTCTTCGATCGCATTGTAGTCATCAAAGCGGATCCCTTTGATGTCAATGTAACCTAGTTCTAATTTCACCTAACTACCTCACGGTTTTTTCTAGGACAGATCTAATGCCGTCCTTGTGCCTCCGCTGACGGAAGGGCGCTTTGAATCAAACTAAGATCAACCAGCTGAAAGTCCTTTAACACCTTTTCGTCTTCAACGGGGCGGGTTTCTGATTTCTCAATAGCAAAAAGTGCTTGCTCGATCACTTCAAGCGAAAGCATATCGGTTTGATCCTCTCGAACTGTTGTTATCATTACAGAACGATAAGGGGTTTCCCACGGCTTTACACTGCCTGCTAAGGGATGTGTAAGTATGCGGTAACCGCTATGAACAAGATCGCGAACTCGTTCTAAAAGGTCACGATGAGAATCTTCTGAAAAGTAGCTGACTGCAATAGATGCATCTAGAGCCTCTCTTATCAGAGGATTATTCGTAACAACTTTGTAGGCTTTCTCGCTCACTTTCGTTTATTGCTCCTAACGATTTATGGACAAATTAAGATTGGCATACTTACACTATTATGCACAAAATATATTATTACATATCAGCAAGAATTTTCAAGGTCTGATGGCTAGATAATACGCCAAAATCGTGCTATTCCGGCTTTTCCTTCTCTATTAGTGCTAAGTTCAGCACGTCGTCCATGTGGTCGACTAAACTGAACTCAAGTTTTTCCTTGACACTCGCAGGAATGTCCGCTAAATCGCGCTCGTTCTCCTTTGGCAAGAGCACATGTTCTATCTGGGCTCGTGCCGCTGCGACCGCTTTTTCCTTCAGACCGCCGATGGGCAAAATGCGACCACGCAGAGTAACTTCGCCGGTCATGGCAATATTGTGCCTGACTGCGCGACCCGTCAGGGCTGATGCTAGAGCTGTCGCCAGAGTAATCCCTGCCGAAGGTCCGTCCTTGGGGATTGCACCCGCAGGAACATGGATATGAATGTCTTGGCCTCGGGTTTTCTCCGGATTAATACCGAGATCTTCAGCGCGGCTGAGTATATATGTCAGTGCAGCTTGGGCTGACTCTTTCATTACATCGCCTAGTTTTCCTGTCAAAAGCAGCTCTCCCTTGCCCGGCATCACATTGACTTCCACCGTCAGTGTGTCGCCACCGGCCCAAGTCCAGGCCAGACCGGTAGCTACTCCTACCTGATCGGTCTTTTCTGCCATATCATAAGTGAAGCGAGGATTGCCGAGCAAATCGTGGACTTTGTTGACTGTAACTGTCAGGGAAGATTCGCCTTTTTCCGCTATAGAGACGGCAGCTCGTCTGCAGAGATGAGAGATTTCACGTTCCAGCTGACGCACACCGGCCTCGGCCGTATAACCTTGAATGATTTTGGCTATTGCCGGGCGTCTGATACTCAGCTCTTTCCCGGTGAGTCCATGACGTTTGCGGGCACGAGGTATCAGGTGCCGCACAGCAATTTCTATCTTTTCGGCCTCTGTGTAGCCGGATAATTCTATGATTTCCATACGATCGAGCAGTGGGCCCGGGATGGTGTCGGTTGTGTTGGCTGTAGTTATGAAGAGCACTTTTGAGAGGTCATAGGGAATTTCAACGTAATGATCGCGGAAGCTGTTGTTTTGCTCGGGATCAAGCACTTCCAACAAGGCTGAAGACGGATCTCCTCGGAAATCATCGCCTAATTTATCCACCTCGTCCAGCAGGAAAAGTGGATTGTCTGTTTCCACTTGACGAATGCCTTGGATAATGCGACCGGGCATGGATCCGATGTAAGTACGACGGTGCCCGCGAATTTCCGCCTCGTCTCGTATACCGCCAAGTGATACGCGGATATAACGGCGTCCTACAGCTTCAGCTATGGCACGAGCGATAGAGGTTTTACCTGTTCCGGGAGGGCCAACAAAACAGAGGATGGGCCCGCGTAATTTATGGTCACTCCCCTTCTCGACCTGCAACTTGTGCACAGCGAGGTGTTCCATGATCCGTTCTTTTACTTTACTCATGCCGTAATGATCGCGCTCAAGGATTTTCCGGGCAAGTTTTAAATCGTATTCTTCTTTATCTTGGCGCCCAAAAGGCAGCTCCAATAAAGTTTCCAGCCAAGTACGCTGCGTAGCGTATTCCGGAAAATGGGTCGGCATACGGCTTAAGCGATCCAGCTCTTTACTAAGCTTTGGCTTGTGCTCTTCGGGGATGCCGGATTCTTCGAGTTTTTGTCTCAGGGCATCAATTTCGTTGACGCTATCGGCCTCATCGCCCAATTCCTCCTGAATGGCTCGTACCTGCTCGCGCAGATAGTATTCTTTTTGATTTTTATCTAATTTGAACTGAACTTCAGCTGTGATTTTTTGTTCTAATTCCGCCAGTTGAATTTCACGCTGCAAGTAATTGATGATTAAGCGCACACGCTCTACGACTGAGGAGGTCTGTAAGAGAGTCTGCTGCTCAGTCATGCTGATGCGCAGTTGTCCCGCAACCAGATCGGCGGCCTTGCCGACATCCGTTTCGTTCAGAATCAAAGTCACTGCATCAGGGGCTACGTGTTCCGTCAAGCTGGCGTAAGTCTGGAAATGAGACCCCATAACGCGACCGGCTGCAGTGAGCTTGGGCGTGTCTTGAACATCTTCGTCCGGGAGGGCCGTGTAATCGACTTCATAGAAGGATTTGACCTGCGTGTAGGCATCAATCTTGACACGTTCCAGTCCGTAAACCAGCACTTTAAAGCTGTCATCAGGGAGCTCGAGTATCTGCCTCACCACGGCTCTGGTGCCGACGTCGTATATATCTTCGGGCTCGGGATGCAGATCTTCTACTCTTTTCTGCCCGGCCAAAATTAACTCATTATCATTTTCCATGGCTTCCTGAAGAGCCAAAATCGAGCGTTCGCGCCCCACATCAAAGGAGAGCAAAACATTGGGATAAATAACAACACCACGTAGAGGTAGGAGTGGCAAATTACCCATCTTGTCCCAGATTAGATGATCTGTTTTTTCGGAAGATTCTGCTGTATTCACTTCTTTACCGTCTTCTACCGGTTTATCCTTTGCTTCTACTTTTTTATCCTCGTAAGTCATCAGTTTTCCTCTCTAACATTCACTGTCATTCTAGCATCATATCAGGAAGTATCTAGTACAAATGAGACTTCTTTATTTCGCTTCAGTTTTCTTCTTGGAAGTCTGGAATTCTTTAGAACAACAATAGCGGACAGAGCAAGTCCATTTGGTTTTCACAAAAAACTGTCCCGTGAACGAGGCGCCCACGAGACAGTGTGTAAGACTATTCAGCTTATAGTGTCAAGCTTATTCAGCAACTGCAATAACAGTTCCTGATCCGACTGTACGGCCACCCTCGCGGATAGCAAACTTCAGTCCGGTTTCAATGGCGATCGGTGTGATCAGCTCAACTGAAATTTCGACGTGGTCACCAGGCATGGTCATTTCCTTATCTTCAGGCAAGGTAATGACACCGGTTACGTCGGTTGTACGGAAATAAAACTGAGGACGATAGCCATCAAAGAAAGGCTTATGTCTTCCGCCTTCGTCCTTGGTTAGAACGTAGACCTGACCCTTAAACTTGGTGTGAGGATTGATGGAGCCGGGCTTGGCAATTACCTGACCACGCTGGACGTCATCACGCTCAATACCACGGAGCAGGAGGCCGACGTTATCGCCAGCTTCTGCGCTGTCCATGTACTTACGGAACATTTCGATTCCGGTAACTACTGTGTTTTCTGCTTCGTCTTGCAAGCCAACGATCTCAACCTTATCGTTCAGGTTGACGGTACCGCGGTCAATACGACCGGTTACAACTGTACCACGACCTGTGATTGTGAAAACGTCTTCAACAGGCAAGAGGAAAGGCAGATCTGTAGGACGTTCCGGAGTAGGAATAAAGCTGTCAACGGCTTCCATGAGCTCGAGGATAGGCTGATATTCGGGAGCGCTTTGGTCTGTGCTGTCTGACTCCAGAGCCTTGAGGGCTGAGCCACGGATAATAGGTGTGTCATCTCCCGGGAATTCGTACTCATCCAGAAGTTCGCGGATTTCCATTTCGACGAGCTCGAGAAGTTCTTCGTCGTCAACCTGGTCGGTTTTGTTCATGAAAACAACAACGGCGGGTACGCCAACCTGACGGGCGAGCAGGATGTGCTCACGGGTCTGGGGCATCGGGCCGTCTGCAGCTGAAACGACGAGGATTGCTCCGTCCATCTGAGCTGCGCCTGTGATCATGTTTTTGATATAGTCGGCGTGACCTGGGCAGTCTACGTGTGCGTAGTGGCGGTTGTCTGTCTCGTATTCAACGTGAGAGGCGCTGATTGTGATTCCACGAGCGCGCTCTTCCGGCGCTTTGTCGATATTAGCATAATCAGTATAGTTCGCCAGACCAGAACCAGCCAAAACCTTTGTAATTGCTGCGGTCAATGTTGTTTTACCGTGGTCAACGTGGCCAATTGTTCCGACGTTGACGTGGGGTTTGGTTCTTTCAAATCTTTCTTTTCCCATTCAGAGTTCCTCCTGAGTAACTAATGCTTGGTACGTATCGCCTATCTAAAAAACGACACGTATTTTCATTTTACACAAAACTTTCTTTTTTACAAATTATAAGAGACAAATTAGCTCTTATCTTTTAACAATTTTTTCATGAACGCTTGCGGGCACCTGTTCAAAGTGACTGATCTGCATTGTAAATACACCGCGGCCTTGAGTTCTTGAACGTAGCGCCGTAGCATAACCAAACATTTCAGATAAAGGAACGAAGGCATGAACCTTCTGGATATTATTTTCTTGATCCATTCCCTGTATTTGCCCACGTCTGGAACTGATGTCACCGAGAACGTCACCCAAGTATTCGACGGGTACAATAACGTCCACCTGCATGACAGGCTCCATAAGAATAGGCTTCGCCCTGTTCACAGCATCGCGCAAGGCCATCGAACCTGCGATGCGGAAAGCAACTTCCGATGAGTCTACTTCATGATAAGAACCATCGCGCAGACTCACTTTAATGTCGACAATGGGGTAACCCGCAATAGTGCCACCCTGCATGGCTTCAACGATTCCTTCCTCAACAGGCTTGATAAACTGCTTCGGAATCACGCCGCCGACCGTCTTGTCCTCAAAGACAAAGCCTTCGCCGGCTTCTAAGGGTTCGATCTCAATAACTGCATGACCGTATTGGCCGTGGCCTCCGGTTTGACGGACGAAACGTCCGTCTCCTGTAGCTGTCTGTGTGATTGTTTCCCTATAGGCAACCTGCGGCATTCCGACATTAGCCTCAACCTTAAACTCTCTGAACAAGCGGTCGACGATGATGTCCAGGTGCAATTCACCCATACCGGAAATAATAATCTGACCGGTCTCTTCGTCTGTCCGAGTCTTAAAGGTAGGATCTTCATCAGCTAATTTCGCTAGGGCCGCAGTCATCTTGTCTTGGCTGGCCTTTGATTTCGGCTCAACTGCGACGGAGATAACTGGCTCCGGGAAATCCATGCTCTCTAAGACGATCGGAGCTTGCTCAAAGCAGAGTGTGTCACCTGTGGAGGTGTTTTTCAGACCTACCACGGCGGCAATGTCACCCGCATAAACTTCGCCAACGTCTTCGCGGTGATTGGCGTGCATCAAGAGGATGCGACCAACACGCTCACGTTTGTCTTTGCTTGCATTCAAAACATAGCTGCCGGCTTTCAAGGTACCGCTATAAACGCGGAAGAAGCACAGTTTACCGACATATTCGTCCGTCATCACTTTAAAAGCTAAAGCTGAGAACGGAGCGTCATCGTCGGCAGGGCGCTCTTCCTCTTCCTCTGTCTTGGGGTTAATACCCTTGATGGGAGGAATGTCGAGCGGTGAAGGCAGGTAGTCAACCATTGCATCCAACATCATTTGAACGCCTTTGTTCTTGTAAGAAGAACCACATGTAACCGGAATGATGTCCAAGTTGATTGTCGCTGTGCGCAAGCCGCGCTTCAGCTCGTCAACAGAGATTTCCTCATCCATGAGGAATTTCTCCGTCAGCACATCATCCTGTTCACTGATTTTCTCCACCAAACGATCGCGGTACTCCTGAGCCTGCGGAAGCAGCTCTTCAGGAATATCGGTTTCGGTTATGGTTTCGCCAAGATCATCTTCCAGGTAAAGTTCCGCCTTCATACTGATCAGGTCAATAATGCCCTGAAAATTTTCTTCCTTACCAATTGGCAGCTGGATGGGCACGATGTTCGCGCCTAATCTTTCGCGCATGGAATCTAAAGCACGGAAAAAATCGGCTCCGGTCATATCCATTTTATTGACATAGACGAGACGCGGGACGCGATAATTGTCGGCTTGACGCCATACAGTTTCGGTTTGCGGTTCACATCCACTTTTGGCACACAAAACTGTTACTGCACCATCGAGCACGCGTAAGCTGCGCTCTACTTCTACAGTAAAGTCAACATGACCGGGAGTATCAATGATATTGATACGGTGACCTCTCCATTGCGCTGTTGTAGCAGCGGACTGGATCGTTATTCCGCGCTCCTGTTCTTGCTCCATCCAATCCATCGTTGTCGTTCCCTCGTGGGTCTCGCCCAAACGATGGATGCGTCCGGTGTAGTAGAGGATGCGCTCCGTTGTAGTTGTTTTGCCGGCATCAATATGAGCCATGATGCCGATATTTCTTGTATTTTCAAGTGAAAATTCACGAGACATAACTCGTCAACTCCTTATGTGTCCGCCATTTCCTTGTGCGCGAATTACTTATATTCAAACACTTACCAGCGGTAGTGTGCAAACGCACGGTTTGCTTCTGCAATGCGGTGAATTTCTTCTTTGCGCTTGAAAGCGGCTCCATTGCCGTTTATTGCGTCAAGCAACTCATTGGCCAAACGTTCCTTCATGGTACGTTCGTTACGCTTTCTTGCTGCATCGACGATCCAACGCAGAGCTAATGTTTGGCGACGATCAGGTCGCACTTCTATCGGTACTTGATAGTTTGAGCCGCCGACACGACGAGCTTTAACCTCAAGCACAGGCATTACGCTATCTAAAGCTTTTTCGAAGACTTCGAGTGGATTCTGTCCTGACCGTTCCTCGATAAGATCAAAAGCATCATAGACAATGCGCTGAGCTAACTGCTTCTTGCCGTCAAGCATTACGTTATTAACGAGCTTGGCGACGCGCTTGTCATGATAAACGGGATCGGGCAAAACTTCTCTCTTAGGTACATGACCTTTCCTTGGCATCTTCCTTCCCTCCTTTCATGATTATGCGGGTTTCTTCCCGAAATCATAGGTACTCACGATATGGACACGTGTCATGCTTTTAGAACAGGCCTAATGAAAGGCGTGCACTGATGGCATGTTTTATCCAACCGCTGGCGTACTATCTGGTCTTTGCGACCTTTGGCTTCTTCGTACCATATTTTGAGCGACTCTGTTTACGATCGGTAACACCGGCCGTATCGAGAGTTCCCCGAACAACATGATAGCGAACACCAGGTAAGTCTCTAACACGTCCTCCGCGGATCAAAACGACACTATGCTCTTGCAAGTTATGTCCTTCGCCCGGAATATATGCGTAGACTTCGTACTGGTTCGTTAGACGGACACGAGCTACTTTACGCAAAGCCGAGTTCGGCTTCTTCGGCGTTGTTGTTCTTACAACGGTACACACGCCACGTTTGTGCGGTGACGGATACTTGGTAGTTCTCTTCTTAAGTGAGTTCAGACCATACTGCAGTGCAGGTACGTCTGTCTTCGACTTCTTTGATTTCCGTCCTTTTCTGACCAACTGGTTGAATGTAGGCATCAACACACCTCCTTCCCAAAATTTTCTCAAAAAAACCGCCCACAAAGGGGCAACCAATTAAATACTATATCAGGAATCGAATTCCCTGTCTAGTTGTTGCTTGGAATTACCGCAGTGGAGATTGCTAGGTAACTATTGTATCAAATAACAAGTCATAAAGACAGCTTCTCGTATAGAATCTTCTCTAGAAACGGAAGCAAGGAGTAGTTTTTATGGAGAAATTTAATTATATGTCATCGTTCGAAGAACTGGTCAATAACACCCCTCTTTATCATCCTAAACGCTGGTTGCAGAAGAAGGGCTTTCCCGAAGCAAAATTGTTCGTGAAGCTCGAATCCTTCAACCCCAGCGGCTCAGTCAAAGACAGAGCTGCTCTCGGAATGATACTTGATTTAGAGGAAAGAGGGCTTTTAAAAGCCGGAGGAACCATCATCGAGCCTACCTCCGGCAATACTGGCATCGGTGTAGCGGCTATTGCTGCAGCTCGGGGATACCAAGCAATCATCACTTTACCCGACTCTATGACTGTGGAGAGGCGCAATCTCTTAAAGGCTTACGGCGCCAAATTAGTTCTTACCCCCGGTGCGGACGGCATGAAGGGCGCTATCAGTAAGGCCCAGAGTCTGCTGGAAGAAATCCCCGGGTCAGTCACACTCGGCCAATTCGTCAATGAGGCCAACCCGAGATATCACGAGAAGACGACCGGAGCCGAGATCTGGCGCGACTGCCCGGAGATTGATGTCTTCGTCAGCGGCGTAGGTACGGGCGGTACCCTTACAGGCGTGGCGCGTGCGATCCGCAAACATAAGGACGCGCTGGAAGTAATCGCTGTTGAACCGGACACCTCCCCTGTTCTTTCCGGCGGGCCCGCCGGAAAGCATGGCATTCAGGGAATCGGAGCCGGTTTCATTCCGGAAATATTAGATTTGGAGCAGGTGGATAGAGTTCTGCAGGTGAAGCAAGCTGCCGCTGGCGAAGCGACGCGTGAGTTTGCGCAGAGCGAAGGGCTCTTGCTGGGCATTTCCAGCGGGGCAGCTCTGGCGGCATGCTTCGAACTGTTGCAAGATCCTAGTTACACAGGCAAGACTATCGTCACCGTTTTACCTGATTCAGGCGATCGCTATCTGTCAACGGGAGTTTTTGATCAGGAGTAGCAAGGAAGTATATATGTTAGATCCCTCAGTCATTAATGAAATTAAAAAAGGTTTCCACAAAAACCGTCAAGAGAATCCCCTGCTCTTGCAATCCGAACGCAGCATCCCGGAACTACAGGTCGTTATCGAGATAATGCGTTCCCTGCGCAGCGTGATTTTTCCCGGTTTTTACAGCAAGGAGATTAGTTTCTTTCGGCCGTTGAGCACGAACTTCTCGGCTACTTTGAACCAAATCAACTGTGCGCTGACGGAGCAGATTGTTCTGGCTTTCCGCTCGGAAAACAGGGCGGATTATTCTGATGATGAGGGCATACGTAAGGCTTCTGCCATTAGTGCGGATTTCATGAAAAGACTGCCGCGCATACAGGAAAAGTTGCTCTTGGATATTGAGGCTATCTTCTTTGGCGATCCTGCCGCCAAGAGTAGGGCTGAGATCTTGATTTCATATCCCAGCATTCAGTCGATTTTTATCTATCGTCTCGCGCACGAACTCTGGGAGGCAAAAGTTCCTGTTTTGCCGCGCATGATGACTGAATATGCTCATCGGATTACCGGTATTGAGATTCATCCGGGTGCTCAAATTGGCGAATCGTTCTTTATTGATCATGGTACCGGAGTAGTTATCGGCGAAACGGCAGTGATCGGAGACCACGTAAAGATCTATCAGGGCGTTACGCTTGGCGCCAGATCTTTGAGCGATGGCAGGAAGTTAGCTAATATTAAGAGACATCCTACGATTGAGGACTATGTCACTTTGTATGCCAACAGTACAGTTCTCGGAGGTGATACCGTGATCGGTGCTCATTCAGTTATCGGAGGTGGTGCGTTTATAACTAAGTCCATACCTCGTTGCACCAGCGTTATGGTGCGGGCCTCCGAATTGAGCATGAGACAGAATAGCGACTGCAAGAATGAAGACTGCGATCATAGTGTGCAATGGGATGGTTGCTACGAGGACTGCGACAGCGATTGTGTCATTAGCTCCGAGGATTGACCGCTATTGACAGCTAGGTTGATTATGGTGCCACAAGTTGATTTTCGTGCCAGGCACGAATCTGAACTTGCTGCTAGGTACAGAAAGGAACGGTATATGATTCTAAAAGCATACGTACTTCCACATCCGCCGATCATCTTGCCAGAAGTGGGTCGGGGCGAAGAAGAGAAAGTAGCGAAGACATCCGCTGCCTATCACAGGGCGGCGCAGGAAATTGCCGCGCTTGAACCCGAAAGTATTATTATCTGTAGCTCACACGCTCCCCTGCTGCGATCAGCTTTTTACGTCGCCAACGCTCCTCAGGCTACGGGCGATATGCGCGCATTTGGTATCAGCTCCGTCCACGAAGAAGTCGAATACGATCAAAAGCTGGTGGAGAGACTAAAGCTTGTCAGCTCCGAGCGCAATATCCCACTGGAATATACTCATGTTGAAGCGCGCGTATTGGATCACGGCACTCTGCTCCCGCTCGCATTCATCCACCAATATTACCGAGACTTTAAACTCTTGCGTCTGGGAATATCACTCCTCAAACCCAAAGCCCACTATGATTTTGGACGAGCAGTTGCGGAGGCAGTCAACCGTTCCAACAAGCGTACCGTCTTCATTGCTTCCGGTGACCTCTCGCATGTTTTAAAAGTCGACGGCCCGTACGGTTATCGTGCGGAGGGACCAAGATTGGATCAAAAACTGACGGATATTTTCGCCAGCGGCGAGCTGGATCGCTTACTGGAGCTTGACCCGGATCTGGTTGAGGGCGCTCAGGAATGCGGGCTGCGCACCTTCCAAGTTATGGCGGGAGCCTTGTCCGAGACGGATTTTGATTCTGAGTTGTATTCCTACGAGGGCACTTTCGGGGTCGGCTACGCGATAGCCGCTTTCACACCGCGGGAGGATAACGAAAAGAAAGACACAGAAAAAACTGACAAGCAGGATAGAAATCCTTACCTAAAGCTTGCTCAGGACAGTGTAGAATTCTTCGTACGAGAAGGGAAAACTATGCCTACCCCTAGCGACTTACCTCGGGAGCTAGTGGAGCAGCGAAGCGGTGCCTTTGTCACCCTCCATAAAGATGGCAATCTACGCGGCTGCATCGGCACCATTGAAGCCTGTCGAGAAAATGTCGCAGAGGAGATTATCCATAATGCTGTTTCCGCGGCCAAATATGATCCGCGCTTTCCTTCGGTACAGCCTTCTGAGCTAGGCAAGCTTGAGTACAGTGTAGATATCTTAGGGGAAAAGGAGGAAGTAGTTTCCCGAGACGAGCTCGACCCGGAACGCTACGGTGTAATTGTCAGCTCCGGACAGCGTTGCGGACTCCTTCTGCCTCGTCTAGAGGGTGTAGACACAGTAGAGGATCAACTTGCCATCGCCTTGATCAAGGCGGGGATTAATCCGGATAAAGATTACAAGATTGAACGTTTCGAGGTGCAACGACATGAGCGCCAATAGTCCCGCAGCTCAACTGCAGATAATCTGCCCTGTTTGCACGAGGCATTGCCGGCTAAAAGAAGGAGACATCGGTTTTTGTTGCGCCCGCCAGGCCAAAAACAGCGAGGTAATCTCCATCAGCTACAACCGCATCACGGCCTTCGCCTTGGATCCAATTGAAAAGAAGCCTCTCAGCTTTTTCCGACCCGGAGAAAAAATACTCTCCGTCGGAAGTTTTGGCTGCAATATGAATTGCTATTTCTGTCAAAATTATGACATTGCCCGAGCAAAGCCTGATTCTATTCCAACACGTTATATTGCTCCGATTGAACTGGTAGGTTTGGCTCTGTCGATGAAAGATGAGGGTAACTGCGGTATTGCCTTCACCTACAACGAACCCTTAGTTTCTTATGAGTACGTAAGAGATACTGCAGAGATCGCCCGCGAGCAAGGTCTGGAAACTGTTGTCGTTACGAACGGACAACTCACAACAAGATTTCTAGAGGAACTCCTACCTCTGATCACCGCTTGGAATATCGATCTGAAAGCATTCTCGGAACAAGCCTATCGGAGGCTGGGCGGGGATTTAGAAACTACTAAGGAGACTATCAGGCGTGCGGCTGCTCACGCTCATGTGGAAGTCACCACCTTGGTCGTTCCCGGCCTGTCGGATGATCCGCAGGAAATGGAAGCTGAAGCGAAATTCCTTGCCTCCATTGACCCACAACTGCCACTGCATATTACGAGGTACTTCCCTCGCTATCGCTCCACCGAAAAAGCTACTGACATCGCCATGTTGCACGAGCTAAAAGATATCGCCTCACAGCACCTGGATCGCGTGATTCTAGGAAATGTCTAAGAAGTTGATTTTCGTGCCAGGCACGAAAATCAACTTAAAAAAAAGGTTCTCGCAGACACTCCACGAGAACCCTTTTCCCTGCTATGTGCAGAAAGTGTACTAGGCGCAGTATTCTCTCAAATCCTGCAGTAACGATTTCAAAGATTCTGTTGCATCACCCAACATGAGTGCAATCTTGTCCCCTCGTCCTTCTTCGTATAAGGGGTTATCAACGCCGGCATAGCCGGGCTGCTTGTCGTAGTTCATGATAATAACGTGTTTTGCTTCTTCAACATTGAGGATCGGCATACCATAGATCGGTGTACCTTCCGCTGTGTTGGCTGCCGGATTAACCACGTCGTTTGCACCGATAATGATAGCAACATCGGTATTGGCAAACTTAGGATTAATCTCATCCATTTCATGGAGTTTCTCGTAGGGCACGTCTACTTCAGCCAAAAGCACGTTCATATGGCCGGGCATACGACCTGCAACCGGGTGAATAGCAAACTCAACTTGCTTACCCTTCTGCTCTAATTCATCGGCCAGCTGTTTAACCACAGATTGAGCCTGTGATAGAGCCATACCGTAGCCCGGGGCTATGATGACTGTTTTAGCTGAATCGAGCCAATCAACATGGGCAGGCACTGTGTCTACGGGCTCAGACATTTCTTCCTCAACATCAAGCGGGCAGAAGGCTAAACGATATTCTTTTTGCAGTGTTTGCAAAGATTCCTTAGCATCTCCCAAGAGAAGGGCGATTTGATCCTCTCTACCCTCTTCGTAAAGAGGATTATCGACACCGGCATAACCGGGCTGTTTGTCGTAGTTCATTATAATCAGATGTTTAGCTTCTTCGACATTAAGAATCGGCATACCGTAAATAGGTGTGCCTTCCGCTGTGTTGGCAGCGGGGTTCACCACGTCATTAGCACCGATAATTATGGCGACGTCAGTTTCTTCAAACTGAGGGTTAATCTCCTCCATCTCATGGAGTTTCTCATATGGCACATCCACTTCAGCTAAGAGAACATTCATGTGACCGGGCATACGTCCGGCAACAGGATGAATCGCAAACTCGACTTGCTTTCCAGCTTCTTCCAGCTCAGTAGCTAGATTCTTCACTAAAGGCTGAGCCTGAGACAGAGCCATGCCGTACCCGGGAACAATGATTACCTTTTCGGCATCATTTAACCACTTGGCATAGGCTGGGCCCGTCGGCACTTCAGGCTCCACAGGAACTTCTACGGAAGTTTCAACAAAATCATCCGCTGGCACAACAACACCCCCGTCGGCAGTCGCCAGAGCAGGAGTTTTCGCTTGTTTTAGCTGAGGTGTTGAGGTTTTGCCCAAAAGGATATCCATCAGTTTGCGGTTCATCGAGCGACACATAATTTGAGTCAAGAGCAAACCTGAGGCTCCTACGATACCACCAACTGCAACCAGTAAAGGATCGGATATGGCAAGACCGGCAATAGACCCGGCAACACCCGAGAAAGAGTTGAGCAGTGAAATCGTAATCGGCATGTCCGCTCCACCAACGCGGATGGCGAAGATTACACCGAACAAACCGGACAAAATTGAGCAGAGCACGATCAAGACCGTTTTTGCCACTGTGACTGCCAGAACTGCTGGAATACTCAAGAGCACTACCGTTACAAGTGAGGCCACTATGGTCAGGCCGCTCCATAAGGCATGCCTTTTGAAGACAACCGGTTTCTGAGTAATGATGGCATGTAACTTAAAGGCTGCGATAACACTACCTGTAAAGGTTAGAGCTCCGACAAAGATGGCCAAGCCTGCAGTAACTAGAGAAAAGGCATCAGTCGTGGAACCGTCGCCGGCAGCGATCAGAGTCAGGATACCGGAAAGCATCGAGGCCGCACCGCCAAAGCCGTTGAAGATGGCGACCATCTGCGGCATTTCTATCATATCTACCTTGATAGAGAGCCAGATACCCAAGCCGGCACCGACCAGCATCGCAATATAAAGCTCAACGAAGGAGAAAATATCCCAATACCACAAGGTCAATATGATCATTAGGAGCATCGAGATGGAACCGAGCAGGTTGCCTTTAACCGAAGTTTTGACTTTGCTCATCATGGAAATTCCAATGAGCACGGTAATGGCCAATAATGCTGCTAAAATGTAATAAAGTGTACCAGCAGTACCTGTACGAGGCCGCTCGACTGCTAGTACCGGAATTAGTAATGACAAGGAATTAAACAAAGACATTATTTACCTCCCCTCTCATCTTTTTCTGAATGAAACATGCGCAACATACGATCTGTAACTGCAAAGCCACCGATTACATTGATCATAGCGAGAACAATTGCGATAAAGCCCAAGAATTTACTACCCATCCCTGTCGCCAGAGCGGTCGCCGTCAAACAGCCTAAGACCGTGACACCGGAATAAGCGTTCATCCCCGACATTAGCGGTGTATGTAGCAAGCTGGGTACACGGTCAATTATTTTGTAGCCGACCAGCATTGATACCACAAATACTATTATTAAGATTAAATGTTCTAATCCCATTCCTACTCTCCTTGCTTATATATCATTTTTTTGAAATCCCTCTACGATCAAGCAGCCACCGCCAAGAAAGTTTCTTTCAATCTTTCAACCGGTAACAAGAAGTATGCCGCGCACAAATAAGTGCGCGGCACTGCCACTTAATGACCCAGAGCCTCAAAAGCCTCCAGTGTTCCTTTGTGGACCACTTTCCCCTCATAGGTTGTGAGAGAACTCTGGATAATCTCATCTTCAAGATCGATCACAATCTCTCCGTCTTTAATTAAGTAAGACAAGAGATTGTACACGTTTTGAGCGAACATCCAAGTAGAACTGGTGGGCAGCAATCCCGGGAGGTTCTTAATACCAATAATAGTAACGTCATGTTTATCTTCTATACGACCCGGTGGCGTAATGGCACAGTTGCCACCTTGATCGATTGAGATATCGACGATAACAGAACCCGGTTTCATGCTCTTGACCATTTCTTCCGTGATCAGAGTCGGGGCCATCTTACCGGGAACCAAAGCTGAAAGGAAGACTATGTCCATATCAGGCAGATGTTGGGCGAGGATCTCACGCTCAGCCTCTAGTCTTTCCTGGCTTAGTGCCAGAGCATAACCGCCCGCACCAATGGCCTCTTCAGCAGGAACCTGCAGGTCAATTACCTTGGCGCCAAGCGACTGCGCCTGTTCCGATGCGGCCGGACGAATATCCGCTGCATAGACTTGAGAGCCTAAACGTTTTGCTGTTGCCAAGGCTTGTAAACCTCCCACACCAACGCCTATCACTAAAGTGTTAATCGGCTTAATCATGCCAACTGCGGTAAAAATCTGAGGCACAAATTTCGGTAAAGCATTGGCTGCCAGAAGGACACCTTTGTATCCTGCACATGTGCTCATAGATGTAAGAGCATCCATACTCTGAGCACGGGTTATACGGGGAATACCATCTAATGTAATGCTAGTAATCCCGTGTTCCGCCATGTGTTTCACCATCTGGTGGTTCACAGGTGAAGCAGGATGTATAAACGTAATTAAAAGCTGCCCTTCGTGCATAAGATCGACTTCATGTCGATTTTGCTCTTCGTTCATCAAGGGCTCTTTGACCTTCAATATAACCGCGGAACGATCATAAAGTTCAACCACGTTTTCAACAATCTCAGCGCCAGCGGCTATGTAGTCAGAATCGTGATAAAAGGCTCCTTCGCCCGCATCCTTTTCTACTAAAACCGTGAGACCATCCTGGACCATTTTTGCTACCGTTTCTGGTGATGCAGCGACGCGTCGCTCACCAGGCATAATTTCCTTTGGAACTCCAATAATCATCGTACTACCTCCCAGTACATCTAATTCATTAATTGTATATTAACAGCTAAAATCATCAATTACAACACATTTTTTTGTACATATAGTTAATAATAAGCAGTTTCCACTAAAAATATTTGTAAAATTAGTTGTGATTCATCAAATTTTTATGCATAAATTATCAAAGCGTATTTACGGCTTTTATACAAAAAGGCGCAAAACCTTTATTTCAAGCCATCAGGCGCAGTTCTCGAAATGCTGAAAAGATATTTCTACGCATAGCAATACAGAAAGATTAAGATTTATTCATGCGCAGTGCCGAAGCTAAAAACATTTTTTCATAAATGTGTGATAATGAATCAACACTTAAAAAAGGAGCCAGTCACTTGAAACGAAACATTTACCACAAACCAACTTTCGAGAAAACAACTCGTGATAGGCAAATTCAAGTTTACTGGGCTGCCATCTCGGTTTTTTCTGAAAAAGGCTACGAGGCAGCCAGTGTTCAGGATATCGCACATAAGGCCGGCATCAGCGTCGGTTCCCTCTACAGTTATTTTTTCTCTAAAGAAGATCTTTTTAAAGCGATCGCGGAAATGGGCTATGCGGTACTGGAGCAGATTGTCACGGAATGGAGCCCGCAGAATGAAGACAGCTTTCGTTCTGCGATGACTAAATTGTTCGAGATGACTTTAGAATATAGCAGAAAATATCCCGACCTCTCCAAACTGTACCTTCTACTGACGACCGATTCTCTGAGCCCATACTCCGAGCAATTGTCTAAGGAGATGGAGATCAGCTTCCGCTCCGCTTACGTGAAGCTTTTGGAAAACGCAATGGAAAAAAACGAACTCCGCTCCGACATCGATCTGGAAATGGCGAGCTATTTCATCGACAACACTGCCGTCATGTTGCAGTTTTCACAGACTTCCAAGTACTACCAAAACCGCTTACGGCATTATCTCGGTCTAAGTGCTGAGGAGGAAATGCCGGACGAAAGAATAGTCAATGCCCTCGTCAATTTTGTGTGCGATGGTCTCTGCAAATGAAGAACGAAGCCAGAAATGTCATCTTAGTCGGTTTAGGCGCTGCGGGTAAACGCCACTTACGAGCTATAAACTTTTATGAAAAACGAGGCAAACTGCGCCTCGCAGCCTTG
This sequence comes from uncultured Mageeibacillus sp., assembly GCA_964346175.1. Lineage (GTDB taxonomy): Bacteria > Bacillota > Clostridia > Saccharofermentanales > DTU023 > DTU032. Next base: position 31,434 of record CAYFTG010000009.1, read on the forward strand.
GTCGAAACAAGCGAGAAAGTGCGAGCTGAGCTCGCAACACTGCGCAAGGGTCTCCCCATCCCGCCCATAGCCGACAAGCTCTCCGAGTCTCCCCCCGCCGATTTTGTCGCAATTGCAACTCCGCCGACATCGCATCTGGAATTGGCACTGTATGCTATGGAAAACGGAGCCGACGTTATCGTGGAGAAGCCGATGACACTAAGCGTGGCGGAAGCCAAGACCATGCAAGACAAGTCTGAGCAAAGCGGCCGCTGCATCATCCCTTGCCTGACTTATCGTTTCTATCCCGGTGTCCAAGAACTGAAAGACTTTTTGGCTGCAGGCTCCTTTGGCCGCATCCTCTCGGCTAGCGCTATCGTGCGCTGGGGTCACGATCAGGCCTATTATGATCAATCGAACTGGCTGGGAACGTGGGAACACGAAGGCGGAGCGCTAATGAATCAAACCATCCACGCCCTCGATCTGGTCTTTTATCTCTTAGGTGAATTACCGCAAGACGCTGTTTGCCGTCTGGCCCCTCCCTATCACGATATGGAAGCAGCAGATCTGGGGCTGGGGATATACAGCCTTGCCTCAGGGGCTCTGGTCGCAGTAGAAGGCAGCACCTTAACGGACCCTGAACAACAGGAGGCGTCCATCTTTCTCCGGTATGAGAAGGGCACCTTGGCTGCCGGCATCAAGGGTGGAAAAATTTCCTTTTCCCTCACCTACGATGACACAAATAAGAAGAGCCCGCGCATCCTGCGTCCTACCCTAAAGCGGCTAGTTAAGCGAGACGGGATCGGCATCATCAAGCATGTCGGCAAAGCACACACTCTCTTATACGGAGCAGTCCTGGAATCAATAAGCAAAACAAGTACTCAGTCCACCTGCTCTGATTTACCTTCCGCAGCAGACGGTCTCAGCTCCCTCAGCTTGGTCCTAACACTCTTGGAAGCTGCTAAGCGCGGTCATGCTGTTACTTATCCCAGCGAGAATTTCGCTTTAGAGGACATGAAGGACTAAAAGATGTTTATTCTCGTCATGCGCTTTGTCATCAGATTAAGCTGGTCACACTCTCTTAAGGACAAGCGCAAGGTAAAGCGCTCGCTCGTGGATTCAATGCGCAAGCGCTACAATGTATCTGTAAAAGAAGTTGAAGCTCAGGACGCACAGCAGACTCTTGTTATAGGTCTAAGCTATACCGCCCTGAGCCAAAGCGAGGCAGAACAGATGTCCGAGACTTTCACCGACTATATCTACGAAAACTCAGAGGGCGAAGTCAGCCTCGTCGAACAGGAAGTGTTTACTTTCTATAGTTAGCAGCCTGAGTCTCGAACAAGGTCCGATACAAATTATTCCCCTTCATCAAATTTTCATGACTGTCCATTGCGGCGATGCGTCCGCCATCCAAGAGCAAAATCTTATCGCAGAAAACAGAAGAACTCATCCTATGCGAAATAAAGATGGCTGTTCGCCCTCGCACCAAATCGTTGAAATGCTCGTACACCTCGCTTTCAGCCAGAGGATCAAGGGCAGCTGTCGGTTCATCTAAAATGACCAAATCCCCCTCTTTTCGGACGGCGCGGGCAATAGCGATCTTCTGCTTCTGACCTCCCGACATATCCGTAGCTTCATCAAAGAGCGACTTATCCAGATAAGTGTTCAGCTCCTTAGGTAAGGAGCTGACATCTCCTCCTATACTGACTTCATCCAGGATCTCCCAGACCTCCTCTTCTGTGCTCTCACCCAATGGATCGATATTGTCTCTGATCGTAAAGGGAAAGACCATGAAGTCTTGGAAAACGCAGGATATCTGTTCCAGATAAGAATCGTAATCATAATCACGGATGTCGCTACCGTTCCAGAGAATGCGTCCGCTATCAGGTTCGAATAAACGACAGATTAATTTCACGATGGTACTCTTGCCTGCGTTATTCAAACCTACGATGCTAATTTTTTCGCCTTTTTTAATTTCAAAAGAGATATCGTCCAGTATGACACGATCGCTGTTTGGATAAGAAAAGACTAGGTTTTCAAAAGCGATCGACTCCAATTCTCCGGCCTCTAAATCGCCGCTGCTGACTCCTCTCTCCGGCATGAGCATGAAGGTCGCAAACGGCACCAAATGACTGACGTTTTGAACCATCATCATGATTGCAGATACCGCATTTTCCAAGGAAGAGACAAAATTCTCCGCCGCCCCTATGATGACAGTAAAGTGACCGATGCTGATCTGAGGGCCTAAGCTGTCCGTGAAAACTCTGCCCGCAGAATAAGCGAAAGTGGCAAAACGGCTGAGAGCAGTGGTCACAGCCTGACCGCTTTCAGCATTGGCTTGACTAGAATAAATCTGATGCAGCCAATCGCCGATCTCCTCTGTGTAAGTGTTGACCTTATTCATCAACAAAGAGCTCATATCGTAGATGCGAAATTCCTTTTGAAAATCCGGCTGCGTCATTGCTCCTGAGTAATAAGCGTAGCGTCGGTTGACCGGAATGATCTCCTGCTGCACGCGCTGCATTACTTTCAGGAAATTCCCCATCAAAAACAGACCGATGGCGGCCAAGACAAAGAGGGCCAAAGTCAGCAATCCGCTGAAGCTTATTAGGATGCTGATTACCCCCGCCAGAGTAATGACCGAGCTTAGAAACACTATGGTTTTTTGGAATAGTTGCAGGAGTGAACCGTAGCTAGTTAGAGGAAAAAGAGCCCTTTCTTTCAGATCGAGTATTTCGGTATCTTCCAGCTTGGCATAATCCATACGCATGACTTTGGCTGCGAAGTAAATCGGCACCCTTTGTTGGAGCAGGCTCTGATGAATTTCGTCTTTTCGTTGGAGCCAGGCTGACAGTTGCCGCAAAATATACTTGGCAGCTACTAGCAGCAGTATGACCTGCAGAAACCTCTGCCACTGCCATGCAGCTGTAATGCCGTCAATAATTATCCGCGGGATAAAGATAATCAATATGTTGTTAGCCGCCTGAACCAGAGCGGAGGCTATCATGATCAGGAAATAGCGTGCATCTAAGTCATAGACCAGCTTCAAAAGAACCGCCACCGTCTTGGACCAAGAGACATGCTTCTCCTCCGGATTATCTTTTAATTTATTCTTTTTCATTTTAGCCATTGGTCGCCTCCTGCTGCTCTTCATCTCTTTTTTCCTGATAATATTTTCCCTGCGTTGTGAACATGTGTTGATAGAGACCACCGTTTTGCATTAATTCGTCATGCGTTCCTTGCTCTGCGATTTTTCCGCTATCTAAGAGCAAAATGCGATCGCAAAACAACGTCGATGCTAGTCGATGTGATATGAAAAGCGCAGTGCGACCTGAGAGAAGCGCATCAAACTCCTCATAGATCTTTGCCTCCGCCAGCGCATCAAGAGCTGCCGTCGGCTCGTCCATCACCATGCAACGCGTCCCTTGACGATAAAGGGCACGAGCTATGGAAAGTTTCTGGTTTTCGCCACCTGATAAAATAGTACCTCTGTCATCAACTACTTTGAGCAGAGGCTGATCGATGCCTAACTCAAATGAATTTATCTTTTCCCATAAGCCGGCTGTCTGCAGAGATTTCACGACTCTCTCGCGATCGATATTCTGATCCGTCCCCGCTACGTTTTCCGCCACGGTAAGAGCTAGAGGAGCGCATTCTTGGAAGATGACACCGAAGATTGAAAACAACTTCTCAGACTCAATCTGCGAACTGTCTACTCCGTCAATCAGGATTCTACCTTCGGTGGGCAGGTATAAACCGCTCAAGAGCTTCACCAAAGTTGTTTTACCTGCTCCATTAACACCAACCAAGGCAAGACGCTCCCCCGGCTTGATCTCCAGATTCAGATTGTCCAGAACCAGCTTGTCACTGGCAGGATAGGAGAAGGATACATTCTCAAACTGCACATGGACGGGACCGCTGCCGACAAGCTCTGCTGAACCTCCGGACGATTGCAAGTCCGCCTCCATGAAATCAATCGTATCATCCACATACATAGATTCTTCTTTGACAAAGGCCATGCTCTCTGCCAGCTTTTGCATCAAAGCACTGAAAACTGTAACTGCCGACAAGAGCATGACTAATGTCGCTAAGGTAATCCCGCCTTGTAGAAAAGAATTAATCAAAATCAGCAGGCTCACCAGGTCAATTAACACTAATGCCAGACTTTCAATGAAAGAAAGCTGAAGCGAGCGCAAAGTAAACAACTTCAGAAGTTTTTCATAAGTCCTGACCAGTGGCCGCAGAAGTTCCATAAATTTTCCCGAAAACTTGAACAGCCGCAAATCTTTCCCATAACGGAAATCGGATGCAGCTTCGGTAATTTTTCCTGTGCGTCGTCTAACTCGTGTTAATTCTTCACGCCGCGAATGCTTAAAGCCCGTCACATGTCTCTGAATCAGGTAGGAGACTACGAGGAAGATGAGCGCGACAATTACGATAAGAGGGCTTTGGGTCGCCAGCAAAATTCCTAAGAGCATACAGGATACAATGGTACCGCCCATTTCAAAGATGCGGTGCCAAATTCCTTCAATGCCCTGAACATTATTGGATACAGAACGATCCCAATTGCCGAAATCGTCCAAGAACTCGACATTCTCATAGAGGCCGTAATCCATTGTCATGTATTGATTTAGCGCTTGGTTCAGCCATCGCATCCGCAGTCGCATAAAAAAGGTATAATTGCGATTCTTGACTTGCGTAGCGACAGTGGAAAATACAAAGAATAAGAGTGCGTAAATTCCTGTAGCAAGCAATATCTGCTGTAGATTTGCACCCGGACTCTGGATAATTTCTACTAAAAGATAAAAGATTAAGACCGAGAACAGAGGAAGAATCCCATCAGCCAGCGCATAAGCGATTGAGGCTAGACAAATTTTCGGATTGGACAATACCGGTTTATACATATATTTCAGTATGTCCCACAGTTTAAAGTCGCGAGAATGCAGGTATTTCTTCCTGAACTCGGCGTCAGCCAAGTCAAGTGCTAGATTTTTTCGTTTTTGCGGAGTGGTATTATTCATGTTCTCCCCTTTCAACGGCTTCGGCAAAACTCGTAAGCGAGTGTGCCAAGCGTTTAATCTCAGAGGTTTGGAGACGATAGAAGATCTTCCGACCTTCTGTTCTAATATTGATCAGTAATGCGTTAATCAGAATTTGCATATGATGTGAGAGAGTCGCTGCCGTGATGCCCAGTTTGTCTGCGATTTCTTGCGCATAATGCGGACGTTCAGCTAGAATTTGAATCACCTGATAGCGGGTGTTGTCTGCCAAGGCACTGAGCTGTTTCTGATCCAGCAACTGCCGCTGATCACTCTTACTGCTGACTTCCAGCATTTCTTCAAAAAGCAAACCGAGACCAAAGACCAGCTCTTGCTTAAAATTTTGGGAATAACGAAGCCAGAGACCGTTGTATCTAACGATTGATACGTACAAGTGAATATCTTCTTCACAGCGGAAACTGATCTGCTCGAAGTCGAAACGCTTCAGCCACTGTTCATTCAAGTGTCTAAGGCCCGAGTCTGAATTTAATTCCTTTATTTTTTCTTCAAAGAGAGGACGAATCATCTCGAAAGACTGCTTGCAGAGCTTTTCCACCTCAAGCAGAGAGGAGATAATTTTTTCGTAATAGTCAGAGATATTAATGAAAAAATTCAGCACATAGATCTTCTGACTATCTGTGAAATCTAACTTCTGCACTTGTTCAATCAGCAACTCAAAGTCCAAGTCACTAGTCTGGTAATCACCGAAGATCTCAGCTAATTCCTCCGGACTTGCTGCAAGAATGTCCAAATCATCTTGAATTAAATCAATAAGCGCAAATTTGGCAGCAATGGTGAATTCTTCTAAATCAAGATCAGCCAAAGCAATGCCGGAAGGAATATTTAAAAACAAGGATTCTGCAAAACTGTCATAGTTTTCGTTTTCAGTGTTCAGCGTGAAAAGCGGCAGCAGGTCTTCTTTCCCTCGCCACAGTTGCGGCATGGCTTTTCGAATCGAGCTCAGATAGTCCAAAAGTTCGCTATAGCGCTCATCTACGACGCTTGTGTCTTCACCGTAGCGTTCTTCTTTCTGTAAGCTCGCTTGGTCAAAGAATTCTTTTCCCTCGGAAAGAGCTGCAAAATACTCACTAGTGAAATTTACAGCCTCTTGGGCGAAGTTCGGTTCTCTTTCTACTACTATACGATCAATAATTTTTCTATCCATGCTTTATCCTCTCTCGCAACACGCAGCTAAGTGTTAAAACATACTTAGACGTTCATCTAAATGTAATTAAAGCAGTTATCTAAGATGATGTCAAGTTTTTTTCGTAATTAAAACTTAGATAGATATCGAAGTAATGACAAAAGCTAGAGACTTGAACAGCTACGGGATATAAAATATTATGTGAACGAGATTGCTAAAGAAAGGATGGAAATATATGAACAGAGATATTAGCAGAGAAAAACTGGTTCTCTTATACATCCTGCAAGAAGCCCCGGGTTTACGGCGCAGTGATTTAATCGAAACGGCTCTTGGTACTTTAACTGCCGACTATTTCATGTTGGCAGAGGCGCTGAGCTGGCTTGAGTCCTCAGAACTGATTGTCTTAATGGATAGTGAAGTCTTGATCGACCTCGACGATGAGATGAGTGCCGCAGAATGCTACCTCACCTCCGAAGGGGAAAAGGTGGTAGCTGCCTTGAAGGAGCAATTACCGGAAAGCATTCGTACGTGGCTGGACGAACATCTCGACGAAACGAGTCTTGAACGGAGAAAGCGCAAGTCAATCGAAGCAAATTATCGACCTACAGAAAAGAACACTTTTCTCTTACAAGTACAGCACCTGAGCGATCAAGGTGACTTTTTCAGCGTGGAACTTGAATTACCCACGGAAGAATTGGCACGCAAGGCGGCCTTTTCCTTCAAGCGTAATCCGGAAAAGTTCTACGCCACAATGCTCGAAACTTTAATCAAGAATGAATAAACCGCTGGCGCAAACAGCGGTTTATTCATAGTTATCAGATACTAGCTTGCGATCAGGTCCCTTAAAAGGTCTCGTCCTCGGGCAAGCTCATTAATTGTTCTTTTATCATCTGAGCATAATCATCCAAGAGCTGATACTCTTCCTCTTTTGGTAATCCTTTAATTAAAAGTGTATCCAGTTTTTCCGCCTTCAATTGTGGCAACAGTTCATAGAAGCGCTTTTCTATTTGACTGCCCCAACCAAATGAACCAATCAGCCCAATGTAGCGCAAAGCCGGTTTAAAGGCATTTAACATCAAGGCCATGGCGCCTGCAGAAGGATGTGGCCCGACGAGTACAGTCGGCGCAGCCATGATCAAACAAGCAGCGTCTACGGTGTCCTCGACCACCTCGCCCATAGAAACCCTCAAGTCGCGATTGGGATCATCCAGATGATGGATATTGACCTGTATACCTAAGTTCTCGAGTTTTTCCGCCAGATAAAACGCCATGATTTTCGAACTCTCATGCATCGAAACAACGGGCATAACTACGCGACGCTCAACTTTGTCCGAAACATAAGCTTCGTAAAGAGATAGCACTTTGTCCGGTTCAAACCACATCGGTCCATGGGCAGGACAGATAATGGCAGGATCGAGTTCTCGTGTCTTTGCCACGTGCCGCGCGACCTGTTTGCTGGTCGGCATCATGATCTCGGCATAATATGATCTCGTCGTCTGCAGTTGAATTTCTTCATCCGCTGCCTTGTGAGGTGGCGCCGCATAGTGACTGCCATAAAGATCTGAACTGAAAAGAATCCTCTCTTCTTCCAACCAATACATTGTATTGTCCGGCCAATGTGCGAATGGAATCGGGATACAGGTCAGGCCTATGCCACCAAGGTCAAGCCTTTCACCGTCCTCAATTATCTGCACTTCAGTAGCAGGAATGTTGAGATGAATCTCTATAAATTCAGCCACTTTGGCAGATCCTAGCAGCTTGGCTTCCGGGAAGCGCTGCAAGAGGAGTTCTGTTGAGCCTGAATGGTCCTGTTCAGTATGCAGGCTAATGATGTAATCGATATGATTGATTCCGGCTTTCGCCAGATTAGTTAAAAGCTGATGAGTTGTATCGCTCTGGACAGGGTCGAGCAGAGCAATTTTCTCTGTGCCGCGCACAATAAAACTGTTGTAAGTTGTTCCATAGGGTGTGGGCATCAATTTATCAAAATATTGGAGATTAGGATCTGACGCACCCAGCGACAGAACATGATCGCTGATTTTTTGGACGTTCATTTTTCAATCCTTTCGAGCAAGAAGGCCGATCTAATTTCGGCCTTCTGCGCTTTTCTTGTAACTATTCTATGAGTGAGAAATCCTCTTTGGGTGCGCCACAGAGTGGGCAGAGCCAATCTTCAGGCAAATCGGCAAAAGATACGCCCGGTTCGATACCACCATCGGGATCACCTATCTCTGGATCATAAACATAGCCACAGATGTCACATACATACTTATTCATTCATTTTCCTCCTGTTTTAACTATCTTTATAGCATAGTCTTTTGAGCATTATATACTATGTTCGAATTTATTTATGCCTATATGACAGCTGCTGATACATTTGCTACAGGCACTATTCATAAATTGCAACGTCGCGGGGACAAGGTTCTCTCAGATAGCAAAGCCTTCACCTTCGTCTAGAAGAGCAGTTTCGCGGTATATATTGATTGCGCTGTCCAGTAACGGCAAGGCGAGAACAGCTCCGCAGCCTTCTGTGTGAGATATGTCCAGATCGAGGATACTGGTCAAACCCAGTGAGCGCAAAGCCAGTTCACAACCGGGTTCATTGGTCTTATGAGCTGCGAAGAGGTAATGGCTGATGTTCGGCTGTAGCTTATGCAAAACCACAGCAGCAACCTGGCTGATTAAGCCGTCGAGGATAACCGGCACCTTATTTAGCGCCGCTGCAGCATAGAAACCTATAATGGCAGCGAGATCAAAACCGCCGAAGGTTTGCACCGCCTGCAAAGGATCGCTTGCAGCTATGTCATGTTTTCTAACTGCGGCCGCAATAATTTCCTGCTTGCGCAAGAACATGTCATCCGAGAGGCCGGGCTCCCTGCCACAGATTGAAGCGGCATCAGTTTCTTCCAGCGCGGCCAAAACAGCGGTTGCACTGGCAGTATTCGCACTTCCCGCCTCACCTGCGATCAGAAGTTTGTAACCACTCTGAATAGCTCTTAGCGCCAACTCATAGCCCAGCTGTATCGCTAGCATCATTTCAGTCTCACTCATGGTGTCAGTCTGCGCAAAATTCTCTGTTCCTTCCGGATTAATAACGATATGGACAATACCGTCTTCGTCGCTAAGGTCCCGCACTCCTAAATTGACTGGAATAACGGTCGTCTCGTTTTGCTGACCTAGGATATTGATTGTAGCGGTATTAGCAGCAATATTGCGCAGAAGTGAAGCTACAAGACTTGGAGCGGGATTTATTCTGCTCTCTTCGATACCGTTATCAGCTCCAAAAACAAACACTGCACGCGGTTTAATTTCGGGATCAGAGCTTCCCGCTATTGCTGCCAACCTCTGATGCATAAGCTCCAGCTGACCGAAGGAAGCGATCGGCTTCTTGAGATTATTCCATCTTGCTCGTGCGCGCACGGCCTGCTCCTGATCCGGAAGCTGCAAATTTTGCAACAAGGCCAGAAACTGCTCCTTAGTCATTAGATTTTTATTAACGCTGGCGTCATTAGTAATCATTATTTACCTCAATCAATCTTTTGCGCCTCCCTTTTAGGTAGCGACGAGAGCTCATGTGCTTATGATTATATCAAGCCCATGTAAGCCACTGCCAGCACAAATATTCCCAAAGCGATGCGATACCAAGCAAAAGGTTTGAAATTATTCGTCCTGATATATTTGAGCAAGCCGCGAATGACAAAGATGGAAACCAAAAACGCCGTGAGCATACCGACAAAAATCACCAAAACTTGAGTGCTGTTTATCTCTGCCTCGTAGCGGAAAAGCTTAAGCACATTTGCCCCGATCATAACCGGAACCGCCAGATAGAAGGTGAACTTAGCCGCTAAAGGACGCGAAAGCCCAATCAGCAGCGCTCCTAAGATGGTAATGCCCGAACGCGAAGTTCCGGGAAAGACTGCTGCAATAACTTGAAACAGGCCAATGATGACGGCAATCCGCCAGTCGATTTGATTGATTTCATTTATGCTGCTTTTTTTAGAAGAAACATAATTTTCCACTAAAATGAAAGCTATACCTACCGCAATCAAAGCAATAGCAACCGATATAGGGTTATAAAAGAGGCGTTCAAAGGTATCTTGAAACAGCAGTCCTACAAGCGCAGCAGGGATAACAGCAATCAGAATATTGACCCACATGCGCAGCTGCGATTTGCTCAGTAGTAGGGAATCCGAAAAGAAACTCATATATTCCGCTTCGTCCCAAGATTCCGGAGACAAATCTAAGGTCGTCCTTCGTTTCAAGGGCCAGAGATCCGGCCAGAAATTGATTATGACAGCCATGATGGATCCAAGGTGTAAGCTGACCATGAACAATGAGAAAAAGGCTGACGCCTGATCCGTTGACGTACCTACATTAAGCGGCATCCATTCCTCCAAAAGGATTAGATGACCGGTGCTGCTGATAGGCAGCCACTCGCTAATCCCTTGGACAATGCCGTAAACTATTGCTTTTAATAATTCAAACCATTCCATTTACAACCCTCTTCTACGTTTTTTTTGCGAACTCATAACGGCTAGTATTGCACGAATTCAAGAGCCTGACAACATCCTCACTCAGCGGTGACTAGCTCCAGCACCAAAAATCCCCCCGGCATGACCGAAAAGGAAGTTCTGATATGTTTTTGCTCTTCTTCTCGAATAAGTCGGCCCTTATGATCGTAGCCTTTCTGCGTTATCGTCTCCAACTCCGGCAGACCGCGCAAAGTGAATTGCTCCGCATTCTCGCCCAAATTTACTGCCACGAACAAGTAAGTCTGCTCGTTTTTGAAAGAAAAAAGCAGGAGGCTCGAATCTGCCGTTGCTTCCTGTCCGGGGAGTTCTGAGGCTGCATCAAGCAGCGGTTCTCGTTCAGCCCTGTCCAGCACCCGCGCGCCCTGAAGCGACTCAGCCAGTTCTAAGAGTGAAATTTGTGCATTATTCCCCTCGTAATAAGACTGATTTAACAGGTTTACATCTAGCAAGACCAGCTCGTTATCGTTTTCGAGTGCGGCCAGACTTAGAGCAGCCACATCAGCCACTCGCAAGGGTGTGCTTAATGCATCTCCATGATGCAAGGAAGAAATCAATTCGGGGCGGAACGAGCTGCCAATTATCGTTCGCCGCGGCAGCGACTGCTGCCACTCGCTCAAGAAAACTTCTAATTCAGATTCACTTTTCAGCATTTCCTGATCACTATGTAAAACACTGGCGTGGAAATCAACATTGGTTCGTAGACCGCCGTCTTCATATTCCATACCGTCAATAAAAACCAATTTATTTGCAATCTCCGGATAGATGGCAGATTTCTGACATTGCTCCACCGCCCAGTTGACGCGCTGCGCTTTTAATCCGTCTGAAGGAAAGGTATCTGCGCTGTCTGCAAGCTCTATGTACACAAGATCGAAAGCATCGGTCCAGCGTCCAAGAACTCCTTCATTGGCTCTAATTCTGCCGTAGGTTGAAAGCGGTGAGCCGGCCAAATATTCCAGAAGCTTATCGATTTCCTCTTCTCCCGCTCTGGCATCCAGCACCAGCCAAGGTGAAGCATTGACCTCTTCTGCCAGTTGCAGAACGGATCCTAGATTATGACGCTCACTCAAGCCTTTGCTGTTAGCTAAACGATAACTGGTTTCACCCTCCGGCAACACCCAAGAAAAAGGACTGAAGCCCGGTTTTCCAATTGGAACACAGTCCAGTCGCAAGACCGGAAATTCCGGAGAAACGGCAGCGAGGTTTTTCACTAAGGACGATATGTTATCTGGTTCTTCGTCTGTGCGACCCATAAAAACATTGTCGAGATAGATGCGGGCATCTCCGGAAAAACCAATGTTAAGAAAAACCTCATCTTGAGGATTGAGCGCCCGCGGCAACAGTAGCACCGTATTGATGTGTTGCCAGCCTTTCTTCACTTCGATTTCTTCATAAACTTCAAAATTCGAACCCGAGAGCCAAATTTCCAAAGGTCCTTGCATGTCTCCTTCAAGACAAATATCAAACTCGAGAGGATAAACAGAGGGTTCCACGGCTCTGATTAGATTCTCTGTGTCGATTTTCTGCACCAAACGCACATCCAAATATGGACGCATCGGATTTAGGAGCTGCTCGCCGATTAAAGCTTTACGTCGCAAGGAAAAAAGATTCTGCTTATCCAGTCGAGCGTCCGCTTCCTGATAAGACACCTCTACATCTTCCTGTGCTTGCTCTATTCGCAAGACGCTGCCTCGTGGTCTACGTTTGAGCAGAGTATCGTCAGATTTTTCGACGTAGCCACTCTCAGACACAGGAACGATTGCTGCCTCAGCCTTGCCTGATACAAGCCACTCTCCGCTTTGAACATCCACTTCCGGGTATAGCTCCGGCAATTGGGCCGTGTTGAGGGCTACAACAGTTGAAAGATCGACAGTCACATAATCACCGGACATAACGTTAGCGGAATCTAAAGCCGGACTAAATGTAAAGACTGATGAAAACGTAGCCCATTCAATATTGCCATCCTCTTTAGCAATAAAAACCCGTCCCGACGGTAAGCGTTCCATGTTAGTCATTGCGGCAAGTGAATCTTCGGAATCCCCGACCAATTCCCACTCATCACCTTGGTTCAGCGACTGGTAAGCTATGCCCGTTTCGTCAATTACAACAATATGCTCTGAGCTGAACAAGCTCGTCTCCTGCAAATCCGGCCATTCAATTTCCGAAAGCATGTCGGGAGCAATTGCTTCATCATGTGAGAGTCTTAAAATCGGAAGCAGTAGGTTTCGATCCAAGATCTCAAACTCATCATCACCGTGTTTAACGGCCATAAGGCCGTCGCTGCCTGCAATAAATATCACGTCTTCGGTTACATCGCCACAAAGCCAGTCTCCCTCAAGCGCTAAACTCTCGTCTCGCTGCCAGTCGATTCCGTTGTGCGAATATAAAGCGCTGCCGTTTCTGCCTAGGACATACATAATGCCCTCTTCAGGAACCACCAGCGCATTTAAGCTTTCTCCCAGAGTAAGATTGACCTGTTCAAATTCTCTGCCCCGACCTAAATACAATTGTCCCGCTTGCCCTGCAACTAAATAAAAGCCCGAATCTCCTCCGGCGTCTGCGCGATAGGCCACATCGTACAAGGGACCGGTACCGATCAGATCTAATTCTGTGAAGTTCAGGCCATCGTCAGACATGTAAAAACGGCCGCCAAGATCAACCGCTAAAAAACCGTCACTACCATACACAATAGATGTAATGTCATCGTCGTGACCTGACCTAATTACTTTTATTTCATTGGTTTTGTCGAATGATAACAAAGTCCCGCCTGAGCCTGCAACTACAACGCGTTCAGCCATTTCTTCAGACTCAGCAAAATCAAACCATTGCACTTTCTTGACGTCATCGGTCAAATTTAAAGCAGTTCTATTGAGCAGGCGACCGATCTCATAATTGCTGACAGTGGCAGAATGCAGTTTTTGCATCCCCTCATTACTAGAGCGGAAAATGTGGATATCCGCTCCCTTAAAGTAGTCATCTGTCAGTGGTAGATTGCCAATGGAGTCTGTAGCTGTAACCGAGAATCTATCTTCGCTACCTCCGTTCACCAAATATTGCGTCTGTAAGAGAGGCCGGTCAAAGGCTCCATTTTTAATTAAATTAGCAGACGGTAAAGTGAGTAAATTAACTCCGAGACCGGATATATATTTACTGTTAGCATCCGAAGGCACAATGAATGTACTTGCATTGTCAGGTGTCAGATAATTTCTGGCTGACCACAGTATCGCCGTTACCAGCAAAGCAAGCACTAAGAGCACGCAGCCTAATACGACCAGAGTGCGCTTATGAATTCTTTCGGGCAGATAGCTAGAAAGGGAGCTCATTCCTGACCACCACCGGCTTGTTCGAGACCGGACGAAGCACTAATGCGTTTTGCTTTATCACGCTTAAACCAGATTATTATCACGGCCAATGCCAGAGGCATAGCAAGGAGCATAATTACTAAAAGAACAGCTCCCCCACGCTCATTCAAGTCCAGCACCTCTTGTAAAACTCCGCCGCCAATAAAATTGAAGACCATATGCATGAAAATAGGAACGAGTATATTGTTTGTAAACTCATAGGCGAGGGCAAGAATTATGCCGGCGAAGAGTACATAGGTACCTTGTACTAGGTTAAAGTGAAAAACTGCAAAAACTAACGAGCTGACAATCACAGTCACCTTACGCGAATAGCGGAGCGAAAGCTCACCCTGAATTACACCTCTAAACAATAGTTCCTCTGCGATTGGCACCAGTATTACCAAAGCGAGAACTTGAATCCAGAGTTTAGACCCAGCTGAAGTCAATAACTCCGCTTGGCTCATGTAGTCGCGCAAAGCCTGACCAAAAAAGTTGTCTGCTTCTCGGAACAAGAGCAAAAAAGTCATCCAGAGCTGCGTCATGCCTATTGTGCCCAAGATCAAGACTGCACTTTCTATGAAGGTTTTTGGACCTTGCTTCTGCAGACGTAATACCCCGGGATCTCTGCGCCGTCGCAATATTAGATAGAGCAAATAAATCGGTATCAGAATCAGCATGGCCCAGATCGAGCCGATATTTTGCGCATCCGATTCCATGAAAAATTCAATCAAAAGATCCGGTCTGCTTAGAACCCGTACTAAATCATCGCCCATTAGTCCGGTTTTTATTGCATAAATAAAAACACGTAAATAAGCCATTATATTTAAAATAATCTGGTGCAGAAAAAGAAAAAATATTGGCAAAAGAACAGAAGATAACGGAAATTTGCGGCGACCATCACGTCTCTTCCGCTCCTCGTAGCTTAGCGAGACTGTCTCTGTATCTACTGAATTTGGGCGTTCACGCCATGACATATGTCCCCCCTCCACTTAGAGCAAAACTGACTACTCTCGTGCGCTGGATTGTCAGGGACCAATGCTCGCTTACGAATCTGATGTAATCGACTCTGCGTAACGATCAAAAAAAACTTCGAATACTGCATCAAGTTCCCTGCGGTCTCTGATCGAGGAGAACAATTGCTCTCCGTTGTCGTCCCGCCAGGAGCGCATAATGATAATCTCCGGATCCCGCCGAAAACCATCATCGGGTTCGTAATTATACATAACCGAATATGCGCGACCTTTGTAGGGAAAATTATCAAGCATAGAGACGTAGTATTCACGTCCCGAGCGCTCATCGATCAGAACTGCCAGAACATCATCTTCAATGCTGCGTCTGCGGCCTATCGGACGATGTTCCGGTCTTTTAGATGAGCCTGAAGAAGCTTTACTCCTCTTCATTCTCCTCATCCTCGTCCATTTCATCGAGTATAGCTTCATATACTGCGTAGATGCGATCCTCGTCTTCAGTTTCTAAGCTGATTAGAGATTCTTCACCATCTTCATCACAACTATACTTCATGATCAGCCAGGAAAAGGCCTCTTCGTCATCTTCGTCCTCGTCATCTTTTGTGACCAGAACGCAGTATTCTTCATCCTCAAAGACAAAATTGTCATAGAAGATAAAGGAAAACTCCTCATTTGTGTCGGGATCAATGAGAATGATTTCAGCGTCTTCGAAGGCCTCATCAAAATCAAGATCATCATGCGAATTACCACAAGAACAGCCGTCGTTGTGAGAATTTAAGTAGAGTTTAAAGATATCCATCTTACTTTCCTCCTAATTGTAAACCTAGCACTCAGATCATTTACCGACAGCCGCCTCGCAAGCGCCTGATGCCGTTCAAATGTGTGATTTCTGAGTCTAGGGCAGATTATAGCAGATGCGCGTTAACACGTGTAGCCTAAAGAGCACAATCTCGTTCGCTTTCGAGATAATCTTGCAAAATTATCTCGGCCGCAATACGGTCAATCAGCCCTTTATCGCGTCCTTTATGTTTCTTGGTATCCTGAAGGATTTCACTAGCCAGCAAGGAGGTATATCTTTCATCGACTAAAACAACTTCTTTGCCACGGCTGCGCAGCTCTTCAGCAAAAGCGACTGTGAGGTCAGTCATGGCACTTTTATCGCCATCCGTGCGCAGGGGATAGCCGACGACGATGGTATCCACCTGATTTTCTGAGCACAGTTCTAAGATGCGCTCGATCAGAAGATCTAAGTCCTTACCATTCCATGTCAGCGTGGAATGCCTTGAGGCTAGGATCCGCAAAGGATCACTCAAGGCAATGCCGACACGGCGCAAACCAAAGTCTATTCCTAAAGCTCTCATAGTACTGACTATTCGAGACGCTCCACGTATTCCCCGATTATTACAGCCAGCAGATCATCGCGTTCCATGCGCCTGATAACTCCGCGTGCACCCTTATGATTGGTTATATAGGTAGGGTCGCCGGAAAGGAAATAGCCAACTAGCTGATTGATAGGGTTATAACCTTTTTCTTCTAAAGAAGCCATCACTTCGGTCATAATCTCATGAGCCTGTTTCTTGCGGTCGGTAATTATTTCGAAGCGGGCTGTATCACCTTGATCCATTAAAAGTCCTCCACTTTCGTACTTTTTACAGTTTATCATCAATCGTAAGCTCTAGCTAACGCAAGTGTATCCTCGCGCCCGTAAAGCTGTACTTTGAGCAACTCGCCCCTGCTTATGTGCTGTCCTGCTTGGGGTTCAATAATCGTGGGAAGATAGTCCTCTGTATATCCGTGCCACCTACCCTGCTCATCATCTTTTTCCACAAGAACATATCTGCTTTCGCCCAGACTGTTTTCTATGGCTTTGACTGCCAGATCATGCGCTAATTCATGCATTTTTTCTGCGCGCTCACGCTTGATGTCTCCATGCACCTGATCAGGCAGAGAATATGCGGCTGTATCTTCACGCCTTGAAAAACGGAACACATGAATGCGCATGAATCCCAGCTCTTCACAGAAACCTAAGGTATCTTGGAAATCCTCTTCTGTCTCTCCGGGGAAACCGACAATGATGTCAGTGCTGATCCCCGCAGCGGGCAAATACTCGCGTATGGTCTCTACTGCTCGGCGATAACTCTCCCTAGTGTCTCTGCGCCGCATAGCACGCAAAATCTTGTCGCTACCACTTTGCAATGACAAGTGAAAATGCGGGCAGGCACGTTCAAGTTTAGCGTAACGTTCCATAAACTCAGAGGAAATAATACCGGCGGCATCGAGGGAACTCAGGCGCAAGCGGATCAATCCCGGAATCCTGTTGAGATCTTCTAAAAGATCAATCAAAGCAGGTGCATCTGGATCCTGACGCCAGTCGCAGGCGTAGGAATTAAGATTGGTTCCGGTCAAGACCAGCTCACCGAAGCCAGCTGCCACCAGTTCCTCCGACTCACGCAGAATTGCTTCGGGCTGTCGGCTGCGCGCGGGCCCGCGCGCCAGCGTTGTCGCACAATAGGAACAGCGGTTGTCGCAGCCATCTTGAATTTTCAGATAAGCTCGAGTCTCTTCGGGGAAAGCAGTACCGGGCAGCTCTTCATAGAGAGACCAGAGAGGGTCCGTACTTTCGAGAACCATACGTTTCCTGAGAGCTCCGGCCCCATCTGAAGATTTTGCTGTCTCCAACTTTTCTATAATTTCATTTAATAGCTGTGATCGACCGACCGTGCCGATGGATAGGTCACAGAGGGATCCCAGATCATTGAGTTCCGAATGACAACCGCTACAGACAATGAGTGCTGACGGATTTTGTTTGCGAAAACGCCGCAGCATCTGCCTGCATTTCCGGCCAGCTTCAGCTGTCACCGTGCAGGAGTTCAAAACATAAACGTCTGCAAATTCGTCAGCTGCGACCAGCTGAAAGCCAGCTGCAGCAGCCTCATTATTGAGAGCGTCCATCTCATATTGATTGGTCTTGCAGCCCAAAGACTGGGAAGCAAATTTAATTTTCGCCTTTTTATTCATTAAATCTCTTTCACAAAATAATAGTCTTCATCTTAATATACTCAGTCTGCGTTCCCTTTCCATTATGATACAAAAGCGGTGATTCTGGAAAAATTTCGCACTTTCGTATACACTGAAAATGTTGAATTTGGAGGGAATATGCGACGTTGTCAGGTTTTGCTTTCATCTGTAGATCTTGTCAAAGATTTTGTTCGGCTTGTCAATCAATTTCCTGGTCAAATTAGTATTGTTTCAGGTCCTTACGTGGTTGACGCCAAATCTATTATGGGCATCTTTAGCCTTAATTTGAACGAGCCGGTCACTGTTGAAATGAAGGATGACGTACCAGCTGAACTGATGGAGCGATTAGCTCCTTTTTCTATCTGTGAGAATTAACAGAGTTCACCCCAGTCAAATATAGCTAGATAAAAAAAGAGCCGTGCGGCTCTTTTAATATTTGTAGAAAACTTGCCTGCTAGCCGGGTTTCTTATACCCCGCGACCGGTCAATAAATACAGAACCATTGATAAGATAGCGAACGACATGGCAAAGACTACTGACAGTCGAGCCAGAACCGCATCCTTGGTTCGTTTCTTTGTTTTTCCATAAAAAGTATCTGAACTATCACCTGTAAGTGCACCTAAGCCCTTGGATTTAGACTCCTGCAAAAACACAGTGAGAATAAGTCCAATACATACAATTACATAAATGATACCGAGAACTACTTGTAAGGTATCCATTGCTAACCTCCATAAGCTACTATACGCCGAATGATGATATCACAGTGAAGGGTGAAAAGGCAAATTTTTTGCACATTTTCATCATTTGTTTGCAAACTGTGTCTTAAGTAAAAAGAATATGTTTTTACAAGATAACTTCTTTTCGTGGATTTCAGTTTGAGATTATTTCCCAGGATGATCTGTCCGCATCCGATCTGGAAATTCAACTCGATACCGACGCAGGCTTTAGCTATTTCTTGGAAGAGGTAGATCTTCTAAATCAAATTAGTAATCAGAATACGGATCACCCACCCTTCCCTCTCTCCTTGTTCCGAACATATCAAAACATGGACTGGAAGGAATACTTAGACCTTTATCATGCAAATTATATGTTTGTAGAAACTGAGGACGAGTCCTATCGTTCCAAACATGAGAAATTCAATGAGATTAACGACAGCCATATGGCCGGATTACAGCAATGGTATAAAAACAATCCTGTTCAATATAAGGTCTATACAGTTGAGTTAAATTTGCAAGATATAATGGCTGCCCGCGTAGATCAGCTTAAGCAAATGACGATCACGTACAAAGGCAAAACTCATGATTTCGATTTAGATTTGTCATTTAATTATGATGATGCGCTAATAGCAACCTCTGTTGGTGAAGAGAATTTGATTGCAACTATAGCCATGATAGGCGTCAATATACCCTTGTCTGAAGATGGCCTCTTCCAGCTCCCACATATTGATTTAAATGTGCCAGGAGATTTAACCATTACCGATATGTCTCTTTATGGTTCTGACTCTGTAAGTGTTGAAAGTGCTAACTTCTCCATTCAATCACCCACAATGACACTTGATCAGAAATGGACCAGCGGTGACAGACTTGAACTATCAAGCGGTTCCTTGGTGCGAGTATCACCTCTAATTCGAGACGAATCCATCAAGGGCAGAACTACAAACCATAAGACTTATTATTTTCTCATTAAATATGAAATCGATGGGCTCGAAGGAAGCAGTCATTGCGAAATAGTCGCATACAGCAAAGCAAATCCCTACGAAGCTGTAGCTATGCATTTAGATGGAATCGATATTACCCCCTAC
>CAYFTG010000010.1:0-35423 GCA_964346175.1 uncultured Mageeibacillus sp.
AAAGACTGCGGCTTTTTTTTAGCTTAAGTCTAGTGTTAGTATGACAATAAATGCATTCGTAAATTTTAGGGAGGATCAGAAATGACAAGTAAAGAATCAAGAGAGAAATTAGTTGATACTGTGCGGCTATTTTCCGAGGCAAATGGCCCGGCCGGTTTCGAACATGAGCTAGCCATGAGCGCTACAGAAATATTAGGAGCGTTTGGAGAAGCTTATCTGGATAATTTGCAGAATGTGTATTTAGAACGGGCGGGCAACACGAACGATCGGGTTCTGGTCCAGCTTGACGCACACTTAGATGAGGTAGGGTTGATTGTACAGTCAGTAAGCCCGCAAGGTCTCTTGCGCATCTTGCCCCTGGGTTCGTGGGTCGCCTCCAATGTACCCTCGCATCGCTTCCGTGTCCGGAACTCCGAAGGCACTTGGATTCCGGCTTTGGCCACAAGCAAGCCCCCTCATTATATGAGCGAAGCTGAGCGCTCACAACCTGTTGACTTTTCTTCGATTCAACTCGATGTCGGTGCTCGCTCTGCTGAAGAACTGCGTGAGAAATTCAAGATCCGCGTAGCGGCTCCGGTTGTGCCTGATGTAGATCTCTTTTTCGATAATGAGAACGATGTTCTGATCGGCAAAGCCTTTGACTGTCGCCTCGGCTGCACAGCCCTCGTGGAAACAGTTAGCAGACTGGCGGCGGAAGAATTGGACTGTGACGTGATCGCGAGTCTCAGCGCGCAAGAAGAAGTTGGTGGGCGTGGGGCCGAAGTTGCTACGCGCATGATCAGCCCGGATTTGGCGATCGTGTTTGAAGGCACTCCGGCGGATGACACCTTCGGCAGCCCGGACAGTCAGCAGACGGTACTGGGGGCGGGACCGATGTTGCGTCACATGGATCGCTCCATGATTACGCATCCGGGTTTTCAACGTTATGCACTCGACTTGGCTGTGGAGGAGGACATCCCCGTTCAAGAAGCCGTGCGCTCCGGTGGCGGCACCAATGGTGGCGTGATCCACAAGATGGCAGCCGGCATACCGACTATTGTTTTAGGCGTTCCGGTGCGCTATATCCATACGCCCTACGGCATAGCCAAGATGCATGATTTGGAAAAAACCGTAGAGTTGGCAGTAGCCTTGCTCAAGACGATCACTGAAGACAGTTACGAAAAAATTCTGGCTAGCGAAAATATTTAGGGAAAATTTACGAGTGCAATAAAAAAGGCTCCTCTAGTGGGAGCCTTTTTTGACCCTTAGTATTTGCTAGTATTCTTTGATTTCTTCGAGGATCATTTCTTCGACCAGCAGGGGATAGGCACGACCGGAGGTTTCTCGCATCACGCGACCGATGATGGCCTTGATAGCGGCCTCCTTGCCATTACGATAATCTTCTACTGCATTTTGATTTTGCGCAATAGCGCTCTCCACGATAGGAAGCAACGTAGCGCGGTCAGTGATCTGCATGAGATCTTGCTCTTTGACATAGGTTTCCGGATCAAAGTCTTCTTCCAGCAAGAGGCGCAAGACCTTCTTGCCGGTATTGCTGTTGATCTTTTCATCGCCCAAGAGATCCGCAAGTGTTGCCAGTCGTTCGGGTGCGAGTGGAAGCTCGGCTTCGTTGTCGTCGTCAAAGAGAGGAGACAACTCCGTCATGATCAGGCTCGAGAGAACTTTAGGGTAGCGGCTGTTTTTGGCAGCGGTTTCAAAAAAGTCCGCCACAACTTTATCTTCTGTCAGGCGCTCGGCTTCATATTCGTTGAGAGAAAATTGTTCGATATATTCCTGCTTCCGCTCTTCAGCCATCTTTGGAATGCGGGCATGGATTTCTGCGATCTCTTCAGGAGTCACTTCAATTCGGCAGAGATCGGGATCAGGGAAGTAGCGGTAATCGGCAGCGTCTTCCTTGCTACGCATGGCGGTGGTTTGGTCGGTTTTTTCATCGTAACGGCGGGTTTCTTGTTCGATTGTGCCACCCTCGTCCACGATGGCGACTTGACGTCTAAACTCGCTCTCAATAGCGCGGGCTATGTAATTGAAGGAGTTGAGGTTTTTCATCTCGGCTCTAGTTCCCAGAACTTCGCTGCCCTTTTCCCTGATGGAAAGGTTGACGTCGCAACGCAGCGAGCCTTCGTTCATGCGGCCATCAGAAATACCGGTATAGCGCACCAGTGAACGCAACTTGCGCAAATAGGCGACTGCTTCATCGGCAGTATGGATATCCGGCTCCGACACGATCTCGATTAAGGGGACACCACCGCGGTTCATATCGACTAAAGAGGTAGCCGCGTCCGTGTGAATCAGTTTGCCTGCGTCCTCTTCAATATGAATGCGATTGACGCGGATTCTCGATGTGCCGTCTTCAGTGCTAACATCCACATAACCGTTGCGACAGAGCGGCTCGTCGGCTTGTGAGAGTTGATAGGCTTTCGGCAAGTCGGGATAGAAATAGTTTTTGCGATCTATACGAGAAGAGAGAGCTATTTCGCAGTTAGTTAGCAGACCGGCGCAGATGGCAAAGTCAACCACTTCATGATTCAAAACGGGAAGTGAGCCAGGCATGGCCAGGCAGACCGGACAGACATGGGTGTTCGGTGGATCGCCGAAAGAGACTTCACAGTCGCAGAAAATCTTGTGTTTCGTCTTCAGCTCGATGTGTACTTCTAGGCCGATAACTGCTTCATATTTACTATCTTTCATACTCATATTTTTACCTCCGCCAATTCAAAAGCCGGGCTGTGTTGATCTTCGTAAGCTGCTCCGACCCGATAGAGAAGTTCTTCGCTGAATGCTTTACCAACTAGCTGCATACCGATGGGCAAACCTTGCGAGTCCCTGCCACAGGGCAGTGTCAGCGCAGGCAGTCCGGCTAAAGCTTGCGAAGTCGTGTACAGGTCATGCTGGTACAGCTCGACGGGATCATCCGGGGAGCTGCCGATTTTCCAGGCAGTCGTATCGCTTGCGGGCATAAAAATCAGATCGCAGTCTTCGAAGATCTCGGCAAATTCCCGGATGACCAAAGTGCGGATTTTTTGAGCTCTTTCAAAATAATCTGCATAGTATTCTTCGGAAAGGGCGAAGTTGCCCAGCAGGATCCGGCGCTTAACCTCGTAGCCGAAAGCTTCGGAACGCGAATTCAGATAAACGTCGTCTAGGCTTTCAACATTAGTGCTGCGATATCCATAGTGGATGCCGTCGAAGCGACCTAAATTGGAGGCTGCTTCTGCGCAGAGGAGAATATAGTAGGCTGAAAGGCCGGCATCGATGGTCTTAACATGCGTTTGCTTGACCGTCGCTCCCAGAGATTCAAGAACTTTCAGGGCGTCTTCAAGGCTGCTGCGCAAATCTGCCTCTAGTTCAAGGTCGAAGTACTCTTGGGGCAGGCCGATCTTGAGTCCTTCTAAGGGGCGTGCTTCCGTACTGCTCGCCATGAGATCTGCCGGCAGTGTGAAGCCCTGATGGACTGAGGAGCAGTCTTTCGAATCGCGACCGGCAATGGCGGCAAGAATAATGGCGTTGTCACGTACTGTTCTGCTCATGGGGCCTATAGTATCCATCGATGAGGCCAAGGCAGTAACGCCGCGGCGCGAGACTAAGCCGTATGTGGGGCGCAGACCGACGATACCGCAGTGGGCAGCCGGCTGTCTGATCGAACCACCTGTGTCGGTGCCGATGGCGTAGATAGCCTCTCCGCTGGCGACGGCTGCGGCGGAACCGCCGGAACTGCCACCGGGGATGCGGCTCAAATCGTGCGGGTTTTTTGTGGTCTTGAAATATGAAGTTTCGGTGGAAAAACCCATACCGAACTCATCCATATTGCTTTTACCGATCAGGATAGCTTCAGATTGCTTGAGCTTTTCCCAGACAAAAGCGCTGTAAGGAGGACGGAAAGACTCCAACATACGCGATCCTGTTGTGCAGGTCAGTCCTTGGACAGCAATATTGTCCTTAACTGCTACAGGGATGCCTGCCAAAAGCGGTAGCTCTTTTCCTTCCGCAAATAATTTGTCGACTCGATCAGCCTCTAGCAAAGCATTTTTTTCATTTAGGCAAATGTAGGCGCCAATGTCCGCTTCCTGCTCCGCACATTTAGCGAGCACAGCTTGGGTCAGTTCGCGCACGGAGAAGTCTTTGCGTCGCAAAGCACTACCTATTTCATATATTGTCATTTTTTCTGCAATCATTTATAGCTCCTGTTCCACGTCTACAGCGACAGGCACAACGAAAGCGCCATCTTCAGCAAGTGCTGTATTTGCCAACGCTTCTTCCTGGCTGAGCGAGGGTTCACGAATTTCACTCTGGAAAACTCTTTGCTCCCTAACCATGGAGCGAGTGGGCTCGACGTCGTCAGTATTATGTTCCTTCATCTTGTCCGCGAAAGTGATCAGATGGCCGATTTCTTTTTGCATAACTGCAGTCTCGGAGGGAGTTAGCCTGAGGCTGGATAGTGCTTCCAAATGCTCCAGATCGAAGGTTCTGGCAGCTGCAGCAGCCTCTCCTGTGCTCGCATAAAGTCCGGCGGCTACTTCACCGCTAAGAGCAATGTGTAAGTCATCAAGCTGAGTCTGATTAACTGGCCCGGGGGCAGCGGTGAGCGGATCTGAAGCATTACTGAGTTTGGGGAAGGCGATTACTTCACGCAGTGAAGGCGCTTTCGCCAGCAACATGACTAGGCGATCCAGACCGAGTGCGAAACCTCCGTGCGGAGGGGTGCCGAAGCGGAAGGCGTCTAGTAAAAAGCCGAAACGCAGCTTCACTTCCTCGTCGGAGAGACCCAGCTGCCGGAAAACTCGCGACTGCAGCTCGCTGTCGTGAATACGAATACTGCCTGATCCCAGTTCGGTCCCATTAAGGACTAGGTCGTAGGCCTGTGAGTTCATGCGCTCTGGTTCCGTCTCCAGATATTGGAGATCTTCGACTTTCGGCATCGTGAAAGGATGGTGCTGAGCTACATAACGCTTCTCTTCTTCGCTGTATTCAAACATGGGGAAGTCGACGATGAAGGAGAAATTTAATTCATCCGGATTACACAGACCCAAAAGTTCAGCCAGCTGGAGGCGGATAGCTCCGCTCACGCGCCGCACCGTATTGAGTTGGTCGGCGGAGAAGAGGATGAAGTCGCCCGGTTGGGCATTCACGCGCTCCAACAAGTCCTGCATCAAATCTTCGGAGAAGTACTTGTCTAAGATAGAATATACTTCGCCGCTTTCCCGCCAGGCGATCCAGGCCATGCCTTTGGCGCCTTGTGCTATCGCGAAATCAGTTAAATCGTCTATCGTTGAACGCGGAAAATCTGCCTTGCCCGGCACTGTAATGGCGCGCACTACACCGCCGTTCTTCAGAGCTTGGCGGAATATGGAGAAGTCAGATTTTGCGGCAATATCGCTGATATCTACTATCGGCAAGTCAAAGCGCAGATCCGGCTTGTCGGAGCCATACTTATCTACCGCTTCCTGCCAAGACATGCGAGGGAAAGCTCCCTCAATCTTGACGCCCTTAAGCTCCCAAGCAAGATGCTTCATGAGAGCTTCCAGAATTTCTAAGACGTCATCCATTTCTACGAAGGACATCTCTAAGTCGAGCTGCGTAAATTCCGGTTGACGGTCAGCGCGCAGATCTTCGTCGCGGAAACAACGGGCGATCTGGTAGTAGCGATCAAGTCCGCTGACCATTAGTAATTGCTTGTATATTTGAGGTGATTGCGGCAAGGCATAAAAACTGCCCGGATGCACGCGGCTGGGCACAAGATAATCTCGCGCGCCCTCCGGTGTGCTCTTGCCGAGAACCGGTGTTTCAACTTCAACAAAGCCCTGAGAGTCCATGAAGGAATGAATTAAAGAACTGGCGCGATGACGCAGCAGCAAATTGTTGCGCAGATCGCTGCGCCTAAGATCCAGATAACGATAGCGCAGCCGCAGTTCATCTCTGACGTGGGCGGACTCTTCCGGCACAAAAGGCAGGGTTTCGGCAGCAGACAAGACTGCAGCCTGCTTCACCAGCAGCTCAACAGTGCCCGTTGCTATTTTCGGGTTGACCGTTTCCGGATCGCGCAGGTGCATTTGCCCCTTAACTTCCAAGACGGACTGATTGCGCACTCGCTCAGCCAGAGCGAAGGTTTTGGCATCGGTGTTTTCGGGATTGAATACAATCTGTAAAACGCCTTCTCGATCGACTAAATCGATAAAAATGACGCCACCCATATCGCGCTTGCTCTGGACCCAGCCATAAGCATACGCTTCTTGCCCTACATCTCTCTCCGAAAAATTACCACAATATTTCGTTCTCTTCATCTGTTTATCCATTCTTTTGTCTCTTGCAGACCAATGATTCATTAATTCCTGAACTTATGTATTTTATCATACACTATTGGTCTTTTATAGCGACAGAGCCGGCGCAGAAAGCTTGAATATTGCAGGATTAAAGAGCAAAATTCGTACATACATGTTAATTTATAAGGTGGAACTACTGTATAGCAGACCGTAAGAATCAGAAAGGTATTATTATGACAAAAACTAATCCACGCATGATATTGTTCGATTACGGACAAACTTTGCTGCACGAGGCGAGTTTTGACCGACGCGCAGCATTGGAGGCTCTGGCACCTCATCTCTATCCCAAAGAAAACATCGACATAGATAAAATTTTGGAATTTACTGATGACTTGTATGAGGATCTACGTGAACTGGCTTTTGCCAACTCAGTCGAAGTGGGCTTTGACGTGACTTTAAACTACACATTGGACATGTTTGGTCTTTCCTGTGACCTGCCCATGCTTGAATGCGAAAAACTCTACTGGTTCTCATCCTGCCCTGGCGAACCCATGCCCTATCTGCAAGAAACCTTAAACGAACTGCAGGATAGGGGAATTAGAACGGCTGTAGTATCCAACATTTCTTTCAGTAGCGAGGCCGTAAAAGCACGTATCGACAGCCACCTTAAGCACAATTTTGAATTCGTGGTAGCTTCCAGTGAAACCATCTTGCGGAAGCCGGAAAAATGGATTTTCCTCAGCGCCTTCAAACAAGCCGGCCTCAAACCCGAAGACTGTTGGTATGTTGGTGACAACATCTACTGCGACCTCCATGGAGCTTTGCGCTTGGGAATGCACCCGGTGTTCTACAACAGCGGCCATGCCTGTTTCTATCCGCGCGAGGAAGCTGAGATTACAGACGAAATGCGACCTAAGGTAGATATCATCGAGAATTACACAGAATTACTGGATCTTCTGGAGGCGTAATGAAGTCCGAACGCGCAGCTTTTCTATCCCTATTTGCGGCAGAAGACGCTTTGCTCTTGGGCCTGGCGCCTATGGCTGGTACCAGCACGCCGCCATTTCGCGGCCTAGTCAGCGAATTGGGAGCCAGCTTTACCATTAGCGAGCTGGTTAGCGCCCGGGGGATTGTCTATAATCCGGATATGGAGAAAGTCTCGCGTTATCTCCAAGCCGATCCGAGAGAAAGACTCTACGCAATCCAGCTCTTCGGCCACGATCCGTCAGATTTTGCCGCCGCCATTGACATAGTGCTACGTCACCCGATCTACGGACAGTGCCAGTGGATCGATATTAATATGGGTTGTCCCGTGAAAAAAGTCTGCGGCAACGGTGCCGGAGCTGCCTTGATGCAGGACCAGGATTTGGCCTCTGCCATCGCGGCTGCCGCAGTTGAAGCGGCGGCCAAGTTTGATAAATTTGTTAGTGTAAAGATGCGCAGCGGCTGGAATGATGACGACAACAGTGCTCCCGAGCTGGCGCGCCGCATGGAAGCTGAAGGCGTTGCCGCTATCACCGTGCATGCCCGCAGCCGCGAACAGTTTTACGGTGGTACTGCAGATTGGCGCGTGTTCGCCGCCGTACGTGAGAAGTGTAGCCTGCCACTCTGCGTCAACGGTGACATTAAAAGCGCAGATGACATTCGCAAACTGCAAAAGTTAGCGGAGCCGGATGCGTACCAGATCGGGCGGGCGGCCATGGGCAACCCCTTCATCTTCGAGCAGATTCGGCAGGGCCTGCACACCGACGGACCCGCGCCCGCGATTTCTGCTGAGCGCTGGCTCGCAGCAGTCCTGAACCATCTGGACGGCATGATTGAGCTCTTAGGTGAAGAACTTGCCTGTCGCGAAATGCGAGCGCAATTTGCCCACTATGTTCGCGGCGTACGCAATGCTGCCGACTATCGCAATCGGCTGATGCAGATTAAAGATCGCCAAAGTGCCGTAGATATTTTACTTGAACTTGCAGAGATGAGGGAAAAAGATGAAGAAAGACATTAAGCAAATCCTATCCACTGATCAGAAGACACAGCTCAATCTAATGAGCTGGCTGCCGGAGGAAAAGCCTTGGGCCATCTTACAAGTAGCTCACGGCATGGTGGAATACATTGAACGTTACGACCGCTTTGGCCGCGCCATGGCAGAAGCCGGGGTGCTCGTGCTGGGAAATGACCACTTAGGTCACGGCGATTCGGTGGAGAGCACGGAAGACTGGGGCTTTTTTGCAGAAAAAAACGGCAATGAATTCGTTTTGCAAGATATTTATCAGATCTACGAACAAACGCACGCAGCATATCCCGGCGTTCCCTACTTTTTGCTAGGTCATTCGATGGGCTCGTTTTTTGCCAGACAGTTTATTTATCGCTTTCCGGAAGCGGATTTGGCAGGCGTTATCATCATGGGTACGAGTATGCAAGCGAAAGCCGCTGTTCAGGCCGGACGTTTCCTCGCAAGCGTGATCGAAAAATTCCGCGGCCCCCGCTATCGCAGCCCCTTGATGAAGAAGCTGGTACTGGGGGAGAATAATAAGCCTTTTAAAGAGGAGAGGGAAACAGGTTCAGAATGGCTGAGTAGAGATCACGAGATCGTAGATAAGTATGTCAATGAGCCGCGCAACAGCTTTTTGTTTACCGTGCGCGCATACATCGACATGTTTGACGGGCTGCTGACACTATATAATGAGGATAATCTCAAACAGATGCGGCGGGATCTACCTCTTTTGCTTACCAGTGGCAGCGATGATCCTGTCGGCGGTATGGGCCAGGCGATTGCAACTTTGTCGGCCCAATATAAGAAAATAGGCATGAGCAAGGTACAGGTGAAGGAATATCCGGGTGCCAGGCATGAATTGCTGAATGAGATTAATGCAGAAGAAGTTGATCGCGATCTTTTGGCTTTTTTAAGGGAAAATATATAGGCGGAAAAAACCGGCTAATAAAATAAAGATAGTATAAGTATAGAAAGAGGGGGAATTTATGGCAAAGTACATCCCGGAACCATACCGGATTAAAATGGTTGAGGCAATCAGGCAGACGACGTATGAAGAGCGGGCGGAAGCGGTCAAAGCTGCTAACTACAACATGTTCAGCCTGGCCAGTTCGGATGTCTATATTGACATGTTGACTGACAGCGGCACCAATGCCATGAGCGATCAGCAGTGGGCGGCGGTGATGCTTGGCGACGAGAGTTACGCCGGCTCACGCAGTTACGAGCAATTGATGGAAGTCGCGCACGACATATTCATGTATGACTATATCCAGCCGGTCCATCAGGGTAGGGCAGCGGAGAACATGCTCTTTCCCCTTTTGCTGAAAGAGGGTATGGTTTCAATCTCCAATTATCATTTCGATACCACTTCCGGACACGTACAGTTGGCGGGCGCAAAGGTTATTAACTGTGTTTCCCCGGAGGCCAAGGATACACAGAACTATGCGCCTTTCAAAGGTAATATGGATACGGAGAAACTGCGGGAACTGATCAGTGAATACGGCAGAGAAAAGGTCGGCTGTATCGTTATGACGATAACCTGCAATTCCGCAGGCGGTCAACCGGTTTCGCTGGCCAATATCAGGGAGACGGCAGCTATCGCACGCGAACATCAGATACCGTTCGTTATCGATGCGGCACGCTTTGCGGAGAATGCCTTTTTCATTAAAGAGCGCGAAGAAGGACAGCAAGATCGCTCGATCAAGGATATCGTCCGCGACATCTTTGCTGAGGGAGATGCTTTTACTTTGTCTGCAAAAAAAGACGCTGTCGTCAATATAGGTGGACTAGTAGGCGTACGCGAAGACACTGAGCTGATCAAGGGCATCAAAGGCCGCGTTGTCCCTTATGAGGGCTTCCTCACTTATGGTGGCCTCAGCGGCAGAGATTTGGGGGCGATGGCAGTAGGTTTGGCTGAAGGTATCGATGAGGATTTCCTGCGCAGTTATGTTGGTCAGACGAAATATCTGGGTGACCGCTGCCGCGAACTGGGCGTGCCGATCCAATATCCGACGGGCGGACATGCAGTTTTTGTCGATGCCAAGAAAGTATTTCCGCAGATTCCTTATTACCGTTTCCCGGCACACAGCCTCTGCGTGGCCTTGTATCTCGAAGGTGGCATCCGCGGCTGTGACATCGGCTCTTTCATTCTGGATCCGGACCCGGTGACCGGCGAACAGCTAGAAGCGGACCTCGAGTTGGCACGTTTTTGCATACCACGGCGCACTTATACACAGGCCCATCTCGACTATGTAGCCGAGAGCCTGGCTGCGGTCATGAAAAGAAGTGATGAATTTGCAGGTTATGAAATAGTAGAGCAGGCAAAAGTGCTGCGACATTTTACAGCAAAATTGAAGCCTTACACAGCATAAAGCTGGGGCTATGGGGGCTTCTTGTCAGTCTCAGCTCGGAACTGTATAATGGCTGAGGAATAACAAATTCAAGGGAGATTATTAATGAAATTCACAAGAGAAAATATTCGAAATATCACCGTCATGGGGCATGGCGGCGCCGGCAAAACTGCTTTTGTCGAAGCCGCATTGTTTAATGCCGGAGTCATCAACCGTATGGGCAAGTCTAATGAAGGCAATACGGTCAGTGACTTTGACAGCGAAGAGATCCGTCGCGGAATTTCCATTAACACCAGTTTGGTGGCTTTTGAATGGAAGAAGAACAAGATCAATCTAGTTGACACACCTGGAGACTTTGATTTCCTAGGTGAACAGATGTTAGGAATGAGCGTGACTGATGCAGTGCTGATCGTTATGTCTGCTAAGGACGGCTTGTCCGTCGGCGCAGAGAAAGCAGTCCGCAACGCAGGCAATGAGAAGATGCCGATATCTTTCTTCGTTAACCGCATGGATGAGCCCAACGCTGATTTCCTCGCTACGGTGGAAGCCCTGAAAGAAGAGTACGGCCATCTGGTCGTGCCAATGGTCTTGCCGATTATGAAGGGCGAAGAAATGACCGGATTGGTCGATGTTCTCGCTATGAAGGCTTATAGCTTTAGCGGTAAGAAAGGTGAAATGACTGCCAGCGATATGCCCGCTGACTTGGAAGGCTTGGCTGAAGAGTATCATGAGCAACTGGTTGAGCAGATCGCGGAGAGCGATGAAGAGCTGATGGAGAAATATTTCGAAGGCGAAGCTTTCTCAGCAGCAGAAGAAGAACGCGGTTTACGCAAAGCAATCTCGCAAGCTTCTTTGTTCCCTGTTTTTGTCGGATCAGCCAATGCTAATTGGGGCATTTCTCACACCCTAGATCAGATGGTGAGATTCTTCCCCACACCTGAAGATGGGCATGCAGTAACCGCAGTTAATCGCAGCGGCGAAAGCTTCCAGATCAAAACTGATCAGGACGGCCCCTTAGCGGCATTTGTCTTTAAGACGATAGTTGACCCCTTTGTTGGAAAAATCTCCCTATTCCGTGTATATTCCGGCGTCTTTACCGATTCCAGTTCAGTCTATAACGTAAACAAGGAAAGCGACGAGCGCATCAACGGCCTCTACAGCATGAGCGGTAAGAAGCAGATATCCGTTGATACAGTCGTTGCCGGCGATATCGGAGCTACAACCAAGCTGAATGAGACCAGCACATTGGATACTCTCACTGAGCGCGATAATCCCTTGAAGATTCAAGCACCGGAGATGCCTATCCCGAGTTTGACCTTGGCAATTTCGGCCGTTAACGAGGGTGAAGAAGATAAGATTATGCAGGGTCTGACCAAGCTGAAAGACGAAGACATCGTCTTTGAGATTGAGAACAATCCGGAGACACATCAATTTTTGCTTTCAGGTTTAGGCGAAGTCCAGCTGGATGTACTGACTGCTAAACTCAAGGGTAAGTTCGGTGTTGAAGCTAGACTGACAGAACCTCGAGTAGCTTATCGCGAAACAATCACGAAGAAGGTGAAGGTACAAGGTCGCCATAAGAAGCAAACCGGCGGTCACGGCCAGTTCGGTGATGTCTGGATTGAGTTTGAACCCGGAGAGGATTTGGATCTTGATTTCCAAGAACAGATCTTTGGAGGCTCAGTGCCTAAGAACTACTTCCCGGCCGTTGAAAAAGGCTTACGCGAAGCTATCTCTGAAGGCCCCTTGGCATCCTATCCGGTCGTGAATTTGAGGGCTACTTTGGTTGATGGTTCTTACCATGATGTAGACTCGAACGAAATGTCCTTTAAACTGGCTGCTAGACTGGCATACCGTAACGGTCTGCCTCAAGCGGGTCCGATCTTGCTCGAGCCGATCTCCTCTCTGAGCGTTCATATCCCGGATGATTTCTTGGGTGACATTATGGGCGATCTGAGTAAACGTCGCGGCAGTATCCTCGGCATTAATCCGGATACAATTCCCGGTTTCCAAGTAGTCGAAGCGGAAGCTCCCGCTGCTGAAATCGCCAGATACGCCACGGACCTGAAGTCCATGACTCAGGGTCGCGGACACTTTACAAGAGAAATGGCACGTTACGAACCGGTGCCTCAGAATATTGCAGACAAGATTATTGCTGCAGCGAACGAAGAAGAATAAGTCAGATAAATAGAGAATGTACTTGTTACACTAAGAGAGGAGCGTTTGGCGGTTAATCTGCTTGCGCTCCTCTGGGCATTGAGTCTTGTACTCTACCCACACAGGAGAAAACGAAAATGGACCCTCACTCTATGAGCGCGGTCTTTAGTTTTAATTACTTAGGCGCCTTGCTGCTCTCCCTGCTTTTCTTGCTGCTGAGCGCCGTGTCGAAGGCCTTTGACATGGGCTTGCTCGATTTTAATCGCAGCAGCAGTTTGAAGCAATTTTCAGAACAAGGTATTGAACTACCGAAATCCCTAATAGAAATCTGCGAAGGCGACGACATGGAGTTTTTGCTGCGCGAGCTGCACCTCCTGCGCTTGTTCTTTATCTTCCTTTATTTCATCTGGACATTGGGATTTGCAGCGCGCCTGCTTGTGCCGGGCAGCTTGGAGACATGGCTGAGAACGTTGATTTATGTTGCTTATGGCATCGTAGCTGTTTTCATCTATGCTTTTCTGGGTGAAGGTCTGCCGGCTCGTTTGGTGCGACGCAGCAGAAGTGACACGAGAGGAAGAATTCGTTTTTTAAGATTTTGCATAATAATTTTCAGGCCGTTCATGTTCCTCTTGCGCCCTCTGGAGCGATTGATTGATTTTTTGACAGAACATTTAGCAAAACTATTCACCGGCAGATCTGAGGATACGATTGAAAAGATGCAAGTAGAAGAATACTTCATGCTCTTGGAATCCGATGAAGCCAACTGGGATGAAGAGGCTAAGGATCATGCTTTTATTCGCAATATCTTCCGCTTCGATGATATTAGCGTCTCGGATGTTATGACGCACCGCACAGATATAGTCGCGTTGCCGCTGGATGCCAGTTTTGAGGAAACCCTGGAAGTCATTAAGGAAGAAAAGTATACGCGCGTCCCCATTTACGAAGATACGATAGATAATATCGTGGGGATTTTGCATGTTAAGGATCTTCTGTCTTTATTGAATGATGAGGAGCGCAAGAGACAGTTTTCCCTAGCGGCTGAAATGCGTCAGCCGATGTTTACTCCTGAAACCCGTGTGGTTAAAGATCTCTTCTTTGAGATGCAGGGACAGCGTGTACAGCTGGCGATAGTAATTGATGAGTACGGCGGCACAGCCGGCATTGTCACTCTGGAAGATCTGATTGAGGAGATTCTGGGTGATATAGAAGACGAGTACGACGAAGAAGAACAGTTGCTACAAGTCCAAAGCCCCAATAGCTGGCTGATCTCTGGTTGGTGCCCCTTGGAATTACTGTCGGATGAGATTGGGCAAGAACTGCCCGGAGATGATTATGATACGGTTTCCGGCTTTGTGATTGACCTTCTAGATCGAATTCCGGAAGAAGGAGAACAGGTCGAGGCTACTTACAACAATTTGACCTTTACAGTACTTTCCGTGGCTGACAATCGCATTGAACAGCTGCGTTTGACAATAGAAACTAATGGAGATATGGATGACGAAAACCCCGAATCAGAAGAAGATTGAAGTTGAAGCTGTGCTCTTCGATATGGACGGCACCCTAATAGATACAATTGGACTTATTGTCGCAGGACATGAACACACCTGGCAGGAACATACCGGAGCGGTGCCTCCACGCAAGGACATACTTTCCAAGATCGGCAAGCCACTTCAACAAGCCTACCCGGGCTGGGAAGAAGAAACCCCGGACATGCTTGTCACCTATCGCAATTGGTGTGCAGGCAAAACAGATACACATACCGGTCTTTACGTAGGTGTGGTTCCCATGTTGGAAGAATTGCAGAAGATGAACTTTCGGCTGGGCTTGGTCACCTCGCGCTTCCGTGTAGGCATAGATGACTGCATGCGGGTATATGGTTTAGAAAGTTTTTTTGAGATCCTTTTAGCACAGGAAGATTCTCATGGCCACAAACCGGGACCGGAACCCTTGCTGGTCGCAGCAGAACGCATGTCGATCACTGATATGTCCCGGATTTTATATGTTGGTGACAGTGTTCACGACGTGAAGAGTGCCCAAGCAGCGGGCTGCCTAAGTGCAGTTGTAGACTGGACCAGCATGGATAAAGATGAATTGAGAGCCTTGCAGCCGGATCTGTGGATTTACAAGGCCAGTGATCTACCACTGTCATTATCACGGATTTGATTGTATTTGATCGTTTTTCAATACATTTGTGATACACTCTTGTTTGTAGCTAAAAAAGCAGTCACTCAGGGCCATACTCTGAGTGGTTTTTCAATATAGGAAGGTAAATTATGGCCAAAAAAACTACTGAACAAAGCGATTGGAAAGCTAAAGTCGAGCGAGCTGAACGTAAACAGCGACTGGCAAACCTTAAGGACAGTGCCGGGAAGAAAAAGAAGATCTCGACCAAGAGCATCGCTAGCCGCATTGTCACCATCGTCATAGTCGTGGCGCTGCTACTTGTGGCGGCTGTCTGGGCTATCGCACGCTTTGGTGTCTTACAGAGACATTTGCCGGCAATAACTATCACAAACTCCGAGTTGCCCGGAGCCAGCATGAAGATGAGTCCTGCAGACTTAAACGTCGAATTCGGCAACTTAACCATGCAGGTGCAACTAGGCTATGCCTTTACCGATGAGGCTCAAGATGTCTTGGATCGTTCGTCTACGGGAGGGGAGCGTACAGTCAGAGATGATTTGACCGATATGCTCTTGGAACAGATGAAGACAACTTATGCCATGGTTCTGGCCATGAATAACGACGATACTTTTGTTCTTTCTGAAGAGAAGCAGGCTGAGTTGGATGAAACCATTGATAGCTTTGAAAAAGATCTGGCTCGCGGTGCGCAAGAACAAGGCGTGGGTGTCGGCGTAATCTTAGGCAGTTATTTCGGCCCGGGCGCTTCCTCTTCAAGATATATGAATTTCGTGCGCCAATCTCTCCTTTTGCAGGAATACAACCAGCATTTAGCTGACACCACCGAAGTCTCAGCCGCTGAGATTGAAGAGTACAAGGCAGAGAATGCTGCAGAACTCAAGAACTATGATTATTCTTACTACATGTTCAGATTGCCCGAAATCGAAGATGACGAAGAAGATCGTACCGATGCTGAATATGATGCAGCCATGTTGGAATTAGCTGAAGACGCCAATGCCGCGTTAGAACTTTACCGCAGTGGCGAGAAAGAATTTGCCGAAGCCATGGCTGAGTACGAAGAGGACGAAAGCAGGGTAGAGACTCTCTTGGAAAACCCTGATAGCGTAAATCTCAAGCTACAAGGAGATCGCCTGTCCGCCACCTATAAGGACTGGTTGATCGATGAAGAGCGCGAAGCAGGCGATACTACAGTTGTGGAGAGCGAAGGTTCAGTAATTGCACTGGCATTCCATAGTGCAGAAATAGAAGATTACAACGTGTATAGTGTCCGTCATATCTTGATTGACAACAGCTCCCTCGGTGATGATGCTACCGGAGATGATCTCGATGAGCGACTCGAAGCGCGCGCCAAAGAAATCTTGGCCGAGTTTGAAGCTGGAGAGAAAACCGAAGAAGCCTTTGCTGACTTGGCTCGTGAATATAGCAGCGATCTGGGCAGTGTTGAAAATGGCGGTCTCTACGAAGATGTTCCTTATGGCATGATGGTGTCAGCATTCCAAGAATGGAGTCTGGATGATGCACGCAAAGCGGGTGATACAGGCATCGTTAAGTCATCACACGGCCAACATATAATGTATTTTGTCGGCTTAGGCGAGACCAAGAGCATCGACAAGCGTGTTGAAACAACGCTTATGAACAAGAAGATTACTGACTGGTCAGAGAGCCTAGTAGAAGGCGCAGAAATCGAAGTTCATGATTTGGGCATCGGCTTTGTAGGTAGAACGTCCTTCTTCCAATCCTTATTCGCCGGAGCTCCTGAGCCTGCTGAGACGCCGACGACTGAAGATTAAGCTGCAAAACAATTAAGTACTATAAAAGGCCGAGATCGTAGGATTTCGGCCTTTTATTTCTTTTAAATCGGTATTTTTTATTTCTTTTTCTTCAGTGCTTTCTTGTCAAAATGGCGGCTGAGATCCTCGCGGCGCAATTTTGCTGCCGCCATGAGGTCGGCTTCGAAGGGAAGTTCTCCCTCATAAGCAAAAAGACTGAACAACCATTTGGTGAATTCCGGATTCATTATAAGGAAGGGTCCGGTCAGGCTGCTGGCGAAAAAATTCTTCTCAGCAATACCTTCTGTGCGCACGGAAGCATTCATGCCGCTGCCGTTTTCGACTTCTATGAAGGGGTAGGCGGAACTGTCGCCTTTGTGCGTGGTAAACTGCGAGCGATAGCCCATAAGTTCGAAGTCTCGAAAATATCCGGTCACGATTTCATTAATGCGGTCAAACTGATTGCAGTAGGTATCGAAAGGATACAGGCCCAAGGCTTGGATTGTCCTTCCCTCCTCGTGGATGATGTTTCTGCCCAGCAGATCTAGAGAATTGCCTGCGAAAAAGCCACACAGTCCCTTGTCGATCCGGCTGCGGAACTGACCGGCATGAGGGCGCCAGAGTTCCAGCACTAGCTCTTGACTATGTTCAGTCATTCCCCCCATGTAGACGAAGTCGACGTTATTAGTGAAAAACTGAGGCAAGTCGGGGTAATGGGTCCAGATGATTTCCTCATCCTTGAAGCATTCACGCAACAGTTGCTGCGTGCCGTGCTCGCCTAGAAGATTGGCAATTTCCGGATAGATGATTTCAATGCGCATCGCTAATTACCGTCCCATTCACGCTGCAGATCCTGAACAATCTTTCGCGAGATACTTTCCGAATAAAGCTCATAAAGAACAGCTACTGTCGCCGCTTTGTCGGGCAAGTGCAGTTGCTCAAAGCTGGCTTCCTTGTCACGTGTGGTGACGATTTTTGCTGCCGGAACTCCGGCTAGCAGCAAGGCCAGTCGAATATCTTCTGAACGCATGCCTGCGACGACTATTTGCTTGACCTCGTCAGATTTCAGTAGGTCAAGGTCAGCATCGAAGATCCAGGCTACATTGTCTTCCGGGCTCATTTCCTTGAGGCTGGTGTCCACCAAGAGGACGATGTACTTGTCTCCCGGGCGTCTCATCATGGCATCTAGGACACGGGTAACTGCGATCGGGTTTTTGCCCTTGGCCAGCATCCTGTAGATCGTGTGTGGCCCGGCTGTGATGATTTCTTTGCGCGATTTCCCGATGGCGACCTGAGAGAGAGCTTCTGCTATTGGCTCCGGCTGATAGCCCAGCTCGGAAAAAAGGCTGATAGCAGCTAGGGAGTTATAGAGATCCAACATGTTTTCTCCGACAAAGGGGAAGACTTGCTTGATCTCATCGTTCTGCCAACGCTGAGATTTGATCACTAGAGTATCAGCTTCGGCCAGATCGTTAGCGCTGATTTCCTTATCCGGCTCTGTTCGCCGCTGCAAGACGGTCAGCTCATAATCAGCAGGGCCGTTGCGCCAGCCGCAATTATTACAGTGGGCGCGGCCGATATGATGATAACGAATAAAATCATCCTCCAGCGGATGGTGGCAGCTGGGGCAGAGGACAACGTCACGAATCTGGTTTTTGTTAATTTCGGCTTCGTCGGGCAAGCGGGCAATAGAAAAGCTGACAGATTCGTGCCCAGTTGCCAGATTGGAGGACAACATGTCGTCGGCGTTCAAGATCAGCTTGGTCTCGGCAGGTATATTGTCTTCTAGAATCCCGTAAATAAATTCAGCATGAGCGTTCCGCAGATAGGATTCGCGGAAGAGGTTGCTGACGATGAGATAGTCGGGTTTTATATCAGGAAAAACGATGCGTGTTAAGCGTTCGTCGATTTCTAGGATAGCTAGGCTTTTCTTTCGCTTGCCGAAAAAGGTGCTAGCCTCCAACAGGGTGGTGATGATACCTTCTTCAATATTGCTGCCGTAGGCGTTGTGAGCGAAATCCAGTCCGAAATGTCTGGCTAGGTCTGCCAGTAAATTTGAGATGGTTGTTTTGCCGTTAGTACCGGTAATTCCGATGATTTTTTCCGGTTTTTCCAGGCGAGAAAGGAAGTCGGGACAGAGGAGCTTGGCGAGCTGACCGGGGAAATGGGTCGCGTTTAAACCTACTAATTTCATGAAAAACGTAGTCATTCGAACAACAAAAATTGTTATTAAGAAACGTATATTACGGTTCTTCATCCTTGATTAACTACTTTCTATACAAATTCGCAAAAGTGTTTGACGGGAACGCTCGAATGCGATAGACTTGTTTAATGTGTCAATAGACCCGTGCGACTTTTGTCGCGCAATCAAGCGCACTGATACAGGCGCAGTTGATAGGTCGATTATATCATGTAGTGAGATGCCGTCAAGACCGGTCCGCGACGGTTTCTCAATGGGATGACCGGTACAATCGTGTGAGGTGGCTGCTGATGTCAAAGTCCGTTCAATATGGACGAGTTCAGAGAGTGTCTTATTCAAAGATTGACGAGATTCTCGATATCCCAAATTTATTAGATATTCAATTGAGTAGTTACAATTGGTTCCTTGAAGAAGGACTTATGGAAGTCCTGGAAGAGGCATCACCAATTACTGACTTCTCAGGAGATATCGAACTTTCGTTTATCGATAAAGAATTTGACGTCAATAATCCAACACATTCCTTAGAGGAATGTAGAGAAAAGGACGCAAACTTTGCGTCAAAGTTATACGTAAAAGTTAGGCTTCATGACAAAGCCAGCGATACTATTAAAGATCAGGATGTGTACATCGGGGAGTTCCCGATTATGACTGATACCGGAAGCTTTATTATTAATGGAGCTGAGAGGGTTGTCATTAGTCAGTTAGTACGTTCTCCTGGTGTCTATTATGGCATTGAGCGTGATAAGAACGACAATACCATTTATACAGGACAAATTATTCCTAACCGTGGAGCATGGTTAGAGTTCGAGACAGATGCTAAGGGATTGCTGTGGGTACGAGTTGATCGCGCCCGTAAATTCCACCTGTCCATTTTGCTGCGTGCTCTTGGTCTTGGTACAGATGAGGAAATCATTTCTGTACTGGGCGAAGAAGAAGCGCTAATGAATACAATGGCGAAAGACGGCTGCAATAGCGTAGATGACGGGTATCAAGAGATGTTCCGTAAGCTACGTGCAGGCGAAGTTTATACGCGTGAAGGCGCCAAGAACTTGCTGCAGAATTTGTTTTTCGTGGACAACCGCTATGACTTGGCTCATGTCGGTGTCTTTAAGGTTAACAAGAAATTATCACTAGCTACGCGCCTGGAAGGCCATCGTGCCGCTACAGATATCCTCAGTGAAGACGGAGAGGTTCTCGCTCTTCAAGACGACATTATTACCCGTGAAATGGCGCAGGCCATTCAGAACGCAGGCATCAACAGTGTTGATGTTTATCCGATCCAAAAAGTCGGAGAAAGTGTCATTCAGTATGATGACATGCTGCGCGTTGTCGGTAATAACACCGTCATGTTGGAGCCCTTCCTTAGCCGTTACTTCCCTCAGGAAGATTTAGCGTCACTGGATTTCCAAAAGCTTGGCTATGATGAATATGTTTATACTCCCGTTCTGCGGGACATCGTTGCTCAGGTGCGAGAAGAAGACGACAAAGCGGAAGCTTTACGTCAGCTGCTGCGTGAGCACAAATCCGAATTAATTCCGCGTCACCTGACTGTGGACGATATTCTAGCTTCTTGTAGCAGCTTTATCGGCTTAGAGTACGGTGTCGGTGAAGCGGACGATATCGACCATCTCGGCAACCGCCGCATTCGTTCAGTGGGCGAACTCCTGCAGAATCAGATGCGTATCGGTTTCTCGCGGATGGAACGTGTCGTGCGCGAGCGCATGCAGACAATTCCGGATATTTCTCAGGCTACGCCGAAAGATATCGTAAATACCAGACCTGTATCGGCTGCGATTAAGGAGTTCTTCAGCTC
Source organism: uncultured Mageeibacillus sp. (assembly GCA_964346175.1). Taxonomy (GTDB): domain Bacteria; phylum Bacillota; class Clostridia; order Saccharofermentanales; family DTU023; genus DTU032. Next base: position 20,674 of record CAYFTG010000010.1, read on the forward strand.
CAGCCAGCTGTCACAGTTTATGGATCAGCCTAACCCCCTAGCCGAACTGACGCATAAACGTCGTCTTTCCGCTTTGGGGCCCGGCGGTCTGTCGCGTGAGCGCGCTAACTTCGAAGTGCGTGACGTACATGCTTCCCATTACGGAAGAATGTGCCCGATCGAGACTCCTGAAGGACCGAACATCGGTTTGATCAACTCTCTGTCGACATACGCACGCGTGAACCGCTTCGGCTTTTTAGAGACGCCTTATCGTTTGTACGACAAGAAGAAAGGCGTCGTAACCGAGAATTTCAAATACATGACCGCTGACGAAGAGGATTATTTCAATATCGCACAGGCGAACGAACCTCTCGATGAAGAAGGCCATTTTGTCAACAAGAAAGTTTCCTGTCGTTATCTGGACGAATTTTTAGAGCTCGATCCGGATCAGGTCGATCTGATGGACGTGTCACCGAAACAGCTGGTTTCAGTGGCAACTTCGCTGATTCCTTTCTTGGGCAACGACGATGCTAACAGAGCTCTCATGGGTTCAAACATGCAACGTCAAGCAGTGCCGTTGATTAAATCAGAGTCTCCCACTATCGGAACCGGTATGGAATACCGTGCCGCTAAGGACTCCGGTGTCTGCGTCGTGGCCAAAAACGACGGAGTGGTCAAACGGGTAAGAGCGGACTACATTGAAGTAGAGAAAAAAGATCTGACTCGTGATAAATATCATTTGTCAAAATATCGTCGCTCCAACCAAGGAACCTGCATTAACCAGCGTCCTCTGGTCACACAGGGTGAAAAGGTTAAGGCCGGCGACATCATCGCTGACGGTCCCTCGACGGATCAGGGCGAAATGGCATTAGGTCGTAACGTACTGATCGGATTCATGCCTTGGGAAGGCTACAACTTTGAGGACGCTGTACTCATCAGTGAGCGCTTGGTGCGTGATGACGTGTACACGTCAATCCATATAACGGAATACGAGTGCGAAGCCAGAGATACCAAGCTCGGACCCGAAGAGATCACTCGTGAGATTCCTAACGTGGGCGATGATGCCCTGAAGGATCTTGATGAAGACGGCGTCATCCGCATCGGTGCGGAGGTTCACGCCGGCGACATCATCGTGGGTAAGGTGACACCGAAAGGTGAAACTGAACTGACGCCTGAAGAGAGACTTTATCGTGCTATCTTCGGTGAGAAAGTCCGCGAAATCAGAGATACATCTGTGCGCGTGCCGCACGGTGAATCCGGTGTCATCGTAGACATCAAGACATTTACTCGTGATCAAGACGACCAGCTCAGGCATGGTGTTAACAAACTTGTTCGCGTTTATATCGCTCAAAAACGCAAGATTTCCGTCGGCGACAAGATGGCGGGAAGACACGGTAACAAAGGTGTTGTATCACTGATATTGCCGGAAGAAGATATGCCTTTCATGCCGGACGGAACACCATTGGACATCGTATTGAATCCTCTTGGTGTACCCTCACGTATGAACGTCGGTCAGTTGCTCGAGGTCCATCTCGGACTGGCCGCACACAAGAAGGGTATCAAGATCGCCACGCCTGTCTTTGATGGGGCCGGCGAAGCAGATGTAATTGAAGCTTTCAAAGAAGCCGGCATTGAAGAAAACGGTAAGACCATCCTCTACGACGGTCGTACCGGTGAAGCTTTTGAAAACCCTGTCACCGTGGGCATCATGTATTACTTGAAATTGCTCCATCTGGTTGATGACAAGATCCATGCTCGTTCTATTGGACCGTACTCCTTAGTGACGCAACAACCTCTGGGTGGTAAAGCTCAGTTCGGCGGTCAGCGCTTCGGAGAGATGGAAGTTTGGGCGCTTGAAGCTTATGGCGCAGCTTACACCCTGCAAGAAATTCTGACTGTTAAGTCAGACGACGTTCAGGGACGTACTAAAACTTACGAAGCTATCGTCAAAGGCGAGAACGTTCCCGAGCCCGGCGTTCCGGAGGCCTTTAAGGTCTTGGTAAAGGAACTGCAGTCACTCAGTCTTGATGCGCGTGTCTTAAGCGCAGAGGAAGAAGAAGTGTACTTGCCGGATTCTTCGGAAGACGACGACGAGATTGGTCTAATCGAAGCGGACGCTTTGTTCGAATTCGAAGAGGGCCGCTTCAAGGAAAGCGATCAGAGACTGCGTGAGGCAGGATTCTCTGCCGGTAGGCTTACAGATGAAGGCGGAATCGACGAACAGATGACTGCGGATCTCGCAGATGATCTGGACGCAGGCGATTTTGAGGATTTGGAATAGGGAGTAAATAATGGCAGATTTGAATCATATTGAAGCAATCGGGATCGGCCTGGCGTCTCCTGAAAAAATACTAGAATGGTCTCACGGCGAAGTTAAAAAGCCTGAAACCATCAACTATAGAACGCTGAAACCGGAGGCCGACGGTCTCTTTTGCGAGAAGATTTTCGGTCCGACCAAGGACTGGGAATGTTATTGCGGAAAATACAAGAAGATCAGATACCGCGGTATTGTCTGCGACAAGTGCGGTGTTGAGGTCACTCGATCCAAAGTAAGACGTGAGCGCATGGGACACATTCGTCTCGCTGCGCCGGTCTCGCATATCTGGTATTTCCGAGGAATCCCGAGCCGCATGGGTCTCTTACTGGATATGTCACCGCGCAATCTGGAGAAGATTCTCTATTTTGCTGCGTATATTGTGATCGATCCGAAAGAAACAAACTTTGCTAGAAAGCAAATAATCAATGAGCGCGACTACCGCACGGCCCTGGCTGAATACGGCCGCAACTCTTTTGTTGCCAAAATGGGCGCGGAAGCGATTCGTGATCTCTTAGCAGAGATTGACATTGATGCTCTGGCAGATGAACTGCATGCGGATTTAGAGACAGCTCGCGGTCAGAAAGAACAGCGTATTATTAAGCGTCTGGAAGTCGTAGAATCTTTCCAGCAGTCCAATAACCGCCCGCAGGACATGGTTTTAGAAGTGCTGCCGGTACTACCGCCCGAATTGCGCCCCATGGTGCAGTTGGATGGTGGTCGCTTTGCAACCTCTGACTTGAACGATCTCTATCGCCGTGTTATCAACCGTAATAATCGTTTGAACAAACTCTTGCAACTCGGCGCACCGAACATTATTGTTCGTAACGAGAAACGTATGCTGCAAGAGGCTGTCGACGCCCTCATCGATAATGGTCGTCGCGGTCGTGCCGTAACAGGCGCGGGCAACCGTCCCTTGAAGTCTTTGTCCGATTTGCTCAAAGGTAAACAGGGCCGTTTGCGCCAGAACTTGCTGGGCAAGCGCGTTGACTACTCAGGGCGTTCAGTAATCGTTGTCGGTCCGGAGCTCAAGCTGCATCAGTGCGGTTTGCCGAAGGAAATGGCTCTGGAGCTATTTAAGCCTTTCGTCATGCGTGAATTGGTGAAACACGATTACGCTCAGAATATTAAATCAGCTCGACGCTTGGTCGAGCGTGGCGGAGACGTCGTCTGGGATACCCTAGACGAAGTTATCCAGGATCACCCGGTCCTCTTGAACCGCGCGCCAACCTTGCACAGACTGGGCATTCAGGCTTTTGAGCCGGTGCTGGTCGAAGGTAGGGCTATTAAATTACATCCGCTGGTCTGTACCGCTTTTAACGCCGACTTTGACGGCGACCAAATGGCAGTACACGTACCCTTGTCAACCGAAGCGCAGGCTGAAGCTCGCTTCCTGATGCTCTCAACGAATAACCTCCTGAAACCTCAGGACGGTAAACCCGTTGCAGTGCCGACTCAGGATATCGTTCTTGGATGTTATTACTTGACATTGGAACGTGACAATCCTGAAGCAGACAAAGATGCTCCCATGCGGGTCTTTTCCAACATGGATGAAGCCGTGATGGCTTACGAAGACAAGCAGATTACCCTGCAACAGCCGGTGCGTATAAGACGTACTGTTGAAGTTGAGGGCAAGACTTATCGTGGGCTAGTCGAATCTACTTTGGGCCGTTTCCTCTTTAACAGCGTCATTCCGCAAAACCTCGGTTTTGTGCAGCGTGAAGACAACGTTGAAAGCCAGATTGCTCTGGAATGCGACTTTGTCGTAGGGAAGAGAGAAATAGGATCCATTATTGAACGCTGCATTACAGTCTGTGGCACAGCGAAAACAGCTGAAGTTTTGGATGAAGTTAAGGAACTCGGTTTTCACTATGCAACCGTCGGTGGCGTGTCCATCGGTGTTTTTGACATGGTGGTACCTGATGTTAAGGAAAAACTGATCAAGGAAGCTGAAACACGTGTTGACAAGATTAACACCCAGTTCCACCGTGGTCTTTTGAATGATGAAGGTCGCTACCGCTCAGTAGTAGATACATGGCGCAAGACGACCAATGACATTACAGAAGCCCTCAAGAAGAACCTTGATCCATACAATTCGATCTACATGATGTCTCAGTCCGGAGCCAGAGGCAGTATCGACCAAATCAAACAGTTGGCCGGTATGCGCGGTAACATGACTGATACTTCAGGACGTACGATTGAAATTCCGATTAAGTCCAACCTGCGTGAGGGCATGAACGTATTGGAGTTCTTTATCTCCTCACACGGAGCGAGAAAGTCTTTGTCAGATACAGCTTTGAAGACTGCTGACTCAGGTTATCTCACTCGCCGCCTGGTCGACATCTCACAGGATGTAACTATCCGTGAAGAAGACTGCGGCACCGAAGAATATATCATGGCAAACACAATTGCCTATGGTAAGCAAAATCAGCGCGTATTAGCCTCTCTCTTTGACAGAATTGAGGGACGCTTCGCCGCTGCCGATATATTGCATCCGGAAACTGACGAAGTCTTAGCTTTCAAAGACGAGATGATCACAATGGATCAGGCTCGTCGGATTGAAGAGGCGGGAATCAAGGAAGTTCCTATCCGCAGCGTCCTCTCCTGTGATTCACCTAAAGGTGTCTGCGCCAAATGCTACGGCAAAAACCTGGCAACCGGCAGCCCTGCCGTTGTGGGTGAAGCTGTTGGTATTATGGCAGCTCAGTCCATCGGTGAACCTGGAACGCAGCTGACGATGAGAACCTTCCACTTGGGTGGTATCGCCTCAGCGGGTGACATCACACAAGGTCTGCCGCGTGTTGAAGAACTCTTTGAAGCCAGAAAACCCAAAGGGCAGGCTGTGGTTGCTGAAGTGTCCGGCGTTATTGAAGTCGAAGAGACTGACAAGCGTCGCCGCGAAGTCAGAATTACTGCTGCCGACGGCACAGTTAAGAAACATCAGATTTCCTTGTCAATTCCTCTCTTAGTGGAACACGGTGATCAGGTGGAAGCCGGTGATCTTATCACTGACGGCTCGGTCAATCCGCATGACATCATGAAGATCAAAGGTGCTCGCGGCGTTCAGAACTATATCATCAGAGAAGTTTTGAAGGTGTACAAGAACAACGGCGTCGATATCAACGATAAGCATATCGAGATCATCGTACGACAGATGCTGCGTAAACTTAGAATCGACGATCCGGGAGATACCGAACTGCTTACAGGCAGTACCGTTGACTTCTCGAAATTCGTCGAAGAAAACCATACTGCGGAAAGAGCAGGGCTCAACCCCGCTACAGGTACTCGTATTTTACTGGGTATCACGAAGGCCTCACTGGCTACAGAATCTTTCCTCTCAGCCGCCTCCTTCCAGGAGACCACACGTGTCCTAACTGATGCTGCGGTCAAAGGCAAGGTCGACCGTCTCGACGGCCTGAAAGAAAATGTAATCATTGGCGGATTAATCCCCGCAGGAACAGGTGTTAAACGCTATCGGGACATCAGCGCCGTTCCGGTAGTAAACGAGAACGTGCCGTTCTTGATGGAAACAGCAGATAATGTGCCGGTTCCACCCAGCAGGCGGGAAGCTGATCTGATCGAGAATTACGATCCGGAAGAAGCTCAGACAGAAGTAGCAGAAGTGGAAGACGAATCTTTAACTTCCTTGCTGATGGAGGACTTCTTTACCCTACCTGCTGACGAATAAAGCCAGCAAAATCAAAGCTTTCGAGGGGACTGTTTTCGCTAGAGGACAGTCCCTTTTTTAGCGAGTAACTGAAGTTACATGCCTCCCGTACAGTCCTTGAATATCAAATTTCGTAGTGATATATTATAAAGGACAAAAAAAGTTAAAGACTAAATATTTTTAAATATTTCTTAATAATTGAGGAGGATCTACATGGCCAGTAAATCCGATCATATTGAACAAATGATAAAGAAATTGCTCTTGGAGCATGGCGGTTACTGCGAGATATCGCGCAACTCTTTCGCTGAAAAATTAAACGTCGTGCCCTCTCAGATTTCCTACGTAATAGAGACACGTTTCAAAACGCAACACGGTTATCTGGTTGAGAGCCGCCGCGGTAGCGGTGGTTCCATTCGCATTCGCAGAGTTACCAATGCGTCGAAAGCGCAGCAGCTCATGCAATTAGTAGAAGACAGTGGTACCTACCTCGGGCAGCAGGAGGCCTTTGTAGCCTTGCGCAGCCTGGGTGAGCAGGAGATCATCTCTTCTAAGGTGGAGCAAGTGATGCGCGCCGCGATGTCCAACAAGTCGCTCAATGCGTTAGAAACAGATGAGCGCGATCTGGTGCGAGCCGGAATTTTTCGTAATATGCTGACGAGCCTAGCTGCGTTAGCGAAGGAGGAATAATGATGCTATGTGAAAATTGTCAGTCGCGCGATGCTAGCGTGCATGTTAAACGTACGCACAATAATCAAGTGACAGAGTATAATCTTTGCTCTGCCTGTGCACAGGAATTGGATAAAGGCGGACAGGCAGCCCTAAATGACTTCTTTGGTGGCATCTTTAATTCAATGTTTTGGGGACCCACAAGTTTTTCTTACCCCAAGCAGCACATTCAAACTACGGAAAGTCTCAGGTGTCCTAATTGTGGCTTGACGGAGAGGGAATTGCTTCAGAAAGGTGTCTTGGGTTGCCCTCACTGCTATAACACCTTTGCCCACATTTTGAAGCCCGTATTTCAACGAGTTCAGGGTCATACGGCACAAGCCGAAGCGGAGAAGTTGAAAGATAGGCCTGAGAACTTTGCAGTTCCAACCGCCGACGAAACAGACCCGATCAGTCAACTGCGCTCTGAACAGCAGCGGGCGATTGAAGCGGAGGATTACGAGAAGGCGGCACAATTGCGTGATGAGATTAAGAAATTGGAAATGGAAGCCGAGGACGAAGAGCTGGCTGAAAGTGAAGAGGAGCTGACCGAAAGTCAGCCCGCTGCTGACGCTGCTTCAGACGCCGAGACTGACGTGGATGATGAGGCCGAGCAAGAGGAGGGGAAATAATGAGCTGGTATTTAGAGCAAGGAACTGACGCGGATGTTGTTGTCTCCTCTCGTGTTCGTTTAGCACGCAACCTCAGCGATACTCATTTTCCGTGGCGGCTCTCCGGAGCAGAAGCTAGGGGAGTTGCGGAGAGGGTAGCCGCCGCCTTCGCCATCGTGGCTGAAGACAGTGAGCGCGGCCTCTTAAAGGTTCCGCTGGATTCGGTGGGGGATATTAATAAACTCGCCTTAGCTGAGCGTCGTCTAATCAGCCGCAATATGCTGAAAGACGATCTACCGCGATCATTGCTGCTTTTTTCCGATGAAAAAGGCGGCGTCTTGGTCAATGAGGAAGACCATCTGCGCATTCAAACTATGCGTGCCGGTTTTGCTCTGGACGAAGCGCTGGAGGAAGCGGATAAAATCGAAACAGACTTGGAGAAGCTACTGCCCTTTGCGTATGACAATAAGCTAGGGTACCTGACGACCTGTCCCACAAATACAGGAACAGGCTTGCGTGTATCCGTCATGCTGCATGCTCCGCTTTTGATGCGTAAAAATATGTTGAATCCCTTGGCTAAACAATTGAGCCAAACCGGCTACACGATCAGGGGAGCAACAGGCGAAGGATCCGGTGCCATTTGTGACATGATCCAGATCTCCAATCAAGTTACGCTTGGATTTACTGAAACTGATATCGTAAAAGGACTAAGTCAGCTCAGCCAAGGGCTGATCGGACAGGAACGCAAGCTCCGCCAGGACCTCTATGATGAAGATCCTGTCGGTCTGGAGGACGAAGTTCATCGTGCTTACGGCCTTCTCCGCACAGCGCGGCGAATTAGTTTCGATGAGACCATGGACCATTTGTCCTCTGTGCGTCTGGGAATTGCATTAGGCATCCTGCAAGATCTTGACTTCCGGAGCTGGCAGCAGCTTTTTATTGAAAGCGGTGCCGGCAGCGTTCAGCGCCGAGCGGGACAGGAATTGGGCTTGACAGAGATCAACGAAGAGCGGGCTCGGTTTATACGCGAAATTTTAGATAAGAATACACATCAGGAGGAATAATTATGATGATTAGATTTACACGACGCGCGGGAGAAGTTTTAGCTTCTGCTTGGCAGTCAGCTCGTTCCTTCAACACTTCATATATTGGAACGGAGCATATTTTATATGGCATTTTGGACGAAGGTGGCGGTCAGGCTGCTCAGGAGTTAGAAGCCGCAGGACTTAGCGCTGATTTAATGCAAAGAAATTTGATTGCACTCAATCAGAAAGAACCGGTCGCTGTTGAAAAACTTGACACTTCGGACGTAGATGGCAATCAGATAATTTCGATGATGACGCCACGCACTCGCTTGGTAATTAACTTGGCGGCAAGAGAAGCGCAGTCTGCTCCCGGGGGAGCAATTGAGCCGGAACATCTTATGTTAGGGATTTTGCGCGAAAACGACAGTGTGGCTGTCCGCATCCTGCGCGAGACAGGAATCTTGACGCGAGATCTCTACGACAGTTTATCCACTTCAATGAAGACTGACAGCTCTGCCAGAGCTCAGAGCGGATCTGCGGAAAACCACGCCTCTGCAGCGCCTAAGAAAGCCAAAACGGATACACCTAATTTGGATAATTTCAGCACGGATTTGACACAACTGGCGCGCGAAGGACGCTTCGATCCTATTATCGGCCGTGAGCAGGAAATAAGCCGCGTCGAGCAGATACTCTGCCGCCGTACTAAGAACAATCCCGTGCTCGTCGGTGAACCGGGCGTAGGCAAAACCGCTATCGCCGAGGGTATCGCCCAGCAAATCGTTGCGGACGACGTGCCTGAAATAATGAAAGATAAGCGTTTGGTCTCATTGGATTTGACCGGTATGATCGCAGGATCTAAATATCGGGGTGAGTTCGAAGAGCGCCTCAAGCAAGGTATCGACGAGGCGGTTGAAGCAGGCAACGTCATTCTTTTTATTGACGAATTGCATACCTTGGTCGGGGCAGGTTCCGCAGAAGGTTCGATGGATGCCTCCAATATTCTGAAACCCATGTTGGCGCGCGGTGAAGTCCAAGTTATCGGAGCAACGACTTTAGACGAGTATCGCAAATATATCGAAAAAGACTCTGCCTTGGAGCGTCGCTTCCAGCCGGTTACCGTAGGTGAGCCGAGCGAAGAGGACGCGGTTCAGATCCTCTACGGACTGAGATCGGTCTATGAAGACCATCATAAGGTGAAGATTTCCGATGACGCGATCGAAGAAGCTGTGAGATTGTCTATTCGCTATATTATGGATCGCTTCCTGCCGGACAAGGCGATCGATCTGATTGACGAAGCAGCATCCCGCTTGCGTATCAATGTCGGAACCAGCAGCAACAAGACACAGATTGCTGAATTGAAAGAACAGTTGGCTCAGGCCGAAACTGATACAGAAAAAGCTGTCGCTGACGAGGATTTCGAAAAGGCAGCTGAGTTAAAGACAAAGCGCGAGAAGATTGAGAAAAAGATCGCGGAGCTCGAGGACACTGAAGTCGACGAAGATCCTTCCGAGTGGCCCGTTCTGACCGCTGATCATATCGCAGACATCGTTTCCAGCTGGACTAATATCCCGGTGCGGAAACTGACGGAAGACGATGCAGATCGTTTGCGCAACCTCGAAGACGAGTTGCGGAGACGCGTTCTGGGGCAAGACGAGGCGGTCACCGCTGTGTCTAAGGCCATCCGCCGCGGACGTCTGGGGCTTAAAGACCCGAAGCGTCCTACCGGATCCTTTATTTTCCTCGGCTCCACCGGTGTCGGAAAAACTGAGTTAGCCAAGGCCCTGGCTGAAGCTATGTTCGGTAACGAAGATTCCATGGTCCGTCTCGACATGTCGGAGTACATGGAGAAGTTCGATGTCTCCAAATTGATCGGATCTCCTCCCGGCTACGTCGGTTATGAGGAAGGTGGCCAGCTGACTGAGATGGTGCGTCGTCAACCTTATTCGGTCGTGCTTTTCGATGAAATAGAAAAAGCTCACCCGGATGTGTTGAACGCTTTATTGCAGATTTTGGAAGATGGTCGTTTGACGGATGGACAGGGTAGAGTGGTTAACTTCACGAACACCATCGTGATCATGACCTCTAATATCGGTGCCCGTTTCTTGACCGACGGTCGTACCCGCATCGGTTTTGCTACAGACGACACCCTAGGTGTTGATTCATCGAAGGCCTCCGAAGCCTTTGGCGGCAGGACTTACGAGCAAGCGCGCGATCAAATCATGGAAGAACTGCGTCGCAACTTTAGCCCTGAATTCCTCAACCGAGTCGATGAAATAATTTTCTTCCGCATGTTGGATAAAGATGTTATGCGCAAGATCGTCGATATCATGCTGGGACAGGTGGCTGCACGTGTCGCTGACATCGGCCTCATGACCGAGGTAAGCGATCGCGCCAAAGACTGGCTGGCAGACAAAGGTTATGAACCGCAATACGGAGCTAGGCCCTTGCGTCGTCTGGTTCAGTCCGAAGTTGAGGATCGCTTCTCCGAAGCGCTCTTGGACGGGATCGTCAGAGAAGGAGATCTCGCTTATGTAGATCTGGACGAAGATCTGGACCATCTGGTAGTAAGCAAAAAGGTTTCCGAAACGACTCCGGAGGCTATGGTGGAAGTTGTGGAGAGCGCACCGGACGCCGGAGCAGACGCTGCAGCAAGCGAAGCAGCAGAAGATTCTGACGCTACCGAAGCTGGCGAAATAGAAGAATAAATTTGATCTAAAGATACAAAGCCGAAAGGCGGAGCCGGCCTGGAATAGGAAGGTTCCGCCTTTTTTATGTGTGCAAATCTAATTATGACAGTTGTTCGGGGTCAAGCACCAGTTCCACAGGGCAGTGATCACTGCCCATTACTTCTGAGAGAATATTCGCGCTCTTTACGGCCGGTAGCAGATCCGGCGAAGTTAGGAAGTAGTCAATTCTCCAGCCTGCGTTGCGCTCGCGTGCTCTGGTACGATAGCTCCACCAAGTGTAGGCGCCTTCCTTGTCAGGATAAAAATGACGGAAAGTATCGACGAAACCGCTGTCCAGTAGCTGCGTAAATTTCTCGCGCTCTTCATCGGTGAAGCCGGCGTTGCGGCGATTGGTGGAAGGGTTTTTCAGGTCAATCTCATTGTGGGCGACATTGAGGTCACCGCAGACGATAACAGGCTTTTTTGCTTTCAAGTCGTTGAGATATTTGCGGAAAAGATCCTCGAAGACCATGCGTTCATCCAGGCGCCTTAAGAGATCTTGTGAGTTGGGTGAATACACGTTGACCAGATAGAAGTGGGGGAATTCCAAATTCAGCACACGGCCTTCACTGTCGAAGACCTCTTCTCCGATGCCCTTACTCACAGAGAGGGGCTTTTCTTTGGTCAGCGTCAAAGTTCCCGAGTAGCCTTTGCGCTCGGCACTGTTGCCGTAGACGTAATAGGGCGAAAAATCCGCGTCGACCTGATCCTTTTGTGCTTTGATCTCCTGCAGACAGAGAATATCAGGCTTTTCCACGTGCAAGTATTCTTGTTTAAACCCTTTCCCGAGGATGGCTCTTAAGCCATTGACATTCCAGGAATGTAATTTCATCTTGTTCTCCTTATGTAAGATTATTTCTATTTAATTTTTGAGATTACATGCTGATAACGCTGTAACCGTCGGCAACGAAGGGCTTGATGTTGGAAGCACATTTTTTCACCAGTCATGCCGTAAAATAATATTCTTTTCATAAAAATTTCCTTCTAAATTGAAGCAGACTACATTTTCTGCTTTTCTTACTATATAGATCTCATAGGCAATTATACATTACTTATCTCAGAGGGGAAAAAGGGCGGCTGATCGAGTGATAAGCAAGCTTTGTCTGGATAAAGTGGGTTTTATATACAATAAGATTACACCCAATTGATAAATTAATGATACAGTGATTATATGTGCAAGCTAAGATTGAAGGAAGATGTACTGAGATAGAATTTGTCCATAGAATAATCGGCCGAATAATACGATGCGGTCGAGTTGGGAGGATGAAATGGCTAGCAAAATTTGGGCACATAGAGGATCGAGCAGGAGCCAGCCGGAAAACACCATGGCCGCCTTTGAACAGGCTGTGGCGGATAAGGCCGAAGGGATCGAGTTGGATGTCCAGCGCAGCCGTGACGGGAAGCTGCTGGTTTTTCACGATGAAAATCTCAAACGTTTGACGGGGAAGGACGCCTATCTGCCGACCTTGGAATGGGATGAGCTAAAGCGCCTCAATGTCGCTGCTAACAGGCCGGACGCCGGCGTTCACCACATGCCGCTCTTGAGCGAAGTTCTTGATTTTATTAAGGGCACGGATCTCGTTCTGAATATCGAGCTGAAAAACAGCAATATATTTTATCCGGGCATGGACGATGAAGTCGTGGAACTGGTGGAAAAGATGAATGTTCTGGAGCAAGTGCGCTTCAGTTCGTTCAATCACATGTCGATGAGTTATTTGGCGTCTAGGGGCTATGGGGAAATGTCAGGTATGCTTTACTCGGAGATACTCTGTGATCCGTGGGTCTATGTCGGCGGTTGCGGTATGGGTGCGATCCATCCGATGTTCAACAATCTGCAGGTGCCGAATTTGGTTAAGAATTGTCATGATGCAGGGCTGAAGGTTAATGTCTGGACCATCGACGATGAGGTTTTTATTAACGCGGCTTTATTACTGGAAGTGGACGTGATTATGACGAACGTGCCGGAAAAGGCTGTCGCCTTGCGCAATCAATATATAAAGGATGGCGGTCTGTCGGCTTTGCAGACGATGAAGGGATCCGGTTTATTGGATTTAATTGGCTGAGGTGAGGAGATCTCAGCCTTTTTTATTGGTGAAAAAGTGAAAGAGAGAGGTGTTAAATGACGAGTAAAACTTCAACAGCTAAAGCTGGGATGAAGCTGAATTACAAGCAGATTTTTCTGATTGGTTTCGGTTTCCTGGCTTCTAGCTTGGCCTGGAGCATCTACAATTCTCAGGTGCCGCTCATTCTCGAGCAGCGTTTCCAGCTGAGCGGGGTGCTGATCGGCACGATCATGACAATAGACAATTTCTTCGGTGTGATTTTCCAACCGCTGGTGGGGGCGGCCAGCGACCGCACACGTACGCGGATCGGTCGGCGCATGCCTTGGATCGCGATCGGTATTCCTGTTTGCGCCTTGTTTTTCTCGCTGGCACCGCTGCAGAAGACCCTCTGGGCCTTCATGGGAGCGATCATTATTTTCAACTTGGTCATGTCGCTTTGGCGCAGTCCGGTCATCTCGCTGATGCCTGACGTGACGGCGCGACCTCTGCGCAGTAAGGCCAACGGTGTTATCAACATGATGGGCGGGATCGGTTCCATCTTGGCTTTTTTCTTCGGCGGGATGCTGTCGGATATCAGGGAGGATAAGTTCGTCGCTTTTTTCATGGCCTCGGTCGTCATGGTAATCGCGTTGCTTATTTTGCTTAAGTATGTGCGCGAACCCGATGCTCTCTCGTTCAGGGAAGAGCGCAATATTCCTATCCGGGATACTGTCGCTAATCGCTGGGCTTATGAGGCTCGCGAGGTTTTGGCAAATGACCCACATGCCAAGGATGAGGAAGAGGTAGAAGCTGAGACAGGTAAGAAGCATAGCTTTGCAGCGTTTTTGAATTTGCCCGCTGCGGAGAAGCGTAGTTTGCTCTTGCTACTTTTGGCGGTGTTTTCTTGGTTCATGGGCTTTAATGCTATTGAGGCATTCTTCACGCTCTTTGCTACGAATACATATGGAATAACGGGTGGAGCGGCGACGATGATGCTGGCAGGATTTTCGTTGACATTTTTAGTTTTCGCGATTCCAGCCGGTATGCTGGGTCAGAAGATTGGACGCAAGCGCACGATTTTGCTCGGCTTGATTGGCATTTGCTTGCTGTTTTTGCCGATTCTGGCTCGTCCTCAACAATGGTTAGTGCAAGCTTTGCTGATTGCCGGAGGGATTTGCTGGGCTTTTGTTAATATCAATTCTTTGCCGATGGTCTTGGAGTTCTCTTCTAATAAAACTGTTGGGACGTTCACGGGTTACTATTATTTCTTCTCGTTTACGTCGGCCATAGTGAGCCCGATCCTTTATGGCTTCATTCAGGATCTGCTGGATAGCCACGCCTATCTCTTTGCTTTCTCGGTTATCTGCTTCGCGCTGGCCTTTGTGTTCATGCTTTTTGTAAGGCACGGCGATAACTTGGAATTAGCACAAGCTGGCATTAAGGAAGGTGACGCCTAAATCATTTGATATAGGCGGAAAGCTCTGTTACAATAGAATCTATACAACTACAACCTCTATTCGGCTTGTGCGGCTCCCTGCCCTTTCTCTGCGCCTATATGGCGGGCAGGGAGCACAAGTTCTAGTCGAGTGGAGGTTTTTTTATTGGGGAAAAATTGGAGCCGTGAGGTGCGTTCGGGCTGTGGGCGCTCGGCCTGTGAGCTGAGGCATGAGGGCTGTGGGCT
>CAYFTG010000010.1:35523-50867 GCA_964346175.1 uncultured Mageeibacillus sp.
CCGTAGGCTCCCGCTTTGTCTAAGGAAGTGCCGCTGTCCACGTAAAAGTCAATGCAGTGGCGCGTGAAATCATTGAGGGGATAGAAGCGGACTTTTGCTTCGGAGAAGAAGCTGTCGGATGCATCTTGTGAGAGGATGTGAACGCCGGTGAAGACTTGATGTTCACGACCGCTCAGGCGATAGAGCATGTCGTGAGCTTCTTTTTTGTCTCGCGGTTTGCCGAGGACTTCTTCGTCTAGCACGACGATCGTATCTGCTGCGATGATGATCCTGTCTGTGAGTGGAGCGGAAAGGCTTGTAGCTACGGCTTGGGCCTTGGCTGAGGCTAGAGCTTGGACCAACTGGGCTGCGAGGCCATCGTAGTCGGGGAATTGATCTCGCCGGGAGAGGAAGCTGTCGCAGACCAGCTTTTCATCAATATCAGTGGTTAGCACTGTGAACTCTTCTGTAATCAAGTGCAGCAATTCTTGCCGTCGGGGGGACTTGCTGGCTAAGATAATCTTCTTGGTCTGCTCGGTCTTCTCGGTCTTTTCGGTCTTCTTCATAGGATGTTTAATTCACTTTCCGTGCCTGGCACAGAACTTAACTTCTGTGACTGAAATTGACTACTTAAAATTCTAAATATAATAGCGGCGCTTGCCACGGCTGGCGCGTCCGTATTCGATCGCTTTCGTAGGACAATGATTAATACAGGCCATGCAATGGGTGCAGTTGTCGTTCCAGTGGGGGCGAAGCTCACCGTTCTTATTAGTTTCCATCTTTATATTTTTGAGAGGGCAGATGAGTTCGCAGACTCTGCAACTGTCACATCTATCGTCGGCGTAGAAGGCATTGCTCTTAACGAAAAAAGTATAAAAGAGCGGATTGATCACGCTCGATAAGAGGAAGGCAAATCTACATAATTCTGGATCTGCTGCAATACGCTCTCCGGATAAGATCGCTTGAGCGACTCCTGCAGCCTTGTCTTGCCCGGATTGGATCAAGTTATTCGCCTCTGACTCATCAGGAATTGCAAACATAGCGGTATAGTTTTCCGGCATCACGATTGTGGCTAGCCCCATATATTCAGCTGCCAGCTCTTGGCACAAGCGACGAAGATACTTGGCACTGCCGCCGAATCCGGAGCCTGCAGTTGCAACAAAATATAACTTGCGTCCTTGCAACTGCCGAGCGTTTGCTGCGAGTAAGGAGGTCACGAGTCGGGGCTGACGCCAGCCATAGGTGGGATGGACAAATACTAAAGGCTCAGACTCGTCACTGGGAACAGGCAAAGGTTGGGCACAGTCAAGCAGCGTTCTACCTTTGTGAAAGCTACAGTTATCTTTCATGAATTTATTTAAGCTGAACAGTTTTTTTCCGGTGTTCTTGGCTATCAGCTTAGCCAAAATTCTGCTGTTACCGCTACCACTGAAATAGTAAATCATTCTGAAACCTCCGCTGCGTATTATTTTAGCAGTGATTTCAACTTTCGTGCCAGGCACAGACCTGAACTTGTCAAACAAGTTAACTTTCGTGCCAGGCACGATTGGCACGATTATTTCCTTAATTGTTCACACTAAAGAGCAAAAATAGTCAAAGTTTTTATCTATACTTGGGAGTGAGAAATTAGACTTATTAGTCAGAAAATAAAAGGGAGGAAAAATTTATGTTTTCAATGGTTCCATTTGGACGCAGAAGCCGCCGTTTGCCAGACATATATGGCCGTAATTTCGACCGTTTTTTCGATATGTTTGACAACAGCATGTCAACCGACATCGTCGATCAAGGAGATTATTTTGAGTTGACTTCCGAGCTGCCCGGCTTAGATAAAGATGATATCAAGATAACAATTGACGAAAATTACTTAAGTATCGATGTCGATCGCAAGGATGAGCGCGAGGAGAAGAAGGAGAATTACGTTCTCCAAGAGAGACGCTCCTACAATTACAGCAGACGTTTTGATATTCGAGGCATTGATAAGGATAAGATCAAGGCCAAGTATAAGAACGGCATCTTGAAACTCGAACTTCCTAAGCTTGAAGATGTGAAGGAAGAAAAAGATTATCTGGACATTGAGTTCGAAGATTAATTAGCATACTAGTCCAGCAAATATAGCCGGGTCAAAAAGGGGTATCTCGTCCGAGATACCCCTTTAAATCTGTCAAAGAAGTTAAGTTTCGTGCCAGGCACAGATCTTTACTTATTCTGGAAATCTGTAAATTCTTCTTTGTTGAGGAAGGCCTGCATGGCTCCTTTTTGGTCGGAACTATCAAAGCACTCTGCGAAGAGCTCCGCTTCCACTTCCATGCCTGTATCTAGATCCAGATCCAAACCGCTCCACAGCGCTTCTTTCGCCATGCGCACAGCTATGGGTCCCTTAGCAGCGATGCTTTCGGCCACTTTTTTGACCTCAGCCATCAAGTCTGCAGCAGGCACGACGCGATTGACGACGCCCTTATCCTCAGCCTCTTCCGCTTTGATGCGGCGACCGCTGAAGATCAGCTCAGCTGCGAAGGCGGGCTGCGTCAAGCGAGCCAGCCTCTGTGTGCCGCCGAAACCGGGAGTGATACCCAGCCCCGTTTCCGGGAACGCAAAACGGGCCGTGTCCGCCGCAATTCTGATATCGCAAGCCAGAGCCAGTTCGAAACCGCCCCCCAAAGCATAGCCATGGATTGCAGCAAGGACGGGGCAGGGAAAGGTCGCTAAGCTAGAAAACACCTCTTGACCGAAAAGAGAGAAGTCTTCCGCCTCATCAGCTGTCATTTCTGCCATCTCGCCAATATCGGCGCCGGCTGCAAAAGCCTTTTCTCCCGATCCTGTTACGATCAGACAGCGTAAGTCGTTCTTCTCCCGCAAATTATCCAAGGCTGCGCTTAGCTCACGCAACAATTCCGAATTCAAAGCATTCAATGCTTTGGGACGATTGAGCGTTAGCACTGCGATCTTGTCTTCAAGTTCAATATTAATTAGTGTCATTTTTTTGCTCCTCCAAGGCGAGTCGGAAAAAGGCGGCCGAAACCGAGATCTAAGCCGCCCTTTCGTCTCCCCAATTATTCTACGTAGCGTTCTACTAAGGTAGCGACGCCCATGCCGCCACCAATGCACAAGGAAGCCACACCTAACTTCGACTCGCGCTTTGCCATCTCATGCACAAGCGTGACGAGTACGCGGGCTCCGGAGGCACCGACCGGATGTCCCAAAGCGATAGCACCACCATTGACATTAACTTTCTCGCTGTCCAGCCCCAGTTCTCTGACACTCGGTATCGCCTGAGCAGCGAAGGCTTCGTTCAGTTCGAACAGATCGATATCATCCACAGTCAAGCCGCTTTTTTCCATAAGCTTAGTAACTGCGTAGTAAGGTCCCATGCCCATAATCGCCGGGTCGAGTCCGACGCTCACGCCGGAACGCAGGATGGCCATCGGCTTCAGACCGAGCTCCTTCGCCTTATCAAGACTCATGAGTAGCAATGCGGCAGCACCGTCGTTAATTCCCGAGGAATTGCCTGCAGTGACTGAGCCGTCCTTTTTGAATGCAGGTCTCAGTTTTGCCAAAGATTCCAAGGTAGAGTCGTGGCGGGGGTATTCATCCTGATCAAAGTCAAACTCGCGCTTTCTCTCCTTGATGTGCACGGGAACAATTTCTTCTTTGAAGCGGCCTTGTTCCTGCGCGGCCTTGGCCTTCATCTGGCTTTCATAAGCGAAGGCGTCCATCTCTTCTCGTGTTATCCCATACTTCTCGACTACGTTCTCTGCCGTAATGCCCATATGATATTGACCGAAGGCATCGGACAGACCGTCCCGGATCATAGAGTCGACCAGAACACCGTCGTTCATGCGATAGCCGAAGCGTGCTTTTTCCAAGAGGTAAGGGGAGGCGGACATGTTTTCTGTTCCACCGACCACCATAATCTCGGCATCACCGTTGCGAATCATGGCTACAGCGAGGTTAACGCTTTTTAAGCCGGAGCCGCAGACATTATTCACAGTCGTAGCTACCGTGCTTTCCGGCAGGCCGGCTTTGATCGCGGCTTGACGCGCGACGTTCTGGCCCAGTCCGGCAGTCAAAATGCCGCCCATAAGAACCTCATCTACCAGTTCGGGCTCGACCTGAGCCCGCTGCACCGCTTCACGTATTACAATCGCTCCCAATTCTACGGCAGATACATTAGCGAGAGTTCCGCCATAACTTCCAATCGGGGTACGACAGGCTGAAATAATTGCAATTTCTTTCACTTTTTTATCCTTTTAAATTAGTAGGTGTAAAAACCTTTTCCACTTTTACGTCCGAGATCGCCGGCGCGCACCATGCTCTTAAGCTGCAGGCTCGCACGATACTTGGGATCTCCTGTTTCCTCGTAGAGGATGTTCATGATATCCAAAACTACATCCAGACCGACTAGATCGCCTAAGGCCAACGGTCCCATCGGATGATTGGCTCCGAAGCGCATAGCAGTATCGATGTCTTCTGCTGAAGCTATGCCTTGATAGAAGAGATCACTGGCTTCATTGATCATAGGAATCAAAATGCGATTCACGATAAAGCCCGGCGATTCCTTGACTTCAACGGCTTCCTTGCCGATCGCAACGGCAATCTCCTTGGCGCGCGTAACGCTTTCAGGAGACGTATTGGCGCCTCGGACAATCTCCACCAATTTCATAATCGGTGCCGGGTTAAAAAAGTGAAAACCGAGGAAATTGGTTTCATGTTTCAAACCATGCGCCATTTCCGTGATGGAAAGGGAAGAGGTGTTGCTGCAGAAGAGACAATCATCCCGGCAAATCTCATCCAGTGTGCCAAAAAGATCCCGCTTGGCAGTCATATCTTCGAAGATGGCCTCGATTAACATATCGCAATCGCCCGCAGCTTCTAACGAGTCTGTTTTCTTGAGCAAGCTCATGGCCTCAGTGACTTCTTCTTGTGTCATGCGGCTCTTCTCTTGCTGGCGTGTAAGTTGCTTCTCGACCATACCGTAACCACGCTCGACAAAGCTCAAGTCGCGGTCATACATATAAACTTCGTGTCCAAACTGGGCAAAGACTTGCGCTATGCCCGCTCCCATTGTTCCTGTACCTACTAAGAAAATTTTCATTCTTTACACACACTTTCATTCGAAATGTCTCTTTGTTTGTTTTGCCTATTTTAGTTTATTGTTTATCTTTAAAAAGCAGAGGCGCTGCTGTCAGTTCCTGGAGCTCTTCCCTGCTGATGTCTGGGGACATTTCCCGTACGACGAACCTTTCGTCAATAACATCGATTACACAGAGCTCGGTAATAATCGTATCCACGCACTTTACCGCCGTGGCCGGGAAGCTGATTTTTTCGAATAGCTTGGGCCTGCCCT
This sequence comes from uncultured Mageeibacillus sp., assembly GCA_964346175.1. Lineage (GTDB taxonomy): Bacteria > Bacillota > Clostridia > Saccharofermentanales > DTU023 > DTU032. The sequence continues at coordinate 40,847 of CAYFTG010000010.1, forward strand.
TTTGCGTATGCGAGGTAGCGATGATTAGTTTTTTGGCTCCGGCAGCCAGGTCCATAGCTCCGCCCATGCCCGGAATGAATTTGCCGGGGATTTCGTGGCTGGCCAAGGAACCCTCCTGATCGACTTGCAGAGCGCCGAGTATCGCAACATCGACGTGCCCGCCGCGGATGAACATGAAGGAGGTGGCGCTGTCGAAGAGCATGCTGCCTTTTCTTAAAGCCACACACTTGCCACCGGCGTTGAAGCAATTGTGATCATCGGCAGGCTCGGAGACATGAGCACCCATTCCGAGGATTCCATTCTCAGACTGTAGGATGACTTCCATATCTTCGGGAATGTAATTGGCGACCAATTCGGGTAGACCGATGCCGAGGTTGACGACGGCCCCGTCGAACAACTCCGCGGCAGCCTTTTTCGCGATGACATCTTTGATCGAAATATTATTACTCACATTTAGCTCCTTTAATCAAATGATCCACTAGGATGCCTGAGGTCTCAACAGTATTAGGATTCAGCTCGCCGATCTCGACTAGCTGATCGCATTCGACGACGACCAGGTCAGCCGCATAGGCCATAACAATGTTGAAATTCTTGCAGGTGCCTTCGTAGAAGGAATTGCCAAACTCATCGGAGATGGCAGCTTTCAACAAAGCCAGGTCTGCACGCATGGCCTCCTCAAGGAGGTAGGGCTTCCCTTGAATCTCTATGACCTGCTTACCCTTGGCAACTTCCGTGCCAAGGCCGGTTTGCGTAAGGGCTCCGCCGAGCCCGGCTCCGCCGCAGCGGATCTGCTCCGCCAACGTGCCTTGAGGAACCAGCACTAATTCCAGTGAGCCGTCGATTGATCTCTCAATGGTTTTCGGGTTAAGGCCCACATGTGTAGTGATAACCTTAACTACCTGATCCGTGTCGATTAGTCGGGAGATGCCACGACCGGGCACACCCGTGTCATTCGCGATGATGGTGAGGTTTTTCGCACCACTCTCGATCACCGCATCAATCAGCAGCTCCGGCGTGCCATCGGCCAGAAAACCTCCGATCATAATCTGCATTCCATCGCATATGCTCTTGACTATTTCATCATAAGCAGTAATTTTTGATCGCATTTTATCCTCTCTTTCTATTATCACTTTGTATTTTAAATTTTTTGTAAAAAAATGAATCTCTCACTTCACTTCCTGCCGTTGTCCCTGCAGGGCAGATTACCGTCCTGCCTCCTTGCGTTCCAATAACTCTTTGCAAAAGTAGCTGGCGACATCGTCTGCATACTTGCTAGGCCCGAATCCGGCATCTGCGCCGAGTTCTTTGGCCAATTCATGGTTTATGCGTGGGCCTCCGATAATCAGAAGGAAGCGTTCTCGCAGCCCCTCGGCCTCGAGCAGCTCCACCAGCTCCGTCAGGTTTTGCACATGTACATTCTTCTGCGTGACAGTCTGCGACACCAAGAGCACGTCGGCATCGAAATCGAGCGCTGCCCTGATAAAATCTTCGTTCAAAACCTGACTCCCCAGGTTTTTCGCCTCAACCATCGCATAGCGTTCGAGACCGAAGTGACCGGCGTACCCCTTCATGTTCATAATGGCGTCAATGCCAACCGTGTGGGCATCCGTTCCGGTACTAGCGCCGATAACCCTAATTTTGCGACCGAAATGACGGCGGATGAAATCGTCGGTCTCTTCCATGCTCATGACGTCCACGGCAACCGTCTCTACCTGAATCTCGTTGTAGTCAATCGAATATTCCAAGGAGCCGTACGCAACATAAAAGGTGAAATTATCATCAATGGCCTCATGCCAGGTGATAATCGGATCGGCCAAGCCCATTGCCAGCACTATCTCCTTGGCCGCTTCCTGACCTCTTTCATCGTCGGGAATCGGCAAGGTAAAAGACAGCTGCACCTTGCCGTCATTCATGGTGTCCCCATATGGTTTAAGGCGAGACAAATCTACCTGAACTCTTTGCTCATCCTGCTCCGACTTATGCATTTAGCTCCTCCCGTTTCTCTAATAAAGCTGCCGCGATTTCTGCTTCTTCATCTAGGCACAGTTCAATGAAGGGATTGTAATAGCCCTCTTCTTGAGCCAGCACTCCGTCTAGCCCCTTGCCTCCGTCCGGATCGCGCTTTATGCCTGCGAATTTTCCTTCCGCTAAGGTGTGGAAAATGCCGTCTGCCTGAATATTTTGCAGCAAATCGAGCGCCTTGCTGAGGACGAAATCCGCCCGCTGTTCCATCAGACCGCCCTCTTTTATTTCAAGATCGTCGGCTAGATCAGCCATGCTACGAGCTACGTAGCGTGCATTCTCGAGCGCCAGCGCACGGTCCGACATGAAGGGCGTATGAATTGCCTCGGTCAGCATGCCCAGCAGGTGGATCTTTTGCTTACTTAGCACTGCCACTATATTGAACAGGGTGTCTTGGACGTGGCTTTGAAAAATATTGCCGGTCTTAAATTTAGTGGGTGGCATATATTTCAAAGGTGCATGGGGGAAAATCTGGCGCGCCATCTGTGCTTGTGCCAGCTCGTAGACAAAGGAATTTTCAAATTCCGGATCCATCTCAAAGGCATGACCCAGACCCATCTGCTCTTCCGGCATCCCTGCCTTTTTAGCGAACTGTTCATTGATGAATTGAGAAGCCAAAACAGTATGCGCCTCTTCGTAGGCATCCGCCGTAGTGAGGTAATTGTCTTCGCCGGTATTAATTATGATGCCCGCGGCGCCGTTGATCATGCGCGAAAAGCGTTGGTCGATCAGGGTTCTTTGCATATTGATGTCGCGGAAAAGGATGCCGTAAAGCGCATCGTTCAGCATCACGTCAAGCCTTTCCAGCGCACCCATGACGGCGATTTCCGGCATGCAAAGTCCGGAACAGTAATTGCAGAGACGGATGTAACGCCCCGCCTCTGCGCCGCTCTCGTCCAAGGCTGCGCGCATGAGACGGAAGTTTTCCTGCGTAGCCATGGTGCCGCCGAAACCTTCTGTACTCGCGCCGTAAGGCACGTAGTCGAGCAGGCTCTGGCCGGTGCTGCGGATCACGGCGATGATATCTGCGCCTTGCTTTACTGCCGCCTGAGCTTGGACGATGTCCTCGTAGATATTGCCCGTCGCCACGATGACATAGAGGAGTGGTCCGCCGTGCTCACCGTAGTGCTCTAGCTCAGCTTCGCGCTTCAGCCGATTGTCTCGGATCTTCTCCATGCTGCGGGCGGCCATCTGATCGATCCACAATTTTAGCTCGAAACGATCGACCGGTTTGAGACGGGCAGGATCAATTCTGTCGTCGGCCACTGCCTCCGCAAATGCTTGCGGGCTAAGTCCCTCAGCCAGGGCAGCCCGCCCGATATAGTAAGCTGAGCCGTGGCCCAGAAGTCCCTTCTCCAGCAAGACTTCTACCAGCCTGTTCGGCAGCGGAACATCATGAGCGTCGACCCCGTCTACGCCAAAGAGCCGCGCAATCGCGCGTTCCACCGTCACTGTCGTATGGCCAGCTAGCTTCTCCTCGGTGTCAGCAGCTATTTCTGCAGCCGCTGCCCGAGCGCGCTCTACTTTTTCCCAATCCAGTCTTAATTCAGCCATTAAATCTCCTCGTTATTTGATTTTTGTTTTTCTTCGCCTTCCAGCTCCGCGTATTCCCGCCGCATCACGTCCAACGCGTCTACGGCGACGCCCATCAATTCAGCGATTCTGATGGCCCCTGCCGGCATGATCACCTCGTCCTCGACCTTGACCAGCCTATAATCCATCAGTTGACTGATCCATCTGACCGCCTCCAGATCTTCCTTAGTATAGGAGCAAGCGGCGGTCGGGAGTTTCTCTTCCTTTGAACTGCTTCTACTACCTTCAGTGTTGTCCAGATTGAGTTTCAGCTGAGCTGCTTCTTTTTCTGTCACAGCGCCCATGCCGCGTATCTGGTAATGGTAAATAGCTCTGGACGGTGGGATCTCGTAATGGCTCGACAGTAATAAAGTAGAATCTGTGTCGCTATAGATGCGGCAGATCGCGCGGACAATGGCCGTGGCCTCGTGCGGGTTCGTGCCACGACAGGGTTCGTCCATGACAAGCAGGGCTCGCCCTTTGTCGATTAGGCGGAAGTATTCTCGCAAGCGAGCGGCTTCCATGCCGAATGAAGAGAGGCCGGAGCTTACGTTGCCGGGATTTTCCGCCATATAAATGAAAAAATCATACAAAGGTGAGCTGATAGCCTCGCAAGGAGGGCAGTAGCCCAGCTGGAGTAGATATAAGCAGAGCAAGAAGGTTTGCAGCGCAACCGACTTGCCACCCATGTTTAGACCGCTGATCACGGTTGATCCCTGCTCTAGCTGGATTGATTGGCGCGTAAACTCAGCGCCTTTAGCCTCTAGCTTAGTGCGCAACACGGGGTGCCAGCCACCTTCAATGTAAGCAGCTTCTCCGGCACTGCTGATTCCGGGAAGCGGCGCCTCCCAATTTTCCGCCAATCTCGCTTTGGCCAAGCGGAAATCCAGTCTGGCCACAGCCGCTAGGTTGCGACGCAAGGGGTCGACGTGTTTTTGCAGCTCTCGGACTAGACGGCTGATTTGCTTGGCTTCCTCCTGTCGCTCAGCGGTCACCAGCAGAGAGCGCTCTGATAGCAGCTTTTGTCTCTCCACGCCCTCGGCAGACAAGATCTGCGTCTCCAAGCGACGTTTTTGCTTCCTGATCGTGCTCAGCTCCTCTGAGTATGCACTGTAAACATGAAAACCTCTGGTCACGGTATCCGGAGGGTTGAGTAAATCTGCAGCTGCTTCCTGTTCCTCAATCTTGACGCCGGCGGCTGCAAGGGCCGTCTTAGCGGCACTGATCTGCCGCAATAACGAGAAGCAGCGCTTGAGCTCAAAGAGTTCACTTTCATCCAGCTGGCGACCATGTTCTAGCCCGCGCACAGTTCCCTCAATATTGCGGAAACGCCCTAAAATGCTTTCCAGCTGTCGCCAGTCGGAGGCAAGTTCGGGCAAGGAAGCACGAATGGCAGCGATAGCCTGGAATTCCTCGCGCAAGTTCTCCCGCTGCGAAACGGAGAAAAATTCTCGCCGCGCCTTAAGAGCTCGTCCTTGAGGTGAACGGCAAACGCAGGCCTCCAGAATCTGATCGAGACCAAGCTGCTTTTTTTCAGCTTCTGTACAAATCACAGTTTTGCCCTCCCTCTCCTTTCGAAAAAATCGCCGGCTTTCGTCATACCAATGCCGCCCCCAAATCCAAGACCGGAACCGTCAACACTCTGCGCAGTTCGTCTAGAATCTCCGGATGATCGACGGGAGATCCGTCCGTCATATGCGGGTTAAAAGTAATCAGGCGCAGGGAAAGAGGGTAGAGTACTTTTAACTCGACTTCCGCCCCCTCTAGCTTTTGCATTGTTTTTTTACCTATAAAAAGCCGACTGGCATCCTCCACCACGACTTGCAAGCCTTCTAAATTGTTCAGCCGGAGTAATTCCGCCATGATTCGTTCCGTTATAGCTCCGCGCAGAAATAAGAGTCGATCGCTGCGACGATAAAATTCCGCTAAGCGCCCCTTTTCACCCAAGAGGCTTTCGGCCCGAAAACCTCGGAGCTGATTGCTGTCATTATCTAAGGCCAGCAGACGCAAGTTTTCATCGTTCGCAATTTCCGCCTTGATCAGCTCGCCGTCGGCTGCCGCCACTTCAGGCAAGTTAAGCAGTTTGACGGCGTGTTCTACTCGCTCCAACAAGTCGGAGGCGGAGGCCGATTGCCCATAGGAGACGGCGAGCACCACAGCTTCGGTGACGCCACCGCCTGCAGGCGAGCGTCGCGAGAGTGCTCCATCCACGATGAACAGGCAGTCGGGTTCTTCGGCTCGCAAAAGCTTTTCGCATTGCTTGAGCTCGGAAGCTAGCGCAGGACCTGCCAGCTCAACGTAACCGTCACTCAGGCTCCTGCCGATGACGATTTCACCTAGGGCTGAGCGGATGCCGCTCAGTTCCCTGATGTCGATCAAAGTGTCACAGCGCTTCAAGGAAGCAACTGAAGTCGCCAAGAGATGGCCTTTTGTCAGATAGATTCTGGGTTTGCAGACAGCTGTAACGCTGTCCTCCGCCTCGCCGTCGCGACCGACAGAAGTCAGAGCGAGAGCGCGCTCGCGTTTTGCTTCAGTCCAGGCTCGGATCAGATGATTCAAGCTTGTGGTTTTACCGGCATTTTTGGACAGCCCGATAATGGCCAGAGAGTTCAAATCATCTAGTCCCATCAGCTCAATCAATTCGGCTGCAGAAGGTTTCCTCACTTACTCGTATCTAACGCCTTCCTCAATTTTTTCTTTCCGGAGCAGTTTTTGCGGGACAATATTCAGATCCTGTCCCGTCAAGAGGCGCAACACGCCGATATGCTCTACTCTTTCTTCGCCACTACACACAGGACAGTGGCAGTCAGCGCTATATTCGCTAGGTTCCTTATAGCTCGTGATCAAACCCTCATAATTGCGCAGAACCGTATGATCCGGGTTTTGCGATATTAGATAATTGGGGGAGACGGGGATCTTCCCGCCGCCACCCGGTGCGTCCACGACAAAAGTGGGCACCGCGAAGCCCGTTGTGTGTCCGCGCAGCGCCTCAATAATCTCGATGCCTTTGCTGACCGGAGTACGGAAATGGCTTATCCCCAGCGAGAGGTCACACTGATAGAGGTAATAGGGGCGAACACGAATGTAGACGAGCCCGTTCACCAGCTTGCGCTGTACGTGCACGCAATCGTTGACACCGCGCAGCAGGACGGACTGGTTGCTGACCGGAATACCGGAATCGTTTAAGAGTTCACAGGCCCGTCGGCTGTCTTCGGTAATTTCCTGCGGATGATTGAAGTGGGTATTGAGCCAAATGGGATGGTACTTCTTCAACATATCGCAGAGCTCTTGCGTAATGCGTTGCGGCATCACAACCGGAGTGCGGGTGCCGAGGCGAATGATTTCCACATGATCAATCTCGCGCAAGTTGGCAATGATATATTCCAGACGATCTTCATCCATCAAGAGTGCGTCACCACCGGAAAGCACCACGTCGCGGATCATGGGTTTGCTGCGGATGTAATCGATACAAGCGTCAATCTCGCTAATGCTGCGGGCTCCGTCTTTCTGTCCCGCCAGCCGCCTTCTGGTGCAGTGACGGCAGTACATAGAACACATGTCAGTAATTAAAAAAAGTACGCGATCGGGATAACGATGTGTGAGCCCCGGAACAGGTGAATCAGCGTCCTCCTCCAAGGGATCCAGTAGATCTTCGTCTTTGCGCACGGTTTCCATCTTATGCGGAACAGCTTGGAGACGCACGGGGTCAAAAGGATTATCCGGATCGATTAGACTTAGGTAGTAAGGTGTAATCGCCATACGGAAGTGTTCCAAGGCCTCATACACACCTGCGGACGCTTCGGCATCCAAGGGGAGGAACTTTTGTAGCTCCTCTACTGTCGTAATGCGATTGCGAACCTGCCAGTGCCAGTCGTTCCACTGTTCATCGGAAACGTCTGCGAAGAGTTCCCGCCTTCTGAGCTGATCTTTCTTATTAATATATTTGTCTTCAGCTTTCACAATCTGTCCTTTCTATTTATAGCGTTTCTATAAATAATTTTCCTCAAAAATTTTGCGCAGAGCATCACTCTGACGCAGGATATCCAAGGTGATTTCAGCATGATTCTTGCTATAACCGTTGCCCACCATCATGGTGAGATCTTTGCCAATTCCTTCGGCTCCGAGAGCAGCGCGGGTGAAGCTGGTCGCCATACTGAAGAAGTAAACCAGACCGCCTTCGCGCACGGGCAGGATGGAAGACATTTCACTGCCTTCAATATTGACTACGTTGATGCAGACGTCATATTCTTTGCCCCCGTTAGCGGCCAGTGCCTTTTCCATGACTTCAACGGGATTGCGGGCGTCTGCCACGAAGAATTCGTGTACGAGATTATTGTCGAGGAGAGTGCTCCGGGGGCGATCGTTGCGGCTCATGCCGACAACTTTGCCGCAGGGGCCTACGCGACGCATGGCCTCATAGGCGCACAGCAGTCCACTTTTGCCGCCGGCACCGAGGATGAGAACGGAATCGTTCGCATTGACAATATGAGCGGTCTGAGCCGGAGCACCGCAGACGTCGAGCGCAGCGAGAGCCAGGTTTTCGCTCATGTCGGCCGGAAGTTTTGCATAGATGCCGCTCTCAAACAGAATTGCCTGTCCCTTGATTTCAACGCGCTCAATCTCGGGATGCACCGCTGTGATTTCCTCAATCTTTAAGGGAGTTAGAGAGAGCGAAACCAAGGTAGCGATGCGATCGCCTACTTCTAAGTCGCGCCCGGCGAGAGCGGAACCGATTTCAGCGACACCACCCATCAGCATACCTCCGGAACCTGTGACCGGGTTTTGCATCTTACCGCGCTCATTTACTATCTCGATAATCTTTGCCTTAAGGGCCTCTTCATCCGCCTGTGCTTCATCCCACAATTGGTGGAAGCTAGCCGAGTCGATATTCAAGGCCGTGACATCGATCAGAATTTCGTTGTCATAAATCTCCATGCTGTTGTCAATCTTCTGAGCCGCTTGCGGTAGCAAACCTTTGGGCTCTATCACACGATGACTGCCATACTTATTTCCCATTGCCATATATTTATTGTCCCCCTAATTAATTTTTGACAGGCAGGCCCATGATCTCGCGGGCCTCGTCCGGTGTAGCAATTTCTAAATTCAGTTCTTTCGCGATACGGACTAAGCGTTCTACTAAGACGCCGTTACTTTCTGCCATGACGCCGCGATCCAACATCAGGTTGTCCTCGAAACCGGTACGGACATGCCCACCCATTAACATGCTCATGACATTCAATGTAAGCTGATGGCGCCCCATAGCGGAGACGGTGAACGTGGCCCCTTCAGGCAGAGATTCGACTAGGAACAAGAGATCGCGAGGGGTGGCGCTGATGCCGCCGTTAACGCCTAGCACCAGATTGAAGTGCAGTGGCGCGTCAATGTAGCCGTTTTTGTGTAAACGCAGAGCCATGTCAATCATGCTCTTATCAAAAACCTCAAGCTCAGGCATAATATTGCGCTCGCGCATGCGGGCTGCAAACTCGATGATCATGTTTTCCGTATTAATGAAAATCTCGTCACCACCGAAGTTGAGAGTGCCGCAGTCCAAACTGGCCATTTCCGGATTGAGCTCGGTCGGCTGCAGGCGTTCGTCCGCCGTCATGCCGGTCGCTCCGCCGGTGGAAGGCTGGATAATAACATCGGGGCACTCCACCTTGATCGCATCAATGATTTCAGCAAAACGATCCCGGTCTTGAGTCGGTGTACCGTCATCTTCGCGCACGTGCAGGTGAATGACTGCAGCGCCGGCGTCGTAGGCCGATTTGGCTTCGCGGACAAATTCTGTGACAGTATATGGGACGGCGGGGTTCATCTCTTGAGTGACCTCAGCTCCGCTGATCGCAGCAGTGATAATAACTTTGTTGGCTAGTTCTTTCCTCATTAAAATCTCCTCTAATCTTCTTCGTTATTGCGCTGTCTGTCAGCGGGCACGACACAGGTGCCGCTGGCCATACAAACTAGAATCGGTTTTTCCAAAACCTCTGCAGCCGAATCCGAAATGTCGGGTCGTGGCTTGATCACTTTGTAAGCTTCGAAAGTCATCTTGCGCGAAGTATTTCCTTCCGAGACAATACGCCCCGTCGCCTCGATAAAGTCACCAGCAAATACAGGCGCAGTGAATTCAATAGAATCGTAAGCGACAAACAGTCCTTCATCACCGTCGCGACGGATCAATAGTTCGGTGGCAATATCGCCGAACAACTGCGTTATGCGCGCTCCGTCCACCAGACCGCCACCATAGTGAGCATCTGCGTTGCTCATTCTCAAACGAATCATTACTTCTTCCATTTTTTCCTCCTAAAAAAATAACGCCATGTGTAAATAAACACATAGCGCTCCATGCAATGCATGACAGTGAAACGTCCTTGGTACGCTTCACCAGAGGCAAGACGGAGGATCCCGGCTCATCTCTTCGGCGACAAGT
>CAYFTG010000011.1:0-2076 GCA_964346175.1 uncultured Mageeibacillus sp.
ATTGATATTTAGACGGAAAAATGATTTACATGCCTGTTAAATTATTGGGGTTCAGGCTATTTACGTCTCAAGCAAGAAAATAATTGCTACTATTAGGCTGCTAACATTAAACGCCAGACCGCTTGATCTGGCCAGATGGCAGTATCACTTCGAGAATGGTAGCAATAGAAGAAATGGGGAAGCTCGGCTTTTTACAAAAAATATAACGCTCTCTCCTCTGTGGCGGCAGGAAATGAAGATCGGAAAAGCAATTGAGACATCCAGAAAAGCAGTTATAATGTATAACGGATGTCAGTAGATGTTTACCATGTGGATTCATACCCGCAGGGCAGTCTGGTCACTCGTGTGCAAACGGGGGAAGCCTGCGTGGAAAAAGGACGAGATAATGCTTTCGTCCGCTAGAGACAGTAAAGGATGACAAATGAGTAGTTTCAAAGATTTACGTATTGTGGACAATTTTTATCAAACATCGGCCTTCTTCCCCATGCCAACGGTGCTGATCGGGACACTGGCAGCTGACGGGAGCACCAGTTTAGGCCCCTATTCTTTAATTCAACCCTATTACGTGGCCGGCAAGGATTACTATGCCATGCTGCTGTCTTGCCGCAACTCTTCGAACACAGCTCAACATCTCCTTACTAACGGCAAGTGCTCGCTCAATTTCATCACGGACGAAAAGAAACTATTCAAGGAAGCGGTAAAACTAAGCTGGCCCGGTGATACCCCGGCTGAAAAGATGCAGAACTGCAAGTTCACCTTGGAGGACGGCCTGATGAGTCTGGAAAACCTTGACCAAACCTTCCCGCAGGTTGTGGCAGAGAGTTTTCAAGTCTTCGAATGCACCTGGATGAGCGATTTGGACGGCGCCTCGGCCGATGAACCCGGCCTCTTGGATGGTTATCCGCCTCCCTACCGCGATTTCAACGGTATAACCAGCGAGTTTGGGGCTCACTTCATTTTACGGATCGACAAAATCCTGATGAAGGAAAAATACCACAATGCCATCATCAACGGTATCAGCGCTAAGGATTTCCCACGCGTACCTGTCGATTACGGCTACCGCGATTCCAAGTACTTCTGGTATACCCGCTTTACTAGGCCCCGCTTTGAACTCTTGCCTATGCGCGAAGGTTCGGTCGATTCAGTCCGCTATGCTGCAGACCGTATCGATGCCGACGTCAAATTCACCGATGAAGCTTGCGCCAAGATGGTTAAGGTGCCGCGCATTTTTCTCAATACAGCACTTAAGGGTTGCGTTGCCTGGGCTAAGGAGAATCAAGTTGATCTGATCACCGCAGAGCATATGGATATCATTAACGATAAACGAGCCAAGGAGAAGAAGTAGCAGTCCTGCCGGTGTCACTGCCCTGTGGTGTCACCACCGGGAGAGGAGTAAGAAGTAATGGAAACGTTAAAGTGGATCATTATTCTTTTTTCAGTCTTTGTCTTCGCTTCCGGCTTTTTGTTGTTTCACTTTGTAGATCACGGTGATGATCCTAATCCCTTTGACCTGCCCGCTCCCGGGGAGGATGAAGATCCTAGTTTGGAAGAAAGCGTAGACCATGCCATCTTGCTTGAGACTAAGGAAGATGGCGGAATTGCTAGGCTTCATGTGTTAGATAATGCTCAAAAAACCATAGATGTCACCTACTACACTCTGCATCCGGGTGCGTCTTTGGATATCTTTTTAGGTGCGCTGGTCAATGCTGCAGATCGTGGGGTTCAGGTCAGGGTGCTCTTGGACGGGATTTTCCATAACCTACGTCTTAGTGATCGCCATATTCTGTATGGTCTCGAATCGCACCGTAATATAGAAATTCGTTATTATGAACCGCTGGATCTTCTGCAGCCGTGGACACTCCAGAATCGACTTCACGACAAATTAATCGTCGTCGATGAGAAGCATGTGATCATCGGGGGTAGAAACATCGGGGATCGCTATTTCAACTCAGATAGTGCGGAAAACATGGTCTTGGATCGCGACGTCTGGGTAATTAACAATCGCGAGGAAGAAGCGCAGAAGAGCGTCCTGCCCGATGTTCAAAATTATTTTGATGAACTTTGGGATTGCCCCTA
>CAYFTG010000011.1:2176-9534 GCA_964346175.1 uncultured Mageeibacillus sp.
TAGAAAAAGCCCACCCCACTTCCGGTATTCATTTCATCTATAACCCGCTCGAGCGGTGGCGGAAATCCCCGTGGATTTGGGAGAGTCTGATTCAGTTAGTGGCCGAGGCCGAAGACGAGGTGTGGCTGCAGAGCCCCTACTTTATACCTTCACGTCAGATGCGAAAAGACGCGGAAAGGATTACAGGTTTGGACTTTGGGGAGTTCCATAAGGATTTAGAGGCGAAGCAATATATTCTCACAAATAGCATTGAAAGCAATCCCAACGCCTTCGGGAAAATAGGCTATCGCTACTATAGGGACAGAATGATCGACGTCGCGGACGAAATCTATGAGTACGACGGCGAAAATTCTCTGCATGCCAAGACTTTTGTTTTTGACCGTAAGATTTCGATGATCGGTGCTTTTAATTATGATCCGAGGAGCGCTTATCTGAGTACGGAAAGCATGATTGTGATCTATAGCCAAGGTTTTGCGGAAGAGCTATTGGGCGAAATGGAGCAACTGAAAAACGATAGTCAAGTGGCTGATGTGGACCAAAACTCAGGTTCGGCCATTTCTCGGTTTTTTATCAAGATTTTCTCTTATCTCGTTCCGTTGATCGAGCCGATGTTGTAACAGCTTGGCGGAGCCAAGCTGCGCACGGATTGCATGTTGATCAGGAGCGAGTCAACCGGGCTCGGACTGCATGTTACAATCACAAATCACAATTGTGCTTAACTTAGTTCATTAAAGATTAAAGCATGGAGGGCATGAATGAATCAAAAAATGCCGGTTTTGTTTGTAGGTCACGGGTCGCCGATGAATGCCATTGAAGATAATAGCTTCACTCGCAGCTGGAGAGAAATTGCAGAAAGAATTCCGAAACCTGAGGTGATTTTGTCTGTTTCAGCTCACTGGTATACCAAGGGGACCAGGATTATGGACGAGGACGATCCCAAGACCATATATGACATGTTTGGCTTCCCTCAGGAATTGTATGAAATTGTCTATAGTCCGGGTGGATCGCCGGGCGTGGCTAGGCTTTCCCATGAGTTGATTACTAGAGAAACGGAATTTGATAATTCTTGGGGTATTGACCACGGGACTTGGTCCGTCTTGGTGCACATGTATCCGGAAAGGAACATTCCGGTATTTCAGATCAGCGTGGATGGCGCGGCCCCTCCGGAAACGCATTACAAGATTGCTCAAGATTTGAGTGTTCTTAGAGAACAGGGTGTCCTTATCTTCGCCACCGGGAATATTGTCCACAACTTACGCTTAGTAAACTGGAGGAAGGAAAACGAAGGTTTTGATTGGGCTTACAAGTTTGATGATTTTATTCATGAAAACATCCTCCAGCGCAATCATGAGAAGATCTTGAATTACAAAGAGGAAGTCGAAACCGCAAGGCTGGCAGTGCCGATTCCCGATCATTTTTACCCACTCTTATATGCACTCGGGGCGTCGGATCAAGAAGATCAGATCAGCGTGTACAATAAATCCAGTGTTCTGGGATCTGTATCGATGACGAGCTACCTGTGGGAGAGCGCACGAGGATAAGTTAAGATCCCGGTCGATTACGAGCTACTTGTGCGGACCCGTAAGAACAAGTAAAAGGAGAAATCCACATGGCTAAGAAAGAGGCGGCGCCCGATGCTACGGAAAAGATCAGCTATCAGCTGCCTACTTTTTACCTCTGCGGGAATTTGGTCCATTTTGGAGCTTTTAAAAAACATATCGGCCTCTACCCTAGCCCTAGCGCTATGACTTCTTTTGATGAGGAATTGAAGCCGTACAAACGAGCGAAGAGATCGGTTAATTTCCCCTTGGATGAACCCATCCCTTACGACTTGATAGACAAGATAGTCAGGTTCCGTGTAAAAGAGAATTTGCAGGAATGTGAAAAGGACTAGTCCGGGTGCGGGGATGTGCGATAATACAAGCAGGAGGTCAGCATCATGAAGCAGAAAAAACTATTTATTTTACTCCTTATAGCTGTCGCTATTATGGTCTTTTTGTCGGGCTGTATTCCGGGAGACGGCAAGCATACGGCGGCTAAGCCTGCAGGGTTTTTCTGGGGCATTTGGCACGGTTGGCTCGCTCCCCTCTCCCTGATCATCGGCATCTTCGTCGATAACATTCGCGTATATGAAATTATGAATACCGGCTGGTGGTATGATCTCGGATTTTATATGGCGATTATCAGCGGTTTCGGAGGACTGTCTTTCGCTCGCAGAAGGTCCGTCCGTGTCAAGCATAAAAGTTACACCTGAAACGAAAGTCATTGACAGAAAGCAAGTTTCATGCAATTATGAGCAAAGTATTCAAGACTTTGCTACATCCTCACCTGTTTGTGGATCATTGCACTTTGATGGTCGAGAGCGGTGAGGTTTTTTAATTTTTTTGGGTACGAAAATATTTTTATGGAGGTACCCAATGAATAACGGTACAGTAAAATGGTTTAACTCAGAAAAGGGCTTCGGCTTTATTTCTAACGATGATGGTGGCGATGACGTGTTTGTACACTTTTCAGCTATCCAGTCAGACGGCTATAAGACTTTGAACGAAGGCCAAAAGGTCACTTTCGAAGTTGAGACAGACCCGAAAGACAGCAGCAAACTCAGAGCAGCTAACGTTAATATCGTTTACTAAAACTGTCATGAGCGATAGTTAGTCTTTCAGATTAACTCAATCATGCAATCGGGACGGAACTTCTGTCCCGATTTTATTTTGGTTGATATTCGGATTTTCGTGCCTGGCACGAATATCAACTTCTCTGACAGGCAACGACAGGTCACACTATATAAGAGACTCTCATCTACCAGCACTTCATATACTTCATAGACATACGTCGATTAATGGCCTATACTGATATCCGTACCTGGCACAGAAATCAACTTCTCTGACAGGCAACGACAGATTAACTTTCTATAAAACAGTTTAGGAGGAATTTATGGACTCACGTTCAGAACCTGGCAGTTGTTGCCACAAAGCAAAAGCCAAAGAATGTAGAGTCATAATCGCTGCCTAAGCGTCATAAATGGCTCTACCCTATAGGAGGGCCACTTATGAAAGAGAAAATCCTCAGCCTTATCAATGAAGGAAAATACCTCACAGCAAGAAGCGAAATAAGCAAGCTGAATGTCGTTGATGCTGCTCATTTGTTTGAAGAAATTGAGCCGCAACAAATCTTGATAATATTCAGAATTTTGCCCAAAGACTTTTCTTCTGAGACATTTTCCCACATGTCCACCGATCTCAAGAAATACGTAATTGACTCACTCACAGATGAGGAGGCAATTAGGATCTTCGACGACCTCTTCTTCGATGACGCCGTCGACCTGCTTGAGGAAATGCCGGCCAATGTCGTCAAAAGAATACTCAGAAACACAAACGCTCAAACACGTGAGCTCATTAACCAGTTCCTCAAATATCCGGACGACTCTGCCGGCAGCCTCATGACCATCGAATATGTCGACCTGAAGAGCGAAATGACCGTTGCGGAAGCGATCCAGTACATCAAGGACATTGGCATCGACAAGAGAACGATCAATACCTGTTATGTTATGGACAGTAGCAGAGTCCTTATCGGCGTAGTATCGCTGAGAAGGCTAATCCTGAGTGAAGAAGCAGCGCTTGTCAAAGAGATCATGGAAACGGATTTCGTCTCCGTCAAAACACTTGACGACCAAGAAGACGTAGCTGCCCGTTTTAGAAAGTATGGCTACTACATCATGCCTGTTGTTGACAAAGAAAACCGTCTAGTCGGCATCATCACCGTGGACGACATCTTAGACGTCATCGACCAGGAAGCAACAGAAGATATCCAGAAAATGGCAGCTATGCAACCATCCGAAACTGAATATTTGAAGAGCAGCAACTGGGCCTTAACAAAGCACAGGTTGCCGTGGCTCTTATTCTTGATGTTGAGCGCAACTTTCACCGCCGGTATCATCCAGAAATATGAAAACGCCTTGCAGTCGGCGATTATTCTGACCGCTTTCATTCCTATGCTAATGGACACAGGCGGCAATTCCGGTGCGCAATCCTCGTCCTTGATCATCAGAGGCTTAGCACTTGGTCAAATCAAGACCAAAGACATCTTGAAAATAATCACAAAAGAATTTTCCGTCGGCGTAATCGCAGGGAGCGTACTCGCAGCGGTCAATTTTCTGAGACTCTACTTAATTAATCAAGAAGATTTCTTACTGTCTTTGACAGTAACGCTAACACTATTTATCACAGTAGTAATAGCGAAAATTGTCGGCGGAGTATTACCTATGTTTGCGAAAAAACTAAAATTGGACCCTGCCGTCATGGCTAGCCCACTCATAACCTCTATTGTCGACGTTGTGTCGCTGGTTATTTATTTTAATATTGCCACCCTAGTGCTGAGATTATAAAGTTACGCTGCTTGCGCTTAAATTATGAAGACAGTTCTATATGTTCCGTCAATTTACGGCCCAAGCAGCTAAACTTAAAGGTAAGCTGATCAAATAACGAACCCCCATAAACATTGCGCCGTTTCCCAATCGGCTGCAAGCATAGTTATGAGAGGAGTCCGCTTATGCCATTCAAGATTATTCAAGAGGACATTACAAAAGTAAAAACCGAGGCCATCGTCAACGCTGCCAATACCACGCTGACAATGGGCGGTGGAGTTTCCGGAGCTATCTTCAAAGCAGCCGGAGCCGAGGAACTTCAGGCCGCTTGCTCTAATCTGGCCCCGATCAAAACGGGCGAAGCTGTGATAACGCCGGGCTTTGATCTGCCCGCGCAGAAGATAATTCATACTGCAGGGCCGGTCTACAAAGAATGGAATCGAGCAGAGAGCGCAAAAGCGCTACGCGCAGCTTATAGCAATTCGCTGCAAGTCGCACAAGAAAACGGCTGCGGGAGCATTGCTTTTCCCTTGATCTCAAGCGGCATTTACGGTTACCCCAAGGAAGAAGCGCTGCAAGTTGCCACTGCGGTCATTAAAGATTTCCTGAGAGAGCATGAGCTGGACATATTTCTCGTCGTCTTGGACAGGTCTGCGATAGTTATAGAGCAGCGTCTCCGGTCAGAAGTTTCCAGCTATCTGCGGGAGCACTATGCCGGAGCTCACGAGAGCCAAGACTGGCAAACACTCGGGCAAGAACCGCGTCCCGTCCCCGCTCAACTAAAAGATGAGAGAGAACAGGTTTTTTCTCGACTTCTGCGGAACCTCGCAACAGCCAAAGGTATTTCGGATGAAAAGCTCTACAAGAGGGCCAACATCAGCAGTGCCTTGTTCTCGCAAATAATGTCCGACGACAGCTATCGGCCGAGCAAAATTATCACCTTAGCCTTTGCTATCGCCTTACGCTTAAACCTAGACGAAAGCAAAGACCTCTTGCGCCAAGCAGGCTATGAGCTCTCGCACGCGCTCAAATCAGATGTTATTATCGAATACTTTATCCGCCAAGGACAACACGACATCTTCAAAATAAACGAAGTCCTCTTTGTCCACGAACAGCCGTTACTAAGTTGATTTTTGTGCCAGGCACAAATCTGAACCAGGCAAAAGAAGACAATTTCAGAAGACAATTTCCGTCACAGAAGTCAAGTTTCGTGCCAGGCACGAATCTGAACTTACTATCCACCTAGAAAGGGAATACACATGAAAACCATAGCAATCTTAATCGAAAACATGTTTGACGACAGAGAGCTCATCTACCCTTACTTCCGCTTGCAGGAAGAGGGCTACGAAGTTCACTTGCTCGGTAGCAAGAAAGACACCATATACACATCAAAGGCAGGCCTAGAAGAAAAGAGCACACACGCAACCTCTGATGTCTCTGCGGATGATTACGACGCCCTCATAATACCGGGCGGCTTCTCTCCCGATTACATGCGTAGAACCAAAGCCACGGTCGACTTCGTCAAGGCAATGAATGAACAGAGGAAACTTATAGGAGCTATTTGCCACGCCCCTTGGATGCTGGCGTCCGCCGACGCGATCAAGGGCAAACAGGTCACTTCCTTCTATTCCATAAAAGATGACCTAATCAATGCCGGCGCCGAATGGTTGGATCTTGAAGTGGTAGTCGACGGCAACATCGTCACGTCACGAAGCCCGAAAGATCTGCCCATATTCCTAAAGACCATTATCGAAAGACTAGCTATGCCGGCATAGACATTCAGCACACATAGGGCTGCCTCCGTTCGACGTCAAAAGCAATATCCCCCGAGGCAGCCCTTTATCCACAAGCAGCCCTTTACAGCTTGACTTAAATTTCAATTATGAGATACTGGCTCTAGCTATTAGTAATCTCCGAATATGAAGAGACACTTGGTAAGATGGACACATTGATTGTAAAAATAGAAAATAAAGAACAAAAAGCCACCATCGCCGCCGAAGTCTTAGCCGACTTACCGGAGTGGTTTGGGCTACCCGAAAGCACACAAAACTACATCGACGAAAGCCGCGACCTCAATCTCTGGTGCGCCTTTCGCGGCACAGAAACCCTCGGCTTCATCAGTCTAAGCGAAACGAGCCCCGACTCCGCCGAAATACATTGCATGGCCGTCAAAAAAGCCTATCACCGCCAAGGCCTCGGCCGAAAACTCTATCAGCGCATGGCAGACTACGCCAAAAATCATTACAGATACATACAAGTAAAAACTGTAGACGAAGGTCATTACCCCGAATACGATCGGACGATCGCCTTTTATCGCTCATTAGGTTTTGCCAAACTCGAGGTTTTCCCCGACATGTGGGATCCTTGGAATCCCTGCCTGATCATGATTAATAATTTGTAAAAATACTACTCACCCGCCAGCAATCGAACCGCCGCAAGCTCCGCCACTATTTGGCCGGCTAGCTCTCCACTGAACGCAAAAGTGCAATCACTTCTTCATCACTGACTTGCCTGAAATCCTTGTAATACGCACCCACAGCGCCCCGATAATAGCGATCAATCTGCAGCGACACCAAGTCATCCGCCAGCTCCTTCAAACGTTGCGCCGTATCGTAAGGCGTAACCGGGATCGCGACCACTATTCGCTCCGCACCTTGATCACGCAGATACTTAATAGCAGCCATCATCGTCAGGCCGGTAGCGATTCCATCATCAACAATAATCGCCACCTTTCCCGCCAAATCTTCCTGCTCCCGATCGCCAAAATAATCTCGCCTACGCCTTTTCAACTCCGCTCGCATACGCTCTTCCTCACTCCGGTGCCAACTTGCGTCGACACGTCGCAGTTCGGCCTCATTGTAGAGCGGCTCGCCTGACTCGACCACCGCACCAATCGCATACTCTGAATTAAAGGGATGTCCGATCTTCTTCGTAATCACCAAATCCAGAGGAGCGTCGAGTTTCTCCGCAATCTCCACACCCAAGACAACACCCC
>CAYFTG010000011.1:9634-15655 GCA_964346175.1 uncultured Mageeibacillus sp.
CAAGTTAAGATTCGTGCCAGGCACGAATCTTAACTTCCTCACTCACAGAGCGTGCTATGATGTAAAAATGCAGTAAAAGAATCAAATGACCAATCCATATAAGGAGCGTAAGATGAACAATCAATCACATATACTGGCCTACGGCTTTTCTGGAGAACGCCTTGAGGCACTTCAAGCTCTTTGCACCGAGAGCGCAATAGGACTCAAACTGCTAGGCAACGACGACCTGGACACGGTCGTGCAGGATCTCTTGCCAACTGAAGCTGAAAACCTGAGCAAAATCGATCCTCCCTCTCACTACGAGCTCGATCTTGAACATATCCTTTTTGTAAATTTTATACAGGACGAGCTGATGACCTTTCTCGATTTGCTGAACGCGAGGCAACTAACCGTGCCTTACAAAGCCGCCCTGACAGAGAACAATCGCAAATGGGTTTTGCGCGAGCTGATCGACGCCAATCGCAAAGAACATCAATTTGTAAAACTCTATCGCAGTAGCAAGAACCTGCTCTCCGTCGCAGCAGAGCTGCTCGAAAAGACCAAAGATCCTGCCCTTCTAGAAACTATGGAAGGTTTAAGCGAAGTGTTAACAGATTTGGAAAAACAAGAAGCTCTCTCACCCGAGCTCGAGGACGAAATGTATGAAAAAATGAGAGCTAGCTACAACGACGTAGCAACGCGCTTTAACACACTCGTCAGCAAAGAATAAAGCCAGTCCTAAACAACCCTAAAATAAGCGAAAACAAGCTAAAGGCCTTCAAGCTCAGAGCTTTGAAGGCCTTTTTCAGTTCTTGTAATTACGACATTAACTCTTGACGTCAAAGCCGCAGCTTAGCAATCAATCTCACAGACTCCCGGCTCGGTCATTACATAGGGATCAAGCGCCTTATCCAACGCTTCCTCCGTCATGAGGCCGTCCCGCAAAATGATCTCTCTAATCGCTTTTCCTGTCTTAATCGCTTCGTTAGCGACCTTAGAAGCAACACGGTAGCCAAGATGAGGGGTCACAGCAGTCAGGATCCCGACAGAATTGAAGACCTGATCATGGCAATGCTCGCGGTTAGCGGTTATTCCTACAATGCAATTGTCGACCAAAGTACGGACAGCATATTTCAGAGTCTCAATCGATTGGAAAAGATTGTAGAAGATAATCGGCTCAAAGGCATTCAGCTCGAGTTGCCCTCCCTCAGCTGCCATAGTGACGGTGACATCATTGCCGATAATATTGAAACAAACCTGGTTCACGACCTCCGGAATTACGGGGTTAACTTTACCCGGCATGATGGAAGAGCCGGCCTGTTTTTCCGGCAAGTTGATTTCACCAAAGCCCGTGCGCGGTCCGGAAGACATGAGGCGCAGATCGTTGCTAATCTTGCCCAGCGTAACGGCACAGGTCTTCACCGCTGAAGAAGCCGCTACGTAACCGTCAGTGTTTTGCGTGCCGTCAATCAAATTATCTGCCTGCGTGAGAGGCAAACCTGTTATCTCAGCCAAGCGCTCTATCACGCGCTCAAGATACTCCACGTCGGCATTGATCCCGGTGCCGATGGCTGTCCCGCCCAAGTTGAGGAAACGCATGTCGCGGCGAGCATTCTCGAAGCGTCGCAAATCGCGTCCGATGGCATAACTCCAAGCTTCAAATTCCTGTCCGAGACGAATCGGTACGGCGTCCTGCATCTGAGTACGTCCCATCTTGATGACATCATCAAACTCTTCGGCTTTGACCAAGAGAGCGGCCTTCAGTTTTTCGAGTTCTTTCTCAGCCCCCAAAAGAAGTTTATAAGTAGTGATACGGCCACTGGATGGAAAGACATCGTTGGTTGATTGAGCATAGTTCACGTGGTCATTGGGGTTGATCAGATCGTAATCCCCCTTGCATCCACCCAATATCTCAATAGCCCGGTTGGCAACTACCTCGTTCGCATTCATATTGAGCGAAGTACCTGCACCACCCTGGATCGGATCGACAATAAACTGATCATGAAACTCACCGGCGATAATTTCATCACAAGCTTGGACAATAGCATCGACACGCTCTTTGTCAAGGCGACCTACATCAAGATTGGTCAAAGCGGCTGCCTTCTTGATTTGGCAGATCGTGTTGATGACTTCAGGGTGCATACTCATGCCCGTGATGGGAAAGTTCTGTGCTGCACGCAAAGAATGAGCTCCGTAATAAGCATCGACCGGAATCTCGATCTCACCAATTGAATCGCGTTCAACGCGCATCTCTACATTAGACTGGGACATAAAAACCTCTCTGAATTTGTACTATTTTTCTGATCAGAAATTCACCAAAGCGAATTCCTATAAGAAAATTATTTTTGTTAACTTCCACCAGAATTTTAACATAGTAATTCATATCTTGTGCCAGGCACAGAAATTTCGTTATCTATCAGTACCGTTTCATCATGCATTAATTTGCCATCTGTAAGCCAATACGTGCTGCCGTCGCTGCCATCACCGTTGTTGACACTAATTACATTATCAGTCACTTCTACTTGATCATAAGCATGGCGGCGCAAATCTGAAGTCATTGCAGTTAGGGCATAACTTAAATCATTGGCCTGATAGGCGGATTTTGTTTGGCTGCGAAACTGCTGTTGACCAAAGATGTGTATAGCTCCGACCAGCAGAAACACTAGTGACATAATGGCCAGTGCTGCTAATAACTCGACTAAGGTGATGCCCGCTTCGCTTTGCAGGAGTTTCTTACCACATTGCAAAGTGCTTCGCTTATTCTCCGCTTTCTGCTGGGAAGGGCAAATATGTTTCCATTCTTGCACGAGCCTCACCTCCTTTGTTGACGCTTACGACGACTTTGTATAAAGCTGTAGAAGCATCTGCTGTTATAGAGACGGCTATGTTGCCGGGCTTTTCGGCCAGAGTTTCCTCGATGGTGAAATTATTTTGAGAAAAATAGGTTATACGTTCGATCTCTTCTTGGGCAAGAAAGGTAGCTTCATTGACGGAATTGGTGCGGCTGTTGGTTTGAGCTGCTTGGGTAAAAAAGCCCAAGAAAGATATGACGATTATTGATAAGATCACAATCGCAGCTAGGAGCTCGACCAAAGTCATTCCCTCTTAATCCATCAATTTACGTTTCACTCTAAGCATCATATTGATTAATCCTATCGGATGGGACAGTTATGAGTCATTATATATCATATGCTAATGCTATGTCAGCGTAATATGCGACACAGAGCGCAAATTAGTAATATTTAGAGCTATTTGGTACTTATAGTCTGCTTTTTATCTGTTTTTTTGCTTCTTATTTAGAGTTGGCGTGATGCGATGACGCGCAGGAAGAGTTCAAGTCTCCTGAGATACAGTTGCTGAGAGGCTTCTAAGATAGAGTTAGGGCTAAGTTAAGTTTCGTGCCAGGCACGATTATTAACTAATTCAGGTTTGGTGCCAGGCACGAAAATCAACTTAATTCGTCGGAGGTGTCGACATGGGTAAAGTTATTTTTAAACGCGTCTATGATTTAGATGCTTCAGACAAGCAGCGTGTGCTGGTCGATCGACTGTGGCCGCGAGGCCAGTCCAAGGAAACTCTGCATATTACTGAGTGGCCGAAGGAAATCACACCTAGTACGGAAATTCGCCAAGATTATCACAATGGCAAGCTGGATTACGAGGCCTTCGCTAAGGCCTACGAGCAGGAGCTGGAAAACAACGAAGAGGCTGATTCTTTTCTGGAAACACTTCGGGATCTTCTGGTGAACGACGATGTTACTCTCACGTCTGCTGTGAAGAATGTCGAGCAAAGTCACATCCCTACCTTGCGTTCTTATATCGATGAACGGATGGCTGATGCGGAGGCGAATGTATGAATAATCATCAGAAAGTGGATAATCACAGCAAGCACCAAGAGCATGCTGAGCGGGAAGCTTTTAAACACGATGAGCACAGCGAACACGGGTCTCACAACGGCCACGCCGGTCACGCCGGCCACAACATCCACGAGCACGGCGGTCATGGTGGCCACGGCGAGCACGAGCCTCACGCCGGCCACGACCACTCCTTAGGTCATGCCCATCATCTGGGAAATATCAGGCGGCGTTTTATCATTTCGCTGATTCTGTCGATACCTATCTTTCTCTTCGCATCATTTATGGGGCGGGAGTTTTTCTTTACTATCAGGTTTATCGGTTCAGACTGGATCAACCTGATTTTTGCCACTGCTCTGTTTTTCTATGGAGGCATGCCTTTTTTAAGAGGCGCAAAGATGGAGCTATCTGAAAAAATCCCCGGTATGATGACTCTTATATCGCTCGGCATCACGACTTCTTATCTTTACAGTCTTTACGCTTTTATCAATAACTTTGTGATCGACACCGGCGTAGTAGTGATGGATTTTTTCTGGGAACTGGCCACGCTGATTCTTATCATGCTCCTCGGACACTGGGTGGAAAACAATGCCATCGAGAACGCAGGAAATGCGCTGCAACGGATGGCGGAGCTTTTGCCGGGCACGGCTACGATAGTCAATCCGGATGGTACGAGCAGGACAATTGATCTGCAGGAGGTAAATATCGGTGATCATCTGCTTGTGCGCTCAGGCGACAAAATGCCTACTGATGGCGTAATCCTCGAGGGTACGACCACTGTGAATGAGTCGATGTTGACTGGCGAAGCGCTGGAGGTTAAGAAGTCAGTACGTGATGAGGTCATAGGTGGTTCAGTCAATGGTGCGGGAACAATCACGATTGAAGTCACCGGCACTGGAGAATCAGGCTTTTTGGCGCAAGTAATGGAGCTGGTGAGCTCTGCTCAACGCGAAAAAGCCAAGGTCGAGACGCTGGCCGACAAGGTGGCGAAATGGCTCTTTTATATCGCGCTGGTAGTCGGTGTTGTTGCTCTCGTGATCTGGCTCCTTGTCGACGCAGACATAGGCTTTGCTGTCGAACGCATGGTCACGGTTTTCATTATCGCCTGCCCGCATGCTTTAGGGCTGGCAGTTCCTTTGGTGGTGGCGCGTTCGACTTCGTTGGGAGCGCAAAGAGGCCTTCTGGTCAAACGGCGTCAAGCCTTGGAAGTCGCAGAAAAAATTGATGTCATCATGATGGACAAGACCGGTACGTTGACGGCAGGCAGTTTTACAGTGAATGCTGTGCATTCAAATGTTGACGACTTGAGCGACGAGGAGGCTCTGGCTTTGATGGCAGCTGTCGAGCTGACTTCCAGCCACCCCCTAGCAGTCGGCATTTTGGAGAAAGCTGAGGAACTGGACTTGGAGCTGCCTCAGGCGAGAGATGTGCAGAATTTGCCCGGAGTCGGTATAGGCGGGACAGTGGATGGTCGAGATGTAAAGGTCGTCAGCGCAGCGTATTTGCGCCGGAGCGAAATTGCTTTTGATGAGGAGCAATATCTGGCGCTGTCCTCTGAGGGCAACTCGGTCAGCTTCCTTTTGGTCGATGAAGTCAACTCGGGGATTGTTGCTCAAGGTGACCGGATAAAGCCTGATGCCAAGGAGATGATTGATAAGCTACTGGAGTTTGGCATCAAACCGATCATGCTGACGGGTGACAACAAGCAGTCTGGCGCTGTCGTGGCTGCAAGACTCGGCATCGATGATGTGCACGCTGAATTGCTGCCGCAAGATAAGGAGCGGATTGTTAAGGAATATCAGGAACGGGGCTTCAAGGTCATGATGGTAGGCGATGGTGTCAACGATGCGCCCAGTCTGGCGCGCGCGGACGTTGGTGTGGCCATCGGTGCCGGTACAGATGTTGCGATCGATTCTGCGGACATCATCTTAGTTAGAAGTGATCCGGCTGATATTCTGCATATTCTCAATTTAGCGAAAAATACTGCTCGCAAGATGCGCCAGAATCTTGCTTGGGGGGCGGGCTATAACTTCATCGCGATTCCATTGGCGGCCGGGATATTGGCACCGTGGGGCTTCATCCTTTCCCCTGCTGTCGGCGCGATACTTATGTCGCTCAGCACCATCATCGTCGCTATTAACGCCATAACGCTGAAGATGGATTAGTCAAGGAAGTCACATTTGGTGCCA
>CAYFTG010000011.1:15755-37011 GCA_964346175.1 uncultured Mageeibacillus sp.
ATTTGGTGCCAGGCACAGAACTTGACTTGTGTGACGAGTAAGTTGATTTTGGTGGCAATTCACATTTGGTGCCAGGCACAGATTATGACTTAAGTGCTCGCGGGCGTTGTATAATACAAATCTATAAACCATATTGAGCTTTTGCTTTTTAGCTCGATTTGTAAAGGAGATAAGAACATGAGTGTGAAGAGAGTTTCGATCCTTTTTTTGTCCTTAATTATGATTCTGTCATTAATAGCCTGCGGCAGCAGTGAGCCGGCTGAAACAGAGCCGGAGACGACAACGCTAGCACCACAGACCACTAGCACTACTACAACAACGACTAGCACCACTACGACCACGATCACCACCACTACTACTGAGCCGCCGGCACCTGAAGCTGAACTCCTCTTCCCGGATCGCTTCCCTATAGCCTTCATGATCAACAACGTTGCCCCTGCTCGTCCGCAATCCGGACTTTCACAAGCAAAACTCATCTACCAAATGATGACCGAGGCTCGCACAACGAGGTTGCTTATGCTTTCAGATGCTGAGGAAGGGGTCGTCGGTCCTGTACGCAGCGCCCGCCCCGCCTATTTGGATCTGGTGGCGCAG
This sequence comes from uncultured Mageeibacillus sp., assembly GCA_964346175.1. Classification (GTDB taxonomy): domain Bacteria; phylum Bacillota; class Clostridia; order Saccharofermentanales; family DTU023; genus DTU032. Next base: position 16,350 of record CAYFTG010000011.1, read on the forward strand.
CATCAGGCTTTTTATGCCTATGCAGGCAATTACAGAGTGATTGAGCCCAGCCCAGTAGTGAACGACATTCGCATACTTGATGCGCTTAAAGGTTTTTACGGGATGTTTTACCGCACAGACCACAGAGTAGCGCCGCACAATCTTTACACCACAATGGAAAGAGCATATACCTGGGCTGAGAACGCCTACGGTGACATTGAGCCGGAAGAAGCTGTCGAGGGCTTGCGCGTGCGGGCAAACTTCGAAGATATAAGCGGCGGAGAGCCGGTCGTGCATGTGTCGTACAAGTTTTCCAGTTTAAACGAGGCCTTCGTCTATGACGAGGAAAACAAGGTTTACAACAAAATAAATAACGATGTCCTCTTGGTTGATGAGCAAACGAATGAGACATTAGAAATAGCTAACATCATCGTATTGCACCGTCCGCATGGACTGATGCCCAATGAAGTTCATACTAAGGTCGACTGGGTCGACGAGGACGTGGCGGCAACTTATCTTACCGGTGGTAAAAAATACGACATCACCTGGGACAAGGCTTCTCACACCGCTCCGATTATCTACTATCTGGACGGCGAGGAGCTCGTGCTCAATCCGGGACTTACTTGGGTCATTGTTGTCGACGATCAAGCACTAGCTACTGTCGTCTACAGTCAAGTAAGTGAGGTTCAGCGATGATCATTCCCGTCTCGAAAAAGAACGAAAAGGATTGGGCTGTTTTGTGCTCTTGCTTGTGGCCGGACGAAGCGGCAGATGCCTTTCTGGCTGAACGCCGTAAGGGACATCTCCTCAATGAATACCTCTACTATTGCGATGGCAAACCGTGCGGCTTCATCAGTCTCTCTGTCCGTACGGATTATGTTGAAGGCTGTAGCGATGGTCCGGTTGCCTACATTGAGGGCATCTACGTCCGAGAGGAATACCGTCGTCAGAGTGCGGGACGAGAACTGATCGACTTTGCCAAAAAGTGGGCTCTGGCGCATGATTGCCATCATTTGGCTTCCGATTGCGAGATTGAAAACAAAGTGAGCGAAGCCTTCCACCGCAAACTCGGCTTCAAGGAAGTCAACCGCGTCATCGCCTTTAGTATGGAAATAAACTAGCGACAATCACAATTCACATTTCGTGCCTGGCACCAAATATGAATTCTTTGACAGATTACGGGAGATTTTGATGAGTGTTATTCATGTACGTGATCTCACGCGCGATTACGGTCGCAATCGTGGCGTCTTCGACCTCAGCTTTGCGATCGAAGAAGGTGAGGTCTTCGGCTTTCTCGGCCCCAACGGAGCCGGCAAAACAACGACAATCCGTCATCTGATGGGTTTTTTGCGGCCGCAGCAAGGCGCGTGCACCATTAATGGCCGCGACTGCTGGAAAGAGCGCCCCGCGATTCAAGGCAACTTGGGCTACATCCCGGGTGAAATGTCGCTCTTCCCTGACCTGAACGGCCACGACTTCCTCCGCTTCCTCGCCAAATACCGCTGCAAAAACGCCTCCTGGCGCCTCGAAGAGATCACAGAACTTTTCGAGCTCGACCTCTCCGAGAAAATCAAGAAAATGAGCAAAGGCACTCGCCAAAAGCTCGGCATCGTCGCCGCCTTCATGCACGACCCCGAAGTCCTCATTCTGGACGAACCGACCAGCGGCCTCGACCCCCTCATGCAAAACCGATTCATAGATCTCATTCTAGAAGAGAAAAAGCGCGGCAAAACCATCTTACTATCCTCACACATGTTCGAGGAGGTAGAGCGCACCTGCGACCGAGTCGCCATTATCCGCCGCGGTCGACTGGCGGCCGCAGACGACATCGCGACCCTCAGACAAAACCGGCTGCGTCGCTACTCCGTAACCCTGGCCAACGAGAAAGCAGCCAAAGACTTCGCCTCCGAATTCAGCGGCGAGAGCAAAGTATCAGGCCGCACCGTCGACGTGATAGTCTTGCAGGACCTGGACGAACTCAGCCAGCTAATGGCACGCTATCCGCTCGAAAACCTCACCGCTCCTACCCTGAGCCTGGAAGAAATTTTCCTCCAATATTACGGAGGCGATTCATGATCAGCACCGCTCTATACAAGAAAGAAGCAAAAAGCAGCCTCCTCCTCTGGCTCATCATTGCCGCAGTCAACACCCTCTATTTCGCAATCATCGTGTGGATGTTCGACCCCGAGCTGGGCAGCGCGCTCAAAACCTTCGAAGAGGCCATGCCCGAGCTAATGGCAATGTTCGGCATGGTTCCTGTCGGCGAAAACCTGACCCAATTCATGGGCGCCTATCTCTACGGCATGATTATGCAGGTTTTCCCCCTCCTCTTCACCATAATCGTGGCCAACCGACTCATCGCTAAACACGTCGACAGCGGCTCGATGGCCTATCTTTTGGCCGCTCCGATCTCACGCGCCAAGCTGGCCGGAACCCAATTGGCGGTCTTGCTATGCGGCTTAATCTCAATGATTATCTACAGCAGCGGTCTAGGCATTCTCCTGGCAGAGATGATGTTTCCGGGAGAACTCGATATTGTCGGGTTTTTACTCCTCAATCTCGGCTGCCTCTGCCTGCATATCTGCATCGTCGGCATCAGCTTCCTCAGCTCGTGCGCAGCGAACGAAAACAAACGCAGCCTAACTTTCGGAGCCGGCATCCCGGTGCTGGCCTATGTACTTCAAATGCTGAGCACCCAAGGCGAAGCCGCTGCCAATTTGAAGTATGCGACTTTTTTCACACTCTTCGATATCAGCGGGCTCATCAAGGCCGAAGCGACAGCCTTGTTCCAAGCTGGCGCGCTATTCATCATTGGCGCTGTTCTCTGCGGCCTCGCAATTCTCATCTTTAAAAGAAAGGACCTCCACATCTGATGAAATACTCCTTCTCTGTCATCGCCAAAATCCGCACTCCTTTCGCAGAAAAGTTCGGTATCCCGCGGCAGGCGGGCCTGGCACGCGAGGTAAAAGGCAAAATCATCTTCGAAACTGATTACCGTAATCCCGAAGCACTGCGCGGCATAGAAGGTTTCAGTCATATCTGGCTGCTGTGGTGTTTTTCGGAACATGAAGAAAAAAGCTGGCACCCCACCGTTCGTCCGCCGCGTCTAGATGGCAGCACGCGCGTAGGGGTTTTCGCGACTCGCTCACCTTTTCGGCCCAACCCGATCGGTCTATCGCTCGTCAAACTCGAAGAAGTCGACTGGGAAGCAGCCGACGGGCCGATCTTAAGAGTAAGCGGAGCCGATCTTATGGACGGTACGCCAATCTTCGATATAAAACCCTACATACCATATGCTGACTGCCGCCCCGATGCTGAGGCCGCATTCGTCAGTGAGCATGAGTGGCCACTTCTAGAAGTAGAGATAGCTCCCGAGCTGCTGGAAAAATTCCCTTCGGATCAGCGCGTAGCTCTCTACGAAGTCTTAGCACAAGATCCCCGTCCGGCTTACCACAAAGATCCGGAAAGAATATATGGCTTAAGCTTCGCCGGACAAAACATCAAATTTACAGTCCGCGGCAATGTTCTGCAGGTTCTGTGCCTGGCACCAAATGTGAATTCCTGACAGAATGCTAAGCTCTAGGCCACATACCTGCGGCAAGGTCTGAATCGAGTAGGAGGCTGGCCGTTAATTGACCAGCCTCCTCTCACACCACTGTACGTACCGTTCGGTATACAGCGGTTCCAAACGTTCTTTCACTTCGCATAACAAGCACTTCACTCAAGCAATTTGCACTTACTTGTTCAACAAAGACTCTGGGCTCCCCGCATCAGTCCGTAAAACAAAAACATAAGAGACTTCCTGATTATCCACTTCATAAGTCAGACGAAATCCGTGTACTACTCTCCCCGGAAGATAATCTTCGCTGTTAGAACTAAAGAAAATAGCAGGGTGCATCTTCAACTCAAATGATATTTCGTCACCCTCGTACACATGATCGACGACAATATCCATTTCTTCTTTGAATTTCGGACTGCCATCTAGGTTAAGCAAAATGTCTTCCACTTGAACCGATCTAGGAAACGTGCCGCTGGAGCTAACTATTACATCAGCTCCCAACTGTACGTAAGGAATTTCTTCCAAATCCTTGCCAGCAAGCAAAGAGGTGAAGGTTTGCTCATTTTCTTCCAATACAGAAATGGTTTGATTGTCACTCTGTACAGTCACATCCAAATTAGCTCCTCCATTACAGGCGGTAGAGGTCGCGATTAGCAATAGCAAAATGACCGCTACCATTCTGCTTAGACTTCTTCTTTTCATATGGCTGGCTACCTCCCTTTTTTTACAAGGTTTACGACACCTACAATGAGATGTATTTTTGCCTAACGCCTCCATAGACAAATCACTCAGTAAAAAGCAATCAATCTTTAATGATGTCAGACATCATTTTTCAGATATGTCAACGACCTCCTCTCATTAAATATTAATCAAAATGAACTACTTACATCATTCATTCGATCTACCAACCTAATAATTGCACAAATTGCCAAAAATGTAAGAAATAGTGTAAATATTTTATTTTATATTATATTAACATAAACAAATTGACTAAATTACCCAATTGTGCCTGGCACCAAATGTGAATTCTTTGACAGAATGCTAGTTAAAGGCGTAGTGACTACTTGAGATCTCCCATTAAAAACCTTAAACTATAAAATAATTTCATCTGTCAGAACATAGCGAGTCCCAGACCCCACACGACGAAAACTAAAATACGTAACGACGATAGTCAAGCATGTAGCAAGCAAGCCAAGCGGCAGAACTCCAGCTGACGTATAAGACAATAGAGGTTGCACAAAAGTCATGATAGGATGTAGCAGGTAAATCCACAACGTGTTTAAGCCAACTTTAGTAAAGAAAGTCCTTTGGCGAGAGCAAAGAGCCATGAACGTAGAACCTAAAGCCATTGCAGCTAAGTAGCTCACCCATCTAACGGCCACTCCTCCCCCCAACGTTTCAAGACTAAAACTAGAATACCCCCTCGCTTGATAAAGGAAGAAAAGCGGGATCTTTTTTGCGACCAGCAAGAATAGAGCACTCGTTGGCAGCAAAACTAGTAAAATCTTCCTGTTCGACAATCTTTCTAATATCTCTTTGCCCCAAAACGCAGCGGCAATAAAATATGGAAAAAACACCACTGTTCGCGATAAAGACAATGTCCGATTAATCTCCGGTATCAATCCAACAGCGAGCCCCAAGACAAGACTTAAGGAAAAGATTAGCAGCCTGACACTTGTGTGTGGACGGCGCAGAGACCCCTTTTTTTCCTGCCGTTCCTCCCTACACAAAATCAGTCCTACTGCGGCACACCAAAAGCAGAGACTTAAGAGATACCACAGATGCCAATAAGGCTGCAAAAGCAATCTGCTAACTGGTCTTTTTTGAATGATATAAATTAAAATCACGATCGCTTGCGCAAGCAGATACATCTTTGCCGCGTTCGCCGCCTGCATGAAGGCAGCCCTACTCGTTTTAATCCCCAAACCGGAAGTAAACACGAAGAGCGGAATATGAAACAGATAGATGCTGCGATAAATAGCCTGAGCAGCACTATTTGTACCAATATCGCGCTCTATAAAATGGCCGAAAACAACAAAAAAAATCAGCAGCGCTTTCAAATTGCAGATGTAAACATTACGCACTTTCATGAGAAACCATAACTGTCCAAGCACCGGGGTCTTACCTGTCACAACCGCTTGTTATATTATTACATTCAACTATACAGCATCGACTGAAAAAATGTTGCGGTTTTTAGATTTTTTTGGAAAACCCGACTCAGCGAGCTCCTTACGCCGGGCTTGCTTCCAGCCGACTCAAGCGTTGGATCACAAAATCCGCAATCAAGCGATGCCCTTCTAGATTCGGGTGGATGCCATCGCTGCAAATATAGTCCTCAGGCTGCTTGCTGAGAAGAAAGGGCCGTCGGATATCGAGATAAAAAGACTTTGTTTCCTGCGCCAGCACAGCAATCGTAGCGTTGTACGCCTCATGCCACTGATAGATGGTTCTCGTAGTACCTTGGAGCCAACGCAACAGATTTGCCTTGTCCAGCTTTTTAGAAAAAGTCGCAAAATACCGATCCGCATCTAGCGGCGGGAGGCTCAGCAGGACGGGCGTGAGACCTTTCGCCTTGCACTTCTCGATCAGAGCACGGTAGAGATTGTGGAATTTTTCGAAGGGGATGTTAGGGACATGCAGCCGTTCAGGCTGTTCGCTAATCTCCGGCCAGAGAAAATCGCAGTCGTTGCCGCCAAACTCAAGAATCGCGAGCCCTTGCTCATTAATGTCAGCTTGATGGCGCTCAAAGAGATCGAGTCCCTTTTTGACGGTGGCGCCGAACATCGAGAGGTTTTTGACAGTGGCACCTGATCTGTCCGCGACAAGAGTGATGAAACTCTGCTCCGATTTTTCGTAGCGGCCATTTGATTCATTCAAAACAATGCCCTTGCTGACCGAATCCCCCAGAACTAGCCATTGTGTGTCAATTACAATCTCATCTCCTGCTATTCTCAACATAGACTTGCTCCTTTTTCGAACTGGCTGTTGTGGTTTTCAAAACTATATCCTATGGTTATGACAATGTCAATATAGAATAATGACATGCCATGACCTCTTCATGTAAAATAATTACGACATCAGCAAGGAGAATAAAGCTATGACTCAAGACCGAAATATCGCGGAAATTCTAAGGGAGCACCAGACGGCCGATTGGGAGCAGTTTCCCGATCTGGAGCTTTATATGGATCAGCTTCTCAGTTATGTAAACCGCCAGCAACCCTTCCCTTCTGCTGAGCCTGCCCTCACCAAGTCGATGGTTAACAATTACATTAAGCAGGAAATTATCCAGCGCCCGAACGGCAAACGTTACCGCCAGGAACACATCGCCCAGCTCAGCATGTTGGTGCTACTTAAAGAGGTTTTGCCGATCCAAGATTGCCAGGAGCTGTTTCAAGAAGTTGGTCTGTACGAGAACACTGAGGAAACTTATGCTTTTTTCCAGGAAAGCCTCACAACTGCACTGAACAACACAGCTGAACTATTGGACAGCGCAGAGGGCGAGCGCGACTATGGCGCTGAGGCTCTGCGCTTTGCTTTACTTAGCTATGCCAGCCGTCGTGTTGCCATGGCACTTCTACAGGAAGCGATGGACGCGAGAACGCCGGACCTTCCAAAGGCGGAGAAGAAGAATGAGACGGAATAGTCCAAGCATTTTTTCCTGTGATAAAGTGTAGTAGCAAATTTTGATTTATGGGATGGGAGAGCTTTTATGTTTCAGAAGTTTCAAGTTAAAGAACTTGTCTTCTTGGCAATATTATCAGCTGTTTTGCTCTTAACGACGGCCATTACGGTGGCGGCGGTTATGTATACAAATATCTTTGCTCTGCGGCAGTTGCTGGCAGCAGTGCCGTTTGCATTTTTTTCAGCTATAGCCTTGCGCAAAGTTCCCAAGGCGGGGGCTTTGAGTCTGATCGGCGTTTTAACCGGCATCGTGCTTTTATTTATCTTGCCCGTGCTCTTCTTCAATCAAGTGATCGGAGCGGTCCTGGCTGAGCTTATCACCTTGTTGATTTTCCGAGGCTATTCTTCCAAAAAAGCCGCCTACCTGGCCGCCGCTCTTTACGTTCCTTTGACCTTGCCGGTGACAGTCGGCTTTAACTATATCGTCGAAGGTCAGACTTTCCTCGAACAAGCGGGTTCTTGGCAGATCGGCATCGGCGTGACCGTTGCGACCGTTGTTTTGTCCTTTGTGATGGCGGCCTTGGGCATGCGTGTGGCCAACGAGCTAGAGAAGGCGGGTAAGCTTTGATTCTGCAACGTTTGCGCTCTGAGAAAAAGATCTACCCTCTCTTTTGCATTGTGCAATCGCTGCTGACTTTTTTCATCGGCTTGGCCTTGGTGCGTCAGACGTGGTTCTGGGCCTACTTGGTCGTTTTGATGCTGATTCATTTTTTCTTTGGCTATGCGTATACGATTCTGCGCGTTATTCCAGTGTTCATGTTAGTGGCAGCCAGTGTTGGGCTTGCGAGCTTGGCATACGCCGAGCCGCTTCAGGCTTTGCAGGCGGGCTATCGTGTCTTGCTGATTGGTGTCTGTGCGATTCCCAGCCTGTCAATGTCGGCGATGGATCTTGTGCGGAGTTTCAATCAGATTAAGGTGCCGCGCTGGTTGACGTTGGGCTTTTTGATTGCTTTGCGTTTTACACGCATCATGGGCTCAGAGGTCAGGCGCATTCGCAACGCTATTCGTCTGCGCGGTGCCTCGGCGGCTTGGTATCGCCCATCTGTTGCTTATCGGGCTTTTATTCTGCCCTTGGTCGTGCGCATCATGAACATTTCCGACCTGCTGGCCGTGTCTTTGGAGACGAGAGGTTTCAGGATGGATGGCGAGACGACTCAGTATAAGTCTCTGCGCTTGAGGAGGCGTGATTTTGCCTTCGCGCTTAGTATTCTGGTTTTTTGCGGCGCTGCTCTCTTGCTCGCTTACGGAGGTATGTCATGGCTGCCCCGGTTTTAGAAGCGAAAAAGCTCAGCGTTAGTTATAAGAGGGCGGGTGAGCCTGTGCTCCGCGAGCTTGATTTTGAAGCTTACGAAGGTGAGTTTGTTTTGGTGGCCGGTCCCTCCGGCGGCGGCAAATCCACTTTGATTCATAGTCTTAATGGCATCATCCCCCATATGTATGAGGCTGAGGTGGAGGGCCAAATCTTGTGCCGCGGCGAAGACATTACGGGCTATTCGGTGATTGAGCGGGCTAGGCTCTTAGGCACGGTAATGCAAAACCCGGACGAGCAGCTGATCTTCGAAACGGTTGAGGATGAGTTGGCTTTCCCTTTGGAAAATATGGCGGTGCCGCAGGAGGAGATGCAGCAAAGGATTGATCGGGTTTTGGAAATGATTGCTTTGCCTGCGACTGTCTCGCCTGATGTTTTGTCCGGTGGCGAAAAGCAAAAGCTCGTTGCCGGCTGCACGCTGATTATGGGGCAGCGGATTTTGCTCTTTGATGAGGTGCTGGCGAATTTGGACAAGGAAGCGGCGCACGACCTGCTGCAAAGGCTGAGCTATCTCTGTCAGAGCGAGGGCTATACGGTGGTTTTCATCGAACATCGGCTGGATTGGGTGCTGCCTTATGCCGATCGTATCTACTGGGTTAATTTGGATGAGGTGCGGGTTTTTCATGATGCGGCGGTCTTCCGGCCTTATTGGCAGCAGCAGCTACGGTCTGCTCTGGCTTTTGATTGGCCCGCTGCGGCTGTGCCTGAGGATGCTGATGTCCTGCTGGAGGCGGTGGACCTGACTTACTCGGTGCCGGGTAAGGAAGTTTTGGCTAAGACTAATTTTTGCTTGCGGCGGGGTGAGCGCTGGGTTTTGACTGGGGCGAACGGGAGTGGTAAGACTAGCTTTCTCAATCTCTTGGCCGGTTTGACGAAGCCGACGGCGGGTAAGGTGAGACAAATTTATGGGCGGAGAGAGCGCTATAAGAAGATCGGCGTCATTATGCAGGATCCGAATTATCAGCTTTTTATGTCGACGGTCAGGGAGGAAATTGCGTTTCAGGCAGTATCTGAAGAGCGGGTGGATGAGCTGATTGAGGCGCTGGGCTTGCAGGGTTTGGAGGAGCGTCATCCTCAGAGTTTGAGTGAAGGGCAAAAGAGGAAGGTCGGGGTGGCGGCTATTTTGGCGATGGATCCGGAAGTTTTGTTGTTTGACGAGCCTACGGTGGGTTTGGATTACGACAGCCTGGGACAGCTCTTGCGTGAACTGAAGCGGATGGATGAGCGGAGGCGGCTGACGATGCTGACGATTACGCACGACGAACGCGCGGCTTCCTTCCTTGGTGATCGTGTGATCCGGATTGAACAGGGACAGCTGGATGTGGATATGCGATTTGGTTGATTTGGTTGATTTCCGTGCCAGGCACAAAAATCAACTTGTTCCCGCGACCCCGATGGCTAGGCCGATTCCCGTTCTTTTCAACTTTCGTGCCTGGCACGATAATTAACTTCCTTGACGAATATTGACAGCTCATTCTTGTCTTAAATAGTGAGGGGTAGCTGCCCTCGAAGGAGACACGCGTGGAAGACTCAAAAATTGTCGAACTGTTTCTGACTCGAGACGAAACAGCGATCAGCGAAAGTAAAGCGAAGTATGAGCGCTTATTGCACAGCATCGCCTACGGCATACTGGCAAACCATGAGGATTGCGAAGAATGCGTCAGCGACACCTTTTACAAGGCTTGGACCAACATTCCACCTGAAAGGCCCGAGTATTTGTCAGCCTACCTAGGTCGCATCGTACGCAATCTTTCAATCAATCTCTGGAATGCAAATCACGCTCAAAAACGCTACCACCCTGCCGACGTTCTTTTGGATGAAATAGGCGACATCCTTCCCGCCGGCAACTCCGTTGAAGAGGAAATCGACGCCCGCGAGCTTGCCCGCCACATTAGCGATTGGCTGCGAGCACTGGAAAGAGAAGATCGCCTCCTCTTTCTAAGACGTTACTGGTATGGTCAAGCTTTAAAAGAGCTTGCTCGCGAACAGAACACTACTGCCAACAAGCTAGCCGGACACATGTACCGTCTACGCCAAAACCTGAAAGACTCCCTTGAGCAGAAAGGCATTTCACTATGAACGATGAAGACAAGAGAAGGACAATCTTCGATGCCATCAGCGAGATTGATGACGATTTGATTGAAGCGGCCCGCCCTAAGAAAGCAGAAGCTAAGCCTCTCTATCCCAAGAAAATGCTGGCAGCATTAGCTGCGGTTTTGATCGTAGCTTTCGCACTAAGCCAGCTCTCAAATTTCACCGGACTCCTGCCACGCAACGCGCCACAATCAACGAAAACAACTGAGGATCCGCCCGCAGACCCAGCCGCCCCCGCCGCCAACCTGAAAAATTACGCTCCTCTATTGGAAGTATTCTACCCTGAGGCCTACGCACTTGATGACTTTGACGCCAGTAGAGACATTCGCGAGCAAAATCCGTTGTCCGAGGACTTTCTTAACGCAGTCAGTGATTTCAGCTTCCAAACAGCTTCAAGCATCCTTGCGGAAAGCGCAGCCGGCGAAAACATCAACTACTCCCCACTTTCCCTCTACTACGCCTTAGCCGTCGCAACCTCCGGAGCAGGCGGCGAAACTGGAGACGAACTGCTCGAGCTTTTGGGCATGCCTGATACCGCCACTTTAAATGAGGAGAGTGGCAATCTGTACCGCCGCTTGTTTTTTGATAACGAGTTCGGGAAACTTCTGATTGCCAATTCCCTGTGGCTGGATGACGACATGAACGGCGAGAAGATCACTTATAAAGATGAATTCGTAGAAACTGCAGCTAGCAACTATTACGCCAGTTCGCACAACGTTGATTTCGCAGACCCTACGACTGCTGAGGCGATGGCAGAGTGGATCGCTGAAAAAACAGAAGGAACGATCGCGGCGGAATTTGAAATAGATCCGGAGCAGATTTTTTCCATAATCAACACTATATATTTCCGCGATCAGTGGATAGACCGTTTTGACAGTGATAAAACTGCGCCGGATGTTTTCCATCTGGCTGACGGGGGAAAGGTCGAGACTGACTTCATGCATTCGAGCTATTTCAGCGCCAGCTTTGCTCGAGGAGAGGGTTTTACGCGGTCGAGTCTTAGCTTGAAGAATGAGAGTCGTATGGTTTTTATTTTGCCGGACGAGGGCGTCTCGGTGCATGACTTGCTCGCATCTCCGAAAAAGCTGGAGGCCGCCTTCACCGGCGGGCGCAATTCTTGGGGTGAGGTGGTTTGGCAAATCCCGAAGTTTAGCTACTCCACGAAACTTGATTTGAATGAAACTCTACAGGGACTGGGTGTCGAAAGTGCATTTACTCGGGAGGCTGATTTCACTGGTATCACGGAGCATCAAGCTTTCATCAACGAGGTCAGTCAAGAAACACACATTGAGATCAACGAAGAAGGTGTTGTGGCCTCGGCCTTTACGCATATAGCTTATGCAGGAGATGGCATGCCGGAAGATCGTGCCGAGATGATTCTCGACCGACCTTTCATCTTCGGGATTACAAAACCCGTTGCCTTCGCTACCGCAGATGGCTACGAAGGAGTAGATACTCTACTTTTCGTCGGTATCTGCGAAAACCCGACAAGTTGATTATCGTGCCAGGCACAGAAATCAACTTAGCTGCTACAGAATTCAACTTTTGTGCCAGGCACGAAACATGACTTACGCAAGGAGGACTGTTATGAAAATGTTTATATCCGCCAATTGGTATAAGTTATTAAGTCTGATATTGGTCTGTTCTCTTCTTCTCGGGGCAACAGTTAGCTGTAGCACCGACAGCAAGAACGACAAAAGCTCCAGCAAAGGGCACGCCCTCTTGGATGTCATCTATCCTGAAGCCTATGCCTTTGATGATATCGACAAGGAAGTGGAAAATCGAGAAAGGCACCCTGTTCAGCCCGATTTCCTTATAGCTCTTGACCACTTTTCCTACCGCAGCACTGCCGCATTGCTTCAGGCTCAGGACGAGGAGCACAAAAACTTCAACTACTCTCCCCTATCTCTATATTTCGCCCTAGCCCTCGCAAGCACTGGCGCAGGAGAGAATTCTAAGACCCGAGCGGAACTCTTCGATGTACTGGGCGTCACTGAGGCTTTCGAAGCCAGCTCTCAAGCAGAAGACTCTGCGGCTTTGCTCAGCACGGAAATGCACAATCTCTACCAGCAAATTTATCGCAAGAACGAAATCGCCCAGATTAAGATCGCCAACTCCCTCTGGCTAGATGACGAAGTCGCGGGCCAGGAAGTCCTCTACAACGAAGAATTCGTACAAAACGCTGCTCAAAACTTCTATGCCAGCGTCCATAACGTGGATTTCGCAGATGAAGAAAACACTGCCGCTGCCATGGCGTCTTGGGTTTCGGAGCAAACCAACGGCAAGATCGAGCCGACATTAGAATTCGACCCTCTGCAGGTGCTGTCAATCCTCAATACAGTGTACTTTTACGACCAGTGGGTTGACCGTTTTGATGAAAGCGCTACCTTCAAAGACAGTTTTTACTTATCTGACGGTTCGGAACTGGAGCTGGATTTCATGCGTCAAAACCTGTCTTCCGCTGCCTTCACGAGAGGCGAAAACTATACCCGTTCCTATCTCTCACTGAAAAATAACGGTCAGATGATTTTTGTTCTTCCGGATGAAGGGATTGCGCCCTCTGAGCTAATCGATTCTGCAGAAAACATCGAGAAGGTTCTCACTGAAGGAACAGATTTCCATGGTGAAGTGATATGGAAGGTGCCGAAGTTCAGCTTTGATACAAAAATAGAAATGAAAGAGACGCTGCAGGCGTTGGGTGTGGCTTCGGCCTTTTCGGGAGAAGCAGATTTCACCGAGATCAGTGAGCAGACTGAGCTCTTCATTAACGATATCCAACAGGAAACTCACATTGCGGTCGATGAGAATGGTGTCGAGGCTGCAGCCTTTACTCAGGTCAATTTTGCTACAACAGCACTGCCCTTAGAACGTGCCGAAATGACCCTAGATCGGCCTTTCATCTTCGCCATCACTGCCGCTAACGGTAGCCTCCTCTTCATCGGCATCTGCGAAAACCCTACGGACTAAGTTCAGAATCGTGCCTGGCACAGAACTTGACTTCCTACAAGTTGATTTTCGTGCCAGGCACAGAACTGAACTTAGCTGCCAAAAAGATTGCGCCATTGTCACTTAGTGCTATACTCTGACGGAAGTATGAGATAGAGGTGTCGATAAGGAATGTATAATTTTTTGGCCCTGATCAGCGGCGCCATCATTGGTTTGATGATCCTCTTAAATGGTGAGCTGGCACAAGTGTACGGCATGTACAATGCCACACTCATCTTCCATGTGGTAGCAGTTTTCTTCACTTTTTTCGTCTGCAAGGTCGGCAAAAAGAAAATTCTCCCCAACGTAAAACTTCCACTCTGGTTTTATCTCGGCGGAATTTTAATGGTCTTCCCTACCCTCTTCGAAAATTTTGCTTTCGGCAAAATTAGCATGACCAGCATCATGGCACTAAGTCTTTTTGGGCAAACGATTGCCGCCTTTCTCTTCGATCGCTTCGGTTGGTTGGGAATGGAAAAACATCCTTTCAGAAAAACATCCCTCATCGGAGTTGTCTTCTCACTAACAGGAATCGGCATAATGCTAAGCGATCTGCACGGTGAAGACAATATTGCCATACTGGCCATTGCGCTGGTCTTTGCCTCCGGGGCGGCGATCGTAGTTTATCGTACTATGAACGCCAGACTCTCTGAGCATATTGGTAGCATGCCCACTTCTTTTATCAGTCATCTGATCGGCATTCCTTTTATTCTCTTGCTGGCAGTGATTATGCCGGGCACTAGCATAGCAGGCCTTCTGAGCAGACCCTCACCTAATTTTTGGATATATTTGGGTGGCGTCGGAGGAGCAATTGCGATCTTTCTGCTCAATGTAACTGTGCCAAAAGTATCTGCCTTCCGCTTAACTTTGCTCAACTTCGTCGGGAAAGTTTTCGTCGGCATCCTTCTTGATCTAATTCTGGAAAACAGCTTCTCTGCCATCACCTTTTATGGCGGACTAATTATCGCAGCAGGCATCTTCCTCAACATAGTCATCGAGCACTACCAAAACCGCCAGCTAGTAGCAAGCGAAAGGTCGAAATGACAAAGTAGTCACATTTCGTGCCTGGCACAGAATATGACTTAGCTGCCACGGATTTCAACTTTCGTGCCTGGCACAGAATGTGAATTCTCGGTGCTATAATGACGGCCAGAGGGAGTGTACATGTATAACTTATTTGCTTTGCTCAGCGGTTTCATTATTGCCATCGTAGTCACTTTTAACGGACAATTGACTGCCGTATATGGCAATTATAATGCCACCTTTATCCTTCACTTAATAGCAGTCATCTTCTCTTTCCTGATTCTCAAGCTCAGCAAAAAGAAGCTTTTCCCCAGCGAAAAGTTGCCCTTATGGTTTTATCTCGGTGGAGCCGTCGGCCTCTTCAATGCGTTCTTCCAAAATTTCGCCTTCGGAAAAATAAGCTTAACCAGCATCTTGGCTCTAGCTCTTTTCGGCCAAATGGTCGCATCACTATTTATAGACAGTTTCGGTTCCTTCGGCATGGAAAGGCACCCCTTCAAGAAATCTTCAATCCTAGGCTTTATCTTTTCCTTGCTCGGGGTGTTCGTGATGTTGGATCTGTCCAGTGGCTTTAATGCTGTGGTCGTCCTAGCGATAGTGCTAGCTTTTGCCTCCGGTATCACGACAGTAATATCAAGGTCTATTAATGGACGTTTGGCGAAACATACAGGCAGTATGAGCGGATCATTTATCAATCATTTGGTCGGACTTCCGCTGGCACTACTGGTAGCGTTGCTCATGCCGGGTAACGATATCTCTCTTGTCTTGCAGCGGCCATCACCTCAATGGTGGATCTATCTGGGCGGCATAGCCGGCGTGTTCTTAGTCTTTGTTCTCAACGTGACTGTAATGAAGCTATCGTCGTTACGCCTGTCCTTGTTATCTTTTGTTGGGCAAGTCTTCCTGAGCGTGCTGCTCGACCTGCTCTTGGAAAGCACGTTTTCGAAGATAACCCTTTACGGCGGTCTTATTGTCGCCGCAGGCGTCGGTCTAAACATGATGATCGAATATTTGCAGGAATCGCGCCAGAAAGAAGGAAAATAGTGTGCCTAAAATAGCGTGCCTGGCACAAATTGTGAATCAGTTGACTGCTATTGACTAAAACATCCCCACTCACCCACCTTCTCCCCGTGACAAAATAAAAATCAGCAGAAGACAGAAGTGTACTGCGATGGAGGTTTGTTATGGGGAGAAGTCTGAGAGTAAGTATCCCGGGTGGGATTTATCATGTATTTCAACGAGGCAACAACAAAGAATATATTTTCGCTGACGACGAAGATAAACTGCGTTTTATGAAACTACTCCTAGAACATCTAGACAAAGAGCAATTCTCACTTTTGGGATACGTCATCATGAGCAACCATTATCACCTGGTTGTCCAACTTGAAGAAACGCCAATGCAGGGTTTCATGCATCACATCCTTTGCAACTACGCCAGAAATTACAATAAGCGTAAAGGAAGAAGCGGCCATGTATTTGAAGGCAGATACCAGTCTCGCTATGTAAGTAACCGCAAATACCTCTTCGACTTGCTCAGATACGTGCATCAAAATCCACTGCGTGCAGGCATCTGTCGGCAAGTTAGCACTTACACTTGGAGTAGCGATCACTTTTATAGAACACAAAACGACAATAGCTTTGTCAACATATCAGTAGTCCTTGATTTCATTTCCGAAGACAGAGCAGAGTCTCACAATACCTACTTAGACTTAATGGAACAAACAACAGATAAAGGCATACGTGAATTCGAAAAAATCGCAGTAATTGGCGATAAGATGAAATCACTTGATGAGCTCTTAAAGGAATGCTGCGAAGATGAATCCTTACTTGAACAGATAAAATCATGTTCACGCTCCCCTGCTCTCACCTTGCATAAGAAAAACTTCGTCAAGACTGCCATAGAAAACGCCTACTCCATAAGAGAAATCAGCGAACACCTTGGCATCAGCCAGTCAGCCGTTTCCAAAATATTAAGAAACAATCCTTAGGGTAACAATCTGCCCATCGCTACCCTCCACAAGTCAAGATTCGTGCCAGGCACAGATCTGAACTTGTCCTCTTCCTGATGTATACTGATATTTGATTTCCGGAAGAGGTGCACATGTACAATTTTCTCGCTTTGCTAAGTGGTATTGTCATCGCAGTCATGGTCGTATTTAACGGCGATCTGACCGCCGTCTATGGCAACTATAATGCTACTTTTATCATCCACGTGGTCGGAGTAATCTTCGCCTTCATTTTTAGCAAGCTCCGCGGCAAGAAACTCTTCCCTCGCCAAAAACTCCCTCTCTGGTTCTACTCAGCCGGCGCCTTTGGCATCTTCACCACTATCTTCAACAACTTCTCTTTCGGCAAAATAAGTCTAACCAGCATCTTGGCACTTACCCTCTTCGGCCAAACAGCGTTCTCCTTACTCATCGACAACCTTGGCCTCTTTGGCATGCACAAGCACCCTCTAAAAAAATCCTCAATTATCGGACTCATCTTCTCGTTACTAGGAATAGTCGTTATGCTTGACGACGTAGCCGGTGTCGATACCGCAGCAGTAATTGCGATCATATTTTCCATATCCGCAGGCCTCAACTCTGTGCTAACGCGCACCATCAATGCCAGACTATCCGAACACGTTGGAGCCATGCCCGGCTCTTTCATAAATCACCTGGTTGGCCTGCCCTTCACATTGGCCCTAGCACTGCTTATCCCTAGCAATGACATAAGCCTTCTCGCACAAACCCCATCGCCACAAGCCTGGATTTATCTCGGTGGGCTCCTGGGCGTCATAGTAATTTACGTCATGAACGTGGCCGTACCAAAAATCTCCTCCTTCCGCATGACCTTACTAGCCTTCATCGGCCAGGTATTCATCGGCATCATACTCGACCTCATAAGAGACAGCGATTACTCACCGGTAACGTTTTATGGCGGCCTAATTGTTGCAGCCGGAGTCGGCATCAACATGCTCATTGAATATATTCAAAATGTGCGGACCGGACAGCATAGAAAAAAAGAATCAAACCAGCAATAACATAAATTTTTTAAGTTAATTTCTGTACCTGGCACGAATTATGACCAAAACTTCACTTTCACATCTTGTGCCTGGCACAAAACTTGACTTGTCTGTCAAGATTCAAACCTGTCAAATCAAATTTAATAATTTTCTTCACAAGAGTTACGTGTTTACTTAAAGCAATCTGTTATCTTCTATCGGACGAGTTACTTGAAAAATCATCAGATAACACCTCTCAATAAAATGAATATGATAAAAACATAAAAAACAATTTTACTAATTGCTATGGAGGTATCTTAATGAGCAAAGACCCACAAAGACAAGATCCGAAAATCAGTGATCCAATGAAAAAAAATAATTTGGGCGACCCGCTACCAAGTCGCAACCAGACCAAAGGTGAACATCCCGGCATAACACGTGAAGCCGGAGCCCCCGCAATCAACAACCAAGACACCATGACCGCCGGCCCCCGTGGCCCGCAGGTAATTCAGGACGCTTGGCTCTTAGAAAAGCACGCTCACTTTAACCGCGAAGTTATCCCCGAGCGTCGCATGCACGCCAAAGGTTCAGGCGCATTCGGTGAATTCACCGTCACACATGACATCACCAAGTACACCAAGGCCAAGATCTTCTCCGAAATCGGCAAAAAGACAAAACTCTTCATGCGTTTTTCTACCGTCGCCGGAGAACGAGGCGCTGCCGACGCAGAGCGTGACATACGTGGTTTCGCTATGAAATACTACACCGAAGAAGGCAACTGGGACCTCGTTGGCAACAACACACCGGTCTTTTTCTTCCGTGACCCCAAGAAATTCATCGACCTAAACCACGCCATCAAGCGCGACCCGCGCACCAATATGCGCAGCCCGAATACCAACTGGGACTTCTGGTCATCTCTCCCCGAAGCACTCCTTCAGCTTACAATCACCATGAGTGATCGTGGTCTACCCTCATCCTACCGCTACATGCACGGATTCGGGAGCCACACTTATAGCTTGATTAATGCAGAGAACGAACGCGTCTGGGTAAAATTCCATTTCCGCAGCCACCAAGGCATCCAAAACCTGACCGATCAAGAAGCCGCCATGGGCGTGGCCAATGACCGTGAAAGCCATCAGCGCGACCTTTATACTGCGATTGAAAAAGGCGAATACCCCAAATGGACCATGTTCATTCAAGTGATGACCGAAGAAGAGGCCAGAAACATGCCCTACAACCCCTTCGATCTCACCAAAATGTGGTTCAAAAAGGATTTCCCCCTCATGGAAGTGGGCGAGCTAGTACTCAACCGCAACCCCGAAAACTACTTCGCAGACGTTGAGCAATCAGCCTTTAACCCGGCCAATAATGTGCCAGGAATTGGCTTTTCACCTGACCGTATGCTGCAGACAAGACTCTTCGCATACGGCGACGCTCAGCGCTATCGCCTCGGTGTAAACCACCATCAAATCCCCGTTAACGCCCCTCTCGGTGTCAAAAACCCACACAGTTTCCACCGCGACGGACTAATGCGTGTCGACGGCAATCTGGGCAGCGAGCTCCACTACGAGCCCAATAGCTACGGCAACTGGACCGATCATCACAAAGAAGCCGAACCGATTCAAGACGGCGGCGATATCTATCAGTTTGACTTTAGAGAAGATGACCACGATTACTACACTCAACCAGGTATGCTCTTCCGAGGCATGACCCCCGAGCAGCAGTTGGTTCTATTCGAAAATACTGCTCGCAACCTAGGCGACTCTACTTTGCAGATCAAACACCGTCATATCACTCATTGCTACATGGCCGACCCTGATTATGGAAAAGGCGTAGCCGAAGCTTTGGGTATCGACATCAACGATGTTGATCTCACCCCGATGCTCTCCGATAGCTACGAAACCTGGCTAAAAGACAAAGAGAGAAACTCGCATCTCAACACACCAACTAAACCTGCTGAACCCGAATCAGCTAAAGATTTACCTCCGGAAGGCCGCGACACTAACGTAGCCGACCCCGCCAGCCTTTACAGCTGGGAAAACGATCCACACGTACTGTAGGACTATTTTGTGCCTGGCACAAAATATGACTTCTTTGACAGAAAGAAGCCATAGCCCCCTAAGTACTACAGTTAACATTTAGTACAAGCACAGAGGCAGCGACATCTTCGCTGCCTCTTCATTTGCGCCAATTCACATTCTGTGCCAGGCACAAAAGTGTCGTAACTCATAAGCTCCGCCATTTATCCGCCTTACAGCCACAATTCACATTCTGTGCCAGGCACAGAAATGAACTTTCCGACCTACGTAGCCAAGTCGAAAACAACCCAAACACCCCCGCCCCCGAAGAGATCGAAGGCGACAACATCGTCAACCTCGACCTCAGACTACATCGCGGCAATCTCCGCATCGAAATGGGCGATAAATTCTCCATCCGCGACAGCCGCAACCGCCCCTTCAACACCAACGTCCGCAATCAGACTTTTTACCTAGACGTTCAGAGATGGCGCCATCACAGTAACATCATCCTAACGCTCCCCCAGAGCACCGATTTCGAAAACGTTAAGATCAGCATCGGCGGCGGCATCCTCGATCTAAGCGACCTCAGCGTAGACAAAATGGAACTCTCCGTTGGAGGCGGCTCCATCAATGCAACTGGAATAACAGCCAGAGACCTACGCCTCGAATGCGGCGCCGGCAAAATAGATTTCGACGGCAACGTGACAGAATCACTCGACATAGATCACAGCGTCGGACAAACCATCGTCACCCTAGATGGACAGCAAAGCGATTTCAACTACGACATCGATTATGCAGTCGGCAGCGTCCATATCGGCGACAGAGAATACTCCGGAATCTCTGGCAGCGACAAGATCGACAACAAAGCCGACAAAGACATCACCATCGATTCAGCAGTCGGCAGCCTCGAGATCCATTTCAGGGACGAGTAAACCCCCGCACCCCGCGCCCCGCCCCCCCCCCCCGCCAAAGAGGTACAAAAACTCAAATAATAACACCCCCCGGCCCAAACACCAGAGATATTTTTT
>CAYFTG010000011.1:37036-38977 GCA_964346175.1 uncultured Mageeibacillus sp.
ATCCCGCCCCGCGCCCCGCACCCGCACCCCGCGCCCGCACCCTGCCCAAAAGTGTTACAATAACTCAAGTGATAACAGCCCCGGCCAAATCACTTGAGTTATTTTTTACAAAAAAGGAGCACACACCCATGAGTCAAGATTGCGACAACAACTGCGCAGGCTGCCCCCAAGATTGCGCCGACCGCACCAGCGAACAAATAGATTTCACCGCCCACCTGCACCCACAAAGCAGCGTCAAAAAGGTCATCGCCGTCATGAGCGGCAAAGGCGGCGTCGGCAAGTCCCTCGTCACATCCCTGCTCGCCGTCGGCCTCATGAAAAAGGACCACCACGTCGCCATCCTCGACGCCGACGTCACCGGCCCCTCCATCCCCAAAAGCTTTGGCCTCACCCGCAAAGCCAGCGGCGGTAGAACCGGCATCCACCCCGTCTCAAGCAAAGGCGGCATCGACATCATGTCCCTCAACCTCCTCCTCCAAGACGACACCGACCCCGTCGTCTGGCGCGGCCCCATCATCGGCGGCACAGTCAAGCAATTCTGGACTGACGTCATCTGGGAAGACGTCGACTACATGCTAATCGACATGCCCCCCGGCACCGGCGATGTCCCCCTCACCGTCTTCCAATCCCTCCCCGTCGCAGGCGTCGTCATCGTCACCTCGCCGCAGGAACTAGTCTCCATGGTCGTCGCCAAATCAGTCAAAATGGCAGAAATGATGAACATCCCTATCCTCGGCGTCGTCGAAAACATGTCCTACTTCAAAGCCCCCGACACCGGCACCGAATACAAAATCTTCGGCGACAGCCACATCGAAGAAGCCGCCGCCGAGCACGGCCTCAAAGTAATCGCCCGCATCCCGATCGACCCCAAACTCAGCAGCGCAGTCGACCGCGGCGAAATCGAAACCATCGATCCCACCTGGCTCGAGGAACTGCTAAAGCAAATCGAATAAAGTCCAGTCGCCCAAGGTGCAGCAGAAGCTTTTTTACGCAAAAAAGGGAAGCCCCGCAACGACACGCTAGCATTAACACGCAACACCCCGCAGCCCTTCCAAGCGAAGTGCCAAACCCACCCACCCCACACACTCAAGGCGGACACCAATGACAGAGCAAGATCGTAATTTAGCCACAGCAGTAGAAGAGACAACCTCTATCCACAGCCATAGCTTCCGGAGCTCTCACAGCCACAGCGCCCGCAGCCTTAGCATCTATAGCCTAAGCATCTGGATCCTTGCGCTAATTATGGGAATCGCAATTCGTTCCGGCTGGCTACCCGCCATCGACATTCCCCTCTTGATGTGGCTCAGTGCGCAGCAGAGTAACGGTCTGCAAACCTTCATGGGCCTCCTCACTCTCAGCGGCCACTGGCTGACTTTCCTGATCATGCTGACAATCCTTGCCGCGCCCCTCATCCACAAAAAACAATTCCGCAGCTGGCTCATACTGGTATTCAGCACCCTAAGCACCTGGGTCTTGAACTTCCTCCTAAAAATCAGCTTCCGACGCCAACGCCCGCCCCTCGAGTTTTTCCGGATAGAACAGAGCGGTCTCTCCTACCCCAGCGGGCACGCCATGGTCTCAGTCGCCTTTTATTTACTCGCCGCCCTGATGCTAGCCAGATCTTTCCCCGAAAAAAGATGGCCCTCAATCGTCCTAGGGATCTTCAGCTTCCTGCCCGGTTTGAGCCGACTTTTCCTCGGAGTTCATTATCCCACCGACGTCATCATGGGCTGGCTACTGGGACTTAGCACCGCCTTCTTCTGGTACAAACTATGGTTAGAACTAGAGAAAGAAAAACAACTACTACAAATAGTGAAAAGATCCTTGCACGATTTTTGATCAGCGCGAACCCTACGAACGCCCCACGCCCCGCCCCGTCCGGGGCCCCGCCCACGCCCCCACGAACGCCCTGCCACCGCGCCCGCCACCGCGAACACAGCT
>CAYFTG010000011.1:39077-44061 GCA_964346175.1 uncultured Mageeibacillus sp.
TTCCATCTGCGTGAACAACTGCTACACATCGTCATCCACATCGAGCACCACCTCAAACTAAAACTAAAAAATCTCCTACGCAAATACAACGTCGACCCCTGCGCAATCGTCAGGCATTTCAGCAAGAGCGGCTTACTACATCGCCCCTTAGAGCATCTCCTGAGCAGATCCAGCAGTAGCGACTACTCGCGCGACATCTACGCAGAAACAGCGCCCAACGTCCCGGTCTGGGTCATGCTGGACCTACTGCAGCTGGGCGAACTAAAAACCTTCGTCGGCTTCCTCCGACACCAAGGCCGCTACCGCTTTTCAGAACACGAAAACATCACCTTAGCCGACCTCGACTACGAGTTGAGCTCCGTCAGATCCCTGCGCAACGCCGCCGCTCACAACAGCGGCGTCCTCAACGGCCTGTTGCGAAGAGACGGAAAGCGCTTGTCCAATCGCATTTATAATGAACTTATAGATGCAAAAAAAGCCGGCTCCTTTCTCTTCGGCGAAAGCGAGCTTGAAGATTCACGTTTAAGTCGCGCCCTAAAAGACATAACCACGACCCTTTATCTACACTACGACCTGGTCACAAGCCCGGGGGTCAAGAAAAACATGGCCGAGAAACTCCATGTCCTCAAACTACGATTTGGCAAACGCATCTCTTACGATCGAGGAACAGCCGTCGGCTTTTCCTTCAGTTTCATCGAACGGGAGATCGAACTCTGGCACCCTCTTCCATAGAAAAACAAAACCGCCAGCAGGGCCCTGCTGGCGGATAACTCAGAGATTCTATCTTTGAACAAGTCCCGTTGCCGTTACCGCTCAGGCGTTTCGAGCGTCGGCGTTTCGAGCGACGGCATTAGCGGGACTGGGTTTTTTACTTAAAAAGCTTAACGCGCTCGCTTAGTTCCAACTTGTCTTTTGCTGCCGGCTCTTCCAAGATATTGCCGAAGGGCATCTGCGCCAAAAGCACCCAGTCTTCCGGAACATCGAAGAGCTCGCGCAGGGCATCGTCAATTACGGGATTGTAATGCTGCAATGAGGCGCCGAGCCCGAGGGAGCGCAAAGCCACCCAGATGGCGTGCTGCAACATGCCGTTGGACTGATTGGCCCAGATTGGGTAGTTTTCGGCATAGCGCGGATATTTCTCCATGGCGGAGGCTACTGTTTTTTCATCATAATAAAAAAGCACTGTGCCATAACCGTTCTTGAAGCTGTCGATCTTTTCGCGCTTCACTTTGCCGCCGAATGCGTCATAAACTGCATCCCAGAGGCGGTCCTGATGCTCGCCGAGGGCTACGACGACGCGCTGGCTTTGCATGTTGTTGGCGTCGGGCACGTGATGGACTGCGTCGTTGATCGTCTCGAGAATTACGTCTTCGGAGACCGGAATGTTGCGGTCAATTTTGTAGTACGATCTGCGTTTTTTCAAAGCTTCGATAAATTTCATGTTGAATTCCTCTCTTTCATCCTGTGTGCATTTTAAGAAATGCCGTCAAGCAGCATTTCTTAAAGTAATTGATTTTATTTGCAGGGCAGCGAGGTCGGACTATTCGGTCTGCATAGACTCGTCACCCTTTATTTCGTCTTTTATAAAGTTCCCTGAGCGCAAGTCCGCAAAAGCCTGCTGGAGGTCTGCTTGCGACGCCATTACGATCGGGCCGCCCCAAGCGACTTCTTCGTTCAGGCGCGGTGCGCTGAAGAAGAGGAGTTCAATCGGCTCTTTCGTGGCGGCTATCTCGACGGAATCGCCGTCAGTTGTGGAGACGGCCGTCTTTTCTGCGATCAGCTCACCGGCGATCTGAGCGTCGCCCAGCAAGGTGAAAAAGTACGCACTATGCCCCTTCGGCACGGCAATATTTATTGCCGAATCCTGCTCCAATTGGATGGAGTAAAAGTGGGCCTTAATGTGCTCGGGCTGAAAAGCCTGATGCCCGGCAAATTCTCCTGAAATGACGCGGACCTTGCCGCCGGCTACGGGCACGTCAACAATCTGATCGGCCTCGATTGAATGATAGGCGGGTGGGCACATTTTTTCGTCGGCGGGCAAGTTGAGCCATAACTGTACGCCCAGCATGCGCTCGACGGGCTGCGGCATTTCCTCGTGCATGATGCCTGAACCAGCCGTCATCCATTGCACCTCGCCGTCTCGAATCACGCCTTTGTTGCCGAGACTGTCCTTATGATTCAGTTCGCCGGAGCTCATGTAGGTGATGGTTTCAATTCCGCGATGCGGGTGTAGGGGGAATCCGGCGATGTAGTCGTCGGGGTTTCTGCTGTCAAAAGAGTCCAGCATTAGAAAAGGATCATAATCCTCTACGGTTTTATGACCCAAAACTCTAACTAATTTGACACCGGCCCCATCTTGCGTGCGGTAGCCTGTGACTTTTTTCCTGATTTGTCTTGTCATATAAAAATAACTCCTAGGTTTGCGCTGTGTGAGCTGCGCTGCGTGTGTTGCGAAGCGTGAGCTGCGCTGCGCATTGTGATTTTTTTACTTACATTATTTTAACAAATACGTAATCTTGAATTCTATGAGTGAGGTTACAGTTTTGAAAAGGGCTAGATTTTCGGGGATTCGGGTTGGCTCGGATCGCTGTGTGGGAGCTTGGGTGATTCATACCTATGTTACAGCTGACTGCGAAAATCGAAATATATCAAAATTTGCGTTATTCTAAAAACGAACAACCGTAGTGGCCGCTGTGAGAAGGGCGGCCGGCAGCTTTAGCTAGGAGCGTAAAAATGGAGAAACTAGATCAGTACATCAGTGGACTTTTTGCGCGAATGCCTGATACGGCAAACCGCATTGAGCTGGAATCGAAAGTTCGGCACGAAGCTGGTGAGCGCTACCGTGTGTTGCTGGACGAGGGCTATAACGAGGCAGAGGCCTTGGGACTGGTCATCCCGCGCATTAATGAGCAGGAAATTGTGAAGCAGCTGCATTATCCTGGACCGGTTGGGCCGGTGGGCGGCGAGGTTGCTCCGGGGTCGGTTGGGCCGGTGGGTCCTGCGCATTATGGCGGGGCTGCATACGGCGAAAGTGTTTTTTACTATCCGAAAAGGTCGGAGGCTGAGCAGGCTAAAATTGACCGGATGGTTGCCGAGTATAATCATTTTCGTCCGCGCTTTAACTTGGCCATGGCGATCGTTTCTTTCTTGGTAGTGGTTGGCATAGTGTTGGCCATCTGGTTGGGTATTCAATATGAAAACCCTGCCTATGTGGTCGTTGGGTTTTTCGGCCCGGTGGCTGTCGCGGTCTTTATCTTTGTACTATTTGGTATGCGACAGGCGTCTTTCACCAGCTATTTTCGGGCCAAGGAATTTTACGAATATCTCAGCCCGGAAGTGTCTGATAAGCTGAGACGGCAAAAAGCGCGCTACCGCGACTATACGGGCGAGCGGCGCTTCCGAGAGTTTGATTAGATCCGGCGTTGTGTTGAAGTGGCGGCGGGTCTTTTTTAATAATTTGGAATTGTAGTTTATAAAAGATCTATCTTTGAGGAGGTTTACTATGAGTGATTTGAATAAATACTTAGATACGGTCTTAGCGGGCTATCCGGACAGTGAGTCCAAGGATAAGCTGAAGGAAGGTGCGCGGGCGAAGTACGATGCTAGGCGCAATGATGGTATGAGTGAGGCGGAGGCGCTGGGCTCGGTGATCCAGGAGTTGGATCTGGAGTCGCTGCGTCAGTCGTTGGATGCTGAGGCGGCGGCCGCAGTGCAAGGCGAGGATGGCGAGCCGGCTCCGGAGCAGCGTGCGCGGAGCCGCGAGTGGCAGGATCCGCATGAGACGTGGCAAGGTCAGCAGCGTGCTGAGTGGCGGCGCGATGGCGGCGAGCAGGGGTGGCAAGCAGCGCCGCCGATGTATGGCTTTGGCGGGGCGCATGCGTCTGAAGAGGAAAAGATGGAGATGGCGGCGGCTTTCCGGAAGTTTCAGCCGCGCTTTACTGTGGGTATCGCTCTGGGCGTTGTGCTCAGTATTGTGGGTATTGTCTTGGCGGCTCTTGCCGGGATTTACTATACGAATCCTGCGTACGTTGTGATAGCATTCTTTGCGCCGGTGGCTGTTGCGATCTTCCTTTTCATTGTATTTGGGATGCGCTATTCGAGCTTTATGAGCTTTTTCCGCGCAAATCGCATGTACGAATATCTGAGTGCGGATGAGGCGGACAGAATGATTAAGCAGGAATATCGTTATAGGATGCAAACCGGGCCCAAGGGATACGCCAAGGAGAGTCGACGTGAGGCTGCCAGTTCTGTACTTTGGCTTGTGGCGGTGATTGCCTTCCTTTTGTTGGGTTTCTTGGGTAATCTCTGGCATCCGGGCTGGATAGTGTTTTTGGTGGCAGCAGCGATTCAGACGCTGATATCTTTGCTCTAGGGGAAGATATCGGGTGTCGGGAGTTGAGCTTTGTGCTTGGTTCAGATTCGTGCCAGGTTCAGATTCGTGCCAGGCACAGATCTTGACTTGTTGGTGCGCTAGGTAGCTGCTAGCGAATGAAAGTTGAAGGTAAAGCTTATAGATCAAATTGAGAGCTATATAAGAAATATTTTTTCTTCCTTTCCTCCGGGCTTGAACCGTGATGACATGGAAGCGAAGGTTTTACGTGAAAGTCAGCAACGTTACAGATACCTCATACAAGAAGGACGGAGCGAGCAAGAGGCTCTGGGGATGGTATTCCAAGAAATTGATGTCGAATCCATCAAAAGAAATTTTGCTGAGGAAGAAGCACGTTATAGGAATTATAGTCAAAGGGATGTCAGTCAATATGAGAAGGCTGAGAAGCGTGAACGCCTGCGCAGAATTCTGAGCGCTATACTCTGGCCGGTCACTACTATTGCCTATCTTTTGATGGGTTTCTTAGCAGACCTGTGGCATCCCGGCTGGATCATCTTCGTGGTCGCGAGCGTTTTACAGCGGCTGATTGCTATGATCTAGTTGGTTTTTGTGCCAAGTTGATTTTCGTGCCAGGCACGAAAATCGATTAAGTAG
>CAYFTG010000011.1:44161-46107 GCA_964346175.1 uncultured Mageeibacillus sp.
CCCTACAGTCTACTCCAATTCGAAGGTCAAAAGACACTCCAGCCCGGGATCACAGCCTGCAAGCTCCTTCCCCTGCTGCCAGATATAAGCTCCACCTTTGGCACCCTCAATATTCTGACGCACATTGTTTATGAAGAAGATAGGCTTGGCCAAAATCTGACTACGTTGCCGATATTCATCATGGACCTTCTCGCTCCACTCTTCCACCAGATAATCGCAGTGCACCGGCCAGATAAACGCATCAACTTCCGGGTCGATCGCAACTATCTGATCAAGCAGCTCATCCTCCCAGAAATCACCACAAATCATCACACCAAACTTCTTCCCACCATATTCAAAGACAGGAAAATCCTTGCCCATACGATATTCTGCGTTCGCCTCCGGCTTTCTCCAGCCACGAGATACACGTTGGTACTTCACGAGCGGCTCACCTTCCTCATCAACAATGAGATAGGTACAGAAAATACCACCATGATCATTTTCAAAAAACCCAAAGCCCAAAGCCGTATCGTATTTAATTGCCAGCTGACGTGTTTTGGCAACTTCGGGACTGTTCAAACCCAAAGCAACCCTTTTGATATCGTGCTCATAATTGAAACTCAAGGCTTCAAAACCATGCAAATAGGCTTCGCCAAAGAGAACCAATTGCGAACCTTCTGCTGCCGCCTCGGCTAGCATTTTCTCCATACTGTCGCGATTTGCCTCAAGATCGTTATCCAGACTTAAGCTAGCTGCTAAAGAAACTATCATAGATTTTTCCTCCTTATCTATAAGTGATCAACAAGCAAGTTGTATCCTGCTCTCGCTGTTCCGCAAATTCAGTATATCCCAAGCCGAAATTGGCGCGCAGAACATATGCGCTACAAAGTCCACGGAATTTACCGCCCTTCTACCGCTTTCGTGCCTGGCACAGAAATCAACTTACCGCCCGTCTACCGCTTTCGTGCCTGGCACAGAAATCAACTTAGCTGCCTCTTCCCTCTCTGCCGCGAGATTACAGCCATTCACATAGCATTCGTAATGTAGGGCACCATAGTATAGATTTGCTTTGCTTATACTTAGCAATAGGACTCTCAGATTGTTTGCTCCAAACAAGAAAGTGAGGCAAGCTCATGAAAATTCATTTAATTAAAATATTTACTGTCCTTACGGTTTTGAGTCTTATCTTCGTAGTTGCTTGTGATCGCATAGATGACCCGGTCGACACCATACCCAGTGATATGCCGACTCAAACCCCAGGTGAAACTACGGACGAGACCCCGGCAATGACCACCCCTCCTGCAGCAACGGATCCTGCAGCAACGGATCCGGTGGCAACAGATCCGGCTAGTACTGATGGTGTGACTACCCCAACCCCCGACGGAGGAGAACTCCTCTTGTCGGCCGCAGACGCGCGAGCAATGGTTCTAGAAGATTTTGGTAGCCCCTCGATCATCCAAAAAATCGAGTACAACTACGATGACGACAATCCCCTCTACAAAGGCGAAGGCCGCAGAGACGGCAGCAAAGTGGTCTTTGAGCTAAGCGCCGTTAGCGGCGAATTCGAAAAGTGGGACATAGACGACAATAACGGTTGGGACGATTTCCAGCACGCCCTTGACTCCATGATCACCATGGAAGAAGCAGCAGAGAGCGTAATCGAAAGATCCGGAGTCGACGAGACCTTCGTCCAGAAAATCGAGTTCGACTGGGACGAAGATGAGCCGGAGTATAAAGGCGAGGCCTTTAGCGAAGGTTTTAAGTATCAGTTCGAGATCGATGCCTACACAGGTGACTTCGATGAATGGGACGTTGATGACGATGACGATACTTGGGCCGAGCAATACCACAATGTTCGCTAAGTAATTAATAAGACAAGAAATACAACAAGAAATGTAATCCTTTCTTTTTTCTCCTCGAATCAAGAGTAGCCCCGCTCCCCCAGGCGGGGTTATTCTTTTGTCTGG
>CAYFTG010000012.1:0-10177 GCA_964346175.1 uncultured Mageeibacillus sp.
TAGGCGGCAGAGCCAGCGAGCGCTTTCAGCGCGTCCCGCACCTTTACCCGATGCTATCACTAAACGATGTATTTTCACTGGAAGATGTGGAAGATTTCATCCGCCGCATGCGGGCCACCGAAAAGGAAGCTCAGTTTATTGTCGAAGCTAAGATTGATGGACTTTCCCTTTCGGTTTCTTACGAAGAAGGCGTTCTGCAAAGAGCTGTCACTCGCGGCGACGGCGTCAACTTCGGAGAGGACGTAACTCTGAACGCTTTAGAGATAAGCAATCTGCCCCACAGGCTGAACGAAAGGATCACAGATCTGTCAGTACGAGGAGAAGTTTATCTCCCTAAAGAAGAATTTGAACGCATAAACGAAGAGCTGGCCAACAATAATGCAAAAGTTTTTGCTAATCCGCGCAATGCCGCAGCGGGAACCTTGCGTCAGTTGGATTCTGCAGTTGTTAGAGAACGTGGTCTGGCTTTTTTGGCTTTTGAGATTCAAAATTCTTCTCGCCGTTTTGATTCTGACCGTGAGGAATTGATCTTCTTAGAATCCCTTGGTTTTGACACCATTAAACCCTCCGCTGCGCTCGAAACTGCAGAAGAGGTTTTTGCTGAAATTGAACGCGTGGATCAAGCGCGCGGAGAATTTCCCTACGAGATCGACGGAGCAGTGGTCAAACTTAACCAGCTAAGTCTGCGGGAGCGGCTTGGGGCGACCAGTAAAGCACCGCGTTGGGCTGTAGCCTACAAGTACCCTCCGGAAGTAAAAGAGACGCAAATACTCGAAATTAGAGCACAAGTCGGACGCACCGGCAAGATTACGCCTTTGGCGATCTTGGCGCCGGTTCAGCTGGCCGGAACTACTGTGCAGCGAGCTACTTTGCATAATCAAAACTACATTGACAAGTTAGATGTCCGAGTGGGGGATACGGTCCTAGTTCATAAAGGCGGCGAAATTATACCGGCTGTTTTGGGAGCTGTTAAAGAACGCAGAGATGGGAGTGAAGAAGTGTATCGTCTGCCGAGCCATTGCCCTTCCTGTGACTCTCCGACTACGTTTCTAGACGAAGGTGTTGACCTTTTCTGTACAAATACTGACTGTCCTGCGCAGATGGTGCGCCATCTTTCCTACTTTGCTTCGCAGAGCGCACTTTCCATTGACGGTTTGGGTAGCAAAACGGCTTTGGCTTTAAGTGAAGAAAACTATGTCACTTCTTTGGCAGATATTTATAGCTTAAAAGATAAGCGTGACGACTTGATCGCCTGGGGCGGAATCGGGCGCGAAAAATCTGTCGACGCCTTGCTGGCTGCGATCGAAAATTCTAAGAGCGCTCCTTTATTCCGACTGCTGACCGGCTTCGGTATTCCGCACGTCGGTGTACAGACAGCACGCTCGCTGGCGCAAGCAATGAAATCTTTAGATGAAATCTCAGCTGCTACTGTCGAAGAACTGGCTGCGATCCCTGATATAGGGCAAAAAACTGCAGAGGCAATTAGAGACTGGTTCGCTTTGCCGCAGTCGCAGCATTTGATCTCGGAGCTGAAGAAAGCAGGCGTAAGAACAAGCGAATCTGAGCAAGTAGAAGAGGCATCCACTAAGCGCTTTGAAGGGCTAACGTTCGTCTTGACCGGTACATTGCCTACTCTAAGCCGCAATGAAGCTAAAGCGTTGATTGAAAAAGAAGCCGGGCGCGTGACTGGCAGTGTTTCGAGTAAAACTAACTATCTTTTGCTCGGAGAGGATCCCGGCAGCAAGTATGAACGCGCGGTTTCGCTAAATGTTGCCATAATATCGGAAGCCGATTTTTTAGCGATGTTAGAAGATGAAGGAAGTAACTGATGCGTTGGTATTTTTTGTGGGGTTTGGTCGCAGCTTTTGTCATGGTACTAGTACTCTTTGTACTTATGATTGTCGCTTTGCGCAGAAACTGGAATCACACTAATAGATCCGTTTTTTCTTACTTTATTCCTTTATTACTCATGTCCATGCTTGTATATATGGCAGCGAGCCAATTTGTTCCGCGCGTGTTTGATGCTGTTCAGATCGTATATGGTCAATATGCGAGCACCGAAGCGATTTTGTCCGCAGAAAATTTCGAGAATAACCGCATTATCACAGAAGATCAAGTCTTTTAC
Source organism: uncultured Mageeibacillus sp. (assembly GCA_964346175.1). Lineage (GTDB taxonomy): Bacteria > Bacillota > Clostridia > Saccharofermentanales > DTU023 > DTU032. Next base: position 2,126 of record CAYFTG010000012.1, read on the forward strand.
TATCCGCCATCGCTTGATGATGAACCGGAAGCAGGACGCTATCAGATCTATTACACCGAGCGCACACATTACGTCATGAACTTAATTTTTGTAGGTGAGACAGAAGATTCGTTAGACGATCCTGCCGCCACGCCCTAATTTCGATCTGATCAAAACATTTTATCAGCTTCTTCGCTACAATTGACAGAAGGAGGTGAAGATAATGACAAAACAACCGGTCATAGCCGCCGATTTGCAAAGTGCGTATGAGCTGAGTCTACGCAAACCTCAAAAGGAAATCGGTCTTTATCTCATCTCATCTAATCGTGAACTTTTAAAACATGTTGAAAAAGTAATGAACCGTTACGGAGCCTTCGGCATCATGGATGCTTCGGGCCGAGTACACTATCTCTTAGATGCGCGCAAAGGCATACCTTACGCAGAGAACAAATTTCTTGAGACAGTCTCAAGTCTAGTAGAGGATCATGTTAAAGAAGAAGTAGATTATCAGCGCGAAACGCAGAATTTGGTCAATCAAATTTTGGCTAGGTACGCCTTTAATAAGGATTTGCGTGGTTATAGAATCCTCTTTACTATGCTTGAGCTGAGTCTGGGTGACTATTCTTTGCTAAACCCCATCAGCAAACGGCTGTATACACAGGTAGCCAAAATATTTAATGTGACCGCATCTCAGGTAGAACGCAATGTACGCTATCTATTCGAAGACTTGATGGCAAAAGAAAAGATTATGCGCGTAAAGACAAAGGAGAAGAGATACTATTTGTCCTCCGAAAATGGACGATTGCCTGTAGCTAAGACAGTTGTAAAGTTGTGGCAAATATGTCGCTTGGAAGCAGAAGGTGATTTGCTGGAGGAGTTAGATAAAGTAAATGAGTTGGCTTCCTCAGCATAATTACTGACAAAAAAGGGGCTGTCTCAAAAACAAGTTAAGTAAGAGACAGTCCCTTAATCTTTAATAATTCTGTGATGAATTTATTTGTTAACTTTTTCTTTCAGGTTTTTGCCTGCTTTAAATACTGGTGCTTTGGATGCAGGAATCATGATTTCTTCTTTTGTCGCGGGGTTACGGCCTTTACGTGCTTTGCGCTCGCGAACACTGAATGTGCCAAATCCTACCAGGACGACTTTCTCATCTTTAGCTAGGGCATCGGTAATAGTGTCGAGAACAGCGGACACAGCTTTTTCACTATCCTTTTTGGTTAGTCCTGTGGACTTTGCGACTGCATTGGTTAGATCAGTTTTATTCATATTAGGGAGCCTCCTTCTGGCAAATATCTTTGAACATTATGAAGCGAAGAAGATTGAATTGTCAAGCTTTTGAGGCTTTTTTCAACGAAAAGAGACAATTTTTGCAATTATTATAAGAAAACTTACTGAAAATGTTCTTTTTTCATGTTTTTAGGATGTATAATTGCAGGAGCAGGTGTTTAAGAAATGCCGGTTTCTTGCATGATCCGGGACTATCTAGTAAAATTGCGCCAGTGATAGATACGCACTACATTGAGGGTTTATGTTGAATAGAAAAAAGATAACGCCTAAAAAGCTGATTTTATTTGTATATGATCTGGTAGCAACTTTAATTGCCATGCTTCTGGCAGTCTTCATTATCCACAACGGGAGCATACCGCATGCCCAATGGCAGATCTTTATAGCGACCTGGTTTATCCTGCCGCTAACAGCTTTAATTATTTTCAATTTAGTTGGCTTTTATGATCAGATGTGGGCTTTTGCGCGCGGCTATCAGTACTTGGCACTTGTCGCCGGAACGACACTGCAATTGATTCTTTCCGTTTTGATCATGCAAATAATGAACAAACACTTTACTTTTGCAACTTACGTTGTCTACTGGTTTCTTCTCACATCAGCGGTGTTTGTGATTCGTTTTATTTACCGTTTTTATTCGTCTTCTGTACGATTACGAAGAAGAGGCAGGGAGAAGCAAGATCAAATCAGGGTAATGATTGTCGGTGCCGGTGAGGCGGGCTCACAGTTGATTACAGAGATAAAAACATCTATGTCCAACCGAGTCCCTCTGCTCTTGATCGACGACAATCCTTTAATCTTAAATTATAAAAATAACGGCGTTCCCGTTTTGGGGAATCGTCACGACATTCCTGCGCTGGCTGAAAAATACCATATAGACGAAATAATTATTGCTATACCTTCGGCCTCCAGGACTACGATTCGCAACATTGTAGATATTTGTTATCAGACCGAGAGTCGCGTTAGTATTTTGCCTTTTTATACTCAACTGCGCGACAGCAAGGTTCGCTTAACGGATGTTCGCGACATAACCATTGAGGACCTTTTGGGCAGGGAAGAAGTCGACCTGGATTTGCAGCAGATCTCGAAATATATCCGCGGTAAGACGGTTCTTGTTACCGGTGGTGGTGGTTCCATAGGATCGGAGCTGGTTCGACAAATTGCAGCCTATAGACCTTCTGTGCTGCTTATTTTTGATATCTATGAAAATTCGGTTTATTCGCTACAGCAGGAATTGCTCGCCACTTACGGCACTAGCCTCAATTTCCGTGTGCTGATCGGTTCAGTTCGTGACCAAAGAAGGATAGCGCAAGTGTTTGAGCAATGGCAGCCGGATTTGGTTTTCCATGCGGCTGCTCATAAGCACGTGCCTTTGATGGAAGATAATCCTTGCGAAGCTGTAATAAACAACATCTATGGTACGTATAATGTGGCTCGGCAAGCCGGTCGGAGCAAAACGGAGCATTTCGTACTCATCTCAACAGATAAAGCTGTCAATCCGACGAATGTCATGGGGGCGACCAAGAGAATGTGCGAGATTGTTACCTTGGCTTTGAATAAGGTTCATAGAACTACTAATTTCGCTGCTGTGCGCTTCGGCAATGTATTGGGCAGTAATGGCAGTGTTATTCCGCTCTTTGAAAAGCAAATCCAAGAGCAGAAGAGAGTTACTGTTACTGATCCGGAAGTCACACGCTACTTCATGACTATCTCCGAGGCATCCAGTCTAGTCTTACAGGCAGGAGCCTATGCCGAAGGTGGAGAGATTTTCGTACTGGATATGGGTAGACCGGTTAAGATTTTGGATCTGGCAAAGGACCTAATTCGCCTGTCCGGTTATGTGCCCGAAGAGGAGATACCGATTGATATTATCGGTCTGCGCCCCGGCGAGAAACTGCATGAGGAGCTTCATCTCGATAGAGAAGAGACGATAAGTACAGAGAACGAAAAGATCATGATTCTGCAGCAGGTCGAAGACAGCTCCTATTTGGATTCGGAAATAAAGCACTTGATCCGTTTGGCCCGCTGCCCCTCAGTCGGTCTTCCTAAGTTTATGGAAGCTATACTCTGCATTCTGCGTGACTGTGCAAGCAAAGAACCCGCCGAATTAAAGCTACTCTTACCGGAAATCCCCGATGAGAATAAGCATGTCTTGCAGAAAAGCGCTATTGAGAAAGAATAATTAATTTGAATTTTGCTGATCTGGCACATCTGGCCCGTTACGGCTTTGTCTTTTTGGTCGTTCCAGTCGCAGTGATCCTGTTGACCAAGAGTCTGCGCGATTTTTTCCAACGCATGAAATATGCCAGAACACCTGTGAGGGGGTTTTTCCTCTTAGCTTCTGATCCGCTGGACGAGGAGCTTGTACGCCCCCTGCCGCTCTACCACACAACCTTAATCGGGGCGGCGAGATCGGCGGATATCCGCGTACGGGGTCGGGAAGTAGCAAGGCGTAATGCGATGATCTACTACTTTGATCGTCGCTGGTATCTCGAACCGACATCCCAGGCACTTTTATTCCTGAATCACAAGGAAGTTAAGCAGCGGACTGAAATTTCACAGGGTGATGTCATCGGTATAGGAACGCAGCAGTTCTCTTTTGTCGTTGATATTAATGAAATTGATCAAAGCGGCCTTGCCGAAGAGCTCTTGGCAGAGCCCAAAGGACGCTCTTGGCTGTCAAGCATATTTATTTTCATACTGCAGCTGTCGGGAACTGCCTTGATTTATGCCGGAATGCAAAATACAGTGACTGAAGATTTGTCGGTCATTGTGGTACTTGTTTTGGGAATACTGTTTCTATTCGCTCAGCTACTCTATTTGTCTATGTCGCGCTTGGTTTCCGGCTTTGATGAGAGTATCTGGCACAGCGTAATGCTCTTGAGCACTCTGGGTATTTTGCTGCAAACACGCTTGCTCTTTCTTTCTCGGCGCTTTCCGGATTGGATTGAAGGCTATACGATGCAAGACTGGTACGCCAGCCTGAGGTCGGTCTTTGTCAGCCAAACAATTGCGATTTTCATTGGTCTACTGCTCTTTCCCCTGATTTTATTTCTCGTTCGGCGGACGAGTATTTTGGAAAAGATTGCTCCTCTTTGTTTTGTGCTTACACCCGTACTTTATTTACTAACTCTCGTCATGGGGCGAGGAAGCGAGACACATGGCGCAGGTCTATGGATAAACCTACCGGGGGGCTTTTCGCTACAGTTGACTGAGTTTGCCAAGATCAGCTGGATTATTGTGTTGGCTCATTTTTTCAAAACACGGGCGACGAAGCGCAATATTATAGTCTTTGCAGTTTGGGCCGGCGTTAATGCAGTAATGATTCTCTTGCTGCCGGACCTCGGCTCGCTTATGGTGCTTTTGCCTACGACTTTGATTGTGTTTGCCATCATGACCTCGGAGTACCTCCTGTCTTTCCTGGCGCTGCTTGGCGCTTCGGTGGTCGGAGTCTTAGCTTATAATGCTCTACCGTATGTGCAACGGCGCTTATACGGCTGGATCTCTTTGTGGGAGAACCTGAATGACGACAATCGCCAGATTGTCTACGGTTTGCAGGCAGTTGGCCGCGGTGGCCTTTTCGGCCGCGGTATGGGCAACGGCTCACCGGAAGGGATTCCTTTAGCCAGTTCAGATATGATCTTCTCGATCCTCTGGGAGGAAATGGGGCTCTTGATTGCTATTTCGGTGATAGCGCTTTTCTTCGTCATCTGGCTGCGTTCGGCCTCTGCAATGATTACCGCGCGTGACGGTTTTACATCAGGCTTGATTCTGGGTTTAAGTACAGTTCTTTTAATGGAGGCGCTAATCGTGATCGGCGGCACGACGGGACTGATCCCTCTAACGGGTGTAACCTTGCCTTTTATTGCCAGAGGCGGTAGCTCGATCATTGCCAAGTGGATAGTGGCGGCACTGTTGATGGGGATGGTTGCGCGTTCACGCCGCTTGTCTATCAGTAAAAAAGACCGGAGACAGTACCAAGAGGAAATGGAGGCGCAACGTGAAGCAGCTACGACGCAACGTTAAAGTTTTCCTAGTCATTTTTCTACTCCTTTTTGTGCTCTTTACAGGTGGTGTAGTTTTGCAGAGCCAACGAGCCCGCACGACTCTTTTGGCCTCATCGGGGGAGAATAGAGCAGCGCTCGCACGCAGATATTCTCAGGCAGGTACGATCTATGCTGCTGATGGTGTGGTTTTGGCGGCTTCTGATGCGGAGGGTAGAAGGAGCTACAGCAGTGATCCTCAGCTCGCGACAGCCGCTCTGCACGTAGTGGGAGACTATACACACAATATAACTTACACAGTTGAGTCTTTATGGCAGAACGAGCTTTTGGGTGAGGGCAGATCTTTTGTCGAGCAGTTGCGGCTTGATCTACTGTCCCAAGGAATGCAGGGCAACGACCTTAAACTGACATTGAATAGTGATCTGATGAAAACCGCTTATGGGCTGCTTGATGGTAGAAGAGGGGCTGTAGTGCTGCTCAATTATGAGACTGGAGCAATCTTGGCTTCTGTATCTTCACCGTCTGTGCATCCGGACCAGGTCGTCGCATGGCAAGATATTCCCGATACAGCTCTTTTTAACCGCGCTTTTCAGGGACGTTATTTACCGGGATCCACCTTCAAAATAATAACGACAGCTGCATTGCTACAATCATCTTTATCAACAGAGGAAACCGTTGTATGTACAGCCGAAACTGCTTTGATTCCGGGTGGAGTACGCGAGACACATATCAATGCGGGGCACGGCGAGGTTAGCTTAGAGCAGGCTATGGCGCAGTCCTGTAACCACTATTTCGGACATATCGGCTTAGAGCTGGGGAGCCAAGTATTGACCGGAGCGGCGGAGCAGATGGCTTTTAATCAAAGAATTGAAGTCGACCGTTTCGCCTCGGCGGAAAGTAAATGCCTGATCGGGCGCGAAGACGATGCTGCCTTGACTTGGGCTGCCATTGGACAAGCTGCCGGAGAGGATGAAATCACGGTGAGTCCGCTGCATTTGGCGCTTATTTCAGGGATGATTGCCAATAACGGCCGCATGATTAATCCTTATTTGGTCGAATCCATGATCTACCCTTCCGGACAAGAAAAAAGCCTCAATAATCAGGGAGATATTGTGACGCAAATTTCCCCCGGACTGGCGCAAGAATTGGAAGATTTGATGCGTCAAGTGGTGAGTAACGGTACCGGAAGCAATGCCCAAGTGGCAGGTTTGAATGTATGTGGTAAGACGGGGACAGCTGAACGATTTAATGATGAAGGTGAGCAAGTTATCTCCAGCCTTTTTACAGGCTTCAGCAGTAATCGTGACTATCCTTTCGCTGTCGCAGTTATCTTGGATGACACTAGTTTCGGATCTTCCGCAATTGCCGGACAAATACTAGCCGCAGCCGCAAACAATTAAGTATGTCTAAGGATTGGGATTTTCGCCGCCGGAACCGCTGAAAAAGGGACTGGTGTAAAGGGGATCGCTTTTGTCTCCAGCCGCATCCGGATCCAAAGCTCCTTGGCCCATATCGCTGCTACCTTCGACTATTGTTATATCGTCCTCAGTTAAGCGTAGGCTGAGTGCACCGTCAACTTTCTTCCACAAAGTAACCAGACCGTCTCGACCCGGGAATTGATCGGAATACCAGCTATCAAGATCGCCGGAAGTCTTACCTGAGAAAATTGATTTACTGTCGATTTCCGGGAATTGTGCTAAAGCTCTGTTTTCGCGAGTAGAAATTTCTTTGTCCGGGATTAAGAAAACCATTATTCCCAGCAAGACCAGAGCCACCAGAAAGCTGGCGTAAATAATTAAGCTATTCAGGTGAGTAGTCCGGTTTTGATACACTCTTTCCACTGAACGTCGAGCGGGTTCTCTTGTCCGCTTTGTTTCAGGGTTTTGCATACGCTGAACTGATGCGCTTGTCAGACGTGGCGACCTGATGCCGGTAATAGTTGTTTTTTTGTTTTCATAATCAGTAGTAGTCATTTGAACTCCTAGAAACGGAAATAAAGGAAGGGGTTAAAGCCCGACGCCACGATTGACATGGTACAAAAGAATAATATTGCAAGGTAAGCGATGGAACTGCTGATACCAAAAAGCGGTTCTTTGCTCTTCAAATCTTTCATGAGACGTTGCACAGGCTTCTTGCTTCGCAGCCACGGTAGAAGCGGCATAGCGAATACGAAGGCGATTACTATAAAGACGATGTGATTCTGCAATAGGACCACGCCGCGATTGGTCACAAAATCACTACGCACTTGGAACATCCGCTGTAGAAGTGTTCCTATATCCGACATGGATTCCATTTTGAAGAAGACCCAGCCCAGAATGAAGCTCATCCAAGTGTAAACGTGCCCAAAGATTGCGGGTAGCTTTTCCAGTAAACGCAAAAGGAACAACTTCTCAATGGCCAAAAGGACAAAGTAATAAATTCCCCATAGGACAAAATTCCAAGCTGCACCATGCCACAGTCCGGTGAGTGACCAGACGATGAACATGTTCAAAATCTGACGCTTCAGACCTAGACGGTTACCACCTAGTGGGATATATACGTAATCGCGAAAAAAGGTGCTTAGGGATATATGCCAACGCCGCCAGAAGTCAGTTACGCTTCTTGCAACATAAGGATGCTTGAAGTTCTCTTTAAAGCGGAAGCCGAACATGTGTCCAAGTCCAATCGCCATGTCCGAGTAACCGGAGAAATCGAAATAAATCTGGATGGAGTAGGCAAGGATGCCTATCCAAGCTTCCAGCCCGTCTAGGCTAGCAAAACGTGTGGAGTCCAAAGTCAAAGTGAC
>CAYFTG010000012.1:10277-45389 GCA_964346175.1 uncultured Mageeibacillus sp.
GAGAGGCAGAAAACAATTGCGGCAATGAGCCAGCTTCTTGCTGCAGCTTTGCTTTTGCAACGATTCATAAATAAACCGATCACCCAAGCACCTAAAGCAGTGCCGATCATTAAGAAAACCCAAACAGGTTCGCCCCATGCGTAAAAGAAAAGAGAGAAGGCGAGCAAAATGAGATTTTGTGCTTTAACCGTACGTACTAGTCGTGTAGCAATAATGCACAACGGCAAAAAAGCATAAAGAAAAATCAAACTTGAAAAAACCATAGATCTCCCTACAAGGGTCTCAGCCCAAGTGAATTTGAATTTAAGTAATCAAGCAATATCATATTCCAACGTGATCAAAGTGACAAGCATAAACTGTGCATTTCAATTGTAGTAGTATAAGATTAATTAATTCATTTGCACTTAAGAATAGGAGCTATCCGTGCCAAACAAAGAACTTCTTTTATTAGTAGATACCAACAGTCTGATGAATCGCGCCTACTACGCGCTTGCTGGGCGCAGTAATATGAAAGCTCCTGACGGCACTCCCACAGGTGCTCTTTATCCTTTCCTTAACATGATCTTTCAATATTTGGACATGTATCAGCCGAAATATATGGCAGCTGCCTTCGATTTGCCCGGAGAGACTTTTCGTCATCGTGAATACAAAGAGTATAAGGCTGGCCGCAGACCCATGCCGGACGATCTCGCGTTGCAATTTCCTATCGCTAGAGACTTGCTGGACGCCTTGGGTTTTGTCACTGTAGCAGTAGAGGAATATGAGGCGGACGATATCATTGGTACTTTGGCGCGCGAAGGGGAAGAGGCAGATCTCGACGTAATAATTCTGTCTGGAGACCGCGATCTGTTTCAACTGATTGGGCCTCGGACTTATGTGCAATTTCTTTCCTCTTCCAAATCCGGTCCGCAGTCTCAGCAAATAACTGAGGAAAAATTGCTGGAAGACTATGGCGTGACGGCCGGGCAGTGGGTGGACGTAAAGGCTTTAATGGGTGATTCTTCAGATAATATTCCCGGCATCAAAGGAGTAGGGGAAAAGACCGCTCTCAAACTGATCCAAGAATATGGTAGTGCTGCTGAGGTTTTTAAACATCTAGACGAACAAAAAGGAGCACTGAGAAAGAATCTCGAAGCCGGCAGAAATGACGCAGTTACCTCTTATAAGCTCTGCCAGATTGAAAGAGAAGTTGAGATTCCGGAAAAGATGAACCCGCTACTTAAGTCAGGTCAGGAGTTCCGCGATAATAAGGTTTTGGCCGGCCTATTCCAGCAACTAGGTTTTCGTACTTATTTTGAACGCTTTCCGGAACTCCAGGAATATCTGGGAGACGAGGCTCAAGCAGGACGTAAATTACTCGAAGAGGCTGAAAATCTACAAGAGTTTTTTTCAATTGAAGATTTGGTGAAATCCGCAGCGGAAGATAAACTGATAGCTTTCTTCTTGCCGGACAATTCTCATGCAGGAGTCTTCTTGACAGAGACCGGCTTTTTATCTCTTAAGGAAATGGAACAGGCGGAGAAGATTTTGCAGTCAGAAGACATCATCTTTGTCACTTGGGATATCAAGCAACAGCTGCGTGAACAGAAGCATTTTTGCGGTCGAAGCAATATTTTTGACATAATGGTTGCCTCTTATCTTTTACAGGAGGACGGGCGCAGCTCTGATTTTGATTACTTTATGCAGTCCGTACTCGGTGATGAATTTATGTCGGTGGGCTCTTACGATGAATTACCTCTTTTGACTGACCAAGTAGCGCTCCGCAAGAGACAAGCTTACCAAATGCTCAAGGCCTATCCCCACTTGCAGCAAGCGATCAAAGAGCATGACCTGGACTACTTGGCAGATATTGAAATGAAACTGGCTCTTGTTCTGGCAACGATGGAAATTCGCGGAATTAAAGTGGACAAGGATATCTTGGAACTCAATTCTTCCGGAATGTTGCAGGAAATGGAAGCAATTGAGAAGAGTGTTTTCGAGCTGGCAGGTCACGAATTTAATATCAATTCACCGCAACAACTGTCGCAGGTTCTCTTCGAAGAGCGCAAACTTCCCCCAGGCAAAAAAATTGCTTCCGGCTATAGTACCGCGGCGGATGAGCTGCAGCGTATATACCACTTGGATCCGATAATTCCACTTATTTTGGAGTATCGTGAGCTCTCTAAACTGCGTGGTACATTTGTTGAAGGTCTGCTGAAAGAGATTAGTGATGATGGAAGAATTCATACCAATTTCAACCAGACGGTCACGACTACAGGTCGTTTGTCGAGCTCCAATCCTAACTTGCAGAATATACCGATTCGGACAGCGCGCGGGCGCGAGCTACGGAAGGTGTTTGTTGCGCCTCCGGGACGACTCCTAGTCGGAGCCGATTATTCCCAAATAGAGCTACGACTTGTAGCCCATCTTTCTCAAGACGAGGCTATGGTGGCAGCATTTAGAGCAAATGAGGACATACATAAACTCACAGCGGCTAGGCTCTTCCATAAAGATCTTGCTGAGGTCAACAGTGCTGAGCGCGATGTGGCGAAGACTGTGAATTTCAGTATTACTTACGGCATCAGTGATTACGGTCTTTCTCGTGATCTGGGTATTTCCAGACAAGAGGCTGCCGGTTATATTCGCCGTTACCAAGAGCAGTATCCCAAAGTTATTGCCTGGCTGGACCAGCAGGCGGAGATCGGCAAAAAACAAGGTTACGTGGAGACACTTTTCCATCGTCGTCGCTATCTGCCCGAGCTCTCTTCGCAAAATTACAACGTCTATCAATTCGGTGTGCGTGCCGCGATGAATGCGCCGGTGCAGGGGACTGCTGCGGATCTGATCAAGATAGCCATGGTACAGGCTGTGGACGAATTAAATCGCGCAGAGCTGGACGCATATATACTATTGCAGGTGCACGACGAATTGATTCTTGAGGTTTCGGAGCAGGATGCTGTGCATGCTGCCGGCATTTTGAAACAAGTGATGGAAGAAGCCATACAGCTGGATGTGCCCTTGGTCGCGGATACGAAGATCGGCCCTAATTGGGGAGAAATGGAGTAGTAGGGGAAAGATGTTTGTTTTAGGAATTACAGGTGGCATCGGAACCGGCAAGACGACTGTGGCATCCATCGTTAAAGCTGCCGGAGTACCGGTTTTAGATGCAGATCAGATCTCTCATGAATTGACCAGCAATCCCGGGCCAACACTGGATAAAGTTTTCGCTACCTTCGGTGAAGAATTAAGAAATGAAGACTGCACGCTTGATCGCTCGAAAATGGCTGATTTAGTTTTTCAAAATAAAAGAGCTCTGGACCAGCTAGAGAGCATCATTCATGAAGATGTTATGAATTATATTATGGCCGAGCTGGAGGAAGCTCGCAAAAACAAAGTTCGGGTCATTGCCTTGGATGTACCGATACCGGTCAAGCATGGTTTTCTGGATCAAGCTGATTTGGTCTGGGTCGTGACTTGTTCGGAGGAAAAACGGATTAACCGACTTATACGCCGCGGACTCAGTCGTGAGGATGCTGAAAGGCGGCTAGCTATACAGATGACGGACGCAGAGTATGAAGCTGTCGGCGATTATGTGATCAGCAATGACGGCAGCCTAGAAGAGCTTTTCAAGAAGGTGCGCGAGCAGTTGAAGTTTGAAGTGGAATCCAGAGGGATCAAACTGGCGGGTTTGTAAGCGGCTCTGCGGCAACTTATGCTCTTAGACATTAAAGAGGAAAAAGATGACGTCTCCGTCGCGAACTTCGTAATTCTTGCCTTCTTTTCTAATCAGACCTTTATCCCTAGCAAGATGTAGCGAGCCTACTTCGGCCAGAGTGTCGTAGGAAATCACTTCTGCTGCTATAAAGCCGCGCTCGAAATCGCTGTGAATTACCCCTGCTGCCTGTACTGCTTTGAAATGCTTGGGAATGGCCCAAGCGCGGGCTTCAACTGCGGTGGCTGAGAGGAAGCTAATCAGGTTCAATGTCCTGTAGCCGGCTTTGATTAGGCGGTCGAGACCGCTTTTTTCCAAGCCAATGTCATTCAAGAATTCTTCCCGATCTTCAGGCGGCAACTCCCTTATCTCCGCTTCAATTTGCGCGCTGATTATTAACGTTTCAACATCGCTAGAGGAGAAGTGGTCCAACAAAGCTTCTGAGTATTCATTGCCGTTAACGGCATCCTCTTCCGCCACATTAGCTACGACTAAGATGGGCTTGGCACTTAAGAGAAAGAATGTGCGCATTAGCTCTTCTTCGTTCTCGTCTTCAAAGGGGTAATCTCGGGCGGCTAGACCCTGATTTAGAAATGTGAGTAGTTTTTTTATAAAATCTAACTCAGCTATTGCCTTCAGATCACGGCTTTTGGCTATGCGCTCGAGCTTTTCACGGCGACGTTCCAGTAGTTCAATATCAGAGAGGATGAGTTCTAGCTCGACTACCTGCAGATCGCGAACAGGATCCACGCTGCCTGAGACGTGGGAAATATTTTCATCGTCAAAACAGCGACAGACGTGTACGATGGCATCTACTTCGCGAATAGTGGCCAAGAACTTATTGCCCAGACCTTCGCCACGGCTAGCGCCTTTAACCAAACCTGCGATATCGATGAACTCAATCGTGGCTTCGGTGCTTTTGGCCGATTTATTTAATTCTGCGAGGAGCTTCAGGCGCTCGTCCGGAACCGCGACAACGCCGACGTTAGGCTCGATTGTGGTGAAGGCATAGTTGGCTACTTCAGCACCGGCCAAGGTGATTGCATTAAATAGAGTGGATTTACCTACATTAGGTAATCCTACGATACCCAGCTTCATAAACAGACTCCAAAATCTATACAAGACAATGAGCTTCTGTTTGAATCATAACATAGAATGAATTTTGCTTGAGCTATGAGCCTATATGTCTGACGTCGCCGGGCGCTATAGACAGTTTGGGTGACTAGACGTTAAAGCGGAAAAGAACTACGTCACCATCTTGGATTTCGTATTTTTTGCCTTCTTTGCGGACGTAGCCTTTTTCTTTAGCTTTTTGAAAAGAACCGAGTTCAGCAAGGATATCAAAAGGTACGACTTCAGCGGCTATGAATCCGCGTTCGAAATCGCTATGAATGACTCCGGCAGCTTGTGGTGCTTTAGCGCCTGCTGTGGTGGTCCAGGCACGAGTTTCGGTCGGGCCTGCTGTAAGGAAACTGATTAGTCCTAATGTCTTATAGCTGGCTCTGATCAAACGGTCGAGACCGCTTTCCTTTAAGCCGATCTCTTTCAGGAACGCTGCATGTTCTTCCGCTTGTAGTTCCTGTATTTCTGCCTCAATCTGGGCACTGATGCAGATTACTTCAATCTTATCTTTTGCGAAATAATCGCTCAATCTGCGAGAGTATTCATTACCGTCAGCTGCGTCTGCTTCCGCAACATTGGCCACGACAAGGATAGGTTTAGAAGTGAGCAAGAAAAGGTTTTTCATCATCTCTCTCTCTTCATCATTTTCCAAAATATACTCGCGGGCAGGCTGCTCTTGCTCAAGGAATGAGAGTAGTGACTTTACGAATCTCAGCTCAGCCAAGAGTGCGGCATCATTGTTCTTAGATGTACGTTCAAGCTTTTCCATGCGACGTTCTAGTTGTTCAATATCGGATAAAATAAGCTCTAATTCTACGGTCTCAAAATCTCGGATCGGATCAATACTGCCGACGACATGACTGATGTTTTCGTCTTCGAAGCAGCGGCAGACATGAATGATTGCATCAACCTCGCGAATATTTGCCAGGAACTTATTGCCCAAACCTTCACCATGGCTGGCACCTTCCACCAAGCCGGCAATATCGAAAAATTCGATCGTTGCCTTCGTAATCTTGGCCGAGTGTTCCTGTTTGGCTAATACTTCCAAACGCTCATCCGGCACACCGACTACACCGATATTAGGCTCTATGGTGCAAAAGGCATAGTTGGCAATTTCAGCGCCTGCCTTCGTTATAGCATTGAATAAAGTTGATTTTCCGACGTTCGGCAATCCTACGATTCCCAGTTTCATAAATGTACTCCTAAATAACAAATACGCCAAATTTATGCAAGGCGCCCGGAAGATAATATCACTTTCAACGAATCTCGTCATGAGCAAAATATAGATTGGTGAATATATTCAGCAATAAACGAGAAGCCTTTCGAAAATGAGTCAAATTGACGCCTACACGGCGACGCTGACAGAAATGTTCGCCCCTAAGGTTTCGAAAAAAGCCGACAATCAGAATATGAAAAAATCCCGTTATTCAAAAATGACTACCTGCGCATTGGCCGGAATCGAAGGTGTTCCGATCGAAATTGAACTCTGTCTTATGGCGGGACTGCCCGCTTTTGATCTTGGCGGCAATTGTGATAGCACAGTTAAAGAATCCCGTGATCGTGTGCGAGCAGCGATAAGTAACAGTTTTTACGTTTTCCCGAAAGGAAAGGTGCTGGCCTCATACTCGCCGGCGGCTTTTCCGAAGAGCGGAACTGCCTTCGATTTGGCCTTAGCGTTGTCCGTGCTGGAGGCCTCCGGGCAAATCACTAGGCCACAGGGAGCTGCTGAGATAGCAGCCTTTGGTGAGCTTAGCCTCGATGGACGCGTGAATACGGTTCCCGGAATCCTCAACCGCTTACTTACTTTGGAAAAAGCCGGTATCAAAGAAGTAATCGGCCCACCTTGTGAATTTGATTGCAGTAAATACCTAAGCGACTGTACCTATTATGTTGTTTCAAATTTAACTGAGGCAGTAGAAATCTATTCGGGCATAGTGCCTGCTAAAAAGGTGAGCAAACAGAGACAGATCGAACTGCAAACGATAGATAAGCACAACAAGAACTATAATTCTTCAGTCTTGAATCGCCTAGCCGGTCAGGAAGCAGGTATTCGAGCTATAACGATCGCTGCTGCAGGTTGGCATCCCTTACTGCTCATGGGAGCTCCCGGTTGTGGCAAAACCAGTCTAGCTGCCGCTGTG
The DNA here is from genome assembly GCA_964346175.1 of uncultured Mageeibacillus sp. GTDB lineage: Bacteria > Bacillota > Clostridia > Saccharofermentanales > DTU023 > DTU032. The sequence continues at coordinate 17,232 of CAYFTG010000012.1, forward strand.
GCAGAGATATTACCGCCTCTGTCTGACGAAGAAACCTTGGAGGTTCTTTTAGTGGAGCAGATTGCGGATGTTGCCACACATCGTAAGAAACTGCAGGAGCGTCCTTTTCGTAGACCGCATCACACAATAACTGCCAGCGCCTTGCTAGGAGGAGGAGTGCCGCCTAAATTAGGAGAATGCACTATGGCCCACTGCGGCGTATTGTTTTTGGATGAGTTGACGGAAGTCAAACCGAAAGCGCTGGATGTGCTTAGAGAACCGATGGAATTAAGGGAGATTCACCTCGCACGTTCTTCATGGAGAATTACGTATCCTGCGGATTTTCTTTTGATCGCTGCCTGCAATCCTTGTCGTTGTGGAGAACGTCTGGAAGCAGACGGTAATTGTCGTTGCTCCGAATATTCAGTCGAAAAACATCTCGACCGCATCAGCGGACCCTTGTATGATCGATTTGATTTGGTGTCGCAGCTGAACCGTGTGAAGGCTCCGACTTTGGAAGCTTCTTTGCAGCAAAACAATGAGTCGAGGGCAGTGAAGATTAAAGCGTCAGTGGAGTCGGCTTGGGAGAGGCAAAGGAGACGCTGTGAGCGTTTAGGAACGGACTTCTATTTCAACAGCCTGATACCGGCTGAAGAACTATTATCATTCATGCAGATGAGTGATGGCTGCCTCAAGTTTATCAGTGAATTAGCAGTCAAGATGTGTTTTTCCTTCAGAAGTTTCCACAGTGTCTTACGCGTTGCACGCACCATAGCCGACCTACGCTCAGCAGATGTAGTTACAGAGGAAGACTTAGCTTTGGCTTTGGATTATCGACTGGCTTTGCCCTCTATCATGTCAGAGAGGAGCGATACGGCTTGAAAAATTCTTCAGCTAGAAATAAGAGAGAAGAGCTATTACTGGCTCAAGCCTTTTTGCTTGCTGCCAATAAATGCAAAATATCTCTGTCGGATAGACGTGAACTTATAAAATCAGTGGGTACTTTGCAGAGTTTACTTGAATCAGATGCTTTCTCTAAATGTAACAGCACAAGTTCTCTACGTGAGGATGTCCTCATAAATTTTCAAATATCTTACCGCGGCAGTTACAAACGTTTGCAAATCGAGTTGAGCGATTATCCCGCAGATATCACGGTCAAGCTCTGTAACGACAAAGACTTTCCTAATCGCTTAAAGATGATTGATTCCTGCCCTTGCCTTCTCTTTGGCTTGGGGAACAATTGGGATATTCTAAACGCAAGTAAGCAAGTAGCGGTCGTCGGCAGTCGCACTCCAAGCCACTATGGGATGGAAGTGACCCGTTACCTTATTTCCGATCTGGCACAAGCCGGTGTTGTTGTCATTTCCGGAGGGGCAGTCGGCATAGACAGCCTAGCTCATCGACACACTTTAAAAGCAGGGGGCAAGACTTGTGCCGTACTTGGTTCGGGGCTGAACAAGCCATATCCAACTAGCAATAAAAAACTATTTGCCGAAATCTGCCTTAACGGCGGTCAGGTTATTTCCGAATTCTTGCTGGACACGCCGCCCAAAAAACAAAATTTTCCACAACGCAATCGCCTTATAGCCGCGCTGGCGGATGCTCTAATAGTAACTGAGGCCGGGGAGAAGAGTGGGACGCTTATCACCGCTGATTTTGCTGCAGACTATGGTCGTGATGTGTATGCTGTACCGGGATCAATCTTCTCCGGGCGGAGTCGCTCCTGCCATCAGCTGATCAAGGAGGGAGCCTTCCTTTTGCAAAGCGCATCAGATCTGGAACTCTTGCAGCAAAGGCAGATTGAATTTCCTTTATCCTTTGAAGCAGCTGAAGCAAGCAAGAACAAAACGGAATTCACAGACGAAGAACGCGTAGTTATACAATGTTTAGCGATTGCTCCTGCCAGCCTCACAGATCTTAGTCGCAAGAGTGAACTGCCGGTAGAGCGGCTTGCTCTGATTTTGGCTCATTTGCAGAAAGATGGTTTTGTCGATCGGGCACGCGGACTGTATACTACACGTGTCTCCGGTTATAGGTTTTGACAAAAGGCCTTCGGATAATGTATATATGTTAAACCATAGCGCTAGTAGGCGCCTTATTAGATTGTGGAAAGAAAATATATGAGTAAATCTTTAGTAATAGTAGAATCTCCGGCGAAAGCTAAAACTATCGCTCGCTATCTGGGCGACGATTATATCCTACGTTCTTCTGTCGGGCATATCCGTGACCTGCCTTCAGGTACGATCGGTGTAAATGTAAATAATGGCTTCAAGCCTCTTTACATTAATATGCCGGGTAAGGAGAAGATCGTTCGCGACCTCAAAACGCAGGCAGAAAAAGCCGATAAAGTGCTTCTGGCAACTGACCCTGATAGAGAAGGTGAAGCTATTGCACGTCATTTAGCTCATATTCTGGATCTCGACCCCGGTGATGATATTCGAATTTCTTTTAACGAGATTACTGCCGGATCAGTTAAAGAGGCGGTGGAAAATCCACGACCGCTTGACATGGATTTGTTCTATGCGCAGCAAGCTAGACGCATCTTGGACCGTCTTGTCGGTTATGAGCTGAGCCCTCTACTCTGGCAGAAAATCCGCAAAGGCTTGTCTGCCGGACGCGTGCAATCCGTCGCCACGCGCCTGATTGTCCTACGAGAACGTGAGATAGATGCCTTTGTACCGGAAGAGTATTGGTTGCTTTCCGCTTATCTACGTCGTGAAGCAAAAGAAAAGGAATTTTTCTCTCGTTATCATGGTGAGATGGTGGAGGGTAAAGTCAAAGCTCATCGTCCCGGATCACATGAAGAAGTCAGCGAACTGATCAAGGATATAAAGTCCCATGATTTCATCGTTGATAATGTAAAAAAGGGAACACGCCAACGTCGTCCTTACGCTCCTTACACAACCAGCACACTGCAGCAGGATGCTTCGCGTGTCCTCGGCTTTACTGCCAAACGCACGATGCGTGCGGCCCAGCAGCTTTATGAGGGCGTCGAGCTGGGAGCCGGAGGACAAACATCTCTTATTACTTATATTCGAACCGACTCAGTGCGCGTATCGAAAGCGTCGGTCGATTCTGCACGTGACTATATCAAAGCTAAACATGGCGCTGATTATCTGCCGGATAAAGCGCCCTATTACAAGAACAAGAAAGCAGCTCAGGATGCACACGAAGCGATCCGACCTTCACATTTTGATAAGTCTCCGGAGGAAGTACAGGATTATCTGACGCGTGATCAATTCAAACTCTACGAACTAATTTGGAATCGCTTTATTTCTTCTCAGATGAAACCCGCCCGCTATTCCACCTTACGGGTAGACATATTGGCAGGAACACATTTGTTTCGCAGCAATGGCGAAATTCTTTTATTCCCGGGATGGCTCTTACAGACGGGAGCTTTGGATTTACCTTCGCAAACAAAGAAGGATGAGGACGACGTCGTCACGATGGATATGCCTGAACTGAAAGAAGGTATGAAACTTCTTTTAGATCGACTCGAGCCGGAGCAGAAGTTTACTCAGCCGCCCGGACGCTATACTGAAGCTTCATTGATCAAAGAACTGGAAAGCCTTGGTATCGGCAGACCGTCAACTTACGCGCCAACCATTTCCACAATTCAAGACCGACAATATGTCGAGCGGGAAGGCAGAACACTTTTTCCTACAGATTTGGGTGTCTTAGTAACCGAACTCCTGGAGGAAAATTTCCGCAATATCGTAGATACCGACTTTACGGCCCAGATGGAAGATAAGCTTGACGCTGTCGAAGCAGGTAAAGAAGACTGGGTAAAGGTCCTTTCCGACTTCTATGGACCCTTCCATGAGCAAATCGAAACAGCCAAAACTTCAATCGAAAAAATAGAGATTCCGGATGAACCAACCGGACGCAGCTGTCCTGAATGTAAAGAAGGGGAGCTAGTGATCCGTATGGGACGCTACGGTAAGTTTATTGCCTGCGATCGCTATCCGGATTGCAAATATACCGAGACGATCTTCGAAGAAGCTCCTGCCAAGTGTCCTTTATGCGAGTCTCAAGTAGTAATCCGAAAGAGCAAGCGTGGCCGCACCTTCTACACCTGCGACAAGTCCAATGATAAAGAGTGTAAATTCATCGACTGGAACCTCCCCCTCGACGGGAAGAACTGCCCCGAATGTGGCAGCTATATGGTTGAGCGTAATTACCGCGGCAAGAAAAGCGAGATGTGTTCGAACAAAGAATGTCCCACTAGAAAAAAGAAATTAACAAAATCCAAAAAAGCCAAAGCTAAACCCAAAGCAGAAAAAAACAAAAAAGACGACGGCGAGGATAAAGAGTGATAGATGTTCGAGTTATAGGGGCCGGTTTAGCGGGCTCTGAAGCTGCTCTACAACTGAGCCGCTTTGGACTCAATGTTGAACTGATCGACATGAAACCGAAGAAAAAAAGCCCTGCACATACAATGAACGATCTGGCGGAACTGGTCTGTTCCAACTCGCTTAAATCCGAAGAAGAGACGACAGCTTCGGGTCTTCTGAAACTGGAGTTAATTAACTTGGGCTCGGAATTGCTGCAAATTGCAGATTCGGTTCGAGTGCCGGCAGGCAGCGCCTTAGCAGTTGATCGGGAAGTTTTTGCTCAGAAAGTAACAGAAAAAATCAAAGCCAATCCTTTGATTCATTTCCGCACCGAAGAAGTGCAGCAATTGCCGCAGGACGATATCGTGAGCATTGTGGCAACAGGACCTTTGACTGCGGATGCGCTGAGTCAGGATGTCGAAAAATTTAGCGGAGAAGAAAATTTACATTTTTTTGATGCCATTGCTCCAATTGTAGACTTGGACTCACTGGATCCGGACAAGTATTATCGCGCCTCTCGTTACGATAAAGGAGATGACGATTACATCAATTGCCCCTTAAACAAAGATGAATATTTGCAGTTTCGGCAGGCACTAGTTGAAGCGCAATGCGCAGCGGTCAGAGATTTTGACGACATTCTTTTTGCTGACTGTCAGCCGATAGAAGAACTAGCTCGACGCGGTGAAGATACCATGCGTTATGGCCCGCTTCGTCCCAAAGGTCTGCGAGATCCGAGCAGCGGAGAGACGCCATATGCAGTATTGCAGTTGCGGCAAGAGAACACAGAGGGCAGCATGTACTCCTTGGTCGGCTGCCAGACACGTTTGGCTTTCTCAGAGCAAAAACGCGTGTTCAGCTTGATTCCCGCACTAGCACAGGCTGAATTCTTGCGCTATGGCATCATGCATCGCAATACCTACATCAAGGCGCCGACAGTTTTGAATTTAGGCTTTTCTACAAAGAAAAACTCTAGACTCTATTTCGCAGGACAGATCTCCGGCGTGGAGGGCTACGTTGAATCGATAGCTTCCGGTCTAATGGCGGCGCACCAGGCTGCGGCGCAAATTCTCGGGTACGATAGAGAAAAAGCATTGACTCTACTCCCGGCAGCTGAGACTATCAGCGGTGCCTTGGCCCGTTACATCGTTTATGCAGAACCCAAAAAATTCCAACCGATGAATGCCAATTTCGGACTCTTGCCGCTAGCACAGGATCTTCGGATCAAGAAGGCAGAGCGCGGAGCATACAGGCGTGAACGCTCCGTGGAAGCTTTAAAAGAGACCGTTGCAGCAATTAACTGCCTTGCCGAGGCAGGAAGGTTTTCTCGCTCAACCTCTGCTTATTACTACGATCTACCGGAAGAATTGATCGCAGAGGAGCCCAGCAAGCAGAGAGATCATTCGCGTCTTCTGGTCTTTGCAAACGGAGAAGACTTGCAACATAAACAATTTTACGATCTGCCGGGTTATCTAGAACCGGGTGACTTGTTAGTTATGAACGATACACGTGTGTTGCCGGCCCGTTTATTTGGCGAGAGAATTGCAACCGGAGCCAGGATCGAGTGTCTACTCATCAGGCAGACTGACAGCGAAGGTCCGACCTGGGATGTTTTGGCCAAACCTGCCAGGCGCTGTCAACCGGGCGATCGCATAGTCTTTAGTGAAGGCGAGTTGGAAGCTGAAGTTGTAAAAAGCCTGCCCGATGGAGGTAGAAGGCTGCGCTTCATTTGTTCTGAACCCTTTGACCAAGTGATAGATCGCCTTGGCGTAATGCCGCTACCACCATATATCCATAAGGATCTGGAAGATCCCGAGCGTTATCAAACGGTGTACGCAATAAACAGAGGCTCTGTGGCGGCACCGACGGCGGGCTTACACTTCACGGATGACTTGCTACAAGAACTCCGGGAAAAGGGTGTTGAACAAAGTACCCTAACTTTGCATGTGGGCATCGGGACTTTTAGACCGGTGAAAAGCGCTACAATCTCGGAACATCAGATGCACTCCGAACAGTACTTGTTTTCCCAAGAAACGGCTGACGCAATTATGGCCGCAAAAAGAAGAGGAGGCCGTGTTATCGCTGTAGGGACGACCTCTTTGCGTGTGCTTGAGGCTGTTGCTCGCAATCAGTGCTATCCGGAACAGGGATCCTTGCGTGCAGAGTACGGCGAGACTGATATTTTTATCTATCCTTCGTATCGCTTCCGACTGATCGACGGCCTGATTACAAATTTCCACCTGCCGGAATCAACTTTGTTTATGTTGGTATCGGCCTTGATGGGTAGGGAAGAGATGCTGGAGGTTTATCAGGAGGCGATTGCAAAGAAGTATCGCTTTTTTAGCTTTGGCGATGCGATGTTATTATTACCGCAAGGCTTGAGAAGAAATGAGCAAGCCGGAGAGGATCAGTAAATTACTATGCCTGCTGTTACATACGAACTCTTACACGAATGTCGTCGGAGCGGTGCTCGTTATGGACGCCTGACTACACCACACGGCAGCTTTGAGACGCCGATATTCATGCCTGTCGGTACGCAGGCTACTGTAAAAGCTATGTCTCCCGATGAATTGAAAGAGATTGACACGGAAATCATTCTCGGCAATACCTACCATCTATGGATGCGCCCCGGAATGGAGGTCATTGAGGCCGCAGGAGGTCTGCATTCATTCATGAATTGGGATTTACCTATTCTCACTGATAGCGGTGGCTTTCAGGTTTTCTCTCTGGCCAAGCCCAAAGATATCACTGAAGACGGCGTCAGCTTTTCATCACATATTGACGGTTCCAAGCATTTCTTGACCCCTGAATTATCAATTGATATACAGCAAACGTTGGGATCCGATATCATGATGCAATTGGATGAGTGTACTCCTTGGCCTGCGACTTATGAGTATTCGAAGAATTCGTTGGAACGTACGACTAGATGGCTGGAACGTGCCATAGATGTCTGGGAAAAGCCTGACAAACAGGCACTTTTTGGCATCGTTCAAGGCGGGATGTATGCAGATTTGCGAGTGCAAAGCGCCCAGGAAATAACATCTTTCGACTTGCCCGGCTTCGGCATTGGTGGATTGTCAGTCGGCGAACCGATGGAGCTGATGCTGGAGATGCTGGATGCCATAAAGGACGTCATGCCGCAAGAAAAACCGCGCTACCTGATGGGAGTAGGAACACCGACCTATATGGTCGAGTCCGTTTTGCGCGGGGTGGATATGTTTGACTGCGTTTATCCCACTAGAGTCGGGCGCAATGGCACTGCGATTACAAGCAAGGGGCGCGTTGTCATCCGCAACGCTGTCTACTCCAAGGACTTTAGGCCGATCGACCCGGACTGCAAATGTTATGTCTGCAAAAACTACACAAGAGCATATCTGCGCCATTTAATTAAAGCGAATGAGATTTTGGGGATGAGGCTCTTGTCTTGGCATAACCTGTATTATCTGATTGACTTGATGAAAAAAGCCCGTCAGGCCATCCAAGCTGATGAATATCCGGAATTTTTAAAAGAATTTTATAATTATAGGTGATTTGTGGTACACTCTAGCAGGTAAGTATTTAATTTATAATCTTACAAATAAGTCAAATTAATTAGCTAAAAAAGCTAAGATCTTACGGAGGATCATAATGAATCTATTTTATAATCTTGTTCCCACATATCTGCTTGCTGCCGCAGGCGCTGCAGAGGGCGAAGCAGGCGGTGCCAAGGGCATGTTGGCCATGTTGCTGCCGTTTGCTTTAATTATCGGCTTCATGTACTTTTTCTCAATCCGTCCACAGAAGAAGAAGGAAAAAGAACTGAAAGCTAAGCTAGAAGCGATGCGTCCCGGCGACAGAGTCATGACCATCGGCGGCATCATTGGCCGTGTTGCAAATATTACTGGTGACGAAGTTACAATTTACACCAGCGTCTCGAACACCATGATGACATTTAAGAAAAATGCTATCAGCGTTGTTTTGGCACCGACGGATAGTTTCGACGAAAGTGGAGACTAATCTCGAATTTAAATTCCTCAGAAAGGGGCTATGTTGTGAAACACATTAGAACGATTATTAACCCAACAATTTCAGCCAGCGAGAGCGGCTCAGCCTGCTCTGAATGTCAAACATCCTGTCAGTCAGCTTGTAAGACTAGCTGCACTGTGGCAAATCAGCCTTGTGAACGTGAAGTGGAGGATCGTGATTGATCCATACTTTTACTCTAAATGGGGACAATTTAGTATACGACTCGGAAAGTGGAGCCTTGCATTTATTTGATGACGAGGCTCTTTCCATTCTGCAACTTTATCAGGCGCGTCAAGGGCAAAGACCGGACGCTGCAAAATTAGAGGAATTTACTGATGGATCCGAGATCGCAGATGCCATCAATCAATTGATTGCCCAATCGCAACTCTTTGCTGCACGCCCCGAAATCAGATTTGAACAACTTTATCCTGAAGAGCCCAATTTCAAAGCCATGTGCCTGAATATTTGCCACGATTGCAATATGCGCTGCACTTACTGTTTCGCGGAAACAGGCCAGTACGGATCGGAATTACGTAGTAGCATGTCTGCTGAGACCGGAAAGAAAGCTATTGATTTCCTGATTGAAGCCTCCGGTCCGCGGCGCAATCTCGATATAGATTTCTTCGGCGGTGAACCTTTGATGAATTGGTCAGTCGTGAAAGAACTAGTCGCTTATTGCGAAGAGCAAGGTCCAGCTCACGGCAAAGATATCAGGCTTACGATCACAACAAACGCCCTTTTGTTGAACGATGAGAAAATAGCCTATATCAATGAGCATTTTAAGAACGTAGTTCTGTCCTGTGACGGCACAGCCGAGAATCACGATCATATGCGTCCTGATGCCGGTGGTAATAAGACTTATGAGCGTATTGCTAGCAATATCAAGAAATTTGTGAAATTGCGCGGTGAGCGTGAGTATTATATCCGCGGCACCTTTACACGCTATAATCTGGATTTTGTAGATGACGTCTTGGCTCTAGCTTCCTTGGGCAAAAATGTTTCCATTGAACCTGTAGTAGCTCCACCCGAAGCCGATTATTCAATCCGTGAAGAAGACTTAGCCCAAGTGCTTGATTCTTACGAGAAGCTAGCTCAAGTTCTATCTTCAGATGAAATCGCTTCGGATATTAATTTTTTCCATTTTAATCTGCAAACTGATAACGGTCCTTGTATCTATAAAAGGCTGAAAGGCTGCGGAGCCGGCTCTGAATATTGCGCTGTGACACCTGAGGGGGATATTTATCCTTGCCATCAATTGGTAGGTGAAGCGGTACATCGTATCGGTCGCTTGACTGCCACCGGTTTTGAGAACGACCCTGAGCGTCAATCCGCGTTCAGCGAATACCTTATGCCCAGTCGTGAACCTTGCAATTCCTGTTGGGCACGCTATCATTGCGGTGGTGGTTGTGCTGCCAATCATTGGCACAGTCAGGGCGATCTGGATGCTGTTGACCCCATTTATTGTCAAATGCTCCAAAAGAGGCTGGAATGTGCCCTCTGGCTTTCGTACAAGCGTGGGTAGGAGAAAGCACTCCATCTGACGAAAGATACTAATAGAGAGTAAATTGAACGTTTTTTGCTAATTCGAAGGGGCAGGTCAGGATGGGCAGAATCTCCCAAGAATCAATAGATCAGGTAATAGCCGCCAACGATATTGTTGACTTGGTTTCTTCCTATGTAGATTTGGATAAAAAATCAAGCCACAATCTGTTTGGGCTCTGTCCTTTTCATGCGGAGAAAACTCCTTCCTTCAGCGTCACCCCGCTCAAGCAAATTTATTATTGTTTCGGTTGTCATAAGGGTGGCAATGTCATTAGTTTCGTGCAGGAAATCGAGCACCTCAATTTTCCTGAAGCTATACATTTTTTGGCTAAGCGAGCAGGCATAGAGATTGAAGAAGACGAGGACGATCGCTGGCGCCAGAAGCGCGAAGAGCAAAAACTCATTTATAACAGCTTGTTGGAAGCAGCAGGTTTTTTCCATAAGTCTTTAATCGGCGCTGGTGGTGAGTCAGCTCGTGCCTATTTGACTCGTCGCGGTATGAGCAATAAAGAGTGGCGAAAATTCGGGCTCGGTTATGCGCCCAATAAATGGGATGCCTTGTATCAATATCTGAGCTCCAAAGGCGTGTCCGACTCGGCCATGTCCAAGGCGGGATTAATCATCCGTAGTAGCAAGAATAATTGGATCGATTTTTTCCGTGACCGCGTCATCTTTCCTATTATTGATTTAAGCGGTAATGTGCTCGGTTTTGGCGGACGTGCAATGCAAGATCAAGGTGCTAAGTATATCAATACGTCAGAAACGGCAGTATTCCATAAAGGTTCCTATCTTTTCGGCTTACCCCAGGCTCTTAAAGCCAGGTCGGAGCAGTTGATCATCGTTGAAGGTTATATGGATGTCCTAGCTCTAAGCAAAGCAGGCTTTGAGAATGTAGTCGCTCCGCTGGGAACGGCTCTGACACTGCAGCAAGCACGCTTGGTTCAGCGCCACAGCAAAGAAGCTTTGCTTCTTTTCGATTCCGACAGCGCCGGAGAAAGCGCCGCCATGCGGACTTATGAAATCTTTACGGATATCGGTGTAAAAGCCAGTTTTGTTCTCTTACCACAAGGTCAGGATCCTGATGATTATATTAAAAACAAGGGACCCGAGCGCATGGCTTCGCTGCTCGATAATTCATTAGACCGCAGTAGTTATCTCTTAGCACTGGCAGAACGCAAAGCCAAAGACCCGGAAACCGGATCCCTGCGTTTGCTTGAATATCAAGATGTGGCACTAGATATCCTCGCCGGAGAAGAGAACGGGGTATTGGCAGAACTGTATGCAGCTCAGTTGGCGAAGAAGCTCGGCACAGGCACCGACAGGATCATCCAGGAAGTGGACAGACGACGACGCCAACAAGGAGACGAGCACACGCGAGACAGGAACATTCAAAGTGAGAGCTTTAACAAGCCGCGGCAGATCAGGCCGCCGAGAGTTCAGGCCAAAAACAGCAATGATCTGAAATTGCTACGCTTGCTGGCCGAAGCCCCTATGCTGATTACACGAGGACTCGACATAATGATTGCAGACACAGGTCGAGACCCCCTGACAGAGAAAGCACTGAAGTCCTTGAATCTAGAATCTGCTGTCCGCGCTGAGGACTTTCGCGCCGGAGCTATCAGAGAGCTGGCTAAACTAGCCTTAAATGATGCTGCGACAGGGACGCTTTCGCTAGCAGCGCTCGTGGCAAGAACTCAACAACTCGAGGCCAGTCTGGACGAAAGCGATTCCAACGAAAACATCGCAATTGAAAAGCATATGATCGATGAATTTCGCGACGACCTGACACAGATCCGCGAGAGTTTGGTAGAAAATATGGCTAACTCGACACAGGATGTGAGTGCGCATTTGAGGGAGAAAAGTTACGATCAGCTGTTACGGTCAGTGCGCAGTGAACGCCTGTCTTGGAAGCGAGACCAGCAAGTAGCTCTATATAATTACTATAACGAACGACATGAAACTGACAAAGCCGAAGAGGCGAAGCGAAAAGCTAGTGTATACACACAAGCTGCCGCACTTGTCAGACATAGCAGATAAAGCAGGAGTATCAATTATGGCTAAGAAAGAAAATAGTGAAGAAATTCAAAAAGTAGACATCTTGTCGGATTTGTCTGCGCTCATTCTTTCAGTAAATGCAGACCTGAAGTTTGACGATGAAGACCGCGGCAAAACAACTGCAGCTAAAAAAGTAAAGATAAATAAAAAGCTGAAGACTGTCACACTTGATGTGCACTCGCCGGATGAAAAAGATGAAGAAGAACTTGGCAAAGGTGGCTTACTTTTGACGCCTAGTGTCGTAACGAGCCGACCGGTCAAGGTGTCCGCTGCGAAGAAAGAAGATGTGATTATTCAAGAGCCGGATGATGATGAGCTGGACTTGGATGAAGATATCGACGCAGTAATCGACTTGAGCGATGAGGATGAAGAGGTTGTCGACGCAGATCTCTTTGCGGACAGCGGAGACGACGACATCGGTGAAATCGTTGACGAAGAAAAATTCATTGAAAGTATCGGTCACGATTTCGATTTTAATGTTGAACTCTTATTGCCCCTGATTTCCCGCGGCTATGATAACGACAATGAATTGAAGCAAGAAGAAGTTCTCGATTATCTTGAAAAAATACAGCTGGACGAAGATTTGCTGGACGATGTTATCAGCATCTTAATTCGTGCCGGCATTGAAGTTATTGACGAAGAAGAAATGGTCCGCGAGATGCATGAGCGTGAGCGGGACAAGAACAAGATGGCTGAAGCATTTAATGACGCCATGTTGGTCGACGACCCTGTACGTATGTATCTGAAAGAAATTGGCCAGGTAGAACTGCTCACAGCCGATGAGGAAAAAGACCTTGGTGCCAGAATGGAAGCAGGTGACTGGGAAGCCAAGCAGCACCTCACTGAAGCTAACCTGAGACTGGTAGTAAGTATTGCCAAACGCTACACAGGACGTGGCATGCACTTCCTCGACCTAATCCAGGAAGGAAACCTCGGCCTGATTAAAGCAGTCGACAAATTCGATTATAAAAAGGGTTTCAAATTCAGCACTTACGCCACGTGGTGGATTCGCCAGGCCATCACTCGTGCCATCGCGGATCAGGCCAGAACCATCCGCATTCCTGTACATATGATTGAGACCATCAACAAGCTGGTCCGGATCCAACGTCAGTTGGTGCAGGAGCTCGGCCGTGAACCGGAAGTAGACGAGTTAGCTGCTGAGATGGAACTGACACCCGAGAAAATTCGCGAAATCATGAAGATATCGCAGTCACCCGTTTCTCTGGAAAAACCCATTGGTGAAGAAGAAGACAGCCAATTGGGAGACTTTATTCCTGATGAAGACGCACCCTCGCCCGATGAGCAGGCAGCTAACACGCTCTTGAAAGAGGAGTTGTTAAATGTATTATCCGAACTGTCTCCGCGCGAAGAAGAAGTGCTCAAACTGCGCTTTGGTCTGAAAGACGGGCGCACGAGAACCTTGGAAGAAGTGGGCAAGGTCTTCGATGTCACCCGCGAGCGCATCCGCCAAATAGAGGCGAAAGCTCTGCGTAAGATTCGTCACCCATCTCGCAGTAAGCGTCTGAAGGATTATGTCGACTAAGTTTAAGTCGCAAGAAAGTAGTCGAGCCTTTTCGCTCAAAGTCAGTCAGCGCCTTCAAGCGTTAGCTGACTTTGTGCCCTCTGGGACTAAGCGTCTACTTGATGTAGGCTGCGACCATGCCAGCGTGCCGTTAGAATTGCTGGCACAAGCTAGCGTCAATGAAGTCTTACTTCTTGATATAAACGCAGGGCCTCTAGAGCGTGCCCGGGAACGCAGTCAAACTCTGTTTCCTGGAGGCTCAGAAAAAATTAATTTTCTGCAAACTGATGGTTTAGAAGGTGTTGATTGTCGCCCCGACGACATAGTGCTTATCAGCGGCATGGGTGGAGAAGCCATAGCCCGGATATTAGAGAATGCTTATGGCGGAACATCTTGTCGCCCGGCCAGAATGATTTTGCAGCCGCAAACAAAACAGTATGAATTGCGGTCAAGCCTGCAAAAGCTCTCACTTAGCCTTGGTCACGAATGTTTGGTGTGGGATTCCGAACGCTTTTACACCATAATCGTATGTGATAATACTAATGATGAACCTCCTAGTTACAGTCAGCTCGAACTTTATGTCGGTCCTCAATTGATTCTCGCGGTGCAAGAGAGCTTACATCGACCGGAGATTAGTGAAGAGGATGAGCTAGTTCTTGACTGGGCTGCTAGGCTGAAACAACGCCTTGAACTTGAGGGAAGGGGAGACGTCTGGCGGGCTCGACTGGCGGTGGAATGGACTGAATTATTAGAAAGAGGGTATGATGACTAGCACTTTGGATATAATAAAAGTAATTGAAGCATACGCACCGCTAGATTTGGCGGAAGAATGGGATCATCCCGGCTTGGCCTTTGGCTCTTATGAGGCTGAGATCAAACGGGTTTTTCTGGCCTTAGATTTGAAACCGGAAATAGTAGAAGAAGCAATAAAAGGCCAGGTCGATTTGCTGCTTTTACATCATCCCCCGCTTTTTAATGCTATTCATGAAATGACTGATGCGACACCGGAAGGGAAGATGCAGCTGGATTTGATTCGCAATAACGTTTCAGTTTATAGCGCTCATACTAATTTGGATCGCTGTCTTGACGGAACTGCTGCTGCGTTAACGCTGAGCTTAGATCTAGATGTAGATGAAGTAGGCTATCAGATTTTACAGCCACTTGAGGGGCGACCTGATTTTGGTTACGGTTTATATGCTAATTTGAAAGAGCCGCAATCTTTCTTGGAATTTGCGGAATTGATTGCACAGCGACTGGAGATCCCTGCTTGTCAACGCTTCACTTCGACTCATAGGCAAGTGAGTCTAATTTCATTTTTTCCGGGCAGCTTCGATGAGAGCTGCATGGAGCGACTCGTAGAGATCAAAGCAGATGTGTTGATTACTGGTGAAATTAAGCACCACGTGGCTTTGATGTTGGAAGCACGTGGAGTTAATGTCTTAGCAGTAGGACATGATGTGTCAGAGCGAGATGTTATGCTCCTTTTGGGCGCACATCTGCATACTGTGTTTCCCGACTTGAGGATTGAAGTTGATGCCGGAATAGACTATAATTGACTATTCGATGAGTAAGTTGAGCGACCGCGGCGACAAGTCGAAAGACTGTCGGTGAGGAAAGTCCGGGCTCCATAGGGCAAGGATGCCGGGTAACGCCCGGTGAAGGCGACTTTAAGGAAAGTGCAACAGAAAAATACCGCCGAATTATTCGGTAAGGGTGGAATGGTGAGGTAAGAGCTCACCGGCAGGTTGGAGACAGCCTGGCCCTGCAAACCCCATCCGGAGCAACACCGTGGAGGAATAACTGTAGCCCGCAGGTTCCGAGGAGGTGGCTTGAATTGATCGGCAACGATCAGTCTAGACAGATGGTTGTTCACGACAGAATCCGGCTTACAGACTTACTCATCATTTTTTTCTCTACCATTTAACTGCGTATGTTACCGAATATAGCTGAATACTATTACAGGCGTGACAAGCTAAATTTTTGCTTGTATACTATAAACTCAAAAGATAATAAACGAAATAACTTAGATTCGTTTGAAAGGAGCACTTAAAATGGTTGAGAACATATTAGACTTTTTGGGAGTTGAAAGTAAGTCAAAGGCTCGCAACAAATCCTTCTTTTGCTTTTTGGGCGGTATCGCCTTAGGAGCTGCTGCAGGTTTACTCTTTGCACCGCAATCCGGTCATGAGACTCGCGAGCAGATTAAAGAAACAGCAGTTGTCGGCGCTGATAAGACCAAGGAACTCTCGAAGAAAGCTGCTAAAGAAGTAAAAGACAAATACGAAGAGATTAAGCAGAAAATCAAGAAGGCAGAAGACATCATCGAAGAGAACGTTGAGGATACAGTAGAGGAACTAGAAGAAGTTTAATAAATAAGCAAATTCTAAAGTCCTCCAAGTGGTAGAAAGGAATTAATCAATGCAATTTCTACTTGTTGAATACGTAATGACTCCGAACGATATTATGGGTATTGTTCTAGGCGTTCTCGGTGCAATCGCAATCATTTTACTGGCCGTATTCTTAATCTATCTGATTAAGACGATGAAGGGAATCAGTAAAATCGTTGATGATGTGAGTGAGCCTGTTACTGAAGTAGTGGAAGCTTTGCCCGGTTTGATTGACCCTGTTCAGACTTTGGTAGATGGCATGTCTGAATCTGTGCCGGCGATTCTTGATGACGTCAGTCACCTTACCGGCGAGGTAAGTGGGGCGGTAGACTCTGTAAAAGGATTTATTCAGAATCGTGGTCGTCGCAGCGCTGCACGTCAATCGGATAACATGAGTACGCAGGCTGCAAAGATTGCAGGGTTTGTCTCAGGCATAATTGCGGCAATCAGACAAAGTAAGTCCAAGAAGAAAAAGAAAAAAAAGTAACATAGTTTTAATCTTAGATGCAGGCAGGCGGCACTTTTTCGTGAAAAGTCCGCCTGCTTTATGTTTATAATGTTTTTGAGCATATTTATTTGATATTATCTATTATCAAAGTATGGAGGAGATGTGATGAGCACCAGTCCGGATGCCCAAAACCTAGAAGAAGGTTTGTTAAAATACGCTGCGGAAGAAGAGGGAGCGAATTCGCCACCTCATAGACAACGATCATTGCGCTGGCAGAATAATTTTCTGGCTTTTCTGATACCACTCTTAATTCTAGCGCTTGCTTATGCTGTCTACACTGTCTTTCCTTTTGGCGACAGGCATATCCTGACAGTCGACCTCTTCCATCAATATGCACCTTTTATGGCCATGTTGCGCCGCACTATTCTTTCAGGTGAATCAATTTTATTTACTTTTTCCGGTGGCTTGGGAATGAATTTATATTCTCTTTTTGCCTACTATTTAGCTAGCCCCTTGAATATACTCCTCTTAGCCTTTCCCGAAACATTATTGTCCGAAGCGGTCTTTGTCTTGACGTTGATTAAAGTTGGCTTCGCCGGGTTGGCCTTCCATCTTTTCTTAAAGGAAACTTTCCAGCGACGGGGAGCATTCAGTGTAATTTTCGGTGCCATGTACGCACTTTCCGCCTTCGTCATGGCCTATTCTTGGAACATAATGTGGCTGGACGCTTTAATCCTCTTGCCTTTAGTTTTGTGGGCTTTGACGCGCTTTATCAAAAAGGGCAAATTTGTACTTTATATAATATTTCTCGCCTTGCTCTTGCTCAGTAACTACTATGCAGCCTTTTTTGCCTGCCTATTTATGTTGCTCTATTTCCCGATTCTAATGTCCCAACATACGGTGGGCTGGACCGGCGGCAGACGCTTTAAAGTGATTATTCAAATTATAGCTGCGACTGTGATCGCAGTTGCTCTCACGGCCTTTTTGCTCTTACCCGCCGTACAAGGTCTGCAACACACTAGTGCGAGTGGGGATAAATTCCCTGCCACTGTTGAGTTCACCGCCAATCCTCTCGCATACCTGGCACAACACTTTATGCTCTTGGAGCCTACAATTCGCAGCGGTTATCCTAATCTTTATTCCGGCGTAGGGACGATCTTGCTGCTACCTATCTTCTTTATGTCAACACGCATACGTTTGCGCGAAAAACTGATGTATCTGGGCTTGATGCTATTCATGATTTTATCCTTTGATTTGAATATTCTGAATTTCCTTTGGCACGGCATGCACTTTCCCAATCAGTTGCCTTATCGAAATTCGTTTGTCTATATCTTTCTTGTGTTAACGATGGCTTATTCGGCGCTAAGATCCCTGCGCGATCTCAAAGGTAAGGATATAGTGCTTCTGACCCTGCCGCTGGTGTTGGCGGTTCCTATCAGCGTTTTGCTCTTGGAGGATTTGGCTGTCAGCGTAGCCACGCAATGGGCGACAATAATCTTCTTGCTTCTGTACATGTTGGTTTTCGCTGCCGTCGGTCTTTCGGAGTCGCAAACGGTTTTGAGTGATAGGACTGCGAGAACAGACTTGAGGCGCAGCACTATTTCGTCAGTTCTGATCTTGCTCATGTTATTTGAACTCTTGGCGCATTCAATAAGTAGCGTGCATTTTGTAGGTAAGAATGAGTATTTCGGCTTGCGCGACGGCTACGCCGCCGGAGCTAAGCCCTCAGCCATACGCGCAGCATTGGCTGATATTGAAAGCAATTACGACGATGGTCCGTTTTATCGGGTGGAAATCAATAAGCAAAAAAGCTCAAATGATCCCGCACTCTATGGCTATAATGGTCTTAGTATGTTTGCCTCAACCTCAGCGGAGTCGCCGGTGAAGTTTTTCGAAAATATGGGCTATTACAGCAATGGAATTAATAGTTACAAATATACCGGATCTACCTTATTCCTTGATTCATTATTTGGTATCGAATTTCTGTTGGCGCGAGAGCCGATAAGTCACGAAGAGGTTCTGCGCGAACAGGTCATGGACAATGGGGAAGTGCAAGTCTATCAGAATCCTTATGCCTTGCCTTTGGGTTTTGCAGTCAATAGCAGTGTTCTAACCTACAAATCGACCGGTGGCAGAGTATTTCAAAACCAGAACCGCTTGGCGAAGCATATGTTCCCTGAACTAGGAGATGTTTTCACCGAATTGACCGTTAGCAATCTGGACTCACCTCCGGGAAGCGGGAGCGCCGGCGGGGACTCGAGTTTTAATTTCTACAAGACTTATCCCGAAGAAAGCTATACATTGCATCTGCAAGCTAACGTAGAAGAAGCAGGTACGCACTATCTTTATTACGATAGTCAAGGACATGACATGGATGATCTTATCCTAAGGACAGCATCAGGTAACGTCCGTCGGATGAATGATGATGGTTTGACTGAATTAGGTTTTCTTGATGAAGGGGAACACACGCTGGAGCTGACCTTTAGCGCTTCAGCTGCTGATAGTGGCAACGTCGTCTTGCGCCTGGCCCGGATAGATGAAACCATGCTCGAGCAATTTTGCGTTCAAGGCAATAGGGCAGGCCTTGAATTTACTACTTTCCGTAACGATCAATTTAGCGGTAATTTTGAAAGTCCTCAAGATGGTGTATTGCTTTTGACCATACCCTACGATCCCGGCTGGATAGTGTGGATCGATGGAGAAATTCAAGAGAATATCCGTCAAGTGAACAGTGCTCTGATGGCAATACCTATTACAGCCGGTGAGCATAGGATTACAATGCGCTTTTGGCCGGAAGGCCTGAGTGAGGGTCTCTTAATTTCCGCAATTGCCTTGGCTGTCTTTGTTCTCGTCATTATATTTAGTGTTCTGCGGCGGAAAAGACGAAAGCAAGTAGCGGTGGGAGAATACATAGCGTCAGATGAGTTTTTAGCAGCTACCTGTAGTGAAGGAGGGGCGGATTCTGAGAGTTTAGGTGCTGAGGGTACTTCAGAGGGTACTTACCTTGAAGAAACGCCTGCTGCGACAGAAGAAGAGCGAGACTTTAGCTTTGACGACTTTTTGGAAAATACTGCTGAACTTCGTGAGCAAAGTGAAGCGGATAATTTTTCTGATAAGATGGAACAATATTACAAACGGACTTATTCTTATCCGCGTGAGACTGTGATTGAAGATCTTCACACAGACTCGAGCACAGCGATAGACGATCAATACAAGAATGAAAATTCTGAGAGTGATGGAGACTAGGAGAACTATGAAGAGAAAAGATTACTTATCTTGGGATCAATATTTTATGGGCGTGGCATTGTTGTCGGCAATGCGCAGCAAGGACCCCGGCACACAAGTTGGAGCCTGCATAGTTTCGCCACAGAACAGAGTGGTCAGCGTTGGCTATAACGGTTTACCTTTCGGTTGCAGTGATGATGAATTCCCTTGGTCACGTGAGGGTGAATTTCTGGATACGAAATATCCCTATGTCTGCCACGCTGAATTAAACGCTATTTTGAATAGTGCGGGACAATCAATGCAGGACTGCAGTGTCTACGTGCCCTTGTTTCCTTGTAACGAGTGCAGCAAGGCGATTATCCAAGTAGGGATCAAAGAAGTTATCTATTTGTCAGATAAATACGCAGACACTGACATTGTGAAAGCCTCCAAACGGATGCTAGATGCTGCCGGTGTTAGCTATCGGGCGCTGGAACAGGAAAATTTTGAAGTCTGTCTTTCCTTTGACCCGCAGAAAGTTTAGGCACCATCCTCAAGTGCTTTGACTGCTGCAAGTTCTTTCTGACTGAGATGTCGCCAAGAACCTTCATTTAAACCATCTAAAGTGATATCCATAATACGGGTACGCTGTAAATCTAAAACTTCATAGCCCAGGGCCTCACACATGCGTCTGATCTGACGGTTGAGGCCTTGTTTAATTTCAATAAAAAACTCATCATCACTAATTTGCCTGAGCTTGGCAGGTAAAGTCACCGTATCTAAAATGGCGACACCGGAACTCATTTTTTCTAAAAAATCGTCAGTCAGTATGTGATTGACTTTGACTCGGTATTCTTTAGGCTGCTGATTGCGAGCATGTATTAAGGGGTTGACGATTCTGCCGTCATTGGTCAAAAGGATTAGTCCGCGCGAGTCACGGTCCAGTCGGCCTACCGTGAAAATTCTTTGGGGGAAATTTATGTAATCGATGATGTTTCCGGGAATATCTCGGTTAGAAGTGCAGACGATTCCGGGAGGTTTATTAAAAGCTATATAAACCAGATCGTCTTTAGTGGGCAAATACAGCGCACGCCCTTCGACTTCCACTAAGTCGCCCGGCTCTACTTGAGCGCCGAGTTCTGCAAGCTCACCATTGATGGTGACCTTCCCGGCCGCTATCAATTTATCGGCCTGACGTCTGCTGCAGTAGCCACTAGCGGAGATATATCGATTAATGCGCATCGCTGTCATAGACGTCCTTCAACTGATCAATTGATTGTAAGACCTCGTCGGCATAGGGCATAATCACAGAGAAGGTCGAACCAAGCCCTTCTTCGCTTCGCACCTTAATTTCTTGGCCCATTTGCGTAGCAATTTCACTGGCAATGGATAGCCCTAATCCGGTGCCGGGTTGGTTATGAGCTTTGTCGGCTTTGTAGAAGCGGTCAAAGACGTGGTCAATATCTTCATCGGCGATACCTACACCACTATCGATAATTGCAATAGAAGCATAAAAGCCGAAATCTTCAATCCGGATTTTTACAGTACCGCCTTCAGGTGTGAACTTTATTGCATTGTCCAAGAGAATAATGAAAATTTGCTCACTGCGATCTTCATTGGTCCAGACAAGTGGCAAATCTTCGCTCAAGCCTTCTACTGAGAGTTCTATATCGTGGTCGGCAGCAATAGGCAGATAGCGCAGGCTGAGTCGGGAGATCAGTGATGATAGATTTACAGCCTCCATTTCGATCCCGGCAGCCCCGGCCTGAATCCGTGAAAGTTCCAACATGTCATTGATCAGGCGCGAAAGTCGCATCGTTTCGCGAAGCAAAATTTCGTAATAGCGTTGCTTGACGTCCTCCGATTTCACCATGCCTTCCGCTAAAGGTTCCAGCAAGGCTCTCATCGAGGTGAGGGGGGTGCGCAGTTCGTGCGAGACGTTGGCTACATAGTCCCTTCTGGTCTGCTCCAGACGTTCTGATTCAGTTACATCACGGAAAAGACCAACTGCTCCTGTAACTACGTCTTGCTCGGAAAAGAGCGGAGTAATAACGCTCGATATCTGACGGTGATCTTTAGAGATGACATAGGAGATGGAAGAGCGAGTTTCTATAGCCTCTGCGAAACGTTCATCCAGCCTTAGCATCTTTAAGAAACGTTCGGGCGTTTCAAATTGCTCACTTCCTGTATGAAGGCCGAAAACCTCCCACAATCTACAGTTATAAGTAATGATCTCGCCTGCACGGTCCACCGCGATGATGCCTTCAGCGATACCGTCAATTATCTGCTGCAGACTGCTGCTCTGATCTTGCAATTCTTGAAAGAGGATCGAGAGATTTTCGGACAGATAATTAATGGAGCGGGCAAGGTCGCCCATTTCTCCTTCCTGATCTTCGTCAGCGCGCTGACTGAAATCACCTTTGCTCATGTTGAGCGCTATCTGACGAATCGACTCCAAAGGCCTGAAAGAACGCCATGCAGCGTAGGCTACCGGAATCACCATTAATACCAGAACTATTATTGACGAGGTAATCAGGGCGAAATTCAGACTCTGAATGCCTGCGTTCATTTCTTCCATGGGTTGAACAACTATTAGGCTGCCTATTTTATTTTGGGGATTATCTTTGTCCGTCATGGCAAGAGCAAGAATGATAAAACGTCCCGCATCCGGTCCCAGATTTACTTCCGTCTGACGAAGATTGCCACTGATGGACATGAGTGTGTCATGTTCTCGTGCGACTGAATCCATAATGGCAGACTCAATCTCCTCTATGCTCTCGGGTAGGGGCGAGCTAATAATAATCTCGCCGTATTCATCCAGAGCGAAGAGCCAGTTGCCGTATAAGTGGTAGGCCTGAAGCACAGATTGTGAGAAGAAAGGGGTGACGTTACCTTCGTGTGCGGCCGGAGAGTGCTCTTTCACTAAGCGCTCCGCCCGCGGCAGAATTTCTTCAACTTTAATACGTGTGAAAACGGGCTGTGCGACAAAAGTGTAGAAAATTATAGTCAGCACAGTCCAGAGAATCACCGCAGCAATGAGCAGGGTGAAAAAGCGGCGAACCAGGTAACTATTTCTCATGTTGTTGCTTCAAACTTATAGCCTACTCCATACACTGTAATCAAAGCATACTTAGGATTGTCTGTGTCGATCTTCTGGCGGATGCGTTTAATATGTGTGTCTACTGTGCGTGTATCGCCAAAATAATCGTAGCCCCAGACCTGTGAAAGTATTTGCTCACGGCTCATGACCTGACCTTGGTGTGAGGCCAAAAGATAAAGGATTTCAACTTCTTTAGGAGTGAAGGCGACGACTTCATCATCAACCTTCACCTGGTAATTGTCGAGATTAATTTCCAAACCGTCAAAGCGCAGGATAGATTGATTATGGCTGCCTTGTTCAGCATCATGAATGCGGCGAAAGACCACCTTGATGCGGGCGATGACTTCGCGAGGGCTGAAAGGTTTCACAATATAATCGTCAGCGCCCAACTCTAAGCCAAGTACTCGATCTATCTCTTCACCTTTGGCCGTTAACATGATGATCGGTACGTTGCTGGTTTTGCGAATATTTCTACAGACATCAATGCCGGACATCTTCGGCATCATTAAATCCAAAATAATCAAATCAGGCTTCTCAGTCTGCACCATATTCAAAGCCTCTTCACCGTCATAGGCAGAAGCGTAAGTGAAATTCTCGGCATCTAAATATAGTCCGAGAGATTCGTGGACAACGGGATCATCGTCAGCAATTAATATATGTGGTGTTATTGACATGGGACCTCCTCTGATATTCTTGCTTAATTATATCATTTCAAAGACTATTCCGCCCAAGATTGGCTACGCCCAAGTGCTTTGTGCCAGCTTGTGAGCTTATTCTCGACGTCTGCCGGCGACATGTTAGCCCTGAAACTCTCTTTTTCTGTTTCCAAGTTCATGATCTCTTCTTGATCGTCGAACCATCCAACAGCCAATCCTGCGAGGAAGTAAGCTCCTAAAGCAGTAGACTCGTGTAGAAGTGGTCGATGGACAGTCAGGTTCAGTACATCGGATTGAAACTGCATGAGAAAA
Source organism: uncultured Mageeibacillus sp. (assembly GCA_964346175.1). Lineage (GTDB taxonomy): Bacteria > Bacillota > Clostridia > Saccharofermentanales > DTU023 > DTU032. Next base: position 40,773 of record CAYFTG010000012.1, read on the forward strand.
TTATTTGCAGCTGCGCCTCCATCGACATAAAGTTCCTGCAGTTCGATTCCGCTATCTTTTTCCATAGCAGATACCAGATCGTAAGTCTGAAAAGCAATCGATTCTAAGGCAGCTCTGGTGATATGTTCTTTCTTACTGCCCCGTGTTAGGCCGATAATTAGACCGCGTGCATATGGATCCCAATGTGGTGCGCCCAGTCCGGTGAACGCAGGCACAAAATAGATGCCCCCGTTGTCTTCCACTGCTTTTGCGAGTTCTTCAGACTCTGCACTGTCCTTGAAAAAGCCCATTTCATCCCGCAACCACTGGATCACAGCACCGGCAACAAAGATACTGCCCTCCAGCGCATAGCTAACCTCGTTATTAATACCGGAGGCGATGGTCGTGATGAGTCCGTTTCCACTCTTGATTATTTCACTGCCTGTGTTCATCAAAAGGAAACAGCCTGTGCCGTAGGTATTTTTGATCTGGCCCGGATTAAAACAGCGTTGACCGAAGAGGGCTGCTTGTTGGTCGCCGGCCATTCCTGCAATAGGAATTTCATGTCCTTGTAGACTGCAAAAGCCGTAGATTTCACTACTGTTGCGCACCTCCGGTAAACATGTGTGAGGTATATCAAAAATCTCTAAGAGTTTGTCATCCCAGCACAAGTCCCTGATGTTGTAAATCATTGTGCGTGAAGCGTTTGTGTAATCAGTCACATGCACAGCTCCGTCAGTTAATTGCCAGAGCAGCCAGCTGTCGACTGTACCAAAGAGGATATCACCACGTTCTGCAGCTGTACGAGCACCCGGTACATGATCGAGAATCCATTTAATCTTGCTGGCTGAAAAATATGCATCGGGAATTAGACCGCTACTTTCCTGAATATAATCGCTGTGGCCATCTTTTTTCACTTGATCGATAATGTCGGCAGTGCGGCGGCACTGCCAGACAATGGCGTTATAAACAGGCTGCCCTGTATGCTTATCCCAGAGTATTGTTGTTTCGCGTTGATTAGCAATGCCGATTGCTGCAATATCACGCACATCAATTCCCGAGCTGGCAATTACCTCATTCATCACTGCATATTGTGAGGAGAAGATATCTAGTGGATCTTGCTCCACCCATGCAGCTTGCGGATAGTATTGCGGAACTTCCTTCTGTGCGCTGGCGATAATATTTTGATTCCGATCGATCAACAAGGCGCGAGAACTTGTTGTGCCCTGATCCAGAGCAAGAATGTACTTAGCCATCGACGACTCCTTCCGTAGATTAAGCTTTTTATGTCAAATGTCATTATACCTTTGACTTATATATAATGAAGTGGCAAGCAAGTTTTGAAACTAAAGAGGAGATCAATGCAAAAAATAGCCGTTCTATACGAGGATAATCATCTGCTAATCGTTGTAAAACCGGCAGGAGTATTGTCGCAGGAAGACAAGAGTGGAGATCCGGACATGCTGACGCTTCTAAAGGAGTACATTCGTGTGAATGAGCAGAAAAAAGGTGCGGCATTCCTTGGCTTGGTGCACAGACTTGATCGTCCGGTGAGCGGCTTGATGGTGTTTGCCAAGACCTCCAAAGCGGCCTCTAGATTATCTGATCAAATTCGTAGACGCAGTATGCGTCGAGACTACATTGCGCTTTGCCACGGACAGTTGCCGGCTGATCAGGGTATCCTGCTTGACTATTTGAGCAAAAAACCTCAGGAGGGCAGAGTGCGGGCGGTGCCGGAGGACGAGGGACAGAGAGCGGAACTGTCTTATAAAGCCCTACTGAGGGATGATTCATTGAATAGGTCGCTACTTTTGCTTCGTCTTGATACAGGTAGGCGCCACCAGATTCGCGCTCAGTTAGCGCTAAGAGATTGTCCTATATTGGGTGACTACCGTTACAGTGAGATGACTGCGGCTGACCAGAAACTGGCTTCTCCAGCCTTGCACGCGGCCGGTTTGGGTTTAATCCATCCCACGAAGAAGTCCGAAATGTACTTTTTCTCATCGCCTCTGTATAACGAGTCATTCGATTCTATTTCAGAGCAGGAATTGCAATTGGCATTATCTAAAACGGCTGATGAAGGGCTTATCCCGCAAGATTTTGATCTGCGACAGGAAGTATTAAAAGAATTGTAGTATTGCATACTCTAAAGAAAGGGCAATATTTATGAGCGATTTTTACAAAAGAGCATTAGAGATTCAAGAAGAGCTGGTAAAGTACAGGCGCCACATCTACAGTAGGCCTGAAGTAGGAATGGACTTGCCCAATACAACGCGTTTTGTGCAAGAAACTTTGCGAGAGCACGGACTGGAAGCGGTGGAGATTGCACCGAGTGCTCTTAGCGTTTTAATTGAAGGTCGGAAGGAAGGGAAGACCATTCTTCTGCGAGCAGATATGGATGCTTTGCAGATGGAAGACAGGTGCGGTTTAGATTTTGCATCAACTATTCCCGGCAAAATGCATGCCTGCGGCCATGACATTCATACGGTGATGGCGATGGGAGCAGCGATCTTACTTAATGAGCGTAAGGATGAGTTAGAAGGCTCCGTTAAGATTATGTTTCAGCCCGGAGAAGAGATATTTCAAGGCGCTAAACTAATGATAAAGGCCGGCATACTGGAGAATCCCTCGGTAGACGCTGCTTTGGATATGCACGTTGATGCAACTTCTACTCTAGGTCATTTGAGTTATCCTGCCGGTCCCTTCACCACCTCAGGTGACAACTTCACTATTAAACTTCGTGGTAAGGGAGCGCACGGAAGTGAACCTAACAATGCCAGAGATCCGATTAGTGCAGCCACGAAAATATATTCAGCTTTGATGACACTACGCGCTAATGAAGTGAGTCCAAAAGACTATTTTGTTCTTAGTATTTGCAGTCTCAATGCGGGTAATAGCCATAATATTATTCCTGATGAAGCTGTGCTAAAAGGGACAATGAGGACCTACAATGCTGAAGTTAGGGATTACATGCTGCAGCGGATCCCTGAGATAGTGACGGAAATATCTCAACTATATAAAGTGGAATCTGTCTTCGAGCTGGAGATGTCTACGCCTTCGATCGTCAATGACACGGCTATGGTGAAACGTGTAGCGTCATACTTAGGTGATTTCGGCGTTGACTTTATCTCGGATCCCCATGCTCGCATCTCCGCCTCTGACGACTTTGCGTATATAAGTACTCAGATTCCCAGCGTGATGCTCTTTATCGGGGCCAAACCGGAGGGCGTCGAGCACAATTATCTACATAATTCTGCAGTCGTCTTTGACGAGGATGTTATTCCTTTAGGAGCAGCCATATTTGCTCACTGCGCTTACAATTATCTAAGTGAAGGCAAATAGGTCTTCTCGAAGATATTGGACCTCTTACTATGCTAAGGCTCTGCCTCTTGCAGAGTCTTAGCTATGTCTGGCAATGAATTCCCAAATTGCGTCAAGGACTTCCTGACTCCAAAAATTCCCTTCGTGTTCTCCGCCAATCACTCGGACCATTTCTACCTCAGTCCCGTGATCTTTGAAAGCTTCATATAGTTTGAGAGATTGCTCATATTCTACCAAGTCATCTTGATCACCATGCAGGATGAGAACAGGAGGGTAGCTTTTACTGATGTTGATGCGCTCCAGCGGGCTGAGTTCACGTACAAGTTCCATGTCCACACTGCCATCCGGAGATCCAACGAAATTTTGCAAATTAGTTTTTAAGGAGGCGATGGCTTTGGTTTGCACTTCTTGTTCCTCGACAGAAAGCTTATTTAAGGATTCCTGAGCTGTTCTTATAGATAGCTCAAAGCGCCTGACCAGCTTCATCGTATCTACCGGCGCGAAGCAATCGACAACAAAATTTACAGCATCAGATTCTTCGGACCATTCATCTGTCTTGTATTTCGGATCATCAATCGTAAGAGCTGCCAGCAAAGCGGCATTGGCTCCGGAGGATGTGCCCCAGATTCCTACGCGTTTGGGGTCAATATGCAGCTCCTCAGAGTGAGCTCGCAGAAAACGGATAGCTGTTTTGACATCTTCAAGGTAGGCAGGAGCGCGATGTCCATCTTCTAAGTTGCGATGTGTTATGGTGGCGACAACGTAACCTTGTCGTGCCAGTTGTGAAAGTTGCGGAATTTCAAAATGGACTTGCGGAAAAGTCCAACCGCTTCCTTGGACAAAGACAACAGCAGGGTAGAGCCTGTCTTTTCCTTCTGGGTCTGTTAAAGCCCAGGGTTGCAAAATTTGCATTTGTAGCTCATCTGTCGCACGCCTAGTAAAAGTGACGTCCGGAATCATGCGGGCGAAACCTTCCTGCGTCGGGTTTGCTTCAATTTCTCGAATGGGATACATTTTCATCTTAAGTCCTCCCCGATAAGTCTCTGTATAGCTTTTATTATTGCATGCGAAGTATGACTTAATCTAGTCAAAGATTACCGTTTAGGTGGTAGAAAGGAAATAGGCTCGAAAATGCCTTGATGAGGATATGCTTACGTGTCTAGAATTCGTTCCTACAGATGAAATATCTCCCGATATCTTTCCTCGGCGCCGCGCCTCCTTGAGGTGAGATTCGCTATCTCCAATTCATTGCTTGCCATGAAGCCGATAAAGTCATTGATCTCGGACTCGGATACATTCACCTTGATTGTATCTAGG
>CAYFTG010000013.1:0-44363 GCA_964346175.1 uncultured Mageeibacillus sp.
TTGAAGGAGGTCGTCACGAGAGACGGGTCAAGCTAATTGGGGAACTAGATGAATATTGATTCTCTTTTAAGCGAAAATGGCTTCTTTGTGCTAACCTTAACGTGTATAGTTATTTAACATAAATGAGCATTAATGGTATATCTAATTTTTCATAGAAATACCTTGAAGCTCGCTATTCCTGAATCTTAATGATGGAACAAGGGAGGATTATGAAAAAACTCTGTGATTTCCTAGGTATGACTTCGCTTTTCGCCGGCTTGGACCAGTTGATTTATCATGAGTACTGTTACAACACAGATATCAAAACATATTGGAAAGGTGAGGTTATTGTTAATGAGGGGGATCCGTGTACCGGAATCGGAATCATTGTCGATGGTCAAGTAGCCAGACAAAAGTACTCCGCTTCAGGTGAATTCTCTACTCTTGACTTGTTGGGGCCTGGAGAAACTTTCGGCACAACCCTCATTTTTTCTACACGGAAAAAATATCCGTTCACTTTGGAAGCAGTCTCTCATTGCAAGATAATTAAAATGACGCGAGATGTTCTATTGTCAATGATTTCCAAGAACCCTCAACTGCTTCTTAATTATATGCAACAATTATCAGACAGGTCGACTGAACAGGACAAGCGCATCAATCTCTTATCGCAGAAAACCTTGCGTCTGAAGATAGGTCATTATTTACTGCAGCTCCTAGAAGATCAATTAGAAGATCATGACAGATCTCTCGAGGATGCGCTGCAGTATCCAACCACTTATGCGGTGGAATTGCCTGTATCTAAAGAAGTTGTTTCCCGCTTACTGGCGATGCCGAGACCTTCTTTTTCACGAGAACTTATCAGTATGGAAAAAGACGGTTTGATACGAGTTAACGGCCGTGTGATCTGGCTTTTGGACATTCGCGGTTTGGCCAGCGAGATTGTTTTCGATTCTGAAGAGGAGCTACCGGCAGTTTAATCAACGGATCCCCCAATTCAACTCTCGATTCCGATATCTGATGAGATTGTACAAGGTTTCAGCGGAAAGACTGTGTTGTAAATATATTGCATTCTTCTTTGCTTTAACTATAAGATTATTGAGATGCAATATATTTATTAAAATATAAGCAAACCACTCCGATTATACACACAAAATAAACAGCAAAAAGGAAAATGAGGTGCACACATGACATTTAAATCTGACATTGAAATCGCTCAGGCAACAGAGATGAAGCCGATTGACGAAATAGCAGCTTCTGCCGGCTTACCGCTGGACCAGCTTGAGCATTATGGTAAATACAAAGCTAAGGTCTCACTGGATGCTTTGTCAGACTCCACAGATAGCAAACAAGGTAAGTTAATCCTAATGACAGCGATTACTCCCACTTCTGCCGGTGAAGGCAAGACCACTACCACAATCGGATTGGCGGATGCATTAAGCAAGCTGGGCAAGAATACCTCAGTCGCTCTGCGTGAACCCTCCATGGGACCTGTCTTTGGTGTTAAAGGCGGAGCAGCAGGCGGCGGTTATGCACAAGTAGTGCCGATGGAAGATCTTAATCTGCATTTTACAGGCGATTTTCATGCTATCGGAGCAGCAAACAACTTATTGGCAGCCATGCTGGACAACCATATCCAACAGGGTAATAGCCTCAATATTGACCCACGTCAGATTACCTGGAAGCGCGTGGTTGACATGAATGATCGTCAGCTGAGATTTGTCGTCGACGGCCTTGGTGGGAAAGCGAACGGAAGTCCCCGCGAAGACGGTTTTGATATTACTGTTGCGTCAGAAGTCATGGCAATATTCTGCTTGGCGACCAGCTTAGAAGACTTGAAAGAACGTTTCTCTAAGATCGTGGTTGCATACACCTATGATGGCAAACCTGTTACCTGCGCAGACCTCAAAGCGGAAGGTGCAATGACAGCTTTATTGAAAGACGCCATCAAACCTAATCTGGTTCAGACCCTTGAAGGTACTCCGGCCTTTGTTCACGGTGGACCTTTCGCCAATATCGCCCACGGCTGCAACAGCATCTTGGCTACGAAACTGGCATTAAATAAGTTCGATTACCTCATCACGGAAGCCGGCTTTGGTGGTGACCTAGGAGCTGAAAAATTCATCGATATTAAGTGCCGCGCTGCTGGTCTCAGACCTGATGCAGTAGTAGTTGTTGCGACAGTTCGTGCTCTTAAGATGCATGGCGGCGTTGCCAAAGCAGATTTGAAGGCGGAAAATCTTGAGGCCTTAGCCGAAGGTATGCCCAACCTGCTCCAGCACGTCGAAAACATGCAAGAGATCTTCAAGCTTCCCGTCGTAGTCGCAATTAACCGTTTCCCCGATGACAGTGAAGCAGAGCTCGAGCTAGTGCGTGAAGAATGCAAAAAGTTAAATGTTAACGTTGCTTTGTCAGAAGTTTGGGGCAAGGGCGGTGAAGGCGGTCTGGAACTTGCAGAAGAAGTCATTCGCATTGTCGAAGCAGGCTCAGACAGAACACCTCATTACACCTACGAGCTCGATACTACGATTGAAGAGAAGGTCGAAGCCATTGCCAAACGTATGTATCGTGCAGACGGCGTTGTCTTCACTAACAAGGCTCGCAAGCAAATTAAAGTTTTGACAGAAAATGGCTTTGGAAATCTGCCTGTATGTATGGCGAAAACTCAGTATTCGTTCTCAGATGATCCGGCACTAATCGGTGCGCCTCGCGGTTTCGAAATCACTGTATCCAACTTGAAGGTTTCAGCAGGAGCGGGCTTTATCGTTGCCTTAACCGGTGAAGTCATGACCATGCCGGGACTACCGCGTGTGCCTTCCGCCGAGAAGATAGACGTGGATGCTGATGGCAAGATCTCAGGTTTGTTCTAATTCAGACTTGATCTCTTCACAATTTTAGTATTTAATGGGGGTTGCTAAAAATAGTAACCCCTATTTTTATATATTTCACTAACGTTTTGCTAAATGTTAAGATTTCGAAGCACAAATACAACATTTCTTTATGCATGAGTTTTATGCTTATGCTAGAATACCGTTAATTGAATGTGAAATATCTTTGACCATTCGCATGATCGCTCTTGAGCGGTATTTTTAAAGCGTCAGGAAAGGTGCAAAAATGGAAGAATTAAAAAAATACATGCAGGAAGCCGCAAGCTTTATGGATCGCACAGCTGGTGTGCTGAACGAAGAAGGTTTAGTGTTAGCATCAACAGATAGCCAACTCGAAAACACAGAGGACTCTGCAGCCCAGGCAGTCTTAGCGTCTGATGAGCGTATAGTTTTCAGTGGAGATCGCGCCTATATCAAGATTGATCGTGCCGCACGCAAGAGCTATATCTGCTTTGTCGATGGCACTGATGAGCAGTCTCAGGTTTATCTTGAACTATTAAAGCGTTGGATCGAGTCAAGCTATGTTGAAAAAGATAACGCTGAAGAGAGAGAGACTTTCATCAAGAACGTCTTGCTGGAAAATGAATTGCCCGGTGACGTTCCGCTGAAAGCCAGAGATCTGAAAATCGCTTATCCCGTACCGCGTCAGCTTTACATTGTCAGAGTCAACGCAGGTAAATCTGCTGATGTACTAACTGTGTTGGAACATCTCTTCCCCGACTGGGAACGTAACTTTGTCTTCCCGATGGATGAAGAAAACATCGTGATTATGCTGGAGATTCATTCCGGCGACAAGGTACATAACGCGAGCGAAGAAGCTTCTTTGATTCTCGACACAATTAATACAGAAGCGAAAACCCATGCTTACATCGGTGTCAGCATGCCTGCTGAGACCTTGAAAGATACCGCGAAATCTTATCGCGAAGCTTCTATGGCTTTGATCGTCGGGCAGATTTTCGATGAAGAGTCGAGCATTATGCGCTATGACAAGCTAGGTTTGGGCCGCTTGATTTATCAACTGCCGAAAACCCTCTGCGAGCTTTTCCTCTCTGAAGTCTTTGAGGAAGGTGCCTATGAAGCATTAGATGATGAGACTCTGCTTACTATTCAAAAGTTCTTCGAGAATAATTTGAACGGTAGTGAGACAAGTCGTCAGCTCTTTGTCCACCGTAATACTCTAGTTTACAGATTAGATAAAGTGGAAAAGATCACCGGCCTGGATCTGCGCAACTTTGATGATGCAGTACTCTTTAAGCTGGCTCAGATGGTACGGAAGTATCTGGAATATCAAGATTCAGATAAAAAGACCGCCGTTAGTGTACGCAGTGATAAGAAGTCGGACGACTCCATTCCGGTTATTTAAGTAGATATTGGAATAATTTAGAAGATGAGCATGATTGAGTTTAAGGGTGTCAATAAGATTTATCCTAATGGCACCCGAGCTTTAAACGATGTTTCCTTCAAAGTAGAGCCCGGTGAATTTGTTTTTGTTATAGGCGAAAGCGGGGCAGGAAAATCAACCATTGTAAAAATGCTTACTTGTGAAGAACGGCCCAGTTCGGGTGAGGTCATCATGGAAGGTCAAGATGTATCCGAACTGCCGAACAAGTATGTACCTTTTTTGCGACGCAAAGTCGGTATGATCTTTCAGGATTTCAGGTTAATCTCCTCTCGTACTGTGGCGGAAAACGTTGCTTATGCAATGGAAGTTACAGGCGCTTCACCTAAAGAGATAAAAAGACGAGTTCCCTTGGTTCTTTCTGTTGTCGGATTGAAAAACAAGGCTGATGTATACCCCGATCAACTGTCAGGCGGTGAAGGACAGCGAGTAGGCATTGCCAGAGCCTTGGTCAATAATCCGCGTCTGATCCTTGCTGACGAGCCAACCGGGAACCTCGATCCGGTAAATGGTGAAGCCATCATGGCGTTATTGGAGCGGATTAATCGCAACGGTACCACCATTATTGCTTGTACCCATGACCAAAACCTCGTAAACAAAATGCAGAAACGGGTGATTCAACTCGACAGGGGAGAACTGTCCCGTGATGAGCATTGCGGTAACTATTATTGCATGTCCAGCGACAATGAAATTCGTCCAATTGAAACTAGCAGAGTGTTCAAGGAGAGTCTTGGCTTTAACGAAGCTGAAGATTTTGTTGAGCAGGATGTTAGTGTATTAGACGACTCAGATCTGCCTTCCTCAGACAAGAGAGTTGATTTATACGAAAACCTGCTTCAGGATAGTGAAAGCCGTCGCTCAAGGACTTCATCTTTTGATAGAACAGAGGAAATGAGAGAGATTTTAAGAAGAATTGATGAACGTGTAAAAGAACGAGAAGCACAACGCAGTCAGGATGGTTTGCTTTCATCACAGGAAGCCGAATATGACTACGAAGAAAACAACGCAGAACACGGAGAATATTAGGAATGAAAGTAAATGAATTCCGTTATTCGGTAAAGTCTGGCTTTCGTAACCTTGGCCGTCATCCCTTTTTACTCTTTGCATCAGTTACAACTCTTGCTTTGATGTTGTTTTTGTTGAGCATTTTTGTGGCCTTTTCACTTAATGCTTCTAATCTGTTGGAGATTGCTGCTCAGCAACCACCTATTACAATTTCCATGCGCGTGCAGGCCGACGAAGCCAGTATTGCGCAGATGAGGAATTTCCTCTCAAGTCGACCGGAAGACATTGTTGAATTCGTGGAGTTTACACCCGAGATGAACTTTGCGAGTTTCAAAGAAGACATGGGCAAAGACGAGCTGTGGGAAGATTTTTCAATAGAGGGCAACATTCCATATACCTTTAATGTGCGCTTGGCTGATCCGGGTGCGGGCGAAGAGTTCAAGAGCGATGTTGAGGCCATGCCGGATGTCTACGAAGTGCTGATGGAGTCGGAAGTGATGAGCTTTTTGGACAAAGTTATGCGCTGGACAAATCGTATAGGCTTCATCGTCTTCATCGTTCTCTCGGTTGTGTCCGCCCTGATCGTAGCTAATATGATCAGAGTTGCTATCTTATCGCGTTCACACGAAATAAACATAATGAAGTATTTGGGGGCGACTAAAGGTTTTATTCAACTGCCTTTCATCATTGAAGGCTTGGTATCGGGCTTTATTGGCGCTCTACTGGCTAGTCTTTCCTCCGGTTTACTGTACATTTACGTTCAGAGGCGTTTCGATTCCGGTTTGAGCAGCATTAGTAGTGGGGTTTTCTCTTTGCTACCTAATTCAACAGTAATAGGCAGGATAACTCTCATTAATATGGGCGTAGCTTTCGTCCTCTGCCTTCTTGCCAGCATGCTATCTGTACGCAAGCACAGCAATGTCTAATAGGCGTTCGCTGTTTGTTGGGGAATATTTTGTTTTTAAGATTGAACATTCAAAACATATTAGAAACTTGTTATTCATTTGTAATTTATAGACATAAATATGGTGGTATTGTAAAATGTGCGGTAGCGGATATTTCTGCTCAGGAGATTATGTTTGAAATCACAAGAGACTAGATCAAAATCTAAACATTCATATTTTTTGCGATTAGGTTCTTTGTTTTTGGCATTGTGTTTTGCACTTATCTTAGTCATGCCTATTTCTGCAAACGCTTCTACGACAAAGCAAAAATTGGATGCAGCAAAAAAACATCTTAGCGATCTGCAAGCAGAGTATAAATCAACCCAAGCACAATTGAGCGAGTTGAAATCAGAAGAGGCACGCCTCTCTGATGAATTGACTTGGTTGCAGACTCGAAGTGCAGAGCAAAACCAGGTTTACCAAGATGCTTTGCAGCAGAAGGAAACCGCTTACGAAATTATGCTTCTAGATGAAGAAGCCTATCAAGATTCTCTACAGAGATTCGCTGACAAACAGGAACAGTATGGAGAACGCTTAAGCCAGATGTTCCAGTGGCACAACAAGAGTATGCTTGAAATACTCTTGGCATCTGACAGTCTGCAATGTTTCTTTACCACAGTCCGTTTCATGAAAATAGTATCTGATGCCGATGAGCAGGCTTTGGAAGACTTGGAAAGCGCCTCGAAAGAGGCAGAAACAATGCGACTTCGTTCAGAGAATTCATATAATGAATTGATGGTTTTGGCTGAAGAAGCCGAAGAAGTTCTGCAGGAAATTAAGGCTGATCAAGAAATGACACAGGCTGAGTTGGACGAGGTTGCTTATTCCTTAAGTCTTTATCGACAGAAAGAGCAAAATCTGAGTTCTAAGACACAAGATGCAAAAGCAGATGTAGACCGTTTCGCTGTTCAGTACGAATACGAGAACCGACCGACAACAACGACTACTACAAGACCGCGGACAACTACAGCTAAGCAAACACAAGCGACGGCTACAAAGACTCCGGCTCCTCCGTCAAACAGCGGTTCATTTGCCTGGCCGGTCCCTTCCAGTTCTTATATAACATCTTATTACGGTTGGCGTAACATTTTCGGTGGCTCCAGCTGGCATTCGGGCATAGATATTGCAGCCGGAATGGGCTCTAATGTGGTGGCAGCTCGTGGTGGCAGAATTTCTTATATTGGCTGGTTAGGTACTTATGGCAATCTTATCATTGTCGACCATGGCGATGGTTTCACTTCGCGCTACGCCCATCTCAGCGCTTACAATTGTTCGTATGGACAGAGTGTTTCCAGGGGGCAAGTGATCGGTTTTATCGGTAGTACCGGAAGATCTACCGGACCTCACCTGCATTTTGAGATCCTCCGAAACGGCAGCACAGTTAATCCTCTATCGTATTATTAGAAAATCATATATCATTATATTCACTAGATTCTTTAAAATAACAAGGTCGGAAGTATCCGACCTTGCCGTATTTAGATGAGGTAAATCATGCAAGAACAACCACAAGATCCATATTCTCAGAATCAAAACGATCCGTATTCACAAAATCAGCTTCAAGACCCTCAATTCCCGGTGAACCGATTTGGAGCCTACCCACCCCGCTTTCCACAGGAAGAGGGTGAAGAGGAGAAGAGAGCTCGCAAACGAGGTCTGCGTTGGAGGGTTTTTTTGGCGGTGTTTTTGACCGCTACAATTACGTTTCTTCTGACAGCAGGAATTGCCTTCGCTCTTTATGGCGACGCTATTCGAGAGCTTGGCGGCAATCGCTTGGGTTTTCTCTATGATGAGGCAGACGAAGATTCATACGTCTTGCGTTTTCCTGCCGAAGAAGGTGTAGAGGATGCCCTTGAGAAACTGAAAAATGTCTATGGTTTGATTTACGATAACTATATTGATGAACATTCCCATGCAGAATTAATTGAAATCTTGACACAGGGACTCGTGGATAACATGGAAAGCCCCTACACCTATTATTTGAGTGCTGAAGATAACCAAGCGGCGCAAGACTCAATGAGTGGTGAGTATAGTGGTATCGGAGCCATCGTTATGATGGACGAAAGTGGCTTTTTTGTTGTCAACGACGTTGTCATGGATAGCCCTGCCGAGGAGGCGGGGGTCGCTATCGGGGACAGAATTGTAGCGATAGAAGGCGAATCAACTGCTGAGATCAATGATGTTTCGAAGCTGGCGAGCTTGATTCGTGGCGAAGATGGAACTGTAGTAAGCATAACCTTTTTCCGGCCTTCTCAAAACGAGGAAATAGTACAGGAGATCACTCGAAGAAAAATTACTAATGCTGCACTCAGCTACGAATTGCTGGAAGAAGGCATTGGTTATATTCGCCTGACGGAGTTTTCAGCGCATGCTGCAGAGAATTTTGAAACCGCGGTCCTCGACTTGATGGATCAAGGAGCTCAACATTTGGTGATCGACTTGCGCAGCAACGGAGGTGGCTATGCCTATCAGTGCATTGATATGCTGGATGTCTTGCTGCCACCGCAAACGGTAGCTACTGTCGAGGGGCGTTCCGAAGGAAAGGATTACACGGAGGAGTGGAAAACTAAAAAACCGGCACAGGTACCGGACGATATGACCTATGCTATTCTCCTTAATCGCTATTCCGCCAGTGCCAGTGAGCTTTTTGCAGGCGTCCTGCGAGACCTGGACAAGGCAACGCTTATTGGGGAGAGATCTTATGGTAAGGGCGTGGGCACTTTGACTTGGACCCTATCCGATGACTCCGCAGTTCAGATCAGCAATTTTGAATATTTCCTCCCTAAAGGGGAATCGATAAATGGCATCGGTCTTGTGCCGGATGAGGAAGTAGTCTTGGATGAAGAAGTCGCCTACAAATCTATTAATCAATTAAGCCTTGAAGAAGATACTCAGCTAGCCAAGGCCATAGAAATTTTAGAAGAGCGTGTCAAATAAGAGATACACTAGAAAGGCTTGATGCCTAAAAAGCAAAATGCACAGAGGAGGATGAATTAGCATGTTTGATCACAGAATAATGGGGGGACAGGTCTATCAAGAGGGGGAATTTACGAAGACTAATGTCTATATAAATGGCGAGAAGATTGCTTTAATCTCTCCTAAAGAGTTCCCCGCTAAGCTGAGCACAGATGCAAATGGCCTCTTGGTGGCTCCCGGCATGATCGATTCCCATGTTCATCTTTCGCTCACCGGAACTGGGGGAAATCTCTCCTGTGACGATTATCGCAGCGGTAGTATTGCTGCAGCTTACGGTGGTGTAACTACCTTTATTGATTTTCTGGGTGAAGCCTCGACGGTCAAAGAAATGAAAGATTTTGCTCGCGCTAAGAGTGAAATTGCTCAGGAAGCTTTGATCGACTACGCCTGGCATGCTTCAGCAAAAGATCTGAAAGACAGTGCTAACGAGATGGCGGATCAGGCGGTGGCTCAAGGCACTCCTTCCATTAAACTTTATACGACATACAAACCTTCAGGCATCTATTCTTCTCCTGAAACTGTGGAAGCTATGATCAAACGCTCAGCGCAAGGCGATGTGCGAATCATAATTCATGCAGAAGACGATGAGCTGATTAATCATGAGAATAAAGATGCACGCAGACTACCGCTGAATCGCCCGCCTGAATGCGAGATCGAAGAAGTGCGCAAGATCGCTGAGTGGACGAGACAGCATCAGGGCAACTCTTATATTGTTCATGTTAACTGTGGTGAGACCATAGAGATGCTTAAGCAGGAATATGGGGATATTTTACAGAAGAACATTTACCTTGAAAGCGCTCCGCAGTATTTTGTTTTTGATGAATCTGTTTATGACTCTGACGATTTTTATCGTTATACAATTACTCCTCCTTTGCGCTCCGTGGAGCAAAGAGAATCATTGCGGGAGAATTGGCGCGAGATTAGTGTGTTTGCCACTGATCATTGCCCTTTCACATTAGAAGCCAAAAAGAATGCCCAGGGAAATCTTGCACTTATGCCGATGGGCATGGGCGGAATGGAATACCTCTTTCCGCTGATGCACTCCTTCTATGGTAACGAAGTCATTGAGCAATTGACTGTTAAGCCGGCGAAATTATTCGGTCTCTACCCGCAAAAGGGCGTGCTCGCTCCGGGTAGTGATGCTGACTTGATTCTCTACCGTGAAGGAAAGAGGCACATTGACGAGATCCACTCGGCAGCCGACGACAGTCCTTATTTAGGACTTGAGGTCAATTCCAAAATTATTTCAACAATGAGTCGTGGCCGTTGGGTGATTTGGGACGGAGAGTTGAGAGAAGGTACCAAGGGCAAGTTCGTTTTCAGAACGCTCTAAGGGCAGGAGAGAGTCTAAAGAAGATCGATTATTTCATCAGATCTTCAAAGACTTCCATTAACTGTAGGTAGAGCAGTTCTTCAATTTCAAGAGTTTCAAGAACCTCAGCATAAAGATGGAAGATTTCACCCGAGTCGACTTGGGTGAAATCTTTTTCTAGAGAAGATTTTTCTTCTTCATGTCGTGAGAGATTGCCTTCCACTTCCCGCAGAACTGTATTAACGTCGGCAACCATGCGGCGGCGTTCGCTCCTGTTTTGCGGATAGAACTGCAATTCAGCTAAGAGGGGATATAGCTCTAGGGCTTTTTTATCCCATTCCGGCATTTTTACAACAGCATCGAGCGAGGTTTCCGAGAGCTTGGAGCTGTCATGATCATTATCGCTCCGGAGAGATAGCGAGCTTCTTTGCTGCTCTGCCTGGCGCTCTGCGGTTCTGTAACTATCGAAATCAGGGAAGGTCTCGAGTCCGCCTCCGAGCATAGCCCAGACCTCATCAGCAACACGAGACACAAAATAACGGTCATGTGAGACCGCCAGGATTGTGCCTGAAAACTCATTCAAGGCGTCCTCCAGAAGTTCGCGTGAGAAAATATCGAGGTGGTTGGTTGGCTCGTCCATGAACAATACATCAGGATGGTCTTGGAGCAGAGCGCAGAGAAAAAGTCGCGACCTTTCTCCACCGGAGAGGCTGCCGGTCCTTTGGAAGACCGCATCGCCGGTGAAACCAAAACGTGCCAGCTCGCTACGTGCCTGATTTTCATTGAGCCGAGGCTGTAAGTAGAGCATTTGCTCGAGAACGTTGAGGTCATAATTCTCAAAATTAGCTTCTTGGCCCAGGAAGGCAAAGACTAAATTAGAAGCTGTTTTGACGCTTCCTAGCGTTTGGGGGAGTTCTCCCATCAGCGTCTTCAAAAGACTTGTCTTGCCACAGCCGTTTTTTCCCACCAGGACAATGTGTTGACCTCTGAGCAGCTTGAACGAAAGGTCTGCAAAAAGAGGCTCAGGCTCTCCGTCAAACTGCAGCGTGATATCTGTGGCCTCGAGTGCCACTTGATCTCTTCGTAAGCGCACAGAATCAGGTTGTCTAAGACTTCTGAAACTCATGCGTTTATGTGCAGCCCTGTTTTGTTGATGTAGAGCTGACAGCTCTTCGCTAATGCGCAGTTCTTTCTTCTCGCTGCTGTGATATTGAGCAATTTTACGATGCGAAAGCATTGTCTGAGTGATCTCTTCTTGGCGCTGCAGTCTTTTCTCTGCTTTATCAATGCGACGTGCCAGAGTTTTCTCCTCTAGTGCTTTGAGCTCGAGAAAATTGCTGTAATTGCCTGAATAAATTCTTATCTTCCCCGCGTTGAGCTCGGCGGTCTTGGTCGCAACATTATTAATAAAAGCGCGATCATGCGAAACGAAGAGCACGGCGGAAGACTGTTTAGTCAAATAATCCTCTAGCCAGTCGATCGCGTTTTGATCCAGGTGATTGGTAGGTTCGTCCAACAACAAGAGGTCAGGAGAGCGCAGTAAGAGTCTAGCCAGGGCAACACGCATACGCTCTCCGCCTGAGAGCTGCTCCAAGGGGCGTCGGATGCTAGCTTCGTCCAGTGAAAAGGCGTTCAGTGTAGCCGTCAGTCGCTGGCGAAAACTGAAACCACCTATGGCTTCGTGGCGGTCTTGGGCCTTCGCGTATTTATTCATGAGAACTGCCAGCTCTTCGTCATCAGTGGCATCTTCGAGCAGGCTTTGCAGCTCCGCGAGTTCTGCTTCAACGGCTGTAAGCTCCGGATCTTCTAAAGCAAAATCACTGTTGCTGCTCAGATGTTCTAATTGTTGTTCCAGATAACCCAGCACCGTGCCGCGGGCGAGTTGGATCGTGCCGGACTCCGGATCCGGAGTCTCCGAACCGGAAATCAGTCGCAGCAGAGTAGTTTTCCCGGCACCATTGTCTCCGATTAGAGCGATGCGGTCTCCGGGCATGATGTCGAGAGCAACGGCGTCAAGTACCTTTACTCTTGCATATGTCTTTGATATATTATTAACGCTTAGTAAACTCATAACGGTCATATTATGAACATACATCTCAGCTTTTGACAACGATTTATCAAAAACTGAACACTAAAGCGTAATATATTCAACTTTTTCTAATTCTTTTAGAAAATTGCTTGCATTCCGTTCTTTGATCCTTTATACTTCACCTTGTGCCTTTTTCATGGGCGTTTCTGTCTGTGTGTAAAAAAGGCTAGCAAGGAAGACGGAGATTGCTTTTCAGTTCGCTGCGGATTGGGAAGGTAACTTCGTTAGAGCAGTCCGACTGGATTCGGACGATAATCACGCGGCAGCTTAGCACCCAGCGTAAGCGCCACAGCACTTTGACTGGGTATTAAAAACGAAAAAGCAAGACACACCCGAGTCGATAGTGATTATTGAAAAGTGATTTAAAACGTAGCCATAGGAGGAAACAATGGCAGTTAAACAGACAATTAGAATTCGACTAAAAGCTTTCGACCATCGCATTCTTGATGAGAGTGCCGAGCGTATTGTTGAAACAGCCAAGAACAGTGGAGCAAGTGTGTCGGGTCCGATACCTTTGCCGACAGAGAAAGATATCATTACCGTACTGCGCTCGCCGCACGTTGACAAAGATTCACGTGAGCAGTTCGAGGTTCGTACGCACAAGCGTCTGATAGATATTCTCTCGCCTACTCAGCGGACTATTGAATCTCTGATGAGACTAGAGATGCCCGCCGGCGTAAACATAGAGATCAAGCTATAAAATAATTGGTCAATGTTCACCGTAGTAGTGAACCAATAACCAGGAGGTAATAGAAAGATGGCAAAATTCATGCTAGGCCGAAAAGCTGGTATGACGCAGATTTTTGACGAAGAGGGGATTTCCATTCCTGTAACAGTCATTTCCTGTGGACCGCTAAAGGTTATACAGAACAAAAGCGAAGAGAAAGACGGCTATATCGCAACACGTGTTGGCTACGAAGAGCATAAGAAGGCCACGCGTCCTCACAGCGGTCAATTTACAAAAGTTGAAGTTGCTCCGATGCGCCATATCCGTGAATTTACAGCAGATGACGGCGAAGTATTTGAAGCAGGACAAGAACTGACTGTCGCCGATATGTTTGCTGAAGGTGACTTTGTAGATATTTCAGGTATTTCCAAAGGTAAAGGCTTTCAAGGCTCAATAAAACGCCACGGCGTATCCCGTGGTCCGATGTCACACGGTTCAAGATACCATCGTGGTTCCGGTTCCATGGGATCATCAGCGACTCCGGGCAAAGTCTTCAAAGGTAAGAGACTTCCCGGCCAGATGGGAAATAAACGTGTAACAGTACAGAACCTTAAAGTAGTACAGGTCGACGGTGAACGTCACATCCTCGTAGTACGCGGTTCAGTGCCCGGTCCCAAGCGCGGTCTGCTGGAAATCAAGACTAGCGTTAAGGGAAAGTAGGACGGAGGAACTGATAAATGCAAGTTGATGTATTAAATATTAAAGGCGAAGTTGTAGATACTCTGGATTTGGCAGATAGCGTATTCTCAATTGAACCAAACCGCGATGCCATATATCGCGTGATGCTTGCTCAGCAAGCAAATCGCAGGCAGGGCACCAGTAAAACAAAGGGTCGCTCAGAAGTTCGCGGTGGCGGTAGGAAGCCTTATCGTCAGAAGGGGACAGGTCGTGCTCGTCACGGTTCAAACCGTTCTCCGATCTTTGTTGGTGGCGGAGTAACTTTTGGTCCTACACCGAGATCTTTCAGAACACGTCTGCCCAAGAAAGTCAGACGTTTGGCAATGCGCTCACTTTTGTCCGATAAGGTAGCCAATCAGAAGCTGCTTGTACTGGATTCACTGGACATGGAAACGCATAAGACTCGCGAAATGACTGACATTTTGAAGAATGTGGGTGTTACATCATCCGCTCTGATTATTACAAGCGGCAGCAATGTGGAAGTAGTGCGTTCCGCACGCAACATTCCTCACGTTCAAACTGCTGCAGTTAATGCCTTTTCAGTGCTGGATCTGTTGAAGTCAGATTTGCTCATCGTAACACGCGAAGCTCTTAGCACAATCGAGGAGGTATACGCATCATGAGGAATCCACACGATATTATTATCCGACCTATCATTACTGAACAAAGCATGATGGACGCTGCTTACGGCAAATATACTTTTGAAGTTGACCGCCGTTCCACTAAGACTGAAATAAGACAAGCAATTGAAGCGCTTTTTGAAGTTAAGGTTACAGGAGTCAATACCATTAATTTACTTGGTAAACAACGTCGTATCGGCTCCGGCCGCAAGGGTATGACTGCATCCAGCAAAAAAGCTATTGTCACGATAGATACCGATCCCGTTGCAGAGTCCTATCAGATGCCGGGTGGCAAAACAGGTACTAAGTCGAAAAAATACAAGACTTCGATTGAAGAATTCGGGTTCGGCCAATAAGCCGTTCACGCGTAAGAAGGAGAATTATAATGGCAAAAAGTTATAGACCGACTTCGCCCGCGAGAAGGCAGATGACGAGAGTTGATTATTCTGCATTGACAGAAAAAGCAACTCCGGAAAAAAGTTTGCTTGAAACGCAGCAGAAGTCCAGCGGTCGCAACAACTATGGCAGAATCACAGTTCGTCATCGTGGGGGCGGAAATCGCAGAAAACTTAGAAGAATTGATTGGAAGCGTACCAAAGACAATATTCCGGCAAGAGTGAAAGCTATTGAATACGATCCTAACCGTACTGCATTTATCGCATTGCTTTACTACGTTGACGGTGAGAAGTCATACATTTTGGCCCCTCACGGCCTCAAAGTCGGCGATACAGTCATGTCCGGTGAAGAAGTAGATATTTCAGTCGGAAATTCACTTCCTTTGAGCTCGATTCCGGTCGGTACACAAATTCATAATATTGAAATGCATCCCGGCAAGGGCGGACAACTGGTTCGTTCAGCCGGCTCGTCAGCTCAGTTGCTCGCTAAAGAAGGTCGTTACGCCACTTTGCGTATGCCTTCCACTGAGGTGCGCCTGGTGCTGCAAGATTGCCGCGCGACCATCGGCACCGTTAGCAATATTGAAAACAGTATTGTAAATATCGGTAAAGCCGGACGTAAGCGTCACATGGGCAGAAGACCGCATGTACGTGGCTCAGCCATGAACCCTGTTGATCACCCGCATGGCGGTGGTGAAGGTAAGGCTCCCATTGGAATGCCGAGCCCTGTCACACCCTGGGGTAAGCCAACACGCGGTTATAAGACACGTAATCGTAACAAAAAATCTAATCAAATGATCGTCAGAAGAAGACGCAAGAAATAGGAGGATAAGGATGAGTCGTTCTACTAAAAAGGGCTTTTATGTTGAAGAAGCTCTGATGAAGCGAATAGAAGCAATGAACGAAAAGAATGAACATCGTGTTGTTAGAACATGGTCTAGAGCCTCCACGATCTTCCCTGAGATGGTTGGCCACACAATCGCTGTTCATGATGGCAGAAAGCATGTGCCGATTTATATCACAGAAGAAATGGTCGGCCACAAACTAGGTGAGTTCGCTCCCACGCGAACCTTCAGAGGACATGCCTCGTCCGAACGACGAGCCACTGTTCGCTGATCGCGGTGAGGAGGGAGAATATATATGTCAAGAAAAGTAATGAGTAAAGTTGAATTAGAAGAGCGCCGAGAGGAACTCATCGCAGCCCATAAGGCAGAGACCAGACGCAATCAAAAGGCGCCTGTCCTGACCAAAAAGGAGCGCAAGTATCTCGGTATTGGTCGCGACGAAGGCCGTGCATCAGTTCAGCATTTGCGTATGAATTCAAAAAAGGTAAATCTGCTTACCAGTCTTATCCGCGGCAAATCACTGCGGGAAGCACTGGCCATTTTAGAATATTCCTCTAACGCAGCAGCACAACCTTTAACAAAGTTGCTCAACTCAGCTGCAGCTAATGCAGTAAACAACAACGGTTTAAATCCGGAGAGCCTGTACGTTGCAGAGATTAATGCAACCGAAGGTCCTACACTGAAGCGCATTCGCCCACGGGCAAAGGGTGCTGCTTCATGGATTTTAAAGCGTAGCAGCCATGTAAACGTTGTTCTGAGAGAAAGAGAAGAGGAGGAGGCATAAAATGGGTCAGAAAGTTAATCCACATGGTTTACGTGTAGGAGTTATCAAAGACTGGGATTCGCGCTGGTATGCGGATAAGAATAATTTTGCCCGCTACCTCGTCGAAGATAAGAAGATTCGTGATTTCGTGTTCTCTGAGACCTCACGCGCCGGAGTATCCCGGATTGAAATTGAGCGTGAAGGTGATGACAAGACTGTAGTAACAATTACTACCGGTAAACCCGGCATCATTATCGGTCGTCAGGGCGCAGAGATTGATAAATTAAAGAAAAAGCTGTCAAAGCGTTTTCACAGCGAATTTTATATCAATGTTAAAGAAGTTCGCAATGTAGACGTTGAAGCGCAATTAGTAGCTGAAGGCATAGCTCGTCAACTTGAAGCAAGAACTTCATTCAGACGCGCAATGAAACAGGCTATCGGTCGCGCCATGAAGAACGGTGCTAAAGGCATTAAAACCATGGTATCGGGTCGTCTAGGCGGAGCCGAAATTGCTCGTTCCGAACAGTACCACGAGGGTACCATCCCCCTACATACACTGCGCGCCGACATTGATTACGGATTCGCAGAGGCCCACACAGCATATGGCCTGATCGGCGTTAAAGTGTGGATCTACAAGGGTGAAGTCCTCCCTGTGAAGAAAACGCAATCAGCACAAGAAGGAGGCAACCCCGATGTTAATGCCTAAGCGTACAAAATATAGAAAACAACATCGTGGCCGCATGAAGGGCAAAGCGACCCGCGGCAACAAGGTTACCTATGGTCAGTATGGTCTTCAGGCAACTGAACCCTGCTGGATTACCGGTAACCAGATAGAAGCAGCGCGTATTGCCATCAACCGTTATTTCCGTCGTGGTGGTACGGTCTGGATTAAGATATTTCCGGACAAGCCAGTTACAGCGAAACCTGCCGAAACCCGCATGGGTAAAGGTAAGGGCTCACCTGAGTACTGGGTTGCAGTAGTTAAACCCGGCCGTGTCCTTTTCGAAGTAGCCGGCGTAACCGAAGCTCATGCTCGCGAAGCTTTGCGCTTGGCATCACATAAGCTGCCGTGCAAAACCAAATTGGTCGAAAGCGAACGCGAGTTTAGTGAAGAAGAAATCGCAAAATTCGCCGAAGTTCAAGTCCTGGATATTCCTGAGGAAATGATGACTGAGGGCGAACTGGTCGAAGAAGGCATCATCAGTGAAGAAGATGCTGAAGGCGTCGTAGGTGAAGAAGCCGACGGCGATGAAGGCGGGGAGGTTGAAGCAGATGAAGGCAACTGAGTTAAGAAAAAAGAGCCATACAGAGCTTGAACAAGAGTTGAATGAACTCAAAGAAGAGTTGTTTAAACTTCGTTTTCAGCACGCAACCAATCAGTTGGCAAATCCTTTGCAGCTGAAGAATGTAAAGCGTGACATTGCCCGTGTTAAAACCGTAATGCGTCAGCAAGAACTTAGCGATGGAGGGATGAAGGCATGAGTGAACGCAATGATCGCAAACAAAGAGAAGGCGTAGTGATCAGTGACAAAATGGATAAAACCATTACTGTCGAAGTTTTGCAGCATGTACGTCACCCTCTTTATAAGAAATATATGAAGCAGTCTTACAAGCTCAAAGCTCATGATGAAAACAATGAGTGCCGCATCGGAGACCGCGTGCGTGTTATGGAAACACGTCCGCTCTCCAAGAGTAAACGTTGGCGCTTGGTTGAAATCATTGAGAAAGCCAAGTAAGAGCGTGTTGGAGGACTAAGATTATGATTCAAGTACAAAGTCGGCTGAAGTCCGCTGATAATACCGGCGCCAGAAGCCTGATGTGCATAAAAGTATTAGGTGGTAGTGGTAGGCGTTGCGCCAACGTAGGTGACGTAATAGTCTGCTCAGTAAAAGAAGCTATTCCGGGCGGAGTGGTGAAGAAGGGCGATGTGGTTAAAGCAGTCGTCGTTCGCTCCAAGTCCGGGGTAAGACGTAACGATGGTTCAGTAATCCGCTTTGACGAAAACGCAGCGGTTATTCTGAAAGACGACGGCAATCCTCAGGGAACCCGTATCTTTGGACCTATCGCCCGCGAGCTGAGAGCAAAGAAATATATGAAAATTCTGTCGCTCGCCCCGGAAGTATTGTAGGAGGGCAAGATGGCTAAAAAAGTTCATGTGAAAACTAACGATCGTGTTTATGTCTTAAGCGGGAAAGATGCCGGCAAATCCGGCAAAGTAATCGCAGTATTTCCTGCCAGCGGACGTGTGTTGGTAGAAGGCGTCAATATGGTTACACGCCACGTCAAGCCTCGCACTCGTACGCAACAGGGCGGACTGATCAATCAGGAGCAGCCAATTCACGCTTCAAACGTAATGTTGGTCTGCAGTGAGTGTAAACGTCCCTCTAAGACCGGAGTCAAGTACCTTGACAACGGTGATAAAGTTCGTTTTTGTAAAGCATGCGGTGAGCAGAATTATGTTATCCGCAAGGCTAAGAAATAAGGTGAGCTATGAGTAGAGTAGAAGAAAGATATAAAGAAGAAATTATACCCGCGCTCATGAAAGAATTTGACTACAGCTCGGTCATGCAAGTGCCCAAGTTGGAGAAAATTGTCTTGAATATGGGCGTAGGTGATGCCAAAGAAGACTCCAAAGCAATTGACAATGCCATTGAAGATTTAACAACAATAGCAGGTCAGAAGGCGGTAGTTACTTATGCTAGAAAATCCATCGCTAACTTTAAGTTACGTGCCGGTATGCCTATCGGAGCTAAAGTAACACTGCGCGGTGAACGCATGTACAGCTTCTTTGACAAACTCATCAGCGTAGCTCTGCCAAGAGTACGTGACTTTCGCGGAATTAATCCAAACTCATTTGACGGCCATGGCAACTTTACCATGGGTGCTCGTGAACAGCTGATTTTCCCCGAGATTGATTACGATAGTATTGATAAGATTAGAGGTTTTGACATTGTCATCGTGACAAGTGCCAAAACTGATGAAGAAGGCAAAGCCTTGCTTGAGGCATTGGGCGTGCCGTTCCGCAAATAGGAGAAGAATAAATGGCGAAAAAATCACAAATAGTTAGAGCTCAGAAAAAGCAAAAGTACAGTACTCGTGAACACAATCGCTGTCAGCTATGCGGACGCCCTCGTGCTTACTTGAGAAAATTTGGCGTCTGCCGTATTTGTTTCCGTGAATTGGCTTATAAAGGCCAAATTCCCGGCGTACGTAAAGCCAGCTGGTAAGGAGGATTAGTCTATGCCAAGTACTGATACAGTAGCTGATATGTTGACACGCATCCGCAATGCCGGTCGTGCAGGTCATAAGTCCTGTGAGATCCCCGCTTCAAACCTGAAGAAGGCCATAGCCGATATTTTGGTTGAGGAAGGGTATATCGAAAAGGTAGAATTCAAAGCCGACAATAAGCAGGGAGTCTTAACGACAACTTTGCGCTATCACGGCTCCAAACCTGTCATTATGGGTATACGTCGCATTTCGAAACCCGGACTGCGCGTTTATGCTGATGCAGCCAATCTTCCGCGAGTCCAGAACGGTCTGGGTATTGCAGTCATCTCCACCTCTCAAGGTGTCATGACCGACCGCAGCGCCCGCCGCGCCGGTATCGGCGGAGAAGTTTTGGCTTACGTCTGGTAAATCGAATCTGAAGATTCAGGCTCAAAGAGGAGCCGCTAATAGAACTCTGAAAAGGGTCAAGGACCCCCAATCTTAAGAGCAGGAGGACAATATGTCACGAATAGGAAAAATGCCGATTGAAATCCCTGCCGGCGTCGATGTCTCAGTTGCTGACGGCGTCGTCACCGTAAAAAAGGGCAATCAATCGTTAGCACAGAGTATTTCACCGCTGGTCGCTGTCAATGTGAATGACGGCGTGCTGACAGTCGAACGTCTAAAGGACGATCGCTTCGGCCGTTCCATGCACGGACTGACCCGCAGTTTAATCAACAATATGATAATCGGCCTGGAAAAAGGATTTTCTAAAAACCTCGAAATCACAGGTGTCGGCTATAACGCAGCCAAAGAGGGATCAACCTTAGTGTTGAACGTAGGCTATTCTCATCAGGTTCGTATTGATGAGCCCGAAGGCATCACATTTGATGTTCCCGCTAACAACAAAATTACAGTTAGTGGAATTGATAAGCAATTAGTAGGTGAGATGGCAGCCAAAATTCGTGGCGTCCGTCTGCCTGATGCTTATAAGGGCAAGGGCATCAGATACGAAGGCGAGATCCTGCGACTCAAAGTCGGCAAAACAGGCGCAAAATAAGGAGCGAGAATTATGAGTTATAAAGAATCAAGAAATAAACGTCGTCTCCGTCGTCATGCACGTGTCAGAAACAAGCTTCATGGCACTGCTACGCACCCCAGACTTTGTGTTTTCCGTAGCAATGCGGAGATTTATGCGCAGCTGATCGACGATGATAATGGCGTAACTTTGGCACAAGCCTCTTCACTGGATAAGGTGATTGCTGAGTCAATAGAGCATGGCGGCAACATTGAAGCTGCTAAGGCTGTTGGCAAATTGATCGCTGAGCGCACGCTTGAAAAAGACATTACAACCGTGATTTTTGATCGCGGTGGTTATAAATACCACGGGCGAGTGGCAGCATTAGCAGATGCGGCACGCGAAGCCGGACTATCATTTTAAGGGAGTTAAACATGAGAAGAGACAAGAAATTCGACAGAGATCAGGGTGATGAGCTGCAAGAGCGCGTCATTCACATCGGTCGCGTTGCAAAGACTGTCAAAGGCGGTAGGAATTTCCGCTTTACAGCTCTTGTTGTAGTTGGTGATGGTGCCGGTCGTGTTGGCAAAGGATTGGGCAAAGCTCAGGAAATACCTGATGCCATCCGCAAAGGCATAGATGAAGCCAAGAAGAACATGATTACTGTATCTTTGTACGAAGACACTATTCCACATCAGGTGATGGGAGTCTTCAACTCAGGAAAAGTACTGCTAAAACCAGCAGCAGCCGGTACTGGCGTTATCGCCGGAAGCCCCGTGCGTGCAGTTTGCGAACTGGCAGGCATCAAAGATATTCGTACTAAATCACTCGGATCAAATAATCCGAACAACGTGGTCAACGCCGCCATCGAGGGTTTGAAATCCTTGCGCTCCTTGGAAGAGGTAGCAGCAATTCGTGGCAAAGACCCGAAAGATATTCTATAAGGAGGAGCTTGCATGACACAGTTAAGAGTGACACTACTTCGCAGCCTAAACGGCGTGAAAAAAGATCAACTAGCGACAGTTGAAGCGCTTGGTCTGCATAAGATCGGACAGCAAGTTCTCCATCAGGATAATGAAGCGATCCGGGGTATGCTGAATCGCGTATCGCATCTAGTTGTCGTGGAAGAAGTGGAAGGAGATGCGTAATGAAACAGAATGAACTAAGACCCACAGAAGGTTCGCGCACAAAGGCTTGGCGCAAAGGGCGCGGTCACGGAAGCGGTAACGGAAAAACTGCCGGACGTGGTCACAAGGGCCAGAAAGCTCGTTCCGGTGGTGGAGTCAGACCTCAGTTTGAGGGTGGGCAGATGCCTTTATACCGTCGCATACCTAAGCGCGGTTTCAACAATAAACGTTTTGCCAAGCAATACCTCGTACTTAATGTCGGTGTTCTCGAAGCATTCGATAATAATGACGTCGTAGATGCTGCGGCATTAGCAGAAAAAGGAATTATCACTTTGCCGAAAGTAAATGACGGAATTAAAATTCTCGGCGATGGTGAATTAAACAAGAGCTTAACCGTGAAGGCCAAGGCTTTCACAAGCTCGGCCCGCGAAAAAATTGAACAGGCCGGGGGAACTTGTGAGGTGATCTGATGGGTGAGATGTTTCAAACCCTGAGAAACGCTTTTCGCGTTGAGGATATTCGTAAGAAGGTATTATTTACTCTCTTTATCATCCTCGTTTTCCGTTTAGGAACCGCTATGCCGGTGCCGGCTATTGATACTGCGTCCTTTACTGAATTGTTTAACCGTTTTGGCCAGCTAGGTCAATTCATGGATATCATTTCAGGTGGCGCCTTTAAATCCGTATCGATACTCGCACTCGGTATATCACCTTATATCAACGCATCAATCATCATGCAGTTGCTGACCTTTGCTATTCCGGCTTTGGAACGCTTGCAGAAGGAAGGCGATGCAGGACAGAAGAAGATCCAGAAGATTACTCGTCTGGTAACATTGGGCATTGCTCTCGTAATGTCCGTATCCTATGCCCTGTTAACCCAGGAAGCCACTAGTGCCAATATGCCGCGCTTCCTTTCTTTACTGATTGTTGTTTTGAGTTTCACAGCCGGCGCTATGTTCGTCATGTGGTTGGGTGAAATGATTGATGAAAAGGGAATCGGAAACGGTATTTCTCTGATCATCTTTACAGGTATCGTAAGTCGCTTGCCCTCATATATACCGCTACTATTCTCCTATTTCCAGGGCTGGCGAATTCTAGGTGGCAGCTTTTTACTGGCATTATTGGGAGTAATTGTCGTTGTGGCGTTCTTCGTTGCGATCATTACCTTGGTCGTCTTCGTCCAGAGCGCTGAACGCAGGATCCCTATACAGTACGCTAAGCGTGTTGTAGGTCGGAAAGTTTATGGAGGGCAGGGAACGTACTTGCCGATTAAGGTCAACCAGTCCGGTGTTTTGCCGGTTATCTTCGCAATGTCTCTCCTGATGGTGGGACCAACGATAGCCTCGCTAACCGGATCTACAGGCAGAATTGCCTCCTGGTTTTTGACCTTGGATCAGAACCCTCTGTACTACGTGTTTTATGCCATACTGATTTTGGTGTTTGTGTTTTTCTACTCCACGATCAGCTTTAATCCGATCGATATCGCCAATAACTTACAGAAGAATGGCGGCTATATACTGGGCATCCGTCCGGGCCGTCCGACTTCCGAGTTCATTGGCCGAACAGCACGGAGACTCAACTGGTTTGAAGCCTTGTTCCTCATGGTTATTGTGCTCTTGCCGTCAGTAATGGGTTTGATCACAAACACACAAGGTATCTGGTTCGGCGGTACTGCAGTAATCATCTTGGTTGGTGTGTCTATGGACATAGTCAATCAAATGGAAGCGCAGTTGCTGATGCGTCATTACAAAGGGTTCTTGGATTAGTATGATTTATCGATTTGTTTTTCTCGGAGCGCCAGGAAGTGGCAAAGGGACATGGTCCGGTATCGTGTCCCGGCGCCTCAACCTGTCGCACCTCTCAACAGGAGACCTTCTGCGCCAAGAGGTGGCTGAAGGTTCGGAACTGGGCCAAAAGGCTAAAACCTATATGGAAGCCGGCGAGTTAGTTCCTGACGAACTGATTCTGGCCCTAGTAGATAAGAAGTTGGGCGAAGTAGAAGGTGTTATTCTGGATGGCTACCCGCGAAATTTGGCGCAGGCGCAATCACTAGATGAAATTCTGGAGAAAAATGAGATCAGCCTGACCAAGGTTGTTTATCTGGATGTACCCGAAGACGAACTGGTTCGTCGCATTACAAGCCGTATTGTATGTCCCAATTGTGGTGCCACCTACAATCTGCAAACGATGCCCCCGAAAGTGGAAGGTATCTGCGATAGATGTGGTAGCAAATTGGTCCAACGCAAGGACGACACTGAAGAGGTTTTCCGTACTCGTTTGGAAGCGTACAAGAAGCAGACTGCTCCTTTGTTGGAATATTATGAAGAAGCGGGACTGCTCCAGCGCTATACAAATTTCGGCCCGCAGACCGAGGAACGCGCTCAAGAATTTCTTGCTCTGCTAACAAAGGAATAAAATAATGATTAGGCTTAAGTCTCCGGAAGAAATTGATCGAATGCGTCGTGCCGGCGCGGTCGTCGCAGCCGTCTTCGAAAAGATAGCTCCTCTGATGCAACCCGGCGTGACAACGTACGAGATCGATCGTGTCGCACACGAAGAGATTGAAAGACACGGTGCCATTCCTTCATTTCTGGATTATCCCGGAGAGTTTTCGTCTTTTCCTGCAGCTACTTGTATCTCAATAGATTCCGAAGTAGTGCACGGCATCCCCTCACGGGAGCGCTTCCTGGAAGACGGCATGATAGTATCTGTCGATGTCGGAGCATATCTCGATGAGATGCATGGAGACGCGGCTCGCACCTACTTAATAGGTGAGGTTGACCCCGAGATCCGCAAGTTAGTAGAAGAGACCGAAAAGTCTTTTTGGAAGGGCTTTGAACAGGCGAAAATCGGCAATCGCATCGGCGATATTTCGCATGCGGTTGAAGCACATGTCAAACCGTTCGGCTTTGGTGTGATCGAAGTTTTGACCGGCCACGGCGTCGGTTATGACTTGCACGAAGATCCCAGTCTCCCGAACTTCGGCAGAAAAGGACGCGGAGTCCGCCTGGCAGCAGGCATGACTCTGGCACTTGAACCGATGATTACCTTGGGCTCACCGAGAGTACAATTGGAACAGGATGGCTGGACCTTTGTGACTCGTGATGGAAAAGCGGCCTCGCACTATGAGAACACTTTTGCCATTACAGAGCAAGGACCGATTATTCTTACAGCATGAAACAGGCACGCTGCCCGCAGCAGCAAAGGAAAATTAGAGTAGGTAGCGCGGTTCAAGTTACTCATGGTCATGATCGGGGACGTATCTATCTCGTCCTGAGGCAAGATAAAGAGCAAGTAGTTCTCAGTGATGGAGCATATCGCCCCTTCGCTAAAACGAAAGCAAAGAACCTTAAACACTTGCGACACCGTGCCGATCTGATTGAGAAGAAGCAGCTTTGGGAAGATCTGGACGCCCTGAGCCCGGACCGCGAAAAAGATATTTATATTAGACGACTGCTAAAGCAAGCGACTGACAATAAGAATTGATTTGCAATTTTTATTCTACTTAGAAAGGATGATGATGGCTAAAGAAGAAGCAATTGAAGTTAAAGGCGTAGTTACAGAAACAATGCCAAATGCTGTTTTCCGTGTTGAACTGGAAAATGGGCATGAAGTGATAGCACACATCTCCGGGAAGCTGAGAAAGAATTATATTAAGATTCTAACCGGCGATCATGTAACGGTAGAATTATCTCCTTATGATCTTACCCGTGGGCGTATCATTTGGCGATCAAAATAGACGTAATATACAAACCGTGAACCTTGTCATACACGGTTAAATGTGATAAAATTTTTCGGTGTGCCGTTTGTGCGGTACGCGAAAGGAGAACATTATGAAAGTAAGACCTTCAGTAAAACCAATATGCGAAAAATGCCGTGTCGTAAAGAGACGTGGCCGTGTGATGGTAATTTGTTCTGATCCTAAGCATAAGCAACGACAGGGCTAGTTCCTGTTATTATAGACAGTTATTTATTTTGAGACGACACGACGACGGATGCGGCTGCGACAGTAAACTGTCGAAATCCAAATTCGTGTTTAAGCGATAAAAAACATTCGAAAGCATGGAGGTATCGAATGGCACGTATTGCCGGGGTAGATTTACCCAATGAAAAACGCGTAGAGATCGGCCTGACTTCCATTTATGGAATTGGCAGGACACGATCGAATGAG
The DNA here is from genome assembly GCA_964346175.1 of uncultured Mageeibacillus sp. GTDB lineage: Bacteria > Bacillota > Clostridia > Saccharofermentanales > DTU023 > DTU032. The sequence goes on from CAYFTG010000013.1 coordinate 26,137, forward strand.
ATTCTCGCTAAAGCAGAAGTTGATCCTAACACAAGAGTTAAGGATCTGAGCGACAGTGAGATCACCCGCATCAGAGAAACTATTGATAGTGATTATGAGGTTGAGGGCGATTTGCGTCGCAGCACCGCAATGAATATCAAGCGCTTGACGGAAATTGGTTCCTATAGAGGACGCCGTCATCGCATGAATTTGCCGGTTCGCGGACAACGCACAAAGACCAACGCTCGTACCCGCAAGGGAAGCAGACGCAGAATGGCGAAAAAGAGATAAGGAGGACGAGATAAATGGCTAAAGCAAAAAGAACTACAAGAACCAGACGCCGCGATCGCAAGAACGTTCTACACGGCGCTGCGCATATTCATTCGTCCTTCAATAATACGATTGTGACGATAGCGGACTTACAAGGAAATGTTATTTCCTGGTCCAGTGCAGGTGCTCAGGGCATGAAAGGCTCACGTAAGGGCACACCCTTCGCTGCTCAGTTAGCAGGCGAAGCCGCTGCACGCAAAGCTGTTGAACACGGCATGCAGGACGTAGACGTATATGTGCGCGGTCCCGGATCAGGACGTGAGTCCGCTATCAGGGCACTGGCCACAGGCGGCTTGAATGTAACCATGATTAAAGACGTTACACCGATTCCGCACAACGGTTGCAGACCGCCCAAGAGAAGAAGAGGCTAGAGGGGTATATTATGGCAAGAGATAGATCACCAATTTTGAAGCGTTGTCGTACGCTTGAACTTGCGCCCCAGACATTGGGCATTAATAAGAAATCAAAACGCAATCCCCGTAGATCTCGCCGTAAAGAGAGCGAGTACGGAAGACAGCTGAAAGCGAAACAGAAAGCTAAATTCGTTTATGGTGTCATGGAAAAGCAATTCCGTAGTACTTTTGGCCGTGCAGCAAAAATGCCCGGCAAGAGCGGTGAAAACCTGATGAAACTACTTGAGCTGAGACTGGACAATGTTGTGTACCGTTTAGGTTTCGCCAGCACTCGCGCTCATGCTCGCCAGCTTGTCAATCACGGTCACTTTAACCTGAATGGCAGACGTGCAAGTATTCCTTCAATGACAGTATCACCCGGTGATGAGATTTCAGTACGTGAAAACTCTCGTTCACTTCAGCCCTTCCAGGAACTGCCTAACGTTATCGTTCCTGACTGGCTCAGTGCAGATCCCGGCAACCTCAAGGGCAGCGTTATGCGAGTACCTGAGCGTGATGAGATAGACGTGGATGTAGAAGAAACATTAATCGTTGAGCTCTACTCCAGATAATTAGTTTAGATTACAGGAGGCTTTCCATGATCGAAGCAAGAAATACAATCGTTGAATATAAAAAGCATTCGGAAGATGGTTCCTATGGCCTCTTTGTTGCGGAGCCGCTGGAACGCGGTTACGGCACGACCTTAGGGAACGCCCTGAGGCGTGTGCTTTTGTCATCACTGCAAGGTTCAGCTGTTACCGCAATTCGCATAGAAAATGTCTACCAAGAGTTCTCCACCATTCCGGGCGTGATTGAAGATGTCACAGAGATTATCCTCAACGTAAAAGAAATCCGCGCCAGAATGCGTGTGGACGGACCGAAGACGGTATATATCAGCACAGAAGAAGGCTTCTCCGGGCCGGTGACTGCCGGTGACATTATCCGCGACGATGAAGTCGAGATAGTAAACCCTGATCTGGTCATTGCCAACCTCAATGGTGAAGGACGTTTGTTTATGGAACTGACGTTTAATAACGGCATTGGCTACAGGAGTGCAGAAGATAATAAGATCGATAACTCACCAATTGGCGTGATTCCGGTTGACTCAATATTCACACCGGTCAATAAGGTCAAGTATTCAGTCACAGACACTCGTGTCGGACAGGTAACTGACTATGACAAATTGACACTTGAGGTGTGGACGGACGGGTCGATCAAAGCCAATGAAGCTCTGTCACAGGCTTCGAAGATTCTGACTGAACATCTGAATCTTTTCTCTTCCATCTCCGACGCTGAAGTGGTCGCTGATGACAGAGTAGAGGAAGCGGCAATTGAGGACAGCGTCGAAGAAGATTACATGATCCCGATTGAAGATCTCAACTTCTCAGTGCGTACGTATAATTGTCTGAAACGTGCCAATATGAATACTGTGGCTGATATGATTGCTCGAAGCAGAGAGGACATGATGAAAGTCCGCAACCTGGGCAAGAAGTCCATGGAAGAAGTAGATGAAAAGCTTGCGAGTATTGGCCTGGAGCTTAGATAAAATAATTACTTAACAAACAGGAGGGTATGATTATGCCTGGATATAGAAAACTTGGCCGCACTTCCAGTCAGCGTAAAGCACTTTTGCGTGGATTGGTAACCTCATTGATAGTGAATGGCAAAGTTAAGACAACGGAAGCAAAGGCCAAAGAAGTTCGTAAACTGGCCGAAAAAGCTATTACCTTAGCTGTCAAAGAGTACACTAACTTTACAGTCAAGACAGTTACAGTGTCAGCGGCTAAACTGGACGGTAAAGGTCGCAAGATTTTGCAGACTGCAACATCGAAAAACGATCGCGTTTACGATGTAGTTGATCGTGAAATGACGACTAAAGAAGTTGAAGTAGACTTACCTTCACGTCTGGCAGCTCGTAGGAAATTGCTTACTATTTTGGAAGATACGTACAACAGTGAGGGCGAACGTATTAAGCCCGTAAATTATCTTTTCAGCAATGTAGCCCCGCGCTATGAAGGCAAACCCGGCGGCTATACGCGAATGACAAAGATTGGACCGAGGCGCGGAGATGCCGCACCGATGGTCTTGTTGGAACTTGTTTAAAATGTTAAAGAGGCTGTGTGACTAACGCGGCCTCTTTTCTAGAAAGCATTTGTTCATGGACCCGATCTTAGAATTTGATCGCGTTTCTTTTTATTATGATACGGACGTTGATAGCGAGCCTACTGTCAATGACGTATCATTTTCACTGCCTCGAGGTCAACATTTAGCCATTCTCGGAGCCAACGGTTCCGGCAAGTCAACCATAGCCCGACTCATGAATGGCTTACTTTTGCCTGACCAAGGTACAGTTACTGTTGCCGGTCACGATACTACAGACGACAATCTGATCTATGAGATCCGTCGTCAGTGTGGCATGGTCTTCCAAAATCCCGACAATCAGATCATTGAATCCTCAGTCGCTTTGGATGTAGCTTTTGGCCCGTCCAATTTCGGTGTGGCAAGAGAAGAAATTGATCGACGTGTCGACGAAGCCCTGGGCTTGACCGGGCTGTCTGATCTGCGTGATCGAGCTCCACATGAGCTATCGGGAGGGCAGAAACAAAAACTGGCTATTGCAGGTGTCTTGGCGATGCAACCTTCTTGCATAATCCTAGACGAAGCGACGTCAATGCTCGATCCTGTCTCACGGGCTGAATTGATGCAGCTGATCATCAGATTGCGTGAAGAGGAAGGCCTTTCCATTGTTCAGATTACGCATTATATGGAAGAAGCCTTAGCAGCTGATTATATTTTGCTCTTATCTGAAGGCAGCATCGTCAGAAGTGGCACGCCCCAGGAGATATTCAGCCGGCCGCACGAGTTGCGCGAGCTGAAACTTGATGTTCCCCCTTTTATCGAGATTACCCAAAACATTAAGAGGATTTTTTGTAATGAGATCGAGCCCGACGCCATCATAGATGTAAAAGAGGCTGCCGGGCATGTCAGAGATGTACTTGAGGAAGCTAGGGAGCAAGAGTTTTCTACAGACATTTTACTCGATGAGCAACAGCGCTTGGAACGACGGATTAAGGCGGGGCAGCGGCGACGTCCGGACGAAAAAGGGACTGTTGTACAGATTAATGATCTTTCCTTTACCTATGACGATAACCCGCTACAGAAGGTAACTGCTTTGCACAATGTGACGATGGACAGCAGTCGAGGAGAAATCCTGGGAATTGTCGGCGCCACGGGCTCCGGAAAATCTACTTTGGCACAACATCTTAATGGACTGATCCGACCCGAGCAAAAAGGTAAAGTTTTAGTATTGTCCTTAGATTTGTCTGAGAAGAAAAATGTTCGGCAGATCAGGCGTCTGGTGGGGCTGCTGTTCCAGTATCCCGAAGACCAGCTTTTCGAGGAGACCGTCGCGCTCGACATCGCTTTCGGCCCGAAAGAGTTGAAATTCTCACACGAGGATCTGGTGACTAACGTGGAGCGCGCCGCAGAAATCAGCGGGGTCTCTCACCTCATGGAGCGCTCTCCGTTTGAGCTGTCCGGCGGTGAACAGAGACGAGTGGCTATTGCGGGTGTTTTAGCTTTAGATCCTGAAATTCTGATTATGGACGAGCCGAGTGCCGGTCTCGACCCGGAAGGCCGCGAAGGCATCCTCCGAGATTTAAGAGAATTTTCAGAAGATGGGAAAACAATCGTCTTAATCTCACACGATATGGAGGCGGTAGCACGCACCGCGGACCGCTTACTGATAATGAGTGAGGGCAAAGTACTCGCCTTCGCTTCACCGGAAGAAATCTTCTCCAACGAGGAACTGCTTAGCCAAGCCAGCTTAAGCCTGCCGGCTACAGTAGAGTTCTTAAATATCCTGAAAGCGGATTATCCCGAGCTTCTGACAAACGCCTATTCGTCCGAAGAAGGGCTCTATGCTGTTTTGACTGCTTATTTGGATAGCCTACCGGAAGGTGGAAGATAATGTCCAGTATCTCACTTCTTGGTAGAACCTTCGCCGCTGACTCACTCTTGCACCACCTAAACAGTAGTGTAAAATTAGTCGCAGCCATCGCCATGATGGTCGTCGTCCTGATGTCCCAGCATCCCTATATCCTCCTGCTCATGACGCTCCTGACCCTGCTCTTGATTAAACTCTCTAAGCTGCCTTTCAGCCTAGTCATAAAAAGCGTTCGTCCCATTTTATTCATCATTATCTTCGCCTTCCTCATTCACGTCTTGAGTGGACAAGGCGAGGCAATCGTGTCATTTTGGGTTTTTAATATCAGCCTGGAAGGCATTGTTACTGGGGCGTTAACAGCTCTCAGAATAACTTTGCTAGTCATAAATACTTCCTTATTTATGACTTTAACAACTCCACCGACCGCCTTGGCGGACGGGGTCGAGCGTTTGCTTTCTCCGTTGCGCTATCTGCGCTTTCCGGTACATGAATTCGCCATGATGATGTCAATTGCCCTACGTTTTGTACCGACACTGCTCGAAGAAGCAAACAAACTGATGAAAGCACAATCTTCGCGCGGAGCCTCCTACGATACAGGAAATTTTGTTTCCAAAATCCGCGGCATGGTGAGTATCCTGGTGCCGCTTTTCATCTCCAGCTTTCGCCGGGCAGAGGATCTGGCTACCGCGATGGAGGCGCGCTGTTATCAGGGTGAAGCGGGCAGGACTCGCAAGAGCGCCACTCGCCTCGGCTGGCGTGAGTATTCATTACTGGCTGTGATCGTTGTCTTACTTGTGCTGGTAATTGTGGTCCAACCACATTTACCGAGCTTAAGCTGGTTTAGAATATGATGATGAAAAAAACCGAGCATCTCCATATAGCCATCTCTTGTGAATACCTGGGTGTAGATTTCTGCGGTTGGCAACGTCAAGAGAATGCACATGCAGTACAGGCCGAGCTGGAAGACGCTTGGTTTGAACTTAGCTCTGAGCGGATTGTCCTCATAGGTAGTAGTAGGACTGATTCCGGAGTCTCGGCCCGGAGGCACATTTCATCCTTTCGCACAGCAAGCAGCATTCCTGTGGAGCGGATACCCTTGGCCTGGAATACAAAACTTTCTCCGGGAGTTGCGGTGCGGGAAGCCAGGATCGTCACCGATGAATTTGATCCCCGTTTCGATGCACTGGGTAAGGAATACACCTACTCCTTTTATCGGAGTAAGACGCGTCCTGTCATTGAGCGCTTCCAATCCCATCACGTCCCGCAAAAACTCGACATCCAAGCAATGCAAGCAGCGGCTGAGTCCTTTCTGGGCGAACACGATTTCACTGCACTGATGGATCAGGGCAGCCCTTCCCCCAGACCCCGTCGCACGCTCTATTCTCTGCTTCTGGAAGAGGCCGGTCCCTTTCTCCATTTGCGTGTGATTGGCGATGGCTTTCTCTATCATATGGTGAGGATTCTGGCCGGCACGCTCCTCTATGTGGGCTTGGGGAAAATTGCAGCTGCGGATATTCCGGAGATGTTGCAGACCAGGGAGCGCAAGGTAATGGGACCGACGCTGTCTGCTTCAGGTTTGACCCTGGAGCGGGTTTTTTATAAAGAGGAATTATTTGGCTGTGATCGCTGGCAGTACTGCGACTGGCAAGCAGAAGACTGAGTGCAAAGATTACGAGTCTTAAGTATATTTGCAAACGAAGATAAGTGATAGTAAAGTCGAACTAAGGATTAGCTAAAAAACCGTAAGAACGGCTGGAAAGAAGGGGTTGATGGAATTGAAATGGACTAATCGTCACAATATGACGATGTTAACCGACTTCTATGAATTTACCATGGCAAATGGTTATCTCAAGAGCGGTATGCAAGATACGGAAGCTGTTTTTGACATGTTTTTCCGTACAGTACCGGAGAATGGTGGCTTTGCCATTATGGCCGGTCTGGAACAGCTCGTAGATCATTTAAAAAGCCTGGAATTTAATGATGCAGACCTCGCCTACTTGGAGAGTCTTAAGGTCTTTGATCAGGAATTTATTGATTATTTGCGTGATTTCGAATTCAGCTGCGATGTCTGGGCTGTAAACGAAGGACTGCCAATTTTCCCCGGAGAACCGATTCTGAAAGTTAAGGGTCCGATCATGCAAGCACAATTGATCGAGACCATGATTTTGCTGGTCCTAAACCACCAAAGTTTGATCTCTACCAAGGCTTCTCGCATTGTGCGAGCGGCAGGTGAGAGGACGGTTATGGAGTTCGGTGCCCGTCGCGCTCAGGGGATCGATGCAGCTGTGTTAGGTGCTCGTGCTGCCTATATTGGCGGTGTAAGCGGAACTTCTTGCACGATTGCGGGTGAATATTTTGATATCCCGGTCATGGGGACTATGGCGCATAGTTGGGTGCAGGCTTTTCCAACGGAATATGAAGCCTTCGTAGCATATGCGGAAGCTTTTCCCGATGATGCTCAGCTCTTAGTAGATACCTACAACACCTTGCGTAGCGGTGTACCCAATGCTATTCGTGTTGCTAAAGATGTCTTAGAACCTCTGGGCAAGCGTCTCAAGGCAATCAGAATCGATTCAGGTGACCTAACTTATCTCAGTATAAATGCCAGAAAAATGCTGGATGATGCCGGCCTGCACGATTGCGGTATTACCGTCAGCAATTCAGTGGATGAATATCTGATTAGAGAGCTTCTGCATCAAGGGGCGAGAATTGATAATTTCGGTGTCGGTGAGCGACTGATTACCTCGCGCTCAGATCCTGTTTTCGGCGGTGTCTACAAATTAGCCGCGGTGGAAGAGGATGGCCACTTGGAACCGAAGATGAAATTTTCCGATAATCCGGAGAAGGTGACCAACCCCGGCGACAAACAAGTCTACCGTCTCTTTGACCGAGCTACGGGCAAGGCGGAGGCGGATCTGATTACCTTAGCGGACGAAGTCATAGACGACAGCAGACCTTTGACTATTTTCGATCCTTACCATACATGGAAAAGGAAGACTTTGCCTGATTTCCGCGCCGAAGCCTTACTCAAGCCGGTTTTTGTGCGAGGCAAGTCAGTCTATAAGAAAAAGAGCGTCGAAGAAATCCGAACTTTCTGCTTAGAGCAGCAAGAAACGCTGTGGGATACTGTCAAACGCTTTGAAAAACCCCAAACCTATTATGTCGACTTGTCGGAGAAGCTCTGGAAGCTGAAGGATAATTTCCTACGGCAAAACAACCCTGTATAAACAACTATGCCCCGGCACTTACTGTCGGGGCTACTTATTACTGCGACTATCTATATTTTTCGTAAGCATCTTTAAATCTGCTTAAACCGTTCTCGATGGTTTTCTTTGCCACACAATAGGAGACTCGCATGTAACCTTCACAGCCGAAGCTGTCAGACGGGACTGCCAGCACATTATATTCATCGCGCAAGAAGTCAGAGAAGGCCGGAGCGTCGTCGCCGGGTACTTTCATAAATAGATAGAACGCGCCCTCAGGCAAGAGTACCTCGTAACCGATTTCGCTCAGGCCGTTATAGAGAAGCTTGCGGTTGCTATCGTAGGTATCCGTATCCGTTTTAACATCTACTGTTAGTCCGATCATGTGCTGCAACAGACTCGGAGCGCAGACGTAGCCCATGGCGCGTGCAGCACCGCCGATCGCAGCGAAGAGCAATTCATGGCCTTCGAAAGTGGGTGGTACCAGAGCATAGCCGATACGGTCCCCCGGGATAGACAAGGATTTGCTGTAGGAATAGGTCATGACCGTATACTCATAGATGGCCGGAATATGTGGTGCTACCTTGCCATCGTAGACGAGTTCGCGATAAGGTTCATCAGACACAATGAAGATGGGTCGCCTGTATTCTCTCGACTTTTTCCGTAAGAGAGAGGCGAGTTCTTCCAATTCCTGCTCGCTATATAATTTGCCGCTGGGATTATTAGGTGAGTTGATGATGATCGCTCTGGTATCGGGGCTGATGCGTTGCTCAATCGCGTCCAAGTCGATGCCGAATGAGGGAGGAGAGGCAGGGATTACACGCATCGTACCGTTTTGGCCCTCGATGAATGGTTTGTATTCAGGGAAATAAGGAGCCAAAACTATAAACTCGTTTGTTTCGCCTTCTTCTACTAGAGCTCTAAAGCTAGTGGATAAGGCTGCTGCGGCGCCGCAGGTCATGAAAATGTTGCTGCCCGCATAATTGGTCTTGTAGCGCCTGTTGAGTGAATCTGCGATGCTTTGGCGCACCGTCATATCGCCTGCGCTGCTGGTATAGCTGTGCAGTGCTTGCGGGTCCCGCTCTTGCAATAGCTCGAGAAAAGCGGCTTGCACCTCTGCCGGGGGAGGTATGCTCGGGTTGCCGATACTGAAGTCAAATATGTTTTCCGCTCCGATTTCTTTGGCCTTGATCTGTCCATAGTCAAAGAGTTCGCGAATAGCCGAGCGTTGCTGACCGTAATGGAGTGACTCTTGATTTAGAGTAAAAGGTAGATTAGGACGCATGGACTTCCTCCTTAGTTCGAGCTAATTCACGACCGCGTTGAAAGGCCTCTTGGTTTAGCGCTAGGAAACGCTCGGGAATATTTTCTCTGAGAGCAGCTTCCCAGTCTAGTTCCTCTAGCTGTAATAACTCAGCCATTGCTCCCAGCATGACGATGTTCATTACTCGTGTATTGCCTAGCTCTTCGGCAACTGCGGCCGCATTAAAGGATGTAACTTTGAACTTCGCTTCTAGAGCCTCGATACAATTGTCCGGATACACTTCTTTGCCTGAAGCGACCGGAGGAGGCATGATGGCGTAATCGTTGACGATTACTAGAGCGCCCTCCTTCAAATATTCTGCACCCCGTACGGCTTCCATGCGTTCGAAAGCCAGCAGGATGTCCGCCTCTCCGATACCGATTAAGGGTGAATATACTTTTTTGCCATAGCGTATTTGCGTCGACACGCTGCCACCTCGTTGTGCCATGCCATGGACCTCACTCATTTTCACATCGTAGCCTGCGGCAACCAGAGCTGTAGTTAGGACATTGCTGAACAAGATCGTACCTTGGCCACCAACGCCGATCAAGACTATACTTTTCACTGTTTCACTCATCAGACAACCTACTTTCTTCTTCCTTCTGAATCATACGGCTTTACTCAACTATGTGTATAGCATCGAAATTGCAGACTTGCAGACAGACAGTACAGCCGACGCACAAGCTTGGGTCGATATAGGATTTATTATCGACATAATAAATAGCTGAACAACCTACACGGAGACAGCGCCTGCAAGAGGTGCATTTGTCGCGATCGACAGCACAAAGCTTGAAATCATGTTCGATATCTTTTATCAGTACGCAGGGGCGCTTGACGATCATGGCACAAGGCACTTCCGCTTGCATCGCCTCCTCAACGGCAGCTTCCATAGCCGTGAGATCTTGCGGGTCCACATTGATAATCTTGCTGTAACCGATGGCTTTGAAGATAGCTTCAATCGAAACCTTCTCGGCGATTTCACCGGAAAGTGTCTTGCCGGTGCCCGGATTATCTTGCTGCCCGGTCATGCTGGTAGTGCTGTTATCTAGGACCACCGGGATCACGCGGCCGCGATTATAGAGTATTTCTATAGCGCCGGTAATGCCGCTATGAAAGAAGGTCGAATCTCCCAGCACACCAAAGATGACTTTGTCTTCACCGCTGACCTCAAAGGCTTTGGCCATACCCATCGCTGCGGAGAAGCCAGCTCCCATACAAATGACCGAATCAATGGCGCTCAGAGGAGCTGAACCTCCCAATGTGTAGCAGCCGATATCGCCGGCGATGATGGCCTTTTTTTGCTTGCGAATGGTGTAGAAAAAACCGCGGTGAGGGCAGCCGGGGCACAGGGAGGGTGGACGAGCCACGGGAGTCACATCCAGTTCCACGGGCTCGCTTTTTTCGCCACTAAGACTATCGCGCACAATAACAGGATTGAGTTCGAACATCTCCGGGAAAATCTCCTTGCCGTGCACTTTGATGCCCAAAGCTTTAATTTGCTCTTCCAGGAAAGGATCCAGCTCCTCCAGGACATATATCTCATCGACCACCTCGGCAAATTTGCGAATCAAATTTGCCGGCAGGGGATAGGTGAAGCCTAAAGTCAAAAAGGAATAATCAGCAGGGAAAACCTCACGCGCGAATTGCACCGAGATGCCGGAGGCGATTACGCCGTATTCAGTCTTATTGATTTCCAGCTTATTGAAGTCACTAGTATCACTGTATTCGGCTAAATCGCACATTCTTTGTTCCAAGATCGGCCTATGCGCTCTAGCGTTAGCAGGAGAGCTGATAAACTTCGCAGGATTTTTCTTGTAGGCTAAATGCTCAATCTCTTGAGCTGCCCCAAGTTCAACTAGGCTCTTAGAATGGCAGACTCGAGTGGTCATGCGGAAGAACACCGGCGTGTCGAAGCGCTCAGAGAGCTCATATGCCTCCCGAATCATGTCGAGACATTCCTGGCTATCTGACGGCTCAAACATCGGCATTTTGGCAGCACGCGCATAATGACGGTTGTCCTGTTCGTTCTGCGAAGAGTGCATGCTGGGATCGTCCGCAGAGATGATGACAAAACCCCGACCCACTCCGTCGTAGACAGCGTTAAAGATAGGATCGGCAGCGACATTGATACCAACGTGTTTCATCACCGCTACCGAGCGGACACCTGCAATGGAAGCGCCGTAGGCAACCTCAGTTGCAACCTTTTCGTTCGGTGCCCATTCGGAATAGACACCCTCATATTGATTTAAATTCTCTAGAATCTCTGTGCTAGGAGTACCCGGATATGCGCTGGCTACTTTAACTCCGGCTTCATAAAGACCGCGGGCTACTGCTTCATTCCCTGACATTAGTCGTTTCACACAAATACCTCACTTTTCATGAAAGAAATATATGTAACTTACCCCTCTGCATAAGCTTAACAAAAGTATCGTTGATATACAATTAAAACACTTGAATATTGACAAGAAATGAACTTGAAAAATTACTTTTCTTTGATAACGCCTTCCGGAATTTGCTCAGTACTGCTCGTCTGATACGCTCGCTCCACTGAAATGATCAGCTGTAGATCAGGATGTGCGTGGGCAATAGAGTCCCGGAAAGTTTTCCGCACCTCATCATCGTCAATCTCTATCTCATCCGGAAGGGAAACGTCGAAGGCTAGAATGGATTCACTCACTGTTTCAAACTGTTGCAGATCGTGCACGTCTACTTTCTCATCGATACTGTGAGCAGCCTTATGCAGGAGCTCTTCTAACTCTTTACTTAGCGGATCTTTCAAACTTGTCGGATCAGCGTGCAACACTAGTTCCAAACCGTATTCGTCGTAAAAACGACGCTCAATGCGATCAAGTAAGAGGTGTGCGGCAATGAAACTAATTTTGCTGTCGATTTCGACATGGGCTGATGCATGCATATTGCCCGGTCCATAATCGTGAACCAAAAGGTCATGCACGCCGATGATGCGCGGATCAGATTCCATTATCTCGTCGATAATATGATTTTCCAGTTCATTGGAGGGCGGAGATCCTATCAGCCGGTTGATCATGTTACGAATGATATCAATGGCTGACCACAGGATGAATATACTTACCACTAAGCCTGCAAGCCCGTCAAGATTAAGTCTCCAGAGGGAAAAAGCGATGGTGGAAAATAACACTGCCAAAGTGGCTAGAGTGTCAGCCAAGCTGTCTTTTGCACTTGCGCGCATAGCAGGTGAGCTCAAACGATTTGCCTTTGCCTGATAGAAGAAAAATAGAAATCCTTTCACAGCAATGGAGAAACCCAAGGAGAGGAAGGAAATGAGGTCGAAGCTCAAATCTACCGGATTAATAATTCGCTCTATGGACTGACGTGCCAAACTTAAGCCGACTATCAACATACCAAGTGCGATTATGGAAGAGGCTATATATTCGGCTCTCGCATGGCCAAAGGGGTGTTCTTTGTCTGCAGGCTTGCTGGAATAGACGAAAGAAAATAAGGTAACAACTGAGGAAATAGCATCGGAAACGTTATTCCAGCCATCTGCACTTATAGCAACACTTCCTGAGAGGTATCCGGCAAGCAATTTAGAAATAGCAAGAAAAATATTGAGGCTTATCCCCAGTATCGCAGCTCTAACGCCTTGCGATTTTCGCTCTTTGTCTTCAGCGCCGTCCTGAGCCGCTATTCTAAGTTCTTGCAGATCCATCAATAGTTCCTTTCAAGCTAGTAAAAATAACAAAACCATTCTAACACAGCGGCTTAGTTTTGCTTTGCGACTAAGCCTAAGTCTCGTCATAGAATGTGCGTTACAGAGTAGAAAAAGATCCGGAAAGCCCTATTTATAAGCATCATTTGATTATAGAAGCGTACCTTTTAGGAGAGTATTTGCCTTATATAGTTCTTTTGTCATAAAATTTTGCCAAGTCTACTGTTGTAGCATCACAATTCATGACTAGCTTCATGTTATTATCGTTCTTAATATTAATTAAAAAGACCAATGCCGCATCCGCGCATTGAGTGGAGGTTTTATATAAGTGACAAGTACATCAGCAAGTTATCCAACTGCTGTTCGACATAGAGAGTGGTATCGTCTCGATAATGCAGGCAAGTTATATCCTGCAATAACTACATCCAAATGGAATTCAGTCTTTAGAGTCAGTATAATTCTGAAAAACGAAATCGATCCTCAGATCTTACAGGAGGCGCTAGATTCAGTTTTTCCCCGTTTCCCTATTTTGCAGACTCAATTATGCACGGGATTATTTTGGTATTATTTGGAAAAAAATCCCAAGCGTCTGCTAATTCAGCGAGACGAGGGCGCACCTTGCGAGTATCTGCCTTGGCAAGAAAAGAATATGCATTTGTTGCGGGTAAGTTACCTGGAGCAACGGATCTCCATCGATTTTTTCCATGCCATTACAGATGGTGCCGGTTCGATGGTTTTCTTAAAAACTCTCGTAGCCGAATACCTGAGACTGAGCGGCACGGACATTCCTTACCATAGCGGCGTGCTCGATCCGAGCGAAGAGCCTAATAGTGGGGAGACAGAAGATGCCTTCCAAAGGATGCCATTGCCGCAGAAAACTCGCAGAGAGTATAGTAGCAAAGCCTTTAGAATGCCGGGCGACAAACGCAAATCAAGCGAGCGTCATATGATCACATACCGGATGCCCGTTGATCAAATCAAAGCTAAAGCCAAGGCGATCGGTGTAACTATCACTGAATATCTGGTAGCGATAAAACTCTATATTGCTTACCAAGAACAGTTGAAGAATAAGAAGAGAAAACCATTACCTGTGAGAGTTTCAGTTCCGGTTAATATGCGCTCTTTCTTTCCGACGCAGAGTCTCCGAAATTGTTCCTGGTTTGTTAGTCCCGAACTGGCGCCGCCTTTTGAAACAACATCACTCGAAGACATTGCTTTGTCAGTACGTGAATATATGAAGCAGGCCTTGGTGCCCGAGAAGCTTTATGCTTCAATTGCCCCCAATGTGGCCAATGAAAGAGGCTTATTGCGTTTTGCACCTTTGCCTCTAAAAAACTTGGTAATTAGATCTGTGTACAAGGCGATGGGCAGTAAGTCGAAAACAACGACACTTACGAACTTGGGACTCTTTACAGCACCTCCGGAGATGATGGAGCAGATCGAACGTGTCGAAACCATTATCGGACCGGATAGGGTAGCCTGTACTAGTGCAGCTATAATTACTTTAGCAGAGCATATGTACGTAACCTACACCAGCAATCAAGAAGAGCCGATTATGGCCCATGAATTTGAGAAGCTGTTGCAGTTGCAAGGAATATCAGTTCAAAAGGAGGTTTTGTGGTAGTGTCTGTTTCAAACGTACTTTCAGGATATTTTATTTTTGTAGCGTCTTTGTTCCTTAGGGGGGCAAGAAGCGTCCGGCATTATTCACTTGACTTTTTTGCTTTAATGCGAAGAAAGCTTCATGTTTGAATTTTGAGTTTCGATTAGTTAATTTCAGTTAATAAAATAAAGGGCTTGCGGTTAAACTGCAAGCCCTTTTGCTGGTGGAGACGAGGAGGATCGAACTCCTTACCTCTTGAATGCCATTCAAGCGCTCTCCCAAGTGAGCTACGCCCCCACGGCGATGTGAAATGGAAAATTTCAACAAGCGAACTATAGTCTAAACAGAAGCTAATAACTTGTCAAGCATAAATTGTGAAATGTCTTTTCTCCGCAGAAAGTAAGATTAGTGCACTTAATTATCTTAATCAGAGTTGCGACGACCCTGTATCTTTCTACCTCACTTTTGCCCTCAGTGTCTCCTAGGCTTTTGAAACTTGAAACGGATTGATTTGATATAGTAACATACTTATAATATTTTGACTAAAATGAGTACCGTGGAACAAAAACGAGGAGTTATGTATGAAGTTCGTGGAAAATTTAGATTTATATAAGTCCCCTCTCTATCCCGTGCGAGAAATTAAAGATCTTCGTGACATGATTCAGCAAAGCGAAGAGCTTTATGCTGATGAAACAGCTTACATGGTGAAAGACCCGATTGCTCTCAGAGAAATCGAGCCGCGCTCAGAAGAAGCGAAGCAGCTGCGTCATGATCCGGCTCGAGCATACGGGAAGATTTCATTTAGACAATTCATCAGCGACGTGCGTGCCTTTGCGACCGGGCTGATGCAGCTGGGAGTAAAACCCGGCTGTCGTGTGGCCATTTTTGCCGAAACAAGGTATGAGTGGTATGTGTCTTACCTGGCGGTCGTTAATGGTTTAGCCGTTGTCGTCCCGCTGGACAAGGAGCAACCCGCCGCGGAGCTCTTGAGTTTAGTTCAGCGTTCTAATGCGGACACCTTGCTTTATTCCAATTTCAAAAAGGAACTAGTAGAGGAGATGCGCCCACAGATGGACGGCGTCGAGCGCTTCGTTCAGTTTGATTTGCCCGCGGATGAAGATGACAATACCCATTACTTCTGGGACATCTTGCAAGAAGGCCAGCGTTTGCGTGAAGCCGGAGATCGCGCCTATGATGAACTGCCGCTTGATCGCGAGGCCATGAGTGTTCTGCTTTTTACATCGGGAACGTCATCTAAATCAAAGGCAGTCATGTTGAGCCACAAAAACATCTGCACCAACCTCATGGGCATGTGCAGCATGGTCTATATTGATGAAAAAGATACTTTCCTCTCAGTGCTGCCTTTACATCACACCTATGAATGTACCTGTGGCTATCTTTGCCAACTATACCGTGGCAGTGCGGTGGCAGTTAGTGACGGCTTGCGCCATATCGTGAATAACATGAAAGAAGCGGGTGTGACAATTATCCTGGTTGTGCCCTTAATGGTTGAAGCTTTTCACCGCGGCATTTATCGTAAGGTGAACGCCGATCCGGAAACTGCTAAGAAACTTGAATTTGGCAAGAAGCTGTCGAATTTCCTGCTAAAACTGAAGATCGACGTGCGCAAGAAATTGTTCAAACAGATCCATGATGGTTTTGGCGGCAAACTAAATCTCATGATAGCCGGAGGGGCAGCCATTAGCCCGGAACTGATCTCTTCGATGCAAGAACTCGGCTTCCACACCATTCAAGGCTACGGCTTAACGGAATGTGCCCCGATTCTCGCCTTGAATAGAGATACTTATTACAACAATGAATCGGCCGGACTTCCTCTTCCCGGAGTAGATATAAAGATTATCGATCCGGATGAAGATGGTATCGGCGAGATTATAGGTAAGGGCGATAATGTGATGCTCGGCTATTATAATGCTCCCGAATTAAATGCCGAGGCAATTGATGAAGAAGGCTATTATCATACGGGCGACCTCGGCTATATGACCGAAGAGCAATTTGTCATTATTACCGGAAGAAAATCGAACCTGATTGTCACCAAAAACGGAAAGAACATTTATCCGGAGGAAATCGAATACCTGATCAATCAAAGTGACCTAGTACAAGAAGCGATTGTCTATGGGGTCGAAGATCCGACCGGGGAAGAGCTCGTTACGGCAGAAGTATTCCCCAATGCCGAAGCAATAGCCGAGGATCCTGAATTAGCAGATCTTCCTCTTACGGATGAGAGAGTTAAAGCTAAAATAGTTGACTACATTAAAGATGATGTCAACGCTAAGCTAATTCAATACAAGCGGGTGCGCAACGTGATCCTCCGCGACACTGAGTTCCCCAAGAATACCTCTCGGAAGATAAAGCGCTACAAAACACAGTAATAGACAAATATACGTTCCAATAAAAAAGCGGCGGGACGGGCTCGTCCTGCCGCTCTATTTTTCGTCAAATCTAGACTTACACTTGCGGTGGTTTGTAGGAATCCTTCAAAGCCACTGAGCGATTAAAAACAAGAGCTTCAGGCTTAGAGTCGTTAATGTCGTGGATAAAGTATCCGTTGCGCATGAACTGATAGCCTATAGGGGAAACTTCTTCCGCGAGTGAAGGTTCAACTTTGGCACTGAGTACTTGCAGGGAATCGGGGTTGACCAATTCCAAATGGTCAACCGCTTCTTTTTCCGGCTCTTCTACGGTGAAGAGATTGTTGTAGAGACGAATTTCAGCATCTTTGGCTGTGGCTTGATCCACCCAGTGGATGGTGCCGCGCACTTTTTGACCCTCGGGTGCGGTGCCGCCTTTTGTATCCGGGTTGTACTCAGCCAGAACTTCGATTATTTTTCCGTTCTCGTCCTTTTTAAAACCTGTACATTCGACAATATAGGCATTTGCCAGACGGACATGGTTGCCGGGGAAGAGGCGGAAGTACTTTTTGGGTGGATCTTCCTGGAAGTCATCGCGCTCAATCCACAGGTGACGAGAGAAGGTAATCTCGTGCTGCCCGGCCTCAGGATTGCGTGGAATATTACTCATCATGAGAGTTTCCGTTTTGCCTTCGGGATAATTAGTGATCGTCAGAGGTAAGGGATCCAGCACAGCCATGGCACGTGGAGCTCTTTCGTTCAAATCTTCACGTAAGCAGTGCTCAAGGAAGGCCACATCTACGACGCTGTCGACCTTAGAGACTCCGATGCGTTCGCAAAAATCTCTGATGGAACGCGGGGTATAGCCGCGGCGACGTAAACCGCAGAGGGTAGGCAGTCTGGGATCGTCCCAAGCTGCGACAACATCGTTCTCAATCAAGTGGCGCAATTTGCGTTTGCTCATAACGGTATGACTGAGGTTGAGCCGAGCAAATTCAATCTGACGCGGCTTGGATGGTACCGAAGTATGATTGATGAACCAATCATAGAGCGGACGATGATCTTCAAATTCCAGTGAGCAGAGAGAGTGAGTTATGTGCTCCAAGGCATCGCTGAGTGGATGTGCGAAATCGTACATCGGATAAATGCACCAATCGTCTCCGGTGCGGTGATGTTCCAGATGGGCGATGCGGTAAATGACCGGATCGCGCATATTCATATTGCCCGAACTCATGTCGATCTTAGCTCTGAGAGTCATCGCACCGTCCCCGAACTCGCCGGCTCTCATACGGCGGAAGAGATCGAGACTCTCTTCTTTAGGACGATTGCGCCAAGGACTCTCCTGACCGGGAGAGGTCAGAGTGCCTCGAGTTTCACGAATCTCCTCTCCCGTTTGCTCGCGGCCGAATGCCAG
>CAYFTG010000014.1:0-32495 GCA_964346175.1 uncultured Mageeibacillus sp.
CATGTGTTAAGCACGCCGCCAGCGTTCATCCTGAGCCAGGATCAAACTCTCAAATATATTATCTGAGAGCCATTTGGCTCTTTTACTTAAATTAATTGTCCGTTCCGTCAAACCCTATTTGCATAGAATTGTCAGGACCCGTCTTTGTGTTTGCACTGTTCAATTTTCAAGATCCGTGGCGCCTCTTTTTTAAGGCGCTTAGCTAGGATACCAAGCAGAAAACTATCTGTCAACTCAATTTTTACGATTTTTTCGAAAATACGTGTTTTTCGCATTGTGCACAAGAAAAGAGTGTAGTTTCCTGATTTCATACCTAGTTTCAGTCGCGTCCTAAAGCTTGTATGTCGAGTCCTAAACGCTTCCTTATAAGGTACTAATATATTCATTAAATACCAAAAGGTGATCGACTGACCTTTCCTGAAGCAGATGCGTACGTTGTCACATTGTTCGTCTGCGAGAAAGGATTATCATTATCACACGATTCTTCGAGAATGGATGTCGCCTAAGTTACATACTTTGCTGAAAAAAAAGGTTCGCAGACTTAACTGCGAACCTTCAGGTCAAAACAAATTTTTCAGTCTTTTAGAGCATTACTTGCTCGAACTCATCCAGGTACTTTTCGAAGGTATCGAGAGCCTTGAGGATGGGATCGGGCTTGGTCATATCAACCCCTGCAGTTTGCAAGACCTCTATGGGCCAATCGGAAGACCCGGCTTTAAGGAAATTCAGATAACGCTCAACGGCCGGCTCACCTTCTTCTTTGATCATCTCTGCAAAGGCTGTGGCAGCAGAGAAGCCGGTCGCATATTGGAACACGTAATAATTGTAATAGAAGTGCGGAATGCGCGACCACTCCAAAGCTATTTCTTCGTCAAAAGTCAAATCCTCGCCGTAATAATGGCGGTTCAGATCACCATAGCTCTCCGTCAGGAAACTTGCCGTTAAGGGAACTCCGCTCTCGTCGGCCTGGTGGATCTTATGTTCAAATTCTGCGAATTGCGTCTGGCGGAAGACCGTCCCTTTAAAACCATCTAGGTAATGGTTGATAACCGCAGCCTTCATCTTGTCGTCCTCAGCAGTCTTCAAAAGATACTCAGTCAACAAATTCTCATTAGTAGTCGAGGCAATTTCTGCCAAGAAAATGCAGTAATCACCATATTGATATGGTTGTGCGTCGCGCGTAAACCATGAATGTATGCTGTGGCCGAGTTCATGTGCCAAGGTAAAAACGTTGTCTAGCGTTCCCTGCCAGCTCATAAGGATAAAGGGATTGGTCTTGTAGGAGCCACTCGAATATGCTCCGGAACGTTTGCCGGCATTGTCGGCATAATCGATCCAGCGCTCGGAGAAAGCTTTTTCCAAAACAGCTATGTACTCAGACCCAAGGGGCTGCAATGCTTTGAGAATCAGGTCTTCGGCTTCTTCGAAGCTGAATTTCAGGTCGACATCTTTGACCAAGGGTGCGTAAAGATCGTAAGAATGGATCTCATCCAAAGCCATAACTTCTTTGCGCAAACGCACGTAGCGGTGCAGCAACGGCAATTTGATGTTGACAGCTTCAAGCAGGCTGTCGTAGACGGATTCCGGAATATTGTTTTCGAACAAGGCCGCTTCACGTCCACTACTGAAGCCGCGTACATCCTTAATGTAGCTGTTAACACGAATCTGGCTAGCCAAAGTCTGAGCACATGTATTGCGGAATTGGCCGAAGCTTTCGTACATGCTGCGGAAGGCGTCCTGACGCACTCTGCGATCACGACTCTCTAAATAGGTACCATAGCGAGCGTGCGACATCTCGACCATCTGACCTTTATCATCCTCAATCGGGCGGAAAGTCATGTCAGTATCAGAAAGGACGTCGAAGGTTTCATTCGGATCGTTGAAAATCTGCGAAGCTTTGGCCAGGAGCACTTCTTCCTTCTCTGAGAGCTGATGCTTTTTCTGGCGCCACATCTCAGCAAAATATTGCTTGAAATCTTTTAGTTTTGAGTTTTCCTCCGTGAATTTCCGGACTGTTTCTTCAGAAAGATTCGCCACTTCCGGTTCAAAATAAGCCATCGCACCTTGCAGGCTGGCAAAAACTTGCATCAATTTCGCCTTGCGCCCTAAAGCATCCTGATCTGTCGTATCGGCATCGCTGGCACGGAAGGCATACGTCGCAAGTTTGCCTACTTCGCAGCCGAGTTCTTCCATCATCATCAGGGCTGAATACAGGGTATCGCCTGACTCGCTTAGTCTTCCTCTGTAGGAAAGAACCCTTTCCTCTTGACCGCTCAAATGCTTAAAGGCTTCCTCCCAGGCAGCGTCATCAGCATAAATCGTCGTCAAATCCCAGGTCTCTTCAACAGGAACTTCAGCACGCTTGCGCTGAGCCAGAGTTGACTGTTCTTCTTTGTTGTGAAAAATATTATGCATATAAATCCCCTCTCATTTTTTCCATTTTACAAAAGGAGCTGCCAGCAACGACAGCTCCTAAAATTAAAGATTTTATTCTTGGTCCAAACTGACGTTGATCTCTTCTCCGCCTAGTTCATCGTCGACGTCGTCAACTTCCAAGATGGAATCCGGACCGACATCGGTCTCTTCTTCCACGTTTTCATGATCGGCCACGGCCATGCTGACCACCTTACCATCACTACTACGCATCAAGGTCACCCCCGAGGTCGAACGTCCCAAGATAGGGATCTCGTCTGTAGCGATGCGGATTATTATGCCCTTGTCATTAACAAGGAGAATATCCTGATAATCGTTGACCAAGGCTGCCTCAACTAACTCACCGGTTCTGCGGGTAACCTTATAGGTAATTAGGCCTTTGCCGCCGCGCTTTTGCGGACGATATTGTTCCATTGCTGTACGCTTGCCGAAACCGTTCTCCGAAACGACTAAAATTGAATCGTCGCAACTGGCGCAGATGGACCTTATGACCTCATCGTCGTCATCGAGATTCATACCCCTGACGCCCATAGTATTGCGGCCGGTCGCTCTAACGTCATCCTCCGGGAAGCGTATCGCCATACCTTTGCGGCTGATGAGAACAATGTCGTAGCCGTTATCCGCCAGATCAACCCCGATCAGCTGGTCATTTTCACGGAGTGCGATAGCAATAATGCCGCCCTTATGAACGTTGGAGTATTCCGCCATGGAGGTTCTCTTAATCTGACCCAAGCGAGTAGCCATAATCAAATAGCTATCCTCATCAAACTGATCTACTTCCAACATCCCGACAACCGACTCTTCCGGTTCTAATTGTAGAAGGTTTACTATCGGCATACCACGGGCTTGACGTTTTGATTCAGGAATCTGAAAGCATCTCAGCTTGTAGACCCGACCGGTATTAGTAAAGAAGAGAATCGTCTTGAGGGCTGTAGTAATAAGGATCTGCTTAACCACATCTCCTTCCCGTGTCTGCATGCCGGTCACGCCACGGCCGCCACGACGCTGTGAGCGATATTCATCCAAAGGCATCCGCTTGATATAGCCGGCATGACTCAAAGTGATAACTGCATCATCATCCTCAATAAGAGATTCGTCATCCACATCAAAGTCAGCACTGTGGTCAAATTCACTGCGGCGGTCATCACCATATTTGTTTGAAATATTCTGCAGCTCTTCCTTCATGGTCTGGCGCATTAAGCTGTCTTCACTTAAGAGACGATTGAAGTAGTCGATTTTCTCTGTAAGATCGCGATGCTCGGCATTTAGCTTTTCGCGTTCCAGCCCGGACAAACGGCCCAAACGCATGTCAACGACATGCTGCGACTGCTTCTCAGATAAGCCGAAACGATCACTCAATCGTTGTTTAGCCTGATCTTCATCATCGGAACTCCGGATTATTTTAATAACCTCATCTATATAATCGATAGCTAGCTGTAGTCCCTCAACGAGGTGTCGGCGCGCTTCAGCCTTCTCTAGATCAAATTGCGTCCGCCTACTTATGACCGAGCGTTGATGTGTTATGAAATGTTCCAGAATATCCTTGAGGGACAGTAAGCGAGGAACATATTTACCATTTTCTTCCACCAAAGCAATCATGATGGCACTGAAAGTATCTTGCAGCTGCGTGTGACGGTAAAGCTGATTCAACACCACCATCGGGGTTGCGTCACGTTTGAGTTCCACAACCACCCGGATCTGATCATGGCGATCAGACTCGTCTCTGACGTCGGAAATACCTTCGATACGCTTATCTCGGACCAGCTCAGCGATACGCTCAATCAGACGTGCCTTATTAACCATATAGGGCAAGCTGCGAATCAAAATACGATAACGCCCGCCGCGCACTTCTTCAATCTCGGTATGTCCGCGGACTATGATCCTGCCGCGTCCGCTGCGATAGGCTGAACGAATACCGGAAGTGCCCATAATCAAGCCACCGGTGGGGAAGTCCGGTCCGGGGATGAACTCCATGAGATCATCACTATCGGCCTCCGGATTGTCTATAAGATGAATTGTACCGGCAACAACTTCCCTCAGGTTATGGGGGGCGATGTTGGTCGTCATGCCAACAGCAATACCGGTCGAACCGGATACGAGCAGGTTAGGGAAAGCAGCCGGCAGGACTGACGGCTCCTCCAGCCTGTCATCATAGTTGGGTACGAAATCGACAGTATTTTTGTTGATATCTTGCATCATTTCACCCGCTAAACGGGTCATGCGGGCTTCTGTATAACGATAGGCTGCCGGGGGATCACCATCGCGCGAACCGAAGTTACCATGGCCATCCACGAGAGGATGACGCATGGAGAAATCTTGCGCCATACGTACTAGAGCATCATAAACGGAGGCGTCACCGTGCGGGTGGAAACGGCCTAAAACATCGCCGACCGTAGTCGCACATTTGCGGTAAGGCTTGTCATGGGTGAAACCCTGTGTATACATCGAGTAGAGAATACGTCTGTGTACCGGTTTTAGACCGTCGCGCACATCAGGCAGCGCGCGATCTGTGATTACACTCATGGCATAATCAATAAACGATTGGCGCATCTCATGATCTATATCTACCGCAATAGGTTCGTTATCAGGATTCTGAAAAGCTTCATCAACTAAAGCTTCACGATCTGAATAGGAATTTGTTCCCTTTTGTGCCATCTAGGCCTCCTTATAAAGTCATTTTCACTAAAAAAAAGCGAAAAAAAAGACGAAAAGATCTTCTTATATTTTAGCACAAAACGGCTTATAAAGGGGACTTTTTAATGGCTGCAAAAGGCCGAGGATATCGCTGTTTAGTAGACTTTAGCTTAGGCACGATTACCATGGCACGCTGTATCTCTGTGCCGGGGAGAAGATAATGGTCCGCAGTGGCTTGACCGCCACCTAGAAGCGGAATCGCCTTCGCAGCCAATTCCAACTCATCTTCTTTTCCCTTCATGGCGAGGAATCTGCCTCCGGGCCTCACTAAGGGGAGACACAATTCGACCAAGACATCGAGTGAGCTAACTGCGCGAGCAACAACTGTATCAAATTGCTCGCGGTACTCGGCTTGATGAGCCAGCTCCTCTGCCCGCCCATGCACCGCCCGAACTCGCTCAAGTTCCATCTCAGCGATCAGATCTGATAGGAAAGCAATCCGCTTTTGCGTTGAGTCCAGAAGCACAACTTCCAAATCCGGGCGAAGCAGCTTCACTAGAAAGCCGGGAAAGCCCGCACCGGTGCCAACGTCAATGAATTTTCGCCCCTGCAGATAGGGTAGGAGTAGAAAGCTGTCCAGCAGGTGGCTGTTAGCTATTTCCTCTTCCTCCGTTATTGCGGTCAGGTTCATCACCTTGTTTTTCTCCAAAAGGCGGATGATGAAAAACTGAATCTGTTCTATGGTTTCAGGCGATAAATCTAGTTCAGCTTGCTCAGCGGCACGTTTAATCAAACTAATCTGCACGGGTCGCCTCCTGACGCTCTTGCTGACGCGACTGTTGCTCCAAGTACACCAGTAGCACCTGTATGTCTGCCGGCGATACTCCCTGCAGTCGTCCGGCTTGCCCCACTGAACTCGGCTGATATCTGTCTAGCGCCTGGCGCGCTTCGAGGCGCAAGCCTGTAATGTCGAGGTAATTGGTTCCACTGGGAAGACGCTTGTGCTCGAGACGGCGGAAGCGTTCCACGCGTTCGCGCTCTAAGCGCGTATAGCCTTCATAACTGATCCTAATCGAGACTGTCTCAGTGACAGAAGCCGGCAAGTCGGGCCGCTCCGGATCTAGTTCAGCCAAACCCTCATAGCTCACCTCAGGCCGTTTCAGTAAATCATGCAGATTGCTGCTTTGCTTCAACGGGGTGCTCTCCATTGCTTGGAGAACCCGGTCAGACAGTTCCGATTTATCCACCTTCGTATTCTTGAGTCGCTCGATTTCGGCGCGGACTGCTTCTTGTTTTTCCAAAAATCTCTGATAACGCTCTTCTGAAATCAGCCCCACTTCATACCCTTTAGGCGTAAGGCGCTGGTCGGCATTATCCTGACGCAAGAGCAGCCTATATTCAGCACGCGAGGTCATCATGCGGTAGGGCTCATTGGTGCCCTTCGTGACCAGGTCATCAATCAAGACGCCAATATAGCCATCCGAACGATCAAGTATGAAATCTTCCTTGCCATCGAGTTTGTGCACGGCATTAACGCCAGCCACCAATCCCTGTGCGGCAGCCTCTTCATAACCCGAAGACCCGTTGATCTGACCGGCCAAGAAAAGTCCGTCAATCGACTTCAATTCCAGCGTCTGCTTCAAAACCGTAGGATCGACACAAAGATACTCAATGGCGTAGGCAGGACGCATCATCTCAGCTTCTTCCATACCCGGTACGGTCTTCAAAAGATCGCGCTGCACTTCCTCGGGCATCGAAGACGACAGTCCGGAAGCGTAATATTCCTGCGTGTCTAAGCCGGTCGGTTCCAGAAAAACGTGATGCCGTTTATGGTCAGGGAATTTGACAATCTTGTCCTCAATCGACGGGCAATAGCGGGGTCCAATCCCTTCAATCAGTCCCGAATACAGTGGTGAGCGGTGCATATTATCGTTCAACAACTGCTTAGTTTCATCCGAAGTCCAGGTCAGATAGCAGGGGATATTCGCGCGAGGTTCCCAGTCGGGATCGTCGTCGTTTTCGTAGGAAAATGGCCGCGGAACTTCGTCACCGTCTTGCACTGTCATCTCGTCGGTACGTAGGCTGCGGCGATGGAAACGCCCGGGGGTTCCGGTTTTAAATCTTCTCGTGGGCAGATCCATATCGATCAAAGCCTGTCCCAAACCGCGCGCAGGCGCCAAAGAATCAGGACCGGAATCGATAATAGAATCACCGATAATGACTCGGGCATCCAAGAAGGTACCTGGCGCCAAAATCACAATAGGGGCCTGATAGATACCGCCGGTAGAAGACATGACGCCACAAACCTGAGGCAGCTCCGTGTCACTTTCGTCTGCGAAAAGCACATCCACGATCTCATGCTGCACCAGCAAGAGATTCTCCTCTTGCTCCAGCACGCTTTTCATATCTCTCTGATAATGAACGCGGTCCATCTGAGCGCGCGGCGAAATAACTGCTGGCCCCTTGGAAGCATTCAACATCCGAAACTGGATCATATTGCGATCCGCAATCTTACCCATCTCCCCGCCGAGTGCGTCAATCTCCCGCACCAGCTGTCCCTTGGCCGTACCGCCAATATTCGGATTACAGGGTAGATTCGCCAAGCTGTCCAGCGTCATCGTAAATAGCAGACAGCTTTTCCCCAGGCGAGCTGCCGCCAAAGCAGCTTCACAGCCGGCATGGCCGGCACCCACCACAATTACATCGACGCTGTCCGCCAGGAATGTATTATCTTTGTTTTTAGCTTCTTGAAAACTTGTCATATTTATCTTTACTTATTAATTTATTATTAGGTCCAAAAAACCGACTAGAACTTAGCAAATATACTTTAGGCTGTCAAAACGCATCTATTTGCCGATACAAAAGCGCGAAAAAATGGTATCAATCAGAGTTTCAGAAACATCGTCACCACTCATACTGGCCAAGGTCTCAACCGCCGAGCGCAGCAAAGTCGCGATCAGATCATAAGAAAGACCGGCATCAATCGCCTCACGCGCCTCCCGCACCTGCTCCAAACTTTTATCTGCAAGAGCTTTGTGTCGAGAATGAGTCATTATGGCCGCAGAAGTTTGCCCCTGAACGCCCTGTCCTCTGCTTTGTTCCAGCGAACTCCCGCTTACAAGATCCGTTTCCAGAGTATCGTTTTCAATAAAGTTGAAAAGGATAGTCCGCAGCTCCTGCAAGTCCTCTTCCCGTTTTGCAGACCATGCTATGGTCGGCAGCTCGGGCAGATGTTTTGCAGCAAAGCTGGCAGGATCTTCGGAGGCAGGAACTGAAGCTCGCAAATCGTCTTTTCCCAAGACCAAGAGTACTTTCTGGCCGCGCTCAAGAATCTCTTTAATGGTATTCATTTCATCAAAGAGCTCACTACTGCTTCCTAAAGGCGGAGACAGCACCCAGAGCACAAGGTCAGCACTTTGCAAAGCTTCCTGCGCGCGCTTGATTCCTTCCTGTTCAATCGGGTCATCAGATTCAACCGCTAGACCGGCCGTATCCGTAAGGTGCACCAAATAACCACCCATGTTGAGATCAATCTCGATCGTGTCACGAGTTGTCCCCGGGATATCACTCACGATCGCACGTTCATGTGCGGTCAAGGCATTCAATAAGGAAGACTTGCCGGCATTAGGGCGTCCGGCAATAACAATAGACAGTCCTTCGCGTACGATACGACCATAGCGGAAACTGTTCGCCAACTGCTCCAGACTTTCCTCCGCAGCGCTTAGATCTTTGCTGACAGTCACTCTATCTTCCGACCGCTCCTCTTCCTCATCCCAATCCATCAAGGTCTCGAGAAAGGCGAGCACGCCATACAGCTTATCCAGTTCTGAACGCACGGCCTGGGACAGACGCCCGCGTAATTGAGCAAAGGCCAGCTCCGTCTGCTGTTCTGATTCCGCATGGATCATGTCCATCACAGCTTCTGCCTGAGCCAAGTCCATCTTGCCGTTGATGAATGCGCGTTTACTAAATTCACCCGGCTCCGCCAGACGAGCACCGTTGTTAATTAAACTATCCAAAATCGCCTGACGAACAGCATTGCCGCCGTGACAGGAAATTTCGTAGACATCTTCACCTGTATACGAATGAGGGGCGCGGAAAGCCGCCAGCACTACTTCATCAAGAGCAGCCCAGATTCCGGGAGCCATAGTGTAGCCCGACATCTTGGAAGGCAGTGGAAATTTATCGCCATAGGGCCGAAACAGGCGATCGCAAATGGCAGCTGCATCAGGGCCCGAAAGACGAAGCACCGCCAAGCCACTTTGGCCGGGCGGTGTCGAAAAAGCGGCAATCGTATCAAATTCAGCGTTCTGACTATGAAAATCTTGGTTTTTTATTTTGTCAGTTTCCCTTGTCATCTATAACTTCAACGCCTGCACTAGGTGCGATTACTATATGCCTTCTGGGATCTCTGCCCTCACTATAGGTAACAATACCCGGATACTCGCGGAGGCACATGTGGACCAAGCGTCGTTCCGCCGGGTTCATGGGCTTTAGCTTCATTTCGCGGCCGGTGGCCATAACTTTGTCTGCTGTGCGATTGGCTACGTCCCGAATTCTTTCTTCTGATCTTTTGCGATAACCGGCGACATCGACTACAACACGCAAGTAGTCTTCCACGTATCTATTCGCAACTACGTTGGCCAGATACTGCAAGGCCTCGAGGGTTTCTCCGTGTCGTCCGATAGCGGCGCCACTGTCTGATCCACTGACATCAATGTGCAGACTACCTTCCTCATCGACGTAAGAATCAATTCTCCCGTGGATGCCAATACCTGAAAGAACGTCTTGGAAATAATCGAGCACTGCATTTTCTGCTGCTGCGAAACCGCGTTCAGAGGTATCTTCCCCTTCTTCACGCTCTGTTTCGTCATATTCCAAAACTTCGTCTTGATCGCTTTCATCATCGGTCTCGTCCATCTCGTCGAGCTCATCAATTTCGTCTAGTTCATCTACATCGGATGAAGCAGGATCGAACTTCAAGCTTACTCGCACTTGTGCAGGTCTGCGACCGAAACCGAGAAGGCCGCCAATTTCGCCTTCATCCAAGACTTCAATCTCTACTTCTTTCCTGCTGACATTGAGCTCTTCTAAAGCTTTTTCAACAGCAAGATCAACAGTTTTTCCGGATGTTTCAATTGTTTTTTTTCTAGCCATGGTGTCCTCCTAAATTGACAACAGCTTCCACCACAAAACGCCGCTGTAAAACCAAATACGATTCAAATTATTCGTTCTCTTTGTTTTTAAGTGCGCCCTTTATACGGTCCATAAAGGATTCGCTTTTTTCTTCGCCTTCCATTCTCACCGTTTCAGAGCTTCCGCGATCAAGGGGAGCTGCATCAGATGCATATTGCAACTTGAGCGGTTTGACGTAGAAGGTGTATCCCATTAATGACTGCAGCAGGAACATCAGGTTTTGGAAGAGCCAGTAGAGGCCCATCGCTGCGGGGAAAGTAAACATGGTGTAAAGCATCAGCAAGGGCATGAAAATCTGCATGCTTTTGCCCATTCCGGCCATCTGGTTATCCGGAGTCTGCCCACTCTTAGCAGGATTTCTCTTTTCGCGTTCTTTCTCTTCCTTCGTTTGCTTAGGGAAGGGGGTGCTGATTCTGGCAATGTACATCTGAAAGAAATAAGATGCGATGGTGATTATTACCAATACAAGCAGGGGTACCCAGGTGCGCCACTCGGGTCCGAACAGGTCAGCCGGTCTCCACGAAGGAGTCATGGCCAAGTCCATACCTAGGAAACGCGTGTTTACAATCTGCTCGAGCTGAATCCAGCCTTCCTCGACGGCCGTAGCAAGGGTTGAAGCAGATTCGCGTAAACCGTTAATTACCGGAATGTCCATCAGGGCGACCTGATTAACTTGCGCTTCCGTCATTAAACCTTCACCGGCCAAGAGCGCGGCTATCTGGCGCAAGCTCGATACCGGAACTTTTCCTACCCAACGCAAAGGAGAGCGGAAGATGTAGATTAGGGGCCAGATGATCAAAAGAGGAATGATGGAGGTGACACAGCCGCCCGCCATTGATACTCCATGCTTTTTGTAAAGTGCCTGAGTCAGTTCTTGCTGACGCTCAGGGGTCTTTTTATAACGTCTTTGGATTTCCTGAATATCCGGCTGCAATAACTGCTGGCGCAACATATTGCGTTGTGAACGCAAACCCAAGGGTGTTAAGACAGCTCTGACAGCAACGGTAAAAAGGATAACTACGAGACCATAGTTCCCCAACCAGACATATAGATTGCTCAGAATCCAGCTGAATAACGTATACAGAGGATCTAGGAGAGCTAGTTGCACTGGGACAAAATTTATCATTCTTGATAACTCCTCAATTTCATTTAGTGTTTAGACAAAACACAGGTGCACTGAGATTTCTCCGGCACCGGGTCGTAGCCGCCTTTACCGAAAGGGTTGCAGCGCAGAATACGCCATACTGTCAGTAATGTACCCTTAACTGCTCCATGCTGCGATACAGCATCCTTAGCGTAAGTTGAACAGGTGGGGGAAAAACGGCAGCGCGCAGGCGTTTGCGGTGATATCGCTTTTTGGTAAAAATTAATTAGCTGCAGAACAAAACGCGCAGGCAAAGACTTATGCTGCGGCGTTTCAATCTCAGACACTTTACTTTTCACTATTGCAAATCCCCTTCGCGGGCTGTTCTATGCTTCAGCAATGAGCTCCATCTTTCTGAGTAAATAAAGCAATTCCTTGTGTAATGTCTTTTGATCCGGTTCCGGATCTTGCCAACGTGCCGTTAAAATTATGTCGTAGCCGGAATGCAAGTCCGCTTCGCTAAGGCGAAAGGTCTCACGCAGCACACGTTTCATGCGATTGCGCTCCACACTGCTGCGAACCTTTTTCGCTACAGCGAAACCGACTCGGGGCAAAGTGTCTCTGTCTTTCCCCCTGCGCTGATACGCATGCAGTACGAGATAACGTCCGCTCCGGTGCTGGCCGCGTCGATATACTCTGGTGAAATCAATATTTCTTTTGAGCTTCTCATACGTTGGCACAAGAACACCCTTTAGGCGCTCAGCACTTTACGGCCTTTACGACGACGACGTTTGAGAATATTTCTTCCTGAAGACGTTTTCATGCGTTTACGAAAACCATGTTCACGAGCACGTTGTCTTTTCTTTGGTTGATACGTCCGCTTCATGTTCTATTCATTCCTTTCTTAAAGTAAAAAGTCCAGTGGGGCACTGCGCCCGAGAAAAACCTTTTACGTATACTACATATTTTCAATAAAGAGCGTCAGCAACTGTCATTCTTATCTGTCTATCCGAATGTCTATAGGCATAACATTGGAATTATACAAAGGACAGTCGCTTTCGTCAATTAATTCAAAGTACGTTCTGCCGCTTCGACCACATGTTTCATCAAAATTGATGTTGTAACCGAGCCCACACCGCGTGGTACCGGAGTAAGAGCCTTAACTACAGGCTCGACTGCATCGTAATCTACGTCGCCGGTCAGCTTACCTTCGTCGTCAACATTAATGCCGACATCGATAATTACCTGTTCAGGATTGACAAAATCCGGAGTCACCATCTTAGCTTGTCCCACGGCTGCAATCAACACGTCGGCGTCTTTGGCGACCGCTGCGATATCCTTAGTCCGGCTATGGCAAATAGTCACTGTGGAGTTTTCTTGCAAGAGCATCATCGCTACCGGTTTGCCGATCACTAGGCTGCGACCCAAAACGACTGCGCGCGCTCCACTCAACTCAACATCGTAATGTTTGAGAATGGCGATAGCTGCTTCAGCAGTACAGGGAGCAAAGCCACTGTCTTCACCTTTAAAGACGCCTGAGAGAGAACCGTCAGTAAAACCGTCGATGTCTTTTTTCGAAGCAAGCAAAGCCCCGATCTTCTCTTCATCTATCTGCTGAGGTAATGGACGGAAAACAAGACATCCGTGAACGGAGTCATCTGCATTTATATCCAAAATAACTTGCTCAAGATCTTCTTGTGACAGATCTCGTGCCAGCTCGTGCACGTTAACCTTCACACCTACTTTTTCAGCGCGATTCAGTGCGCCGCGTTCGTAAGAAAGATCGTCAGCTTCCTCACCTAAACGCACGATCGCCAAAGTCGGCGCAACACCGTTGTCCTTCAGTTTAGCGACACGCTCGATTAATTCTTCTGTCAAAACGTCTGCTACTTCCTTGCCTAATAGAACCTTAGCCATGTTAACTCCTTTAATTTTTTTGCTAATTTGCTTCAAGAGTGTAAGTCTTTTTCTAGCTACAATTAAAAACGCAATTGATCGAAAATCTATTAACTATCATAGCACAGTCAAATCCGGACTTTCGTCTTTTTGTTAAGAAATTCTACAAATAAAAAAAGCACAGGCGCAAATACGACTATGCCTTTTTCTTTCTCGTTAATCCAGCTTTGACTAATTAGTCATCTTGGGCCAACATCTGTTCCACTTCGTAATAAGCTTCGGCGCGATCAAGTACCCTTTGACGGGCAACAGGAGAAAGAACTTCAAATATTCGCAGTAACAAACGTTTTTGCTCTAAAATTTGCACTTGCTCCTCAGTTGTCTCTGCGCTGTCAATATAATCACTTGGCCTCAAAGAAAAGCGATCTGCATCCTCAAACTCATCCAACGATCTCTGGCTGAGAACATTATCCAGTGAGGTACCAAAATAATCTGCGAGTCTACGTGCAGTCTTGATATCCGGGTAGTTTCTACCACTTTCCCACTGACTGACAGAAGTTTGAGTCACACCCATAGCCTCGGCTAAATCAATTTGTGTCATATGATTCTTTTTTCTATAGTAGCGAATACCACTTACAAAGGTTTCGCCGCTATTTGGTCCGTTTGACATATAGGTTGCTCCTTTCATATCAATTTATCTTGGTATTATAGCATTTCTTCCTTTATATTTTGCCAAAGATATAAAAAGGTAACATTAAACTTGCTATTTGTTCTTTCTTGCTGTGAAAACACTGCGGGCTCCTGATACCATCGGGGTATACAGCTTTTGAAGGAACGATAAATCGTTTTATATTCTAACAGTTCGCCTTGAATTTTCCGGAACATACTGCTGGAATATGGCAATTTCCAATTTTGCATTATTCTAATGAAACTATCCAAAGCCCAAAGATTAAAAAATTGTAGCGGAACCTGCAAATTATAGTAAACGTGGATGAGTAGGCTTTTTACGGCATCACTTTTACCACCGAGCAACCTCAACAAATCGCAAAGGTTGATATCGACAATGCTGTATTCTAGACAAAACGGTCTACATAGGCGCAATGAATTGTCACTCAGGCGTTGAATGCCTGCCAATGTATAGGGACACAACTGCATGACGTTTCTCAATCCCCTACTCTTCAATAAATTGTATTTGCATTCTCTTAAAAACAGGGGCAGATATCTTAGTGCATGATGCTGACAAAAGTTTTCCTCAGAGCGTTTCAGCTGCTTGCGTAATTCGAAGAAAAATTTTTGCTGATCACGCACCGGTTCCACAAAATAGAGTCGCTTTTCTCTCTTCAGACCCGCCGGCAAGGAAGTCAGCAAGACAAAATCTCTTAGCAGTTGCAGGAAATTTTCCCTTTGCATGATCTCCGCTATCGGTCTTCCTTGTTTCAGGGGTAGCAGAGCGTAAGAGTAGGGCCCCTGATAGTGAAAATTTACAGTTCTTTGAACTGAAACATGGCTGCTTCCGAAACAAATCCTCTCCATCAAAGCCAAAAAACGTAGACCGAAATCCCAAGCCCTTCTTGCCTGTTCGAACATACTGGTGTCGTAAAGTATGAGCAGCGAATCAGAGCATTCCTTTACGGACAATTCGAGAGCAAGACCGTGCGGTGAATAAATAGGAAATACTTTATCTTCACTCACACGAACGAATTCCAATCCCGGAATACCCCGCACCAGCCTGCAAATGTCATTAAAATTATAGAAACAAAATTTATCTGAAGAAGATGTAGCTTCAATCTGAGAAAACATACACTTACCTCGTGCAATGATTATAACAATATAATATATATATACCATAATTCTATTCTTTTTCTACGAAACGGAGAATGAAAAAAGCCACCCCTTATAGAGATGGCTTTGAGTATTATTATATTTTGATCCAGCTTTGCGTTATGCTTCTGTGCGCACCTTAGACTAGCGCTCTAGATGGTGCGTCCGGGATAAGCTTTCAGGGCGATATCCAGAATCTTCATCGCTTCGTGCAAGCTCTCTTCATTCAGAACATAAGCTACCCGAGCTTCATTTAACCCCATATTCTTCGTTGCATAGAAGTTCTCCACCGGCGCAACCATAACCGTCTTGCCTTCGTGCTCAAACTCACTCAACATCCAGATTGCAAACTTCTCCGCATTATCTACAGGCAGACTCGCGATAGCGTAAAAAGCTCCCGCCGGGCGCTTGATCATGACGCCCTCCATTTCCTGCATAGCATCAATCATTACATCCCGACGCCTCTGGTAACGCTCACGGATCGGATCAAAGTAATCCGGCTCCAGATCGTAAAGGGCTTTAGCTCCAATCATCTCCAGCGTCGGTGCACTGAGACGTCCCTGTGCCATTTTCAGAGCACCCAAGATTACATCTTTATTCTTGGAAGCAATACAACCGATCCTGGCACCACAGGCGGAAAATCTCTTGGACACACTATCGACGATAATTACGCGATCCTTGACATCTTCCAAGGTGGAAAAGCTAACTGCTTCTTTGCCGTCATAACAGAACTCACGATAGACTTCGTCGGCGATGATATAAAGGTCATGCTCTTTCGCAATCTTCGCAATCATCTCGACTTCTTCACGCGTGTAGATGACACCGGTCGGGTTGCCGGGATTGGACAGTGCAATACAGCGTGTACGCTCCGAGATCAGACCGACAATCTCCTCTTCGGAAGGAAGCGCAAAACCGTTCTCTGCATGAGTTGTAATAGGTTTGATGTTTACCGTGAAAGGTGCGGTGAAACTATTGTAATTGGTGTAGAAAGGCTCCGGCACCAAGATCTCATCATCGATATCGCAGGTGATGACAAAGGCCCACTGTAGAGCTTCGCTGCCGCCATTGGTAATGATGATGTCTTCAATTTCAAAATCTCCGCCAATGCGCTTATAGTAATCAACCAGACTCTGGCGTAAAGGATCCCAGCCTCGGGAATCCGCATAAGCTAGCACATCGATTTCAGTTTCCTTGATCGCCTTCATAAAAACCTTCGGCGTTTCTATGTCCGGCTGCCCAATATTAAGATGAAATACCTTAGTGCCTCTTTTTTTAGCTTCATCTGCATAAGGAACCAGTCGCCTTATAGGAGAAAGCTGCATTTTTCCGATACGTTTAGATGTTTGCATGGTTACCCCCCTCTAACATCGCTTTTCTACATTTTAACATGCTAAGAGACACATTTCAGTGTGCTAGAATAGTTTTTTCAGAATACATAGAGGAGTGTGTCATGAAAGATTTAGAAAAGAAAATTCTTAATGCGGGCCAGGTTTTGCCCGGCAATATACTTTTGGTGGATAGCTTTCTCAATCAAGGCCTGGATGTGGAGCTCATAGATGCTATGGCGGAGACTTGGTATCGTTACTTTGAAGCTGAACCCATCACCAAGGTGATGACTATTGAAGCCTCCGGCATCGCCATTGCCGCACTCGTAGCGAAAAAGTTTTCTGTTCCTGCTCTCTTTGCAAAAAAATACGACACACTTAACCTGACATCAGATCGCCACCAGAGCAGTGTTTATTCTTATACGAAGAAAAAAGAATACACTATCGCCGTATCCAAGCGTCTCCTGACGGAGGAGGACCACGTGCTGATTGTGGATGATTTCCTAGCTAACGGTTGTGCCCTCAGGGGGCTGATTGACTTGGTCGAATCGGCTAACGCTAGCATCGGCGGCGTCGGAATCGCGATTGAAAAATCCTTCCAGAAGGGACCGGAGCTGATTAGAGCCACCGGCGTGAACCTCTGTTCTTTAGCCAAGATAGCCTCTTTGGAAGAAGGTAAAATTGAGTTCGCTGAAGCCGACGCTTAAGTAATTCCTGTAAGTACTAGGGGACTGTAGCCACAGTCCCCTTATTTGTTAAATTTTATTCTGATTTACCTTCGCAGCAGGAGTGACCGTTTCACTCTCAGCGAGTTCGATCTTCTCCCTGACCTTCTTCAAGCGCTGCTCAACAACCGCCTCGCGAACCTGTAGTTTGCGTTCGTCCTCAGTCAAGCGCTCACGCCTTTTCAGAACGTCATCATACATTCTGTTAAGCACGCGCAGATCGCGGTGATATTTGCGTCGGGCACGTCTGAGCTCTCTCTGCAGTAGACGATCTTTAACTGAAACTTTCCGCTTCTTTGCGGCTGCTTCTTTTACCTCGATAGCAGCGACGGCCTCAGCGGCTGATCTTTTCACATCGCCTTCAATTTGCTCGGAGTCCTCACGGCGGAGCCTTTCTTCGGCGTATTGATCTATATTTTTGCCGCGCAGAACTTGCCAGTTTTCTTTGGTATGTGCGAAGAGGGCTTGCAGATTTTCCATTTCCATGCCGCGCCGTACTTTCATGGTGGTGGTCTGCAGCATATCTTGGAAGCTGTAGAAATAAGAGCGGATGCCCTTGAAGGCAGGCAGATTTCGGTTGATTTCTTCGATGAGGACTGCGAGCTCGTCGCTAATGTCCTCTTCTGTCAAATCTCCTTCATGGATGCCGGTTTTCTCGCGGATTTTTTCTTCGTCCAACACTAATTTAGCTGTGATTACGACGTCGCCGGCATCGGTTTCTTGGCCGAAAACCAGCGAATCCTTAATGAATTCTCTCTCTTTGAGCAATGTTTCCAGTTCTTCGGGAAAGACCTTTTTGCCTGAGGAAAGCACGATCATCGACTTGCTGCGGCCAGTGATAGTTATGGAATTGCGTCGACCGATGCAGCCGATATCGCCGGTGTGAAGCCAACCGGCCTCGTCGATGGCTTCCTTTGTCGCTGCTTCGTCGTCCAAATATCCCGTCATCACGGAATCGGCGTAGACAAGAATCTCGCCGGGTTCGCCTTTTTTGTCGTTATCAACGGCTACGGTGACGCCGGAGATCGGTTGGCCGACGGTGCCGAGGACGTTGATTTTCGTGTTACCGCCGGATACTACCGGGGAGGCTTCAGTCAAGCCGTAGCCCTGCAAAACGTCAATACCGAGAGCGTCGAAAAAGCGTAAGGTTTCTTTATCCAGTGAAGCGGCGCCGCTGATGATGACCTGGAGCTTGCCGCCGAGCTCTGCCAGCACATCTTTGAAAATTACACGGCGGCGGTCTATACCGATGAAGCGCAAGGCGCGAGCCAGTTTGAGGCCGATGTTCAACTTGCGGTCCTGACCTGTTCTTTTGGCCTGGTTTTCGATTGCTCTTTTCATGCCGGTCAAGAGGGCGGGAACAGCGATTACGATGTACGTGTGGTGTTCCTTCAGGTTTTTAGAGACATAACGCAGGCCGTCACAGATATCTATGCGTGCTCCGATCGCCAGCATGCAGAGAAAACCGCAGGTGTTTTCAAAGGTATGGTGCAGGGGCAGGATCGAGAGCGCGCTTATATGATCATCGAAACAGACGGAACCCAAGAGGGCGCGCACGTTGGAAGAGAGGTTCTTCTCCGTCAGCATGACGGCTTTGGCGGAGGCGCTGGTGCCGGAGGTGAATAAAATGGCACAGATTTCGTCTTCCTTGTGAGCCTGCCAGAGTAGCTGGTCCGGGCTTTCATTTTCTAGAGCTTCCTCGCAGTCTGAGGTCGCCAAAAAGTCACTGAAGAAGAAAAAGGAGGAGTCATCTGCGTGTTCGCTATCGATCTCGGCTTTAAGATCTTGCGTCAGCTTTTCGCTTTCCATGAAAATCGTGTGGGATATGTTTTCGTTGTCCTCTTTCAGAGACTGCATCAATTCGTGGAAGGGGGCGTCGTAGACGATAACGGAGGCATTGCTGCGTTTAAGCATGGGGCCCAGTTCCTCGTGCTTTAGTAGGCGGTCCAGCGGCACGATCGTCCCAAAGCCAGTGGCTGTCGCCAGATAGGTGACCATCCACTTGTAGCTGTTGTCCCCGATCACAGCGACTCTGCTGCCGGGTTCGACTACCTTAGCCAGAGCTTGCTGCATGCGCACTACATCACGGTAAAGGTCGTTGTAGGTTTTTTCTACAAAATTTTCGTCGCTAATTTTTTCACGATAGGCGACACTGATTCTGTTTTCAAATTTCTTTTGGCCCTCTATAAGTAGATCACGCAAGTTATAGATCGGCGGTGCTTGATAGTATGTTTTGCCGCTAATTATTTCCATTTATATCTTTCTTTGAGCTCGTCAGAGCATATGTTTTAGCTCCTTAGAGCATATTGTTGATTAATAGTGAGGATACGATGCTGACTATAAGCAGTAGTAAGGATACCACTGAAATCAGGATGCTTGCCGTGCCGAGCGCACGTCCTTCGAGGTCGTAGCGCCTTGCCTTGTTTATGCCCAGGGGGGCAAAAATGAGTCCTAAGAGTGCCAGCATTGCGCTCATGCCGCCGTAGATCATGACAAGAACAAAATACATCAAATAGGCTTCACGATCATAAGTGATCGGGTCTGCGTATGCGTTTAGAAAGACGGGGAAGAAGTCATGGAAAAAGGGTATCAGGAAAAGAGATAGTAGTGAGGCGGCAAAGCCAAACCCAATCACACCCGGCATGCTGCGGGATCTCCTCGCTTCAACTTCCGCGCCACTTGGTGGAGCTACGGGCTGGTAATAGACGCGGGAATTTTCCGCAGTTCGGGGCATCTGGCGGTACACGGGAGTACCCGCTGCCTGGTAACGAGGTGGTGTTTGCGGGCTCGTCTGATAAACAGTTTGGGGCTGCGCAGGTTTTTCTTCTGTTAAGACAAATTTCTCAGTTTCTTGCTCTGATGTTTCTGCAGAAGCGCTTTCTTCTTCGTGAGGCGAGAAGCTTTCATTTTCCGACGGATAATTATTTTCAGTCATTAGCTCAATCCTTCCTCTATTTGATTAAGAAAATGGGGATTAAATACTGCTATCTAACGCCATAGCGTTAGCTGAAATTAGTTTATCATAGATGTTTTTTAGATTGTTGGAGGTGTCGGCTTTTCTGCTGAATCTTCGATTTCTTCACAGTAGCGTCACAAATCAGACAAAAGGGAGCGGGCTGGCATCGCGCTCTCTCCTCAACAAGCTTCGCGCTGAAGTGTTAGTATTTAATAGGTCTCGAACGGCAATTACAGCTTCATTAATATTTAGTATAAAATATTGTTTTGTGGAGGTAAAAAGATGAGTCTAAAGGTTGAAGATCTTTGTTCGCACTTGGTGCAGATCAAAAGCACTTCGGGCGAGGAAAAGGAAATTGTAGATTTTCTCAAGGATTTATTTGCAAAAATGGGCTTTGATGAAGTCAATGTCGATCGCTACGGCAGCATTGTCGCTGTGATGCGGGGCGAGCGGCCCGGAAAGAAGCTGCTTTTCGATTCCCATATCGATACCGTCGGTATCCCCAAGTTGGAAGACTGGACTAAAGATCCTTTCGGCGGCCAGATAGAGGACGGTCGCGTCTATGGTCGTGGCTGCAGTGACATGAAGGGCCCCATGGCCGCTGCCATCAGCGGAGTTGACGCCTTCGTCCAGAAAAACGGTCGAGATTTTGCGGGTGAAATTTTGATCAGCGGTGTAGTGCACGAGGAATGTTTTGAAGGCGTAGCTGCGCGAGAAATATCTCAAAGATACCAACCTGACTACGTTATTATCTGCGAAACCACAGACCTCAAACTTAACTATGGGCAACGCGGGCGCATGGAAGTAAGCATAGAAACTATCGGCAAGCCTTGTCATTCATCCAGCCCTGAGAAAGGTATCAACGCGGTTTACCATATGGCTCAAATAATTCCCGAGCTGCAAAAAATCGAATTAGACTCCGACCCGGACTTAGGACCGGCTATTTTGGAGCTTGTAGACATTTGCTCAGAACCTTATCCCGGAGCATCCGTGGTTCCGGCTCGTTGCCGTGCCACTTACGATGTGCGCACCCTAACCACTGATACCGCTGACAGTATATTAGCTCGTATAAACGAAGTCCTTGATCGACTCAGCCAGAGGGTCCCTGATTTCAAAGCCAACGCCAGCCTAGTGGAAAGCTCCGAAGTTTGCTACACGGGCGAAACCATCACCGCAGAGCGCTTCTTCCCTGCCTGGAAATCCGATCCCGAGTCCAAGGAAAGCCTAGCCATCTTAACTGCGATGGAAAAAGCGGGCTTGACGCCGGCGAAAGCTGTCTACAGTTTTTGCACCAACGGCAGTCATTATGGTGGCGAAGCCGGGTTAACGGTCTACGGTTTCGGTCCTTCCCAAGAGACACAATGTCACATGGATGACGAATATATCGAGATTTCACAGCTGGAGAAAGCCGCTGAGGTCTATCAAAATATCTGCGCAAACCTGCTGAGTCTGTAAGGGGGTAGATACATGAGCACACTGATTAAGAACGTAAAATTAATTGACGGTAGTGGTAGGAATGAAAAATTCCCAGCCAACATCGTAATTAATGGAGATAGAATTTCCCTGATCGACGAGAACGGCTCTGCGGGAACCGCTTTCGCCGAGTGCGAGCTTGTCATCGATGGCACAGACTTGTACGCGACACCGGGTTTTATTGATACCCACAGTCACTCCGACATTATGGTTTTCAACGATCCTTGCCTTTTGCCCAAAAGCCTGCAGGGCATCACGTGTGAAATCATCGGGCAAGATGGTGTAGCCGTTGCTCCACTGCCCGAAGAGCACATAGGCAGTTGGCGAAAATTTTTGAGTGCGATTGACGGGGAGACCGATCGCTTAGACTGGCATTTCCGCTCCTTAGAAAACTATCGTGCGGCCTTAGAAAAAGCTGAGCCCGCCGTCAATTTATGCGTCATGGTACCTCACGGCAATTTACGTCTCTGTGCGCAGGGCTATGATCCTTCCACTCCCGGAGCAAAAGAGATGAGCCAAATGCAAGAACTTTTGCGAGAAGATCTGAAAAACGGTGGTTTCGGACTCACCACCGGCCTAGACTATATACCGTGTATTTATGGCGATACAGGAGAACTGACTGAATTATGCTCTGTACTTCCTGAGTACGACGGAGTTTTCTCAATCCATATGCGCAGTGAGGCCGATGAGATAATTGAGGCTATGGAAGAGGTCTTTGAAATCTGCAGAAAAAGCGGCTGCCGTGGCCACATTTCTCACTTCAAAGTCTCCGGTGAGCAGAATTTCTCAAAGTTCCCCCGCATGATGGAATTGCTAGATCAAGCTCGCGAAGAGGATTTGAAGATTTCTTTTGACCAGTACCCCTATCCTTTCGGCAGTACAACGCTAACAGTAGTCTTACCGCCTTGGGCAGTTGAAGGCGGTGCGGATAAAATGTTGGAGCGCTTGGAATCGGAGCAGCTACGTGCGCGCATGAAACATGACATGCAAAACGGTCTTCCCGGCTGGACGGGCTTTTGTCGTAGCACAGGTACCGACAATCTCCTAATCAGCAGCGTTGAATCAGAGGAGAATCAGGATGTGCTAGGCAAGAGTCTAGATGAGATCGCTCGTCTGAGAAAGTCAGATCCCTACACTGTCGCCATGGACCTGATCTATGCAGGAAAGGGCAGCGGCAGCATCATTACGAAATATGGCAGCGAAAAACATGTCAAACAATTAATGCAACGGCCGGAAATGAATTTATGTACTGACGGTTTATTCAGTTCTCATCCCCACCCGCGAACCTACGGTTCTTTCCCTCGTTTCCTCGCCAAGTATGTTCGCGAAGACAAATTATTATCCTGGGAAGAAGCTGTCTATAAGATGACGGGGAAAGCCGTTGAAGTGTTCCGTTTACCGAATCGAGGCCTGTTGCGTGAAGGCTATTTTGCAGACATTGTGCTCTTTAATCCGGAGACTATTAATGATTGCGCCACACTAGAGGATCCGCAGCAGTATCCGCAAGGGATTGAGTACGTCTTTGTGAATGGAGAGCTGACGGTCTATAAGGGCGCGCACACAGGCAAGAGACCGGGTCGGGTGCTCACACGTTAGACACAAAAAAAGCTCCCTGCCGTTCAATTGGCAGGGAGCAGAATTCTAAGCCAAAAGAGTATTAGCAGATGTCCGGGAAGGGTTTTTCTATAATTTCTCCGCGCATGCAGCGCTCAGTGATTTGCTCAGCGCCTCC
Organism: uncultured Mageeibacillus sp.; assembly: GCA_964346175.1. Classification (GTDB taxonomy): domain Bacteria; phylum Bacillota; class Clostridia; order Saccharofermentanales; family DTU023; genus DTU032. The sequence goes on from CAYFTG010000014.1 coordinate 23,276, forward strand.
GAGATAGAGGAATTGCTGTAGTCTTTCTTCGAGGCTGAGGCGATCGCTTGCGGGCCAGCATTTATCGTCAACTACTAAGTAGTCCGCCGAGTTGCCTGCTGCAAACTTACCACAGTCGCCAAAGAAAGACCCACCACCGGCAGTCGCCAGATAGAAGGCCTCAACATAATTGACCGGGTCGACTTCACCCTCACTTTGCATGCTATACAGCTTGGACGAGCGAATGGCATCGACTGCCGCAGTTCCCATAAAGAGTCTATCTCCTGCACCGATGTCGGAACCTAAGCCGATATTGAAACCCGCGTCGAGCATTTTTCTCAAGGGCATGATGCCGCTCGACAGATTGATGTTTGAAGCGGGGCAGTGAGCGACAAAGACTTCATCCTCTAACATTGCCTCCAACTCTTCTTCGGTATTGTGAATACAGTGAGCCAAAACTGTCTGCCCCTTGGGGTTTAAATTGTATCGACGATAAACATCGTAATAGTTATTGGAGTCGGGGAACAATTCCTGCACCCAGCTAATCTCTCCGTAGTTTTCATTGAGGTGCGTCTGAACCGGCAAATCGTGTTCTTGGACCAGATCTCCCAGATGTCGCAAGAGTGGCTCTGTGCAAGAAGGAGCGAAACGCGGTGTGATAATCGGTTTTACATTCTTGTACTGTTTGCTTCTTTCCAGCCATTCCTTTGTGTCTGCAAAGGAGATATCACATTCCTCTTTGAGTCTGGGTTCATCGCAGCAGTCCATGTTGACTTTGCCGACATAAGCGCGGAAGCCGGCTTTTTCATACATATCCATCAACATGAGGCTGGACTCCAAATGCTTGCTGGAAAAGGTGCAGAGATTAAAGGAGCCTAGTGACCAGAGCTCATTCAGCAAAAGCGGGAAGACCTTTTTTCCGTATTCCAGATCTTCGAAGCGCGCCTCTTCTTTAAATGTATATGTGCTAAGCCAGGGTAGCAGCTCCACGTTCATACCTAAGCCGCGCTGCCCATACTGGACTGAATGGATGTGAATATCGGCAAAAACGGGAATAATCATCTGTTTGCCATAATCCCTGATCTCACAATTTTCTATTTCCGGTTTCTGCTCATAGATACCTTCAACTTTACCTTCCTCCACAAGCATCCAGGAGTCAGGATGTACAGAGAGTTCTTGTGCTGTGGCGGCATAGAGCAAGTCACCATGAATTAATACTGAACGTCCCATTGAATACCTCGTTTCATTCCTTTTTTGCCGGAGAAGCTTACGAGTCTACTCCTCCGGCGCAAGTGCGTTAATGTTAAGCAATAAGATTAATTGCCGGTCGCAATATGACCATTGTTAATAATAAATTCATTATGCCTGATAGTCAAATCTAACAAACATTAATTTTATTCACATAAGTTAACGGTTTTTTAGAATGTCTCGACGTACCGCTTCTACGGCAACTTTGATCGCTTTGCCACTACTATGAGCTTGACCGTCTTCCATGCCCTGCTTTATCCGTTCTTGATTCCAAATGGTGGTTAAGACGCAAGCCGCCTTGGCGCCTAAGGTCTGAGCGACGATAAAGAGAGTTGCACTTTCCATCTCCGAGGCCAGAGTTCCGGCTTTCATCCAGGCGTCCCATTTGTTTTTTAATTCGTAGGCCGCCGGCATACGTTCGGCATCATGCTGACCATAAAAAGAGTCTTTGCACTGCACTACTCCTGCGTGGTAGGGATAGGTTCTATACTCAACCTCTTCGATCAGCGAGGCGGTTAAGCCCCAATCGGCTACTGCGGGGAACTCAATGGGTATGTATTCGCGCGAAGTACCTTCCATGCGAATCGCGGCCGTAGCAATCACGAGATCGCCGCCTGCTACATCCAGATTCATACCGCCGCAGGTGCCGACGCGGACAAAATTCCTAACGCCTGTCTGGTAGAGCTCCTCGATCGCGATAGCTGTAGAAGGTCCTCCAATTCCGTGCGAGCAAACAAGAACATTTTCGCCCTCCAGTGAGCCTATCCACGTCGTGTATTCGCGGTTGGCCGCCAAAAACCGTGGCTCATCAAGCAATTTGGCTATGAGCTCGACTCGTCCGGGGTCGCCGGGCATAATGGCATAACGTGCTCCATGCGAATCGTCCAACTGAATGTGATATAGCTTTTCCATCATTATTCTCCGATCATTCTTCATCGATGTTTAAGATCTCAGAACTGCGCAGCTTGTGTGTAATTTCTCGGACATCACTTGTCGCTGCGAAGTTCTCTTTTTCATTATCCGCTAAAGTTTGAGCAATGGATGTAATAGGTGTTTCAGCAGAGGCTTGCTTTTTTCTTCGGTACAGATAGAAGAGACAGCCTAAGGCCGCAAGAAGCGAGATAAGCAATCCAAGGTAAAAGCCGGGCGGCGTAAACTTAGCCTCAATCTGATGCTCGCCTGCAGCAAGCGGTATCAGGATGAAGCTGTCACGAATGGCTGTGGTTTCTACTACTTCATTGTCGACCTTAACCTTCCAGCCGGGATGGGCAAAAGTAGGGATGAATGCAAAACCTTGTTCCGGTGCCCGAATCGTCCCACTAAAGCTGCGATCAGTCTGCTCCAGGTTTTCCAAGGCTGCAGATTTGTATGTGTTTATGGATTCCTCGAAGGCAGCCTGATTAAACTTGACCAAGTAGGCATTGAACTCGCCATCAATCTGCTCATTGCGACCAATATTGACGCGAAAATGGATCGTATCGCCTGCTTCTACCTGACCCAGATCTATCATACCGTTAGTTTTGCCACCGAGATGAAAAAACTCTGTTCCGTCACGCAGAAAGCCGTTGACGTTTTTAATCCCGACACTGATATCATCCCAAGCCAGGTAATAAGAGGCAGTCTCCGGAGCCGTGGCATAGAGGAAAGCCCAATCCGAATCTGTAGCACTAGCATAGAACTGATCGCCATTAAGACCTCGCTCCTCCACATAAGCGCCTTCATTCAACCAAGCTTGGAGCGGTAAAGGTTCGAAAACCTGCTGCTCTGAACCACCCAGCAAATAATTCAGTCGATTCTGCACTGCGAAAGGAGACTCAGCTATCTCCTGCACATTGATGTCAGTAGCCGTGCGCGCCACAAAGAAGCCGAAGGGCAAGGCATAATCGTTTCTATATAATTTGAAATCAGTACCGCCTGGGACTTCAGTCCGTACATCCTCACGAATGACCGTGTCCCAAGGCCTGAAGAGATACTCTATCCCCATGATGCTGTCCATCAGAATGCTGGATTCCTTATACTGAAAACTGTTTACTCCATTAGTGGGATAGCCCAGATCCTCCATAAACTGAATCGGCGCTTCCTGAAAGGTGGAGGCGAAAACACTAAAACCATTAGAAGAAAAAAGCATCGGATCATTGACCGTCGTATCGGGCAGGATCTCGAAGCGGGTGTAGGGATTATCGCTTTGTTCCTTGATTTCATCAATTTTGCTGCTAATCTCTCGCGCCTTGGCATTGTCTGTGTAATGGATGCGATCTCCTAGCGGGTAGCGTTTTTGCAGATCACTAATACCACCGCTGACATTAATTAGTAGTTCCAAGAGCATGACTGCCACTAGGGCTATCGTTCCCATCCGAAAGAGCTGCTGCCGCGGCTGCCGTGCCTGCACGTGCGGGCGAATACTTAAGACAATTAGGTACAGTCCCAATAAGAGCAAGGTGGCTACAAGCCGCCAGACCGCGGCTCCTTCTTGAGTCTGATTCCACTCACGCAAAAGCACTGCCGCAAGAATGATCCCGGCCATTCCCACTGCGGGGGTAATACCGTGAGCTCGCACCTCCGGCAGAGCCTTATAGCCCATCATCAGCAGCAGAAGCACGAGTACGAAAGCGTAGCGGTAATCGAGCGAGTTCGGGTAGTGGAAACCGTGCCATGAGAAATCAAGAATGGCGCTATAAAAGCTAATGAAAAGGAAAGCGATCAAAGCGGCGTGGGCGATTTTGCTCTTTCTCTTAATACGTTTGCTGAGGAAAAAGTAGGGCAAGAGTAACAGCGGCAGCAAACCGACATAGATATTGGGCAAGCCTGACATCACATTCGGTTCGCGCAAGATTTCCAGCTGACCTAGGTGGTCAAACATGCTGTCGGAGAAAGTCCCCCAGCCCGGGAAAGCATCGCCTGCGGCGGATGTAATTGATAAAGCTCGAGCCGTCGGCACCAACACCACTGCCGCCAGCAAAACTGCAAGCGCTGACAGCAGGATGATCTCGCTCAACTTCAAAAAGAACTCTTGCCGGGATTTTTTCGTCATATAAGGGGCCAAGAGCACCAGCGCATAGAGTGCGATGAAAACGCAAGCGAAGAAGGCCGAATAATAGTTAAACATCAACATCAGGGCGACGGATATAACGAACAGCCGCCGTTCGCCATAACGGACTAGGCGGATCAGCCCCAGAACCGCCAAGGGGAACATGATCAGGGTATCTAGCCACATGATGTTCCAGCTATACGCGAGAACGAAATTGGACAAGGCGTAGAAAGCCGCAAACAGGATGCTGCTGCGGTCTTTTTTCCGGAAGCCGAAGTTCAGCAGGCAATGGAAGCTGGCGCCCATTAGACCGATTTTGACCAAGGTGATGAACAGAACCGCTTCAGACACATACGCTCGGGGGAAAATGAGCATAATCAGGTTTATAGGGCTCGCCAGATAATAGGTGAATAGAGGGAAAAAGCTGGTACCCAGGCCACCTGACCAAGAAAAGAAAAGCGATTCAAAGGACGATAGCTTCCGTCCGTAATCCACCAAAAACGGCGCATACTGATGGTAGAGGTCAATCGTTAATAGATGTCGATTGCCAAAAGGAAAAAGCCCATAGAACGCATATGAGATGTAAAAAATTACAAGAGGCAGCGCAAAAGCAAGTAGACAGTCTCGCCTGAACTTCGTACGTTCTTGCCTTTCAATCAGGTTCATCAGCAATCTCAATTCTTTAGTGCTCGGACTCGCCGCCTTCTTCATAAGCCAGGCCTTCGAGGATATCGTCCTCAGGCTTTACACCTTCTTCTGATGCAATCAGCTCTTCCGGCTGCCATTCAGTTTCCGGGTGCCAAACATCGTCTGAATGCTCTTCCTGCTCTGCATCCTCTTGCTCCTCTTCGTGGTGCACCTCCGGCTGCCAGTACTCGTCCTCTTTCTGCCACTCTTCCTCTGTCTCATCCTCTTGCTCATAGCGATCCAAGACAGCATCCACCTGATCGTTATGGCTGCGATCCAAAGCTGTAGCGGCCATATCCTCGCCTGTTTCAGCAAATTTGAGCACTTCAAACAATAGCTTCCTACTCTGACTGAGATATTCACGATGTTCCAGACAGGCCTGTGCCAGTTCATCTAATTCTTCAGTTAAAACTTGGATATCCTTTTTCGCTTTGCTCTCTTCCTCTTTACTAAGAGCACGGCCGAGGAGGATTTCCTGATCAATCTTGGCCCGGGCGTCGTCGATCAGCCTAGCACCTTCAAGCCTAGCTTCGCGCAGAATAGCTGACGCCTGATCCATGGTTTCTTGGCGTTGTTCTTCTTCTGTCTTTTGCTTCTGCAGTTCTGCGTTCTCCTGCTTTAACTCCGACACTTCGCTTTGGAGCTTTTTCAGTTCATTCTGGTAATCCAACTTCTCTTGATTGAGAGCTTTAACTGCATTGTGTTCGCGGCCTTTGGCCTCATGCGCTTCTCTTTCAACGGCTTGCAGTTCGCGCTGCAAGGCTTCGATCGTTGATTGTGCAATTTTCATTTGCTCCAGCAAAGAATTCTCATCAGGATAATCTTCTGCAATACCTTCCTCTTTAGCGAAATTACTGATAACGCCGCGTTCAGTTTCCGAGACCATCTGCTCTGTCAAGCCCGAGCACACATCTCTCGCTTTATTGATCAAGGCACGGAATTGCTCGAAGACATCATCGCGATCGTAACCACCAAAGGTCACAGTTTTCAGCTGCAAGTCCTGAATGTACTCCAGCATCTCTTCATCAAATTGTACTTCTATTGATTTTTTCACCTAAACGTCCCCCTTAGACTTTTTAGAATTTTAAAAAAGAAAACACTTACGAGCATTATACCCAAAGCTGTCGTCTAACAAAATGGCTGATTTTGTCATTTCTTGGCTGGACAAATCCCCTTTCTCCACTGCCCTACTTCTGTAAAAAGTAGGTAGACAAAAAAAGATGTCCTGAAAGGAGAAATTAATGAAACGAAAAATACAAACATTTTGCTCTTTAGTCTTGCTAGCAGCGCTAATTTTTAGCTTAGCGCCATTTCCGGTTCATGCTAAGGAAGAGCCACATGCTTTAAGCAAACAACTCAATTACGATTATTTCTTCCAAGTGTCTCATAGTGCCAAGGATCTTCATGCGCAGGGTAATGAAAATAAGATGAAGATCGGCAATCGGCATGCCTTTTGTGTAGAACCGCACGTGCTCAACCGGCACGGAGATCAATATTCCGCTCCGATAGCTTCTCTTGATTATTTCAATGACAGCCGGACTGTAAACCGACTCTCTTACATTATAAGTAAGGGTTACGAAACGACGGCTCAAACTTGGCGCGATGTGCTCATCACGAAACTCGCTGTCTACTGCGAGCTCGGCTGGACTGTGGATTTCGTTCAGGATAATAGAGACCGGAGTGTTGTGACTAATGAAATTAGACAGGAGATTCAGACCTTACAAGCAGCGGCCGGCTCTTATCTCACACCGGCAAAGTTATCTTCCAATCGTGTACAGTGTTTCCCCGGCAAAAGCTATGAGCTAACGGATAGCCAGGGAGTCTTGAGTGAGTACCGGATCAAGACAAGTCCAGCAGGAGTCAGCGCCAGCATTGACAAGAACAAGCTGCGTATAAGCACAAAGGCAAACGCTCGCAGCGGTCAGATTGTTTTGGAAAAAGAAAATATCTACACCGGAGATAGCGTCGTCTATATCAGTAACGATCAACAAAACCTCTTCGTAGCAGGCCAATTGATTGACATGGACACCGTCGTCACCGTAGATATTACGCCCCTGTCATCGTTAAAGTTGATCAAGAGTGACCTCGACACAGGACTTCCGTTGGCGGGAGTCAAGTTCGAGCTGGCCCTCAACAAGAGCTTCAGCCAAGGCAGAAGAGAGGCTGTGACTAATAGTAAAGGGGAAATTGTTTTTTCCGGGCTGGAGCTAGCGCAGAGTACGACGCTGTATCTGCGGGAAATCTCTACACCGAAAAACTACAAAGTCGATAAAACCATTCACGAAATCAGGATGAATCCGGGGGAGGACAAGGTCTTCGAAGTGGATAACATTCCTGAGCGTGGCCATCTCTTAATCAAGAAGTATGATCAGGATACGGACACCGCACCGATAGAGGGTGTTCGCTTTCAAATCGCTAGGGATGAAGAGTTCACGATCGGAGTGCAGGAGGCCAGCACGGATGGAAAAGGCGAGCTACTCTTCCCCGATCTCAAATTATTAGAAGGTGAAACCATCTACGCCCGCGAAATCGCCGTACCCGCAGATTACATCCTTGATCCAAGTGTGCAGACTGTTCAGCTGAAAGCCGATCAGACAGTGGAGCTTATCTTCCAAAATGAAATGAAGACAGCCTCGGTCAGTCTGATCAAACACGATGTTGAAACCGGACTCCCTTTGGCCGGAGCCACCTTCGAACTGGCGCAAGATCCTGATTTCACTCTCGGTCGCCAAGTGGGTGAGAGCAATTCCGCCGGTCAAATCACCTTCCCTAACATCGACTGCCACTTAGGCCGGACTGTATATATAAGGGAAATAGAGGCACCTCAATACTACGAGTTGGACGATCGTGTTCACGAGCTAGAGATCGTTCCCGGAGATGAAATTGTCCTCGAAATGAACAACACGCCTGAACGCGGCGACCTTTTGATCAAAAAATACGATCAGGATACAGATAATGCGCCGATTGAAGGCGTTATTTTCGAGATTGCGAGAGATGAAGACTTTTTGATCGGAGTACAGGAAGCCAGCACGGATGAAAGAGGAGAGCTCCATTTCCCCGATCTCAAACTGCTGGAAGGTGAGACCATCTATGCCAGAGAGATCGCCGTACCTTCGGACTACATCCTTGATCCAAGAGTTCAAACCGTGCAGCTTATTGCTAATCAGACGGTGGAACTAATCTTCCAAAATGAAATGAAGACAGCCTCGGTCAGTCTGATCAAACACGATATTGAAACCGGACTTCCTTTGGCCGGAGCGACATTTGAGCTGGCACAAGATCCGGACTTTACTCTCGGCCGCCAAGAAGCCGTAAGCACTGCCGCCGGCGAAATCATTTTCCCTGATATCGATTGCCACCTAGGCAGGACTGTATATATAAGAGAGATAAAAGCACCTCAACTCTATGAGCTGGACGAACAAATTCATGAACTGGAGATCGTTCCCGGAGATGAAATCATCCTAGAAATGTACAACGCTCCTGAGCGCGGCGACCTTTTAATCAAGAAATTCGATCTGGATACCGACAATGCTCCGATCGAGGGCGTTCGCTTCGAAATCGCCAGAGATGAAGACTTCACGATCGGAGTAAAGGAAGCCAGCACGAACGAGAAGGGTGAGCTCCTCTTCCCCGACCTTAAGCTGCTTGAAGGCGAGACTGTCTATGTCAGAGAAAAAGAAGCTGCTGCAGGTTTCATCATCGATCAGAGCGTGCAGAGCGTGCGCTTGCTCGCAGGGGAAACTGTGGACTTGGAATTCTCCAACCAAGCCAGTGAATTTAACTTGATAAAAACCGATGATAAAGGAGAGCTTCTAGCCGATGTCGCCTTTAAGTTTTTCGATGACGATGGCGAAGAAATAAAGTTCAGCTTAGAAAACGGAATCTATCGACCCGATTGTGACGGTGAAATTTCCGATCTACGCACAGATGCGGCAGGCAAAATTGTGATCCGTTATCTTCCTCTAGGCAGCTACAGCTTTCAAGAAAGTGAAACCTTAGAAGGTTTTACGTTGGACCCGACTCGCTACGACTTTGAGCTGGACGAAAGCACCTCGAGTACTACTCCCTTAGAAATGATCATCAAAAATTACAAATTACCACAGAGCGGAGAGTACATCTCCTCGCTACCTCTAATCCTAATTATCGCTTCATTTATCTCTATTTCTATATTGGTTCTACTCCGCAGAAAGCTTGCCGCCTGGCGCCGCTCTTGAAAGAATAATCTCGAAGAACTATAATTAATCTGCGTCTTAGGGAGTGCTTATCACGCACTCCCTG
>CAYFTG010000014.1:32595-35863 GCA_964346175.1 uncultured Mageeibacillus sp.
TGCCACGTGCTCGTATCGAACGTGATTATCAAATGTCGACAGCCGATTTTACATTAGTACTTTAAAGTTCTAAATATTGACGAATCAACTTATAGCAATCTATTTATCTGGGGAGGTCATCATGAAAACTACTATTATTGGGGCAGGTAACACAGGACTAGCAATGGCCGCGCATTTAGCTTTCGCCGGCAATGAAGTCTTCATTTATGATAACGACCGGGAAACAGTCAATTTGCTGCAGGAGACTAAATCTATTCGCTGCTCCGGAGCTTTACAGGGTACTGCCACGATCAATAATGCCTCTACGGACATCGTTCCCGCAGTTGAAGATACCGATTTAGTGATAATTATGACGCCGGCCTTTGCCCATAAGGAGCTGGCCATACTGCTCGGTCAAACACTGAAGAAAGAAGTTCCCATAATACTCAGCCCCGGCCGCACCTGTGGCGCCTTGGAGTTCGGGCACTATTTCGCTTTGCATAATAATTCAATTAAACCTCTCATCGCGGAGACGCAAACCGTAATCCACACGGCCCGTCGCTACACTGCCAACAGTGTCTATGTCATCGCAATTAAGGACTCCGTTTATCTGGCCAGTCTCGAAGCCGGACGCAGCCAGGACATCTTGTCGCAGCTGCCCGCTGTCATAAGTAATCATTTTAGCCCGGCCAAATCCATCGTTCAGACGTCCATCGGCAACACCGGTATGGTTCTGCACTGTGCTCCGATCTTACTGAACAGCGGTTGGACTGAGAACCCGGAAATAGGCTTCCGGCATTACTACGACGGTATATCGCCACGGATCGCCAAGTTTTTAGAGAAAATCGACCACGAACGTATTCAGGTTTCCAAGGCCATGGCTTGCGAAGTAATCAGCACTTATGACTGGCTCAATCGCAGTTATCACTCCGAAGGCGAGAACCTCTACGAACGCATTCAAGATACCCCGGCCTATGAAGCGATCGATGCTCCCAGCACCTTGGATCATCGCTACATTTACGAGGATGTTCCCTACGGCCTCGTTCCACTTGAGGCTTTAGGTAAGCTCCACGGCATTGATATGAAATATACGACTCTGATAATTGATCTGGCTTCAGCTTTGATGGACTTGGACTTTCGCGAGCAAGGACGCAATTTGTGCACTTTTGACTTGCAGAAGCTTAGTCCAAACTCTTAGGAAGGAGCAGTAATGAAACTTGGAAATTCTTCGGCGGTATACGCTTTTATTAAAACAGCACACGATGCACACACCATAGGAATTCAGTCAGCGGCTGCCCTCCTAGAGGAGTGCGGCTATACTGTCGTCCGTCCGGACGAGCAAGTTGAGCTTGCTTTCTCCCACATCACCGATGATCGCGCGCGAGAAGAGATCATTGACTGGATCAGCCACAATGAGCTTAACAGAATAGGTATCACTTACCGTCTGGACAAGACTGATGCTTTACGAATACTCGGTTATTTTGTGGAAGAGTTGAAAAAACACCAGCTTCTCTCCTCGCAGGGCGGTCCTATTGACGCTCTGTTTTTCGGCGGCTTGCCCGAGTCCTGCGCAGCTATTAATAAGGAGTTTGGAGATTTGGTCCGCTGTTTCCAGGGCGGCGAATCCGCACGAGATACCCTCCTCACACTAGGCGTCCCCAGTGAAAAAATTCCGGCCGAAATGATGGAGGTCAGCCAATACGATAGTGATCGCGAAAGTTTCGCCAAGGAAATAATCGACAAAGGCGAATATCATTATCTCAAAGGCCATTCAGATGATGATTACCGCGACTTTGGCAGCAGGCAAGACACCGTCCTGAAACGGCTTGCAGCCGTCAAGGCAGGTCCCTTCGGCAAGCGACCACTCATCCGAGCACACGTTGGTCCTTATTCAGCTGATCAGAAAAGAGCCGAGGCGATCAGAGAATGCGCCGACTGGGCGAAACAGCTAGCGAAGAGCGGCTTGCTCGACATTTTGTCCCTAGGGACATCCCAGTTGTCTCAATCAAACTTCGGCGAGAACTGGCACGGCAAAATCAATGGCGGCGGTGTACCCATCAATTCTCCCGACGAATTCGTCCAGATCTACGAAGCAGCCCGCCCACTACTCTTGCGCACCTATGCCGGCACCAAGAACATCAGCAGCTTGGCGGCCATGTACGAGGAAACCATCAACATCTCCTGGCACGCCATGTCCCTCTGGTGGTTCAACCTCCTCGACGGCAGAGGACCTTACGACCTTTACACCAGCCTCCAAGAGCAAATTCTTGCCATCCGCCATATAGCAGGAAGCGGCAAGCCTTTCGAAGCGAATGTCTCGCATCACTTTTCTTTCCGCGGAGCCGACGATGTCACCTACATTGTCTCAGCCTACTTAGCGGCAAAACTGGTCAAACAGCTAGGCATCAAAACCTTCGTCCTGCAGAACATGCTCAACACCCCTAGCAGTACTTGGGGCGTCCAAGATTTGGCAAAATCAAGAGCCTTGCTGAGCTTAGTCCGCTCATTAGAAGATGATAATTTCAAAGTTTTGCTGCAACCACGCGCCGGCTTGGAATACTTTGTCGCTGACCCCTATCAGGCCAAAATCCAACTGGCTGCAGTCAGCTGCCTTATGGATGATATCGAGGCCCATGACACAGCCAGCCCTGAACTCCTCCATGTGGTCAGTTACTCCGAAGCCAGTCATCTCGCGACTCCAGCTGTCATTGACGAGAGCATTAAAATCACGCTGCATGCTTTACAGGAATACCGCCGAGCGAAACGGCGTGGTTTGATTGACGATATGAGCAAAAACGAGGAAGCCAGGGAGCGTGAGCACAAGCTCTATCGTGATTCCAGACAGCTGATAGATTATCTGGAAGATAATTACCCCGACCTTTATTCCGCTGAGGGCTTCTACAAAATATTCGCCGCAGGCTTCCTGCCCACTCCCTATCTGTGGAAAGAAACAGATGAGTTCACACACGCGGTCAATTGGCGCACGAAATCTCTACACGGCAGTCAGGTCGTGATCAATGATTTTGACGCAGAAATGTCAATGGATGAGCGCTTGGCATTGGCTGGTGACAAGCGAAAATACGCTGAATCGTTGTTGGCCATGCGGCAGAAGTAAGAACGCTACTTCACACAGGAGTGGCTTACTCTATAAAATTAAAAATTTTTAGAGAATGCTGCTGCTATTCGCTAATTGCTCCTGGAGTTTTAGATAGAACCCTCTGTAAAAGTTGAGTCTCTCATGCCAGATGGCTTGCGCTGTCTCTGTCCCCAGCTTCATCTCTTGGAGTTC
>CAYFTG010000014.1:35963-40021 GCA_964346175.1 uncultured Mageeibacillus sp.
CAGGCCACTACCAAATCTGTCACGGAAAAGCCCTCTCCCTGCGCAATCGTTCTACCGATATTAGCCACACGATACGAATGCTGCAAGCGGTAATCAAGCGCTGACGGATGTTCTTTGAAATAAGGAGATTTTTGCAACATTTCCTGCAAAAAGGCTTCGGTCCTTTCAATCAGTTCAGTATCTAGCATAAGCACCTCATCTCCGAATAAAACGTTTCTTCTATCGAGTTTACTACAGAGTGAGTAGCATGTCTTTAGCTGAAAATGACATATATTCTTAGTATAAGTAGGCTTCTAGAGCATCCATATCTTTGATGTAAATGAGGCGATTCCCTTCCATATCTATGTAGCCCAATTCTTTAAACTCGCCCAACTTGCGCGTCAGGGTCTCACGGGTCAAACCTGAGAAATTACCCAGCTCTTCCCTATTTAAGGCCAGCTCCAATTGGACGCCGCGCTCAGTCACCGTGCCACTTTCCTTCATCAGGTGCAACAGGAGACCTGCCGTCTTCATGCTCGCATTAGCAGTACTGAGTCGGTTGATCAAGTCCTCCGCCCAACGAATGCGCTCAAAACTCATGCGCAGAATTTCCTTTAGGACATCATTATTAATGGCTAAGTATTCAAAAAAGATATGTGCCGGAACAGAAATCACGATACTATCAGCAATGGCGTGCCCGGTATATAGATAATCTTCTTGTGAGAGCAAATTGTGTCCGCCGACGAAATCTAATTTGCGATAGATGTAATATATCTGTTCCTTACCACTGGAAAGAATATTCGTAATTTTGGCAGCTCCGGAGTAAATGAGGAACATCCTGTCTGCCTTGTCGCCGGTGCGGAAGAAAATCTCACCGTCTTCCAATTCGAGTATCTGCAGGGATTGACTGACTATCTCATAGTCAGCGTCGGAGAGGTGCTTAAACAAGGAAGACGAGTGCGAGTTATTTAGTATCGATGCTCGCTCATCCGGCGCGATTGGATGATTGTAATTTTCTATAGTCATCTGAGTCTCTCCTCCTGCTATAGTGCTTTGCGGCTGGCACTGAGTTGTTGTGCATGCAAGCGATTCGCATAGCGCTCCCACTCTTTGGCTTGCTCCTGCTCCATTGGCGCAAGATCACTTAAAGTATATTCTAGTCCAAGCTGCTCGTATTTAGCTGTGCCATGCGTATGATAAGGGATGATCTCCAAGCGTTCCACCAAAAATTGAATCGGCTTGATCGTTTCAACGAGTTGTTCCATCGCTTTCGCATTGTCGGTGTAGCCGGGCAGCATGACGTGACGTAGCCAAATCTGACCTGCAAAACCGTTGTCTTCCAACGAAGTCATAAAGTTTAAGAAGCCTTGCATGGAAGCACCGCAGAGTTCAAGGAAACTCTTTTCGTCGAATGCTTTGACATCTAAAAGCAAAGTATCAATGTAGGGCAAGATTTCCCGATAATACTGTGGCTGGCCGTAGCCCGAAGTATCAACAGCCGTATTGAAACCTTCTTCTTTCAAAAGCTGCAGGGTCTGCGCAAGGAAGGCGCCCTGCAAGAGGGGTTCACCACCGGAGAAGGTTACGCCCCCGTCTTCGCCCTGATAGGGCCGGTAGCGTTTCGCTATTTTCAAAATATCCTCCGGCGTAACTTCCTCGCCTGCGTTGATTGCCTGCGAATCAGGGTTGTGGCAGTACGCGCAGCGCAAAGGACAACCTTGCAAAAAGAAGATTGTGCGCACCCCGGGCCCGTCCAACAGGCCCATGGTTTCGACTGAATGAAGTCTGCCGACTACTTTTTCGTCTTTATACATGTTCATGGAAGGTTCGCGCAATTACTTCTTCTTGGTGCGCTCTGGTCAGCTGGTTAAAGCGCACGGCGTAACCGGAGACTCTGATCGTCAGGTTGGGGTACTTTTCCGGATGGTCCATGGCGTCAAGCAGGACATCGCGGTCTAGGACGTTGACGTTGACATGGAAGGCGTTCTGTTTGAAGTAACCATCCAAGATGTTAGTTAGGTTGCCGGCTTTTTCCTCATCATTCTTGCCCAAGGCAGAAGGTACGATGGAAAAAGTATTGGAAATACCGTCTTGGCAGCAATCGGCGTAGGGCAGTTTGGCCACAGAGTTGAGTGAGGCTAGGGCGCCGGACTCGTCTCTGCCGTGCATCGGGTTAGCACCTGGCGCGAAAGCTTCGCCCAGTTTACGTCCGTCCGGTGTATTACCTGTCGTCTTGCCATAGGTCACGTTGGAGGTAATGGTCAAGAGGGACAGGGTGTGCTCGGAGTCTCTGTAGGTTGGCGTTTGCTTCAGGGCTTCGGAGAAGTACTTCGTAACCTGCACTGCGATTTCATCCACGCGGTCGTCGTCGTTACCGAATTTAGGGAAATCGCCTTTTACTTCGAAATCAATGGTCAAACCGTTCGCGTCGCGAAGGGGCTTAACCTCTGCATACTTGATCGCAGACAAAGAGTCGGCCACGATCGAGATGCCGGCTACTCCGAAGGCCATATATCTGTGAACTTCAGGATCGTGCAATGCCATCTGTGAAGCTTCATAAGCATACTTATCGTGCATATAGTGAATGGTATTCATGGTGTTGACGTAAAGCTGTGCCAGCTTGTCCATGACCTGCTTGAAACTGTCTAGCACCTGCTCATAGCTGAGCACTTCTTCGGTGTTCTTCTCGATACCGGCGAGAACTTTATAGGGGCTGCCGTCCTTTTCCTTTTTCACCTCGTCGCTGCCGCCGTTGATAGCATAGAGTAGTGCCTTGACTAGGTTGGCTCTGGCGCCGAAAAACTGCATTTCTTTACCGATACGCATAGCGGAAACACAGCAGGCTATGGCACAGTCGTCGCCATAGATGGGACGCAAGAGATCATCGTTTTCGTATTGGATAGAGTCCGTTTTGATACTCAGTTTGGAGCAGTAATCTTTGAAAGGCCTGGGGAGATCTTCCGACCATAACACTGTCATGTTGGGCTCCGGCGAGGTATCGATATTGATAAGGGTATGCAGGAAACGGTAGGCAGTTTTTGTTACCAGCGTTCTGCCGTCCTCGCCCATACCGCCGATGCTTTCAGTCACCCAAGTCGGGTCACCGGCGAAGAGTTCGTCATATTCCGGTGTACGCAAATGACGCACTAAACGCAGCTTGATGACAAACTGGTCGACTAATTCTTGGGCACCCTTCTCGTCGAGCAAGCCGCGTTCAAAGTCTCTTTCGACGTAAATGTCGAGGAAGTTTGTGTTTTTGCCCAAGCTCATGGCTGCGCCGTTATTTTCTTTGACTGCAGCGAGATAGGCAAAGTAGAGCCATTGGAAAGCTTCCTGTGCTGTTGTCGCCGGATGGCTAATGTCAAAACCGTACTTAGAGGCCATTGACTTCATCTGCTCCAGGGCACGAATTTGTTCTGAGAATTCTTCACGTCTGCGAATTACCTCGTCTGTGGCATCGCCTGTGAAATTTTCCTTGTCGCGACGACGCTCTTCAATTAAGTAGTCCACGCCGTAAAGAGCAACGCGGCGATAATCGCCGATGATTCTGCCACGACCGTATGCATCGGGCAAGCCGGTAAGTAGGCCAGCGCTACGCGCTCTTCTCATATCTTTGGTATAGGCGTCAAAGACACCGTCGTTATGTGTTTTGCGAAACTCCTGGAATGTTGCTTCGATCTGCGGATCCAGCTCGTAGCCATATGCGGCCAGGGAATTTTTGACCATGCGAAAACCGCCGTATGGGTTCATGATTCTCTTCAAAGGCTCATCCGTCTGTAAGCCGACGATGACCTCTTTATCGCGGTCGATGTAACCGGGTTCGAAATTATCTATGCCGCTAAAACGTTCTAAGTCTACGTTAACGGTTTTATTGTGCACTTCTTCCTGAATCAAGGCATTGGCTGATTTCCATAAATCTGTGGTTGCCTCTGTCGGCCCCTCGAGGAAGCTTTCGTCGTCCTCGTAAGGTTTGTAGTTATTCTGAATGAAGTCTCTAACGTCGATTTGCTGTGACCAAAGTCCTTCAACAAAACCTTCCCATGCCTGTTTCATTTCTGTGCGTTCCATTAAATCCATTC
>CAYFTG010000015.1:0-12846 GCA_964346175.1 uncultured Mageeibacillus sp.
TCCGCTATCATCCGTATCAAAAGAGAGATAAAAAATTGATTCGCAAAATATTGAAATAAAACTATATACTTGTTAGGAAAAATACTAGTAAAAAACATTGGAGGCAAACAATAATAATGAGTAGTTTACTGATAAAAAACGTGAAACACCTGATCAGCTGTGATGCTGAAGACACAGTCTATGATGAGATTAACATCTACTGCAAAGATGGCCTAATTGTCGATATCAGCACGGACATACATGAGGCAGATGAAGTTATTGACGGAACTGATATGCTTTGTTTCCCCGGCTTCATTAACACTCACCATCACCTATATCAGATTTTTAGCAGAAACCTACCCCAGACGCAAAACAAGGAACTCTTTGAGTGGTTACAGATTAATTACGAAATCTGGAAAAACTTGGACGAAGATATCGTATATTTTTCATCTAAAGTGGGTATGGCGGAGCTGATGAAAAACGGTTGCACAACCGTTTCTGATCATCACTACGTCTTCCCGAAAGACACCGGCGATCTGATCGGTGCTCAAATCAGGGCTGCCGACGAGCTCGGCATACGTACCCATTTAACCCGTGGCAGTATGGATTTATCGAAAAAGGACGGCGGATTGCCCCCTGACTCAGTGGTCCAGACCGTCGATGAAATCCTCAAAGATAGCGTCGAATTGGTAGAAAAATACCACGACCGCTCCTTCCAAGCCATGCATCGTCTTGCGCTGGCACCCTGCTCTCCCTTCTCCGTCTCCGACACACTCTTGCGTGAAAGCGCCAAGCTGGCACGCGAGCTTGACGTTCGTCTCCACACACATTTAGCCGAGACAAAAGACGAAGAAGATTATACTCTGGAGCATTTCAATATGAGACCTCTGGAATACATGCAGAGTTTAGGCTGGGTCGGAGATGATGTCTGGTACGCTCACGGCATACACTTCAATACCGAAGAACTACAAGTCTTGGCCGACACAGGCACTGGCGTCTGCCACTGCCCGACATCAAACTTGAGCCTTTCTTCCGGAGTTGCTCGCATTCCCGAAATGATGGAATTGGATATTCCGGTCGGCCTGGGCGTTGACGGCTGCGCAGCCAACAACGGAATGAGTATTTTGGAAGAAATTCGCAGCGGTTATCTCATGCATCGCTTAAATACGCCCGATAACGGCGTGTCCGGATATGATATGCTCAAATTGGCCACTATGGGCGGCGCCAGAGTTCTGGGACGCGAGAAGGAAATTGGCTCAATAGAACTCGGCAAATGCGCAGATCTAATTTTGCTAACCGTAAACAGCTTAGATCTGGTCGGAGCATACTATGATCCCATGTCCATTCTGGGCACAGTAGGCATCAAAAATCACGTCGACTATACCGTTGTCAATGGTAAGGTCACAGTACGCGGCGGCAAAGTTGTCGACATGGATGAAGACAAGCTGATCGCAGATGCTAACCAAGAAGTTGTCAGGTTCCTTGAAGCGTAGTGGCACAGCGAAGACGGAAAACGATTACTATATTCGACTTTAAGAAAGGATTCACATGTTAATAGATAAAGTTTCTGAGAGCATTGCTCACATTCGTACAGTAACAGATAAAACTCCCAAGCTGGCTCTGGTCTTAGGCAGTGGCCTCGCACCGATCGCAGAGAAATTGGAAAATAAAGTGATAATTCCCTACGAAGATATCCCGCATTTCCAAATGTCAAATGCCCCCGGACATAAGAGCAGACTAATTTTTGGCGACCTAAACGGAGTTTCCATCCTCTGCATGCAAGGCAGGCAACATTACTATGAAGGCTACAGTATGCAAGAACTGACTTATCCAATCAGGGTAATGGCTAAACTCGGCGTGCAAAAGCTTATCCTGACTAATGCCTGTGGCGGACTCGACCCTGCAATGGTCCCCGGAGATTTAATGCTGATCACCGATCATATTAATTTCATGGGAAACAACCCCTTGATCGGAGCGAATGAAGAGGATTTTGGCGAGCGTTTCCCTGATATGACCCAAGTTTACCATCCGGAACTGCGAGCAATCGCCGAGAAGGCTGCAGACGACTTAGATATTGAGTTAAAGCAGGGCATCTACATCAGCTATTCGGGCCCGAGCTTTGAAACTCCGGCAGAAATCCGCATGATGCAAAACTGGGGAGGGCACGTCGTAGGGATGTCCACCGTTCCCGAAGCGATTGTCGCCGTACATTCCGGCATCAAGGTTCTCGGCATTTCCTGCATTACTAATCTGGCAGCAGGCATTCTCGATCAGCCCTTATCGTCAGATGAAGTCCTAGTGGCAGCAGGTGAGGCCAGCGAAAAATTTGTTAATTTGCTTACTGAAATAGTTACCCGGCTTTAGTACCGACAGACAGTAGCTTTAAGTTTTAGAAGGTGTAGCTCAGTTTTTTTACAAAAATTGAGCTACATGTCTAAGTGGATAGAACCGCTTGTCACGACGATGAGTTTCTTGTCTTGAAGCTCCGCTAGTGAACGATTGAGGCTGCGAATAGATACACCTGCCATCTCTGCAAGCACATCCTTGCTGTAGAGAAAACGACCCTTTTCATCCAAATTATCCTGAATCAAGCGGAAGACCTTATCACGCAGAAACATGAACTCTGCGTTTATTTTGGAGTCTCCGGATTGCAAGAGCCTTTCACACAGTACACGTAGGATGTGTAAGCTGAAAACAGGGTGGTTTTCGTGCAAATCTATAAACTGCTCCTTAGTGATCTTATACAATTCACAATCCGTGAGCGCGATGATAGAACGGTCATAGTAGGAAAGTCCGAGTATCTCCATCTCTCCAAAGAAATCATCAGCATGAAATATGTCCAAAATGATCGCTTTTGTATTTGCTTCTTCGTAGATGAGTTTGGCAACACCCTCTTTTAGGACATAAAAATACTGAGCGGGCTGGAGAGTAGTCGTAATGGCTTCTCCCTTTTTGATGCTAAGTAAAGTGCTATCTGGACAATAGCGCAATATTAAGTCGGACAGTGTCAGTTCTTTTTGCCCCATTGCTGCTGCCTCCTTGTTTGCAAATGTTTAGGTATATATATACTAGTTTATAAAAAATCTATTATCAATTTTCGGGTTCCTGCCAAACTAAAACTTAGACACGGCCCGAAATTTCGTGATTTGTTTGTGCTTGTTGTCTGAAAAAGCAAGCTTGGAAATGTGGACATTTGTCCTTCAAAAATTGATTTCTCAACTCTATATTTAAGAAGGAACATTAGATACAAGAGACTTAAAGGAGGAAACATGAAAAGATCGACAAAAATTTTAAGCGTATTAATGAGTCTGCTTCTTTTATTCAGTATTGCAGCCTGCTCAGATGAGCCAACCACACCGACACAAGTGCCGGAGACTCCTGTAGAGACTATTCATACAACGGAGGATATTGAACAAACAGATAAACCAAGCGAGACAACTGAGCCAGTAGAGGAAGAGGAAGAGCAAAGAATTGTATGCCTCGCTCCGAGCATGGTTGAGATAGTATATGCCCTCGGTTATGGCGACTCTATAGTGGGTTGGTCTGCTTATACTGACTACCCGGTAGCGGCTACCGAGCGTGAAGGCTGGGTCAGCTACCATTATTATGAAAACATCGAAACGACAGATTTTAATCTAGAAGAGGAACTCGATAAAGATGTCGCAGTAGTATCAAAATACTACGACTACAACGAAGAGTTAATAGAAATACTCGAACCAACACTTGTTTTGGGCGAAGGCAGCGACCAGGCAGCAATGGTTGATGAGCTACAAAGCAAGGGTTACAATGCAATTCATTTTCAATGCACAAGCATTGAAGACATCTATGAAATGATGCTGGAAGTAGGTGCAGCGGTCGGTGCCGAAGAAAAGGCTGAAGAACTGGTGGAAAGCTACAAGATCAGGATAGCTGAAATTAGTGCAATCACCTCAGAACTTGAACCAGTTGATGTTTATTTTGAGATTGGTCATCAGTTTGATTTCGGCGAATACGGAATTTTCGGTCCTTATACTGAAGGTAGCAAGACACCCTTAGATGAGATGATCAAGATTGCCGGCGGCAACAATATCTTTGACGACCTTGAAGGGTATGTAGAAGTGGCTTTCGAAGATATAGCTGAGCGGAATCCGGGCGTTATCATGACCCCATACTGGCCCAGTGCTGGTGAGCACGAAGTAACTACTCTCTATGAGATTTTTACAAGGCCGGGTTTTGAAACGACTGACGCTGTCAAGAACGGTAGAGTTTACTATTATGATTCCAGCATGATGAAGCGCTTTGGCCCACGTACAGTTACGGCCATAGAAAAACTTGCCTATTTGTTACACCCTTATTACTTTGATAACCCCGAAAATTCAGTTTCTCCTTGGGAGCTGGGCAAGATTGATGTGTACGAGTTCCCCGAGAGACCCCTTGACTAAATGCCCAAAATGCGGGCGTTACACTAGAGGCTAAGGACAAAGACCGGCGGCAAATTTTCTAGCTCATTCGTGAAAATTGCCGCCGGAATTGAGCTGCGAAAGAAATAATTTACAAGATGCGCTTATTTGCATTAAGATGGGTCTTCTAGTATAAATGTAGAGTGTGCATAATTTGAAAAGCACAGTCATTAGCACTCATTATCTAGTAAGAAAATAATTACCTGGGAGGAAAAAATGAAAAAATTCAAAACAATCTTAGCCTTAATGCTGGCTCTAGTCATGGTGTTT
The DNA here is from genome assembly GCA_964346175.1 of uncultured Mageeibacillus sp. GTDB lineage: Bacteria > Bacillota > Clostridia > Saccharofermentanales > DTU023 > DTU032. The sequence continues at coordinate 4,689 of CAYFTG010000015.1, forward strand.
TCAGTTGTAGCTTGTAATGGCGACGATGAACCGACAGTCACAGAGCCTGACAGCACACAAGGCGTAGGTGAGACAGAAGGCGATGATGATCCTACGGATCCCGTCGATGAACCGGACGGAGAAGAAGGACTACATGTTGGTATTCTGACAACTTCAGGCGTTGACGATGGTTCTTTTGGTCAAGCTTGCTACGAAGGTATCTTGGAATATGTAGATGCTAACGAAGGCGCCTCAGTCAACGATGTAAAAGAAGACGATATCGGCAGAGTCGTACAGGCCACAGCAGACATCCTCGCTGACTATGATGCGATGGTTATGCCTGGCTTCCAGTTTGCACCAGTCGGACCAGTTGTTGCCGATAACCCCGACAAATTCTTCATCTTGGTAGACTCATTCCCGACCATCGAGGACGAGGAAGTCGAATTGGACAACATCTTCGCGATGATGTTTAAAGAAGAAGAATCCGGATTCTTCGCAGGTGTTGCGGCAGCAATGCAGACTGAATCCAACAAGGTTGCAGTAGTGAACGGAATTGCTTTCCCGTCCAACGTTAACTATCAGTTTGGTTTCATGTCTGGTGTTGAATATGCAAATACACACTATGGAACATCAGTTGAAGTAGTTGAATTGCCGGCTTATGCAGGTACAGACGTAACAGGCGCTGATGTCGGTGGCAACTACGCCGGTGACTTCGCAGATCAAGCCAGAGGCAAGCTCATTGGTGAAGCTTTGCTGGCTGAAGGCGTTGACATTATCTTTGTAGCAGCTGGCGATACCGGTAATGGTGTTTTCGCTGCTGTTAAAGAAGCTGCTGAAGGCAACTACGTCATTGGCTGCGATGTTGACCAGTATGACGACGGTGAGGCCGGAGGAAGAAACATTGTTTTGACCTCAGCTTTGAAGAATATGACCGCCGTTGTAGCTGAACAGCTGCAAAAAGCCCATGATGGCACCTTTGTTGGCCAGAACGCTTTGCTTGGTGCTGCAGAGGGCGGTACAGGATACGTCAGTGCAGATGGCAGACATCAGTTGACTGACGAAACATTGGAAAAATTAGCAGAAGTCTATACCTTGGTTGAAGACGGTACAATCGTTCCAGCTTCAAACTTTAATGGACATACTCCGGACAATTTCCCCGGACTCTAGTTTTTTGTAATTAACCAATGAGGGCAGCTTTGCTGCCCTCATTTTTTTAGAAGGAGATAAATTTGTGAGAACAGCAACACCAACCCCATCCAATGGAGCAGTAAAAGGCGATTACGCTCGTGTAGTTTTAATGCCGGGGGACCCCTTGCGGGCCCAATTTATTGCCGAGACGTATTTGGAAAACCCGAAACTTATTAATAGCGTTCGCAATATGCTCGCTTACACAGGAGAATACAAAGGACGCAAAATTTCGGTGATGGGGAGCGGAATGGGAGTGCCTTCCTTTAGCCTTTATGCGGCTGAACTCTTTCAATTTTATGGTGTTGAAGCAATCATCAGGGTAGGTTCTGCAGGCGGCACAATGGATCAAGTTAAGCTACGAGATATAGTTATTGCCACATCAGCTTCCACTGATTCCGTTTACGCCAGACCGATGAACTTCCCCGGTACTTTAGCTCCTTCAGCTGACTATGAACTGCTGTCACAAGCGGTCGCTGCAGCTGAAAAATTAGGCGTCAAGCCTCATGTGGGCAGGATTTTTACATCTGATTATTTTTATCCCCTGTATAACACACACGAGATCTTACGGGATACCGGACATCTGTGTACTGAGATGGAGACTGCAGGTTTATATCTAACTGCCCAACGCTACAACAAAAAAGCACTTAGCATTCTGACAATATCTGATCATCTTTTTACCAAAGGCGAGCTTAGTCTGGAAGATCGTCAAAGTAGCTTTAATGAAATGATCGAGATTGCCTTAGAAACGGCTTGGCTGAATAGTTAGGAGATAAGAGTTAACTTAAAGGAGGCAATATGGCAGAGACAATTGTCGAGCTGAGGAATATTACCAAAGCATTCCCCGGTGTTATTGCGAATGACAATATCTCTTTGGAAATCAATAAAGGAGAAATTTTCGCGCTTTTAGGTGAAAATGGAGCCGGCAAATCAACCTTAATGAGTATTCTCTTTGGCATGTACGAGCCTGAAGAAGGCGAAATTTATGTGCGCGGAGAAAAGGTTAAGTTGAGCTCTTCCAAAGATGCGACGGCACTCAATATAGGAATGGTGCACCAACACTTTAAACTGGTTTCAAACTATACCATCACCGAGAATATTGTCTTGGGAGATGAGCCCGTCAAGCATGTAGGCCCTTTTTCCTGGGTCGATCTCAAGGGGGCTTCCGAAAAGATCCGTGCCCTATCTTTGGACTACGGTCTGGAAGTAAACCCCGATGACAAGATTGAAGACATTCCCGTTTCCACCCAACAGCGCGTAGAAATATTAAAAATGCTATACCGAGATGCGGAGATCCTCATCTTTGATGAGCCGACCTCGGTACTTACGCCGCAAGAAATCGAATACCTGCTGGAGATCATGGAAGAACTCCGCCGGAGCGGTAAAACCATCATCCTTATTACGCACAAACTGGAAGAAATCAAACAGGTCGCAGACCGCTGTGCCATTCTCCTGCGTGGGAAACTGGTCGGAGTCTATGATGTTGCAGAAACTAGCACCCAGCAGATGGCCAATCTGATGGTGGGCAAGGAAATTGATTTCGAGATTCAGAAAGATGAGCAAAAATTCGGCGACATAGTGCTGGAGACAAATGGCATTACAGTCTTCGACGATCGCGGAGTTAAGGCGGTAGATGATGTTTCCCTACAAATAAGAGAGGGAGAGATACTCGCTATTGCGGGTGTATCCGGTAACGGCCAAACGGAAATTGCCGATGCCATTGCCGGTCTTATGGATTTAACGGAAGGCTCAATTTTTTTGCACGGTCAAGAAATAACGAAGCTCAGCATCAAGGAACGGATTGATTGCGGCATTTCCTACATTCCGGAAGACCGCCAAAGAGACGGCCTGATCATGGATTTAAGCCTTTCCAGCAATTTGGCAATCAAGACTTTTGACAAGAAGCCTTTTGCTAAACGCGGCATTTTGCAAGAAAAAGCCTTTGAAAACCATGCCGAACAACTAATCGAAGAGTATGACATTCGTAGTGGACAAGGAGCTGATACTATAACCCGTTCCATGAGCGGCGGCAATCAGCAAAAAGCAATTGTTGCTCGCGAGATTGAGCTGGAATCGGATTTGATGATATTTGTGCAACCAACCAGAGGTCTGGACGTTGGCGCTATCAACAATATCCATCGGCAGATCTTAGAAGAGAGGGAAAAAGGCAAAGCCATTCTCCTTGTTTCCTTGGAGCTAGATGAAGTAATGGCTTTAGCAGATACCATCGCGGTAATCTTCCGCGGGAAAATAATTAAGACCGATCAGGCCGCCAAGCTTTCGAAAGAGGAAGTTGGGCAATACATGATGGGGGTGACACAATGAGAGCTCGACAAAAATTAAGATCATTACTCTCGCAAATACTGATACCGTTCATCTCGATCGCATTAACGCTCATTGTGGCCACGGTGATCGTACTCTTGCTGGGCAAAAACCCGCTTGATGTATTCTTAGGTTTCCTCAGAGGTTCAGGTCTGGCGCTGAAACCACGCTATGGCGGCGGTCAAGGCTTACTGACAGACCTATTTTCGTATCTGGCGATCCTCACGCCCATGATTTTCGGCTCACTAGCTGTTATGACCGGTATGCGTGCAGGGCTCTTTAATATAGGGGTTGCAGGGCAGATGCTTTTCCCCGCCTTCTTGGCGACGGTCTTAGTCGGCTATTCCGATTTGCCTACAGTTATAGCCTGGCCTCTAATTATCGTTATAGCACTTGTGGTCGGTTCGGCGATGGGAGCCTTTATCGGCTTCTTAAAACACCGCTTCAACATCCACGAAGTAGTTACTTCAATCATGTTGAACTACATCGTCAGTTATATAACCGGCTTTTTCATTAATACCAACTACGTTGATCCTCTGACACGAAATTCCCGTCCCGTGAACGCAGCCACGCGCCTGATTATTTCGTCTTCTACAGGTGAAGGCGGAGACCTTGTCAGGTTCGACATCCCCGTGGGCTTGATCTTAGCGATTATTGCTGTTTTCATAATGCGTTATATTTTGGATCGGACCACAGTAGGCTTCCGCATCAACGCAGTGGGCTTGAACAAATACGCCGCTCGTTATGCAGGAATCAATGTCGGCAGAAACGTTGTGCTTGCCATGGCAATTTCCGGCGCTTTGGCCGGACTTGCAGGCGTCACCTACTATCTCGGTTTTACCAACAATATGGTGCCGAAGCAATTAGCAGGTCTGGGTTATGACTCGATTGCTGTAGCAGTTCTAGGGAACATAAGTCCGATCGGTAGCCTTTTTGCCTCAATACTAGTCACGATTTTCCAAAAGGGTAGCATTTACATGGGTTCAAACGTCGGTGTGCCCCAAGAGATTGCCTCATTTATCACCGGTGTCTTGCTAATGTTCTCCGCCAGCGGCGAATACATCGGCATGAAAATCCAAAACATCAAAAGAAGATGGCGCGTGCATCGAGGCGATGCTTCTGAATTAGAAATGATGGAGGAATAGTCATGAATATTGCTAAATTAATGACAGATGGATTATCTTTTGCGTTACCTCTCTTCGTCATGGCCATAGGCGGAATCTATTCAGAACGATCAGGCGTAACCATGCTCTCGATTGAAGGCTTCCAAGGTTTTGGTGCTTTCACAGGGGCAATAACAGTTGTAATATTGCGAACTTATCTGGGAGTTTCTCCGGATTGGTTGATCTACGTTGCGACTTTAGCCGCGATCTTTGGCGGAATGCTCTTCGGCTTGCTCAACGCCTTCATGGTAATGAAGTTAAGAGCGAAGATGACCATTGCCGGCGTGGTAATAAACATTCTTGCAGTAGCGCTGACCTCGTTCTTGTCCAGTGTTATCACCGGAGTCGTGACCGGGCAGGCGACGACCAAGATTCAATTGGGAGTTTCACCTCGTTACACTATTCCTTATTTGTCCGAGATACCTGTAATTGGGGGGCTTTTCCAAAACATGTATCCTTTCGCCTTCATCATCCTCATAGTGGGTGTGATTGCGTGGTATGTCTTGTATAAGACCAGATACGGCCTACGTTTGCGCGCAGCCGGTGACAATCCGCACAGCTTGGATGCTGCCGGTGTCGATGTGGAAAAGATCCGCTATTCAGCAGTAATTTTGGCCGGAGGTTTTGCCGGTCTCGGTGGTATGGCGTTTACTTACACAGTCGCCAATTTCTCACCCTCAAGTTATGTCGGCTACGGCTACTTGGCGATTGCCGCCTTGATCTTCGGCAATTGGAATATTGTGACGACATTCTGGACCTCTATGTTTTTCGGTTTCAGCCGTTCCTTTAGTGATCAGCTGGTGAACGAATTAGGGCTTTCCAGTAATTACTCCGACTTGTTTTCCATAATGCCTTATGTCTTGACTTTGATTGTCTTGATATTTTTCTCGAAATACAACAAACCGCCACGAGCACTGGGAGAACACTTCGATAAGGGGAAACGTTAGAGTTTTGCATTTTCAATAGAAGGAGATATATATGTCAGAAATACGGGACATTAATTTAAAAGACGAAGGTTGGCAGCGAATTCACTGGGCGGAGAAGCATATGCCCATCCTTGCCAGCATTGGGCAGCGTTTTGAAAAAGAGCAGCCTTTCGCAGGAATGAACATTGCTTTCGCTTTACATCTGGAGGCCAAATCGGCCGCCCTGATCCGCACGATTAAGCGCGGCGGAGCATCGGTCTACGTCAGTGGCTCCAATCCGCAGTCGACGCAAGATTCCGTGTGTTCGGCTTTAGTTGATGACGGCTGTGAGGTTTTCGCCGTCCATGGATCCAGCAAAGAGCAAAACACGGAGTTTTGGAAAAAGGTTCTGAGCTCAAAGCCGCACATCGTCATCGACGACGGAGCGGATTTGATTAACTTACTCTTAGGTGAGAGAGCTGAAGACGCCACGAATTTGATTGGAGCTTGCGAAGAGACGACTTCCGGCGTGCAGCGTTTACGCATTTGGAATCGAGATCAGCGTCTGAAGTTCCCCGTCTTTGCCATCAATGACGCCCACAGTAAACACTGGTTCGACAATTATTACGGAACCGGCCAAAGCACGATGGATGCCATCATGCGCACAAGTAATTTGCTGGTCTCCGGTATGAACGTGGTGATCGCCGGCTATGGCTGGTGCGGCCGCGGTTTAGCCAAGATGGCTGCAGGGCTCGGAGCGAAGGTGACCGTTACGGAGATCGATCCGATGCAGGCCTTGTTGGCTGTGATGGACGGTTTCGAAGTCACAGACATGGAGACAGCCGCCAAGTACGGAGATCTTTTCATCACGGCAACATCTTCGATCAATGTTCTGGCCGAGCGCCACTTCGCGCAGATGAAAGACGGAGCGATTCTCTGTAACGTCGGCCATTTCAATAATGAAATCGATGTGCCGGCTCTGGAGAAAATGGCTGTCAGCAAAGGAGTACCCAGAGAAAACATCGAATCTTTCGCGCTGGAAAACGGCAGGTCACTGCACCTAATTGCCAAAGCGGCCCTCGTCAACATCGCAGCAGCAGACGGCCATCCGATCGAAATCATGGACATGTCTTTCGCCCTACAGGCTCTCTGCGCCGAACAACTGGCCTTGAATCCGGATTTAGAAGTCGATGTCTACCGAGTTCCGGCAGAGATTGACCAGGAAGTCGCTCAATTGAGGCTAAATGCCCTGGGTGTTAAACTTGAACAAGAAAGTGAAGAGCAAAAGCTTTATCGCGAAAAAGATTTAATTGAATAAAAGCGAAAGTAAATAGCTAATTGAGAAAGAGGGGAATCGCCTTATGTCAGCAGTTAAAGAAACAAGGCCGTATGTGTCTTGGGATCTGATAGGAAAGTTCATGGAGGATGCCTTTGTGGCTTACGGTGTCCCCCGCGAAGATGCGAAGATCTGCGCGGATGTCTTAATGGAGAGCGATCGTCAGGGCATCGAAAGCCACGGTTGCAATCGTTTCAAACCGGTTTATATTGACCGGATCACAGCAGGCATCCTGAATCCAGTCACAGAATATGAGGTAATCAAGGAAACTCCTGCCACTTTAGTGGTCGATGCTCATGACGGCATGGGCATGGTTGTTTCCCACAAAACCATGGAGAGCTTGATTGAAAAAGCTCGCGTCAACGGTATTGCCATGGGCGCAGTCCGCAACAGCTCCCACTACGGCATCGCCGGCTATTGGGCCGGGATGGCCGTGAAAGCAGGTATGATCGGCATCACCGGTACCAATGCGCGTGCGAGTATAGCCCCGACTTTTGGCGTCGAAAACATGTTGGGTACCAATCCTCTTACCTTTGGCATGCCTACGGATGAAGATTTCCCCTTTATGCTGGATTGTGCGACGAGCATTAGCCAGAGAGGCAAAATCGAAGTCTATGCCCGTACCGGACAGGAAGCTCCTGCCGGCGTTGTTATCGGGCGCGACGGCTCGGCGTTGACAGACAGCACAGAAATCCTGAAAGGACTGACTAATGGCACAGCTGCACTGACACCACTCGGCGGTATCGGTGAAGAATTGGGCGGCTATAAAGGCTATGGTTATGCTACTGTAGTCGAGATTCTATCGGCAGCCTTGCAGGCAGGCAGCTTCTTGAAGCTAATTACTAACGTGGACGAAGATGGAAATAAGCGGCCCTATCATCTGGGACACTTCTTCATCGTCATTGACCCCGAGGCTTTCTGCGGGCTTGAGACCTTTAAGAAAATTGCCGGCAATATCCTGCGTGACCTCCGCGCCTCAGAAAAGGCACCCGGAGAAGAGCGGATCTATACTGCCGGAGAGAAGGAATGGCTCGTACGGCAAGAGCGCAAGGACAAAGGCGTTCCCATTGGTGAAGCGGTCCAAGCGGAACTTATCGCAGTCAGGGACGAGAAAGATTTACCTTATCGCTTCCCCTTCGAGGATTAAATTGCGACAGTAATAAGGTCCGATTTCACAAGAGCACAGTAACAGGCTCCTTCACAAAAAGGGGGGCCTGTTTTTCTTTTTTTATGACTTAGATAAGATGAATAGTTAATAGAATGGTTTT
>CAYFTG010000015.1:12946-21741 GCA_964346175.1 uncultured Mageeibacillus sp.
TTCGGACTGTATACTCACGAAGGCGGTACTATTAAAATCAACGGTGAGGAAGCGACTTTAAGCAATCCTAACGACGCCAACGATTATGGTATCGGTATGGTGCACCAGCACTTCATGCTCGTGCATAACTTTACTGTTTTGGAAAGTATTATTCTCGGAGATGAACCCAAAAAAGGCGGCATCATTAATATGCGCGAAGCACGGAAAAAGGTCGTGGGTATTTCTGAACGCTACAAACTAGCTATTGATCCGGATGCTGAGATCAGCGAGATCACAGTGGGTCAACAGCAACGAGTAGAAATACTCAAAATGCTCTTCCGTGATAACGAGATTCTTATTTTTGATGAGCCGACCGCGGTACTTACCCCTCAAGAAATTGACGACATGATGATGCTATTGCGAGTATCTACGACGACAGCTGGGAAGGCGTCAGAGCTGTGACGCTCGACGCTACTGAAGGCTATACCATGATCTCTATGGAAAATGCTCGCTTTGAAGACTTCAGTCAGAGTGACTATGACGCTGTTTATCAGAAGTTGGTTGACGGCTCCATCGACATCACCAAAGACCAAGATGCGAACGGTGAACAGATTTTGGAACCGACAGAAATCGCACTGGACATCGTGACCGTCGAAAACATCAAGTAGGCCTTGCTTCTTAAGAAGCAAAAAAACGGGGGAAGCTGTGAAGGCTTTCCCCGTTTGCTTTGTGGCAGTTTTGTGGTTTTAGTCTTAGCCTTGCTTGGCTTGTGCTTGGGCTGGCCGAGGCACGGAGGCTGTGGCAGTTAAATCTCTTATGCGGAAGATACGGAAGCAGTTCAGGATAACCAAGAGGGTTACGCCCACATCGGCGAAAACCGCTAACCACATCGGCATGTAACCGATTGTTGCTAAGAGGAGGAAGAGGAATTTCACTCCCAGTGCGAAGACGATGTTCTGACGTGCGATGCGCATGGTTTTTTTCGAAATCTTCAAACCCTTGAGCAAGGCGGACAGCTTATCTTGCATGAGTACGACATCGGCTGCTTCGATAGCAGCATCGCTGCCTAAGCCGCCCATGGCTACGCCTACGTCTGCGATCATAAGAACCGGAGCATCGTTAATTCCATCACCGACAAAGCCGCTACTGCCGCTCGTCTCTTCAGTTTGAGCTTTTTCCATCCATGCTACTTTGTCTTGAGGGAGCAAAGAGGCATGTACTTCTGCGATGCCGGCTTCCTTCGCTACTTCGCGGGCGAAGACCTCGTTATCTCCACTGAGTATCGCGATCCGCTCCACGCCCTCTTGTCGCAGTGCGGTAATGGTGTGTGGGGCTTCATCCTTTAACTCGTCGCGGATGACGATATGTCCCAGATAGCGGACGTTCTCTGCTTCCGCTGTAGGTTCGCTGCTCATTTCTTCATAGGAGCGTGTATCCCTATAGGCGGGAGTGATAGCGACATGGCTCATCGTCCAAGCTTGACCTTCGCAGCCATCGGCGACAGCACTTTCGTGCAGCCCCAGCATTTTCATCAAAGCGGCATTGCCGAGGTAGACGGTGGCGGGGAAGTCAACGGGTAGATTCAAACTGTTGCTGTTTTCGATTACACCGCGAATGCCGTGACCGGGCAGGGCGACGATGTCGGAGAGACCTTCGGTAGATATCGTAAAACCGAGCTCTTTTGCGTGTTGAATGATGCTTTGGGCAATCGGATGCGTAAAACTCTGCTCCAACGTTGCCGCTAGAGCCACAAAACGTTCTTCATTAACGCCTGTCTCAGCATGAGTGGCGATGACGCTGAATTCTCCTTTGGTCAGAGTGCCGGTCTTGTCAAAGGCCAAAGTCTTCAAGCGAGAAAGGTTTTCCAGATCGGTGCCACCTCTGATGAGAACTCCGTGGCGCGACGCCATGCCGAGACCCGAGACGAACGTGAGAGGGACCGAGATGACAAAGGCGCAAGGGCAGGAGACTACAAGGAAAGTCAGTCCGCGGTATATCCAAGTGGAGAAATCTTGGCCACTGAGGAGCAGAGGCGGAAGGACGGACACCACTAGCGCCAAGATCACGACGATCGGTGTATAGATGCGCGAAAAGCGCCTGACCAATGTTTCTGACCTGGCTTTACGCTGCGAGGCTTCTTCTACCATTGCCATAACGCGGCTGGCTGTGGATTCTGCGTAGATAGTTTCAGCTCTCATGCGCAGCAGACCGTCACCGTTGACGCTGCCACTGAGAATTTTCGTGCCTGCGGCAGCCTCAAGCGGCAAAGCTTCACCGGTGATGGCAGCCGTATTGAGAGTGCTCCTACCGCTGAGGACGATTCCGTCGGTCGGGATGAGATCTCCCGCCTGAATTTCGAGCACGTCACCGATTGCAATCTGTGCAGGGTCAATGCGCTTAACACCCTCATCAGTGACGAGGTTGGCATAGGGGGCGGCGATGTCTAAGAGGTCCGAAATTGATTTTTGCGATCGGCCGACAGCGAAGTCTTCGAGACGTTGCCCGATTTGATACAAAATCATAACTAGGGCGGCCTCCGGATATTCACCTAGGATGACTGCGCCTACGGTTGCGACAGTCATGAGGAACTGCTCATCGAGGATAAAGCCGGAGAATAGCTTCTTCACAGCGCTGATCATAACTTCATAGCCGGCAAGGAGCCAAGCGAAAATCATCAAGGCGATGGAGATTGTGTCTTGGGCGAAAATATGCTTAAGCAAGAGGCCAGCTATGAAGGAGGCTATGGAAATAAAGAGAAGCACAAGCTTTGTGTTTGCTTGGCGCTCAGTTTTCGGTGGGGAGTCGTGGCAACAGCCGCAGGAAGAAATGCCTCCCTGAGCATCGTTAGCGCAAGAAATGTCGATTTCGTGCTTTTCATGGTTTTCGTGAATTACATTATTGTTTTGCATTAATTATTTCTGCTCCTGAAGGAAGTAAGATTATTCATTGATGTGCTCTTTGCCGACATCGTAAAGGACTACTACGTGATCGTCTGAGAGGCTGTAATAGATGTATTTTCCATCTCGACGAGATTTAACAAGGTTGTTATGGCGGAGGATGCGCAATTGATGAGATATGGCTGAATCGGAGAGGGAAAGTAATTCAGCCAAGTCGCTGACACAAAGTTCATTCAAGCGCAAAGCTGCAATTATTTGAACACGTGTGCTGTCGCCCATAACGGAAAACAAATCTGCCAATCGCGACATCTCTTCATCGTGAGGCATTTCTTCTCTGATCGCTGATAAGTCACAGCGGCAGTCGGTCTCTTCTTGTGTCATTCTGATCCTCCTTTTTGGATTGCTGCTAAAAATATCATTTCGATACTTGCTCAAGTGTTAAATTGATAATACGCAATATCGCCCCTTATGTCAAGAAGATTGACGGCACAAATGTGCTTGACGCTCAATTCAGGAGAAACTATACTTTAGCCACAAAGTCAATTTTCGTGCCAGGCACGATTCTTGACCACATAGAGTACAGATGATAATGAAAATTATCTGGGAAACAGGTGTGAATCCTGTGCGGTGCCGCCGCTGTAAGCGATTTGATTAACTCCAGGCTCAGGCCAGCCACTGACAATTTGTTGGGAAGGTGGAGTTAATGGTTTTAGACCGAGTCGTAAGCCAGAAGACCGATCTGTTTACTCCTACAGAAGGACACAACGGAACATTGTTTCCCCTGAGCATAGATGATATGTATAAACGGCTACAAATCTAGGATTTGTAGCCGTTTTCTAATTTCTCAGGAGATAAAAGGAGACAAAAACTCATTATTTCGGAGGAGGAATTAATGAAGAACAATTGGAGAAAGCATCTTGCTTTCATCATCGCTTTTATTCTAATTCTGGCCAGCGTGCTACAAGCCTGCGCGCCGGCACAGACAGACCCTGACGGCAGCCAAACCGCGTCAGATCCCACGGTGGTGTCAACCTTGCCTTCTCAGCCTGCGGCAGAGACAGAAGGCAGCGAAGAACCTGATGGCGTGGAAGCAATTACTGGCAGATTTGTTTTAGCGGGAATCGCCGAAGATGCGAGCGCAGAGAACCCGTATCAGATCTGGCTGGATCTGCCCTTTTCTGCCGAAGAGGGCACTGATGCCTGGAGCCTGACCAAGGAGATTCTCGAAGAAAACGACTATGCTTTTGTCGAATCTGAATGGGGCAATCATATCCAAAAGCTGACTCCACCCACAGATTCAGGACAAGTCGAGGCCGAAGCGGCCGTGACGAGTGGCCCCGATTCAAGTTGGATGTGGTCCTATAACGACAATGTCGATCAGCCTGCCCATGAATATCTGCTTCAAAACGGTGACGTGATTCGCTGGTATTTCACGAATAACTGGGCTGATGACTACACGGGCCATCCCGAAACCTATTTTGACGCCGAAGGCAATTCTGTACAGGTCGAAGCTGATGCGGAAAGGCCTTCCGACTGGACAGCTTGGTGGTCAGCTTTTGCTTCTTCTATGGAGCACAACAACTTCAAGGAAATCGAACTCAGCCTCTCAGGCTTTGAGAGCGAAGAACTCTTTACACTCACACAGGAAGACGGAGACTGGTTCGATAGCTACTCAGATCCGCTGCAGGTAGAAGAGTGGATTTATCTGGCCTATTCCGACATTCTCTATAAAATCAATCAGGACGGAAGCATCGCAGATTCAGCTCCCTTGCAATTTCCGATCGATTCCAGCTCGCGCATAGCTTATGCAGAGGGCCTCATCTTAGTTCCCATGAAATACGGCAAAGTCCAAGCTCTGACTGCAGACAATTTGACTACTGTCTGGATTGCAGAAGCAGCCACCCAGATACTAGTGGAAGCTGAAGACAGCCCCGGCAGCAAAGTGCCACATTATCAGCAATCACTTAGCTCTCTGACTGTTGCGGACGGCCTTGTCTACCAAGCTCTCTGCACTGTCGGTTGGAGTGAACGCTCTTTTGGCGGCACCTTCCGTGCGCTGGACTTAAATGACGGTAGCGTTGTCTGGGAGTATAGTTCAGATGAGTCAGGATTTTATTGGACCGGTGGCGCTATCCATGAAGATACAATTTACGTCGGTAACGACAGCGGCGAAATTGTTGCCTTTGATCGCTTGAGCGGAGAAGTCGTTGAACAAAGCAGCTTGCCCTCGGTAGATGGCCAGCCAGCTGCCATCCGATCCAATATTGTGCTTCAGGACGACTTCCTCTTCTTTGTCTCCAAGGACGACGGCAGCCTCAATCGTATAGAAATCAAAGACGGCGAATTGGGCAAGCTCGAGCGTGTGCAATTCAGCGACAGCAGTACGGCCTCGCCCACTATTCACGACGGCAAGGTTTATGTTGCCGGAAATAACAGCTTAGCTATCATCGATGCCGAGAGCATGCAGATCGAAAAAACTTTCGAGATCGAAGGTTACATCCAGTCCACACCGCTCGTGCTCGAAGACGGCAGCGGGCGCACATTTGTCTATTTCACGATCAATAACGAAACAGGTGGTATCTACGGCGTCGCCACGGACAGTGACACAGTTCACACGGTTTTTACGCCTCACGAATCGCAGCAGAACTACTGTATGGCGACTGTGTCGGTCTCTCCCGAAGGGACGCTTTACTACACGAATGATTCCCATACCTTCTTTGCGGTGCAATTGCTGGGGCTTGATTAAGGAATGATTTTATGTCGGGAAAGATAAGGAAAAAAGAGAAGCAGCGTTTCGACCTCCGCCTTCTGACGCTGCTTTTAGTACTGCTCCTTCTGCTAGCAACTGCTTGCCAGAGCCAGGAGGAGGCAATCCCGGAGGGCAGTATCGAGGTTTTCTTGTCCGTTGACTGCAGCAATGCAGTAGCGGCGGGGGTTCCCGGCGCAGATGCTTACGAGCCGGATGGAGCCGTTTTGACTAAGGCGAATATCCTCGTAGCCGAGGAAAGTTCCGTGCTGGATACACTCCAAGCGAGTGATTTGATCATCAACACCAGTACAGCTGTCTTTGGCGTTTATGTAAAAAGTATCCAAGGAATCAGTGAAGGCAAAGGGGGCTGGATTTTTTCCATAAATGGAGAATTCCCCCATACTTCAGCTACTAATGTGCCGGTGAAAGCAGGTGACGACGTAGCCTTTTACTACACCGTGACTCCGGGCGATGTCCCCAGCTCACCCTATTAGAGCTTGCTAGGATAGCGGCTAGAACGAAAGATATATGCAGACAGGGAAACGGAAAAACATTAATTTGCGGGCGATACATCCCGCGCTGTTGATTCTCTATTTTTTCTCGGCCATAGTCTTTTCTATGCTGACGCTTAACCCTTCCTATCTTCTGATATCCTTCATTGCGGCGCTGAGCCTGAATTTCTATCTGGAGGGAGCAGGGAAAACACTGCGCTTTCTCCGCTATTTCGTGCCGGTGCACTTGCTCTTGGTGCTAGCCAATGCACTCTTCAGCGGCAATGGGCTTAGCGTAATCTTTTATTTGGGAGGGCGCCCGGTAACGCTGGAGAGCATTGTCTTCGGATTCGCAGCCGGCTTGATGCTGCTGACAATTCTGCTCTGGTTTCGCGCCTATCAGGAAGTCTCCAGCTCGGATCAAATAATTGCCATGGGCGGGAAGCGCTTTCCTCATACCAGCTTGCTACTGGGCATGATACTACGCTATGTGCCGGACACCCTCAAGCACGGTCAGAAAGTAAAGCTGAGTCAGAACGCACTCATCGGAGAAGAGAAGCTTCCGCGGAAGGAAAGGCTCGCTTTTTACACGAGGATGTCTACGGTCCTCATGAGCTGGAGCATGGAAAATGCGCTAGATACAAGTATCGCCATGCGCGCGAAAGGCTTCCCCTCAGAATACCGCAGCAGCTATAAGCGCGAACGCTTCAGTAGCTATGACGCAGTCGAGGTAGCTTTTCTCCTACTCATGATTATTCTGCAAATAGTAGGCTACGCTAGGGGCTTATCTGCGTTTCAATATTATCCAACTTTGAGCTGGCAGACGGAGATGAGCGGCGAGCTGATAGTGGTTTTAGCTCTGTATGCACTTTTTTTGTTCTTCCCCTTTTATCTGGAGCTGGCTGACTGGTGGAGCCTCAAAAAGATCAGGCGAGTCGAAGAGCAATTTAGCAACGAGCGCGTGAACCCTTGGCAGGCGCAAGAGAGTGGAGAAAGTTTTCAGGAGAAAGAGAAAATTGTGAAAAAGAAGGAAAATGCACAGAGGATTGTCCCGCGAAGCGAATATCAAAGCGATCGCTACGACTCGGCTTTCGCTGTTGAACTTAAGGATCTGTCTTTTACTTATCCGAACTCCGGGCAGAAAGCCTTGGACGATCTTTCTTTGCGCTTTGAGCGCGGGAGTCTTACCCTCCTGACCGGAGCATCCGGCAGCGGCAAAACGACCCTACTGCGAGTGCTTGCTCCTGTTTTGACACCGGCGGGCGAGCTGAGAGGTAGCAGAATTCTCTACGGGGAAGAGGCTGCGAGCTATGAAAGCGCTGAAAAAACCGTACAAATAGGTTTTGTGCAGCAAAATCCGGATAATCAGATTATCCTCGATAGCGTTTGGCACGAGCTGGCCTTTGGGCTGGAGAATAAAGGATTGTCTCAACAGGACATCGCAAGGCGCCTAGCTGAAACCTCCACCTTTTTCGGTATCAGCGATTGGATGGAGCGCAAGGTGTCCGAATTATCAGGCGGCGAAAAGCAGATCCTCAATCTCGCATCCAGTCTCGTGATGCAACCGGACTTGTTACTACTGGATGAACCGATTGCCCAGCTAGATCCAATCTCTCGCAAGCGCTTTCTCTCCTTGCTGGGACGTGTCCATGATGAAACAGGAACCACCATTGTTATCTCAGAGCATGTCATTGACGATATTTTGCCGCACGCAGACAGCGTCGTACAGCTGGAGGAAGGGGCCGTGAGTTTTTCCGGCGGAGTCGAAGCCTATTTGAGACATTTGACAGCTACGGATGATAAATTCCAAATATCCATCCCCCTCTCAGCGCGCATGGTAGCGCAGAGCAAAGCGGGCGACGAAGACCAGGCGACACTTCCCCAGCCTCTGACGGTGCGTGCAGGCAGACAGTTTTTGCAAAAACATAAAGCCGAGCTAGCGGCGGCAAAACCCGACACACCTGCCCCTGCTGCTTCGCTCGATCTGACCCGACGCGCGAATGTCCTAGAGGCGCGCGACCTCTGGTTCCGTTACGAAAAGGATGCGCCTTTTGTCCTGCGCGGAGCCTCCCTGACGATAAAAGAGGGAGAGTTACATGCCCTATTGGGAGGCAATGGTTCTGGCAAGAGCACGCTGATGTATATTCTAAGCCGCAGCTTGCCGGCCCTACGCGGTAAGATAGTCAGGGCACCAGATCAGGAAGTTGCCATGTTGAATCAGAATCCAATGTCAGTGTTTTCTCAGGACAGCGTTCGGGCTGAACTGATGGAGTTCCGCCAGCGCTTTTCCTACGATGAGAGCGATGTAAACTCCATTATGGACCGCTTCAATCTAAGTCATCTGGCCGAGCAACACCCTTATGATCTGTCCGGCGGTGAAATGCAGAAAACAGCCTTAGCCAAAGCACTTCTGACGAAGCCGGACTTGCTCCTGTTAGACGAACCGGTCAAAGGTCTAGACCCCGTAGCCAGACGCGAGCTCTCGCAGATATTAGTCGAACTGAAGGAGAGCGGCATGGCGATGATTCTCATCACGCACGATTTGGATTTCATTTCACTGCTGGCAGACCGCTGCTCCCTCATCTTCGACGGACGCGTGGAAGGAACAGCCGGCAGTAGAGAGTTTTTCGCGGACAATGCCTATTTCACGACAACAGCTCGCCGCTTGAGCAAGGGCAT
>CAYFTG010000015.1:21841-28587 GCA_964346175.1 uncultured Mageeibacillus sp.
CCCTTCTTTATCAGCTTTGAAAGGCGTAAGCTCGCCGTGCGCAATTTGCTCCCGATAGTGGTGATGACGGCCCTGGCAAGCGCCGGCCGCCTTCTCTTCGCTGCTGTCCCGGGCTTTAAACCTGTATTAGCGATCATCATAGTGAGCGCCATAACTTTCGGTCCCGCCAGCGGCTTTATGACGGGCGCCCTAACTGCCCTTGCCTCCAATCTCTTTTTTGGCCAAGGTCCTTGGACACCGTGGCAGATGTATGCTTTCGGACTGATCGGCTATCTCGCAGGACTGCTGCAGCAGAAAGCTGTATTCAAACGTCCGCTTCTTGTTTATATCTATGGCTTCATTTCCGCCTTTCTTTACGGCATCATCCTCGATACTTGGCACGTCATCAGCTTTTTGAAGCCGATCACTTGGCAAGGGGCAATACTCGTATACGGGCAAGGTGCTATCTTTAACTTCCTCTTAGCTGTGGCGACTGTGGTTTTTCTTATCCCGATCAGAGCACCATGGACTCGACAGCTAGAACGCATTAAGCAGAAATTCGGCCTTACTGCCGGCTGATATTTTCAACTCTTCTCCGCTCACGAATCCTAAATCAGGGAAGATCGACTCAGCTCATCCGGGAAAGAGCACATTTACTACACGCTTGTTTGGGCTAACGTGCTAAAATACTTGTGTATGCGTAATTAGCAACACAGTAGAACTGCTCGCACGTCTTGCTCTATAAATACGTGCGTGGAATAAAGGAACAATTGGAAGGAGATATTGTCCTGATGAAATTAGAAGCAAAAAGAATTAAACGTCATATGGTCAGAACTTATGAATTTTGGCAGATGAATCTACGCATCTTGGTTATCGCAGAGGACCAAAAGAAAGTCTTGGAGGATTTTGAGGATAAGCTGCCGGCGAGTGATAGCGGTTATCTGGCTTTTGCTTATCTGGATAACGAACTTCGCATCGCTTTCCTCGGAACAAGCGACGACGAGACTGATGAATATGAGTTTTTTGATACAAAAGAGATCTTCACTATTCCGGCATCTGCGGTGCCAACCCTCTTGGTTCGCCTCGTGAAACTTAACGCAGAATTGGCTGAAAATGCTTTCATTCAACAGGTAATACAGGAGCAGGCAAACAAAGCTTTGCCCATGAGCACGCTCACAATTCGCGCTCTCGATTCTTCACGCGATCCCGAAATACCTACTCGTTTAAGAGCCTTCCGGATTGAAGACGAGGAGAAAATCCAAGAACTTATAGAGCTTGATAGTATGCGGCAAGCTGCTTTGGAAGAAGCGGAAGAAAAAGCTGCCGCCGCCAAGAAGGCGAAGAAAACTAAGAAAAGGAATCGCGAAGAATTAGAAGAAGCAGCTGAAGCTGCGGAAGAAGAGATCGAAGAAGTTTATGAGGACGAAAGCCTCATGCCCGAGATAAATATCGCGGATGAATTGGCGAAAGCCTTAGAAACCCTATGGGTGTACGACCTGACTCCGGCCAACAACGGCGCTTGGCGAGCAAATCTGGAAGCGAACCTCAAAGGCTCCAAGTTAAAGGCCAACGATTTGGTCCATATAGAATTACGCTTTGTGGAGAGAGAAGACGACGAAATCGCTCTCGTTTTTGTTGATCCCGAAGCAGAAGTTGAAGATATTAAGATTGAAGTCAGTTCACATGTCGCTACCAGATTACCTTGGCGTAAGGCTTATGAGTTGGAGTGTCTGGAAAACCATGACTTCCATGAGACCTACTACCTGGGACGCAACGGTGAAGATAGCAAGCTCTTCAACAAGATCGTCGCCGACATTCGCCATGGTCGTTTGGATCCGGCTATGTATCTGGATATGGTGCAAAAAGATGACGTCTCGCTTGATTTCTCTCGCGAGCTCTATCGTTGCCGTCACTGCGGCGATCTGCATGTAACCAGACGCTTGCGTTTGGTTACACCGGAAAATACTATGTCTGAACCCTATTACTGTCCCAAATGTGGCGAGCGCTCTTCGCAAGTAAAGCGCGTTCATATCGCTTCGTTGAATTGTCCCGTCTGTCACCGACCCTTAGATATGAAACCCGAAAAGGTTTGGTATGCGTCGGACGAAGAGGATGACAGCATCTTGCTGGAGGAATAAATTACATGCGTTTTTTACTGCTCAATACCGGAGGCACGATTTCATCTATTAGCAGCAGTAAGGGCAAACGGCCTGAGCTGAGTAGTGCTGATCTACTGCGTCAGGCTCTGCCCGTTAACAGCAAATATTCCATTGAAGCGCTGGACTTTATGCAGCGCGATTCAACGGATATCGGACCTCAGGATTGGCGGGACTTAGCCCAGAAAGTTCTGGACTTGGATCGCCGTGAGGACTACGATGCCTATCTAATACTTCACGGAACGGATACGATGGCCTATAGCGCAGCTGCTCTTTCCTTTCTCTTGCGCGATTTTCCGAAGGCGGTCTTCCTGACCGGGTCTCAGCGCTCTGCTGATGAAGCGGATTATGATGGTATCGACAATATTAGTGATGCGATTGTGGCCGCACTGGAAATGTCGGCCGCCTATGCCGGCGTCTTTGTGGTTTTTGCCGGACAAGTAATCCACGGCTGTCATGCAGTGAAAACTGATACCAAAGACCTGAGAGCTTTTTCTTCGATTGGAGCTCCGCTGGTCGCGGAAATACACGATGAGACGCTGACCGCAAACGCAAAGTGGCGTGAGCTTCTAACGAGGCGCAGGCAGGCGACACAACGCCTATATGTGCCGGAAGAAAGAGAATTGCTCATCGATCCTATGGATCCTCATGTTTTAGTCATCCAGATGACCCCGGGCTTGGATCCAGTCTTGCTCCCGCAACTAGCGTGCGGTGACTGGCCCTTGCGCGCCCTGATCTTAGAGAGTTTCGGCAGCGGAGGAATTCCTGTTACACCACGCGATTACTACCCCTATTTGAAACAATTAATTTCTGACGGGGTTCTCGTGATTCTGGGAACGCAAGTCATGTCCAAAGATGAAGATCTCACAAGATATGAAGTGGGCCAACGAACCGATGGACTGGGTCTGCTTGCTCAGGGCGGCCTTACGACTGAGGCGGCACTGGCCAAGACAATGTGGATTCTACCGCAGGCCCGGGATCGCGCCATGCTGGCTACTTTATATCAAGAAGATTTTGTCTTTGAACATCCCCAAGACTAAGGAGTCCAAAATGAAAATCTACGATATCAGCCGTCCATTAAATGACGAAACAGCCGTGTATAAAAATAGAGAAAACATGATTTTCGAAATGCCGGCCAAGTCCGAAATGAAGACTAATTTCCATATCGGCACTCATGTTGATGCCACTTACCACATGCAGGAAAGCGGTAAAAAGATGGGCGAGATGGACCTGAGACTCTATTATGGTCCCAGCACGGTCTATGATTTGACACATCTCGAAGATGCCATTCGTCGTCCCGATCTGGAAAAACTAGAACTTCAGCCCGATGACATCGTGCTCTTCAAAACCCGCAACTCTTATGATGATGCTTGGAATCCAAAATTCGTTTATCTGGCACCTGATGCTGCTCGTTACTTGGCAGAGATCGGAGTTCGCAGTGTAGCCTTGGACGCCATGAGCATAGAACGCAATACTGAAAATCACGAAACTCATAACATCCTCTTTGACGCCGGTATCGGCCTAATTGAAGATGTGCGCCTCGCTGATGTTCCCGCCGGTCACTATACGCTCAGTGCCTTGCCGCTAGCAATGACAGAGGCCGAAGCCTCACCCACAAGAGCCATCCTTATCGAGGAATAGTCACGTCGCCTCTGGCGATGATATCGATCACGTTATCGATCGAGGCAATTAGATCGGCGTCAATCCCGTCGGCGTAGTCTTCTACGGTGATTAATTCTTCTTTTACCCCACAGGAAATGCTCTCTTCGGACAGTTCGCCGTTGCGGAAAAGCTCGTAGGCGTAAAAGAAAGCTTCTCCCCTTTTGAGCAGAACTTTAGCACTCGCAGGATCATAGAAAAGATTAGGATCATCCTGAGGCTCATTTGGACGAGTCGCTCCCGGGGACCAGGACGGTATAGTGCCTGCGGTCGGATTGGGAGCAGGCGTTGTCTCGCTTTCAGTTTCGTTCACAGTCTCATTTTCTGTCTCAGCAGCGCTTTCGTCCGGATCCTCTTCGTCCTCGTTCGGCTCAGTGGGTTCATTCACGGGATTTCGCAGTTTCACATCAGCTTCCGTGCTTACAATCATCAAGCCCGCTTCCCGCGCCTCATACATAGCGCTGGAGGATGCTACACCGGCCATAACTGCCAGTATGGCAGGTTCGTAATTTGCGATCAGTTGCTCAGTTTGAATCGAAGCATCCTTTTGCTCGAAATCCAATTCAACGCTATGCACACTTGCCGTAGGATTTACGTACTTCGCTCCCGCTACAAAAGCATCGGTAAAGGCGATCTCAGAATTTTCCGGATATTTGGCTACTAAGCCGATTTCATCTTCTTGAGAGAAAACAGAACTTACAGCTCCGAGAAGGAAGCTTTGCTCTTCTTCTCTGAAACTAATGCTGACTAAATTGGGGAGCGTTGTCTCGCCCTCTGCGATGAAGAACATGGTCTCAGGATTGTCCTCGGCGATCTCTAGGGCTGCTTCACTGAAAAGTGGAGAGTCGAAAAAAATGACCTTATATCCGGCTTTGACTAAGCGCTCAACTATATCAGAAGCAGCAGAAGGCGGAACGTTTTCCACGTACCTGCACTCAGCATTAGCGGCGGCTATCAGCTGCAGCCCGCGATATGTATCCGATCCGGAGTCGCTCGTTATAGACTCAGCCATTATGAAGGCTACTTGATCGCGTTCGCCGGGCTCAAGGAAGCCAGGTGTCCGATCTTCTGTACCAGGGTTCTTCGTCGTATCCGGTCCGGAAGGCTCTTCTTCCGGATCACAAGCCGCCAGTGCCAGCAGCGAAAATATCATCAATAGAAGCAAAAAGAAAACGCCACAATAGTCGCGCTTCCTCTTGAAGCTTGTTCTTTTATTCTTCAAATTATGCATCACACATCACTCCTGACCTGACATGCTCTCTAAATGTACAAATAGTACCTAGAAATATTAGCACAGTTTACAAGCAAGCGATATTGCACCCGCTTAATTGACATTAATTCGTATCCGATTTGTGATTTAGCGCTGAAATGCACCCAAGATGTCTGCGGCATCATCGGTCTCATACCAGGCCAGTAGCAAGTCCACAACTCCGCCGTAGCTCTTGACGCCATCTTCTTCACGATTAGCTTTGAGATAGCTATCATTAATTTGAGTAGAAACCTCGGCTATCGGTGTTTCGTAGGCTTTCCAATAAAGGCTTTCATTATTCAGATCAAGCGCAATTAGATCCGTGACGGTTTCGGCGTAGACTACAGACCAGCGTTCTCGATCTTCAAGTGCCAGTCTCCTAGAGAGGTCCTTCCAAGCGCTGACAAGTCCCGAATATTGCCAAACAGGATCCGGGTGTACGAAACAAGTGAGCAAAGCAGCAAAATCAGTCTCGTTTTCACGAGCGAAACCTCGTGTATGCGCCAACTCGTGAGCAATCGTCGCCGGTATCATGAAATCAGGCTGGTCGATATTGATATTCGCCTCCACCCACATCGGGACATACATGCCCACTATCTTGGTGTAGGACCAGTACCTTGAAAGCAGAACTGCCTTGGGTTTGCTGCGAATCGGACTAGCAAGCGCCGGCCAACGTTCACCTGCAAGATCCCAACCATCATGCGCACTCAGCTGTAGATCTTTGATAGTGCCTGCTTTAACGTTACCGTCTCCATCTTCGGGGAGTTTAGCTCTGACATTTGCCGCTGCCTGTCCGAAAGCGCGCATAGCGCTCTCCAACTCTTCGATAGGGCGATCTTTGACCTCTATATCCAGCTCCTTCGCCACAGGGGAACGGGCATAGTTGATGCCGAGCAAAGCAAGGAAAAGCGAAAACATGAAGAGCGCAATAGTTGCAATAATGAGGCTGCCCCGCAAGAAGCGACGCCAACGCTGTGATTTGTTTTTTACCAGTCGGACGATAGCGAAAACGAGGAAGGCCAGCAAGGCAGGAACGCCCAGAACAACTAAGATTTCTGTCAGAGATAGCGGGATAAGGCCGCTGAGCCAAGTGACAGCTCTAGCTAGAGGCGTGAAAATCTTGGCAGTATAAAAATTGGCGACGCTGCTATTTCTAAAAGCGATGGCACGCAAAATAAGCAGGACAGATGTTAATAAAGCAGCTAATGAAAAAAATATCAAAGAGCAGCTAAGTCGAGGTTCTGGTCTGTTGCTGGTGGTCTTTTTGTTATTTTGCACGGGACACTCGCTTCGGCTTTTGTCACATTATTGCATAAGGAAGCAAGGCTAGTCTATTTTAGTACTCAATCCTCCACATAATGCTTGATCACGTTTTGCGTATCTTTGTCAAAAAGATGGATTCTGTCGATCTGAGGCAAAAACGAGACAATATCCCCGGCTTTCAGTTTGGTGTCTGCACCCGTCTTGATTGTATGCAGCTGATCTTGCACATAAACGTGGAGCTGAACTTCGTTACCCAACAATTCAGTTACGAAGATTTCGGCCTTGATGCCGTCCTCCGCTACGAAGTTTATATGCTCTGGGCGCGCTCCGAAGATAATTTCCTTATTAAGGTAGGGTCTGACATTGTCTGCATTTTCAACGTCGATGGGGAAACGGAAGACGCCAAAGTGATTATTGTCGCCCTCGAGGATAAATTCCCC
>CAYFTG010000016.1:0-7445 GCA_964346175.1 uncultured Mageeibacillus sp.
CTTCGAGAGTCTTCATGCCGCCGAGATCAATCTCGACATCTGCTGCTAGGTAGTCGTTGTAGAAGACTACAGCTTCGACATCGCGCCAAGTTTCTGTCTCATCCAAGGTCAGGTATCTTACTTCTGCGACTAGGTTTCCTTCGCCGTCATCGGTAATTTCGACTTGGACCAGATACTCAGTAAAGTCATACGTGACGCCACCGAGCATTGCCGCTACTTCCTTGATCAGGTAGAGATAGATGCCTTCTTCTCCATCACTAAAGGTGATAGTGCTGAAGTCAAAGTATGGACCCATGTTGCTGACTGTCTCAAGCAGTGCTCCGGTAGAAGCGCTCTCGTCAGACTCATAGAGATTGAACTCAAACTCGCCGTCGATTAGTTCGCGACCTTCAAGGTTTTTCATGCCCCCAAGATCAACATCGACGTCAGCTGCTAGGTAATCGTTGTTGAAGACTACTGCCTCAACTTCGATCCACTCTTCTGTCTCGTCCAGAATCCAGTAGCTTACTGTTGCGTGCAAGTTGCCTACGCCATCGTCTGTGATGATGACTTCAACTAAGTACTCGCTGAGGTCGTAGGTGACTCCACCTAGACCGCCGATAACTTCCTTGATCAGATAAGAGTAAGTACCTTCATCACCATCTATGAAGGTGATGGGGCTGAAGCTAAAGTTCGCTCCCACGTTGCTTACTGTCTCAATCAGAGTGCCTGCTACTGAGTTTTGAATGGAGTTTAGAGGTAAGCTAACGTTAAGATCGTAAAGCTCAAATTCGAATTCTCCATCGATCAGATCGCGGCCTTCGAGAACTTTTGTGCCTCCAAGATCAATCTCGACATCTGCTGCCTCATAATCGTTATAGAAGACTACTGTCTCAACTTCGACCCACTCTTCTGTCTCGTCCAGAATCAGATAGCTTATTGTTGCGTGCAAGTTGCCGACACCATCGTCTGTGACGATGACTTCGACTAAGTACTCACTGTAGTCGTAGGTGACTCCACCTAGACCGCCGAGAACTTCCTTGATCAGGTAGTAGTAAGTGCCTTCTTCACCATCTTCAAATGAGAGAGGGCTAAAGTCAAAGTATTGACCCATGTTGCTTACTGTCTCAACCTGAGCTCCGGTCATTCCGTATTCGTCAGACTTATAGAGATTAAACTCAAACTCGCCGTCTGCTAGGACGCGGCCTTCAAGGTTTTTCATGCCACCGAGAATAACATCGACGCCAGCTGCTAGGTAATCGTTGTTGAAGACTACTGCCTCAACTTCGACCCACTCTTCTGTCTCATCCGGCATCCAGTAGCTTACTGCTGCGTGTAAGTTGCCTACACCATCGTCTGTGACGATGACTTCAACTAAGTACTCGTTGTAGTCGTAAGTGACTCCACCTAGACCGTCGAGAACTTCCTTGATCAGGTAGTAGTAAGTGCCTTCATCACCATCTTCAAACGTGAGGGTGCTGAAGGTGAACGCTGCACCAACATTGCTTACTGTTTCAATCTGAGCGCCGGTAGTGCCGAATTCGTCGGACTTGTAGAGGTTAAACTCAAACTCGCCCTCATTCAGATCGCGGCCTTCGAGGTTCTTCGTGCCGCCGAGATCAACGTCGACGTCAGCTGCCAAGTAGTCGTTGTTAAAGACTACTGCCTCAACTTCAACCCACTCTTTTATCTCGTCCGGTATCCAGTAGCTTATTGTTGTCTGTAAATTGCCGACACCATCATCTGTGACAATGACTTCGACTAAGTACTCTGTCAGGTCATAGGTGACACCACCAAGTGATCCGCCTACTTCCTTAATCAGGTAATAATGGTAGCCTTCATCGCCATCTTCGAAGGTGAGAGCGCTGAAGCTAAAGTCGGCTCCTACGTTGCTCACTGTCTCGATCAGAGTTCCGGTAATACCGTAATCATCGGACTCGTAGAGGCTAAACTCAAACTCATCATCCGCCAGATCGCGGCCTTCAAGATTCTTTGTGCCGCCGAGATCAACGTCAACGTCTGCTGCGGTGTAATCGTTGTAGAAGAATGCTCCATTAACTGTGATCCATCCTTCAAGTTCGTCTTCGACCAAGTAGCTTACAGCTGCCTCCAAGTTTCCTGCGCCGTCATCTGTGATGACAACTTTTACCAAGAACTCGGTCAGGTCGTAGGTGATTCCATCGATGTTGTTTAATACCTCTTTAATAAGGTAGTAATAGGTTCCTTCTTCGCCATCTTCAAATGTGATAGTGGTGAAGCTAAAGGCTGTACCAACATTGCTCACTGTTTCAATCTGAGCTCCGGTAGCACCGTTCACGTCGGACTTGTAGAGGCTAAACTCACACTCGTCTTCTGCCAGATCGCGGCCTTCGAGGTTCTTCGTGCCGCCGAGATCAACGTCGACGTCGGCTGCTTTGTAGTCGTTGTTGAAAACGGGAGCCCCTGATGAATCCCACGTCTCTGTGCTCTCATCATAGACTCTGTAGCTTACTCCTGCGTGGAGGTTGCCGATACCGTTGTCTGCGACTGTTATTACGATCAAGTACTTAGTGAGGTCATACGTGACGCCACCTAAAGTTCCCTCTACTTCTTTCAAGAGGAAGTAGTGTATGCCTTCATCGCCGTCTTCGAAGGTGAGAGCGCTGAAGCTAAAGAAGCCGCCAACATTACTCACTTTCTCAATCAACGTTCCGACGACACCGTCCTCATTGGACTCGTAGAGTTCAAACTCGAATTCGCCATTTGCGATGTCACGGCCCTCAAGATTTTTAGCGCCGCCGAGCATAACGTCAAGATCAGCCGCGGTGTAATCGTTATTGAAGACTGCTCCATTAACTGTGACCCATTTTTTCTGCATCTTATCAAAGAGCATGTAAGTCACGGAAGCTTCGAGCTGGCCTTCACCGTCATCAGTGATAATGACTTTCACGAGATACTCACTTAGATCGTAGGTGACTCCACCTAGACCGTTGAGGACTTCCTTAATCAGGTAGTAGTAGGTGCCATCTTCGCCATCTTCAAATGTGAGAGTGGTGAAGCTAAAGTTTGCCCCAACGTTGCTTACCGTTTCGATTTGAGCTCCGGTAACACCATTCACATCTGAGTGGAAGAGGTTGAACTGGAACTCACCAGTCGCCAGATCACGGCCTGTGAGGTTTTTCTTACCACCGAGGGTGACGTTAACTGCGTCAGGAGAATAGAAGTTGTTAAAGATAGTCTTGCTGTAGGTCGGGCTAACGGACAGCTGTCCTTCTCCCAGATTTGTGATGACAACAGTTATTTCCGCTGCCACTAGATCATAATTTACACCGGGAAGATTGCCATCAACTTCTTCAATGACGTATTTGTAGGTTTTTCCTATGTCAGTTTCGTCATAGGAGATGGCTGTAAAGTTTACAGCACCGCCTGCTGTGTTAGTCGTAGTCTGCAATGCAGGCTCAATCTTTTCACCGTTTCCGTCCAACTGATAGAGATTGAACGTGAACTCACCTGCGGCAAGGGTTCGGCCTGTCAGTTTTTTAGTGACTGCAGGTGTAAAGCTGCCGGAGGCGGAATAGGTGTTGGTCACGGTCAGCCCGTTTTCGCTCTTTTCATAGCCTTCGGGGGCTGCGTTGATTAAATTATCATTTTCATCTTTGATGAATTCTTTGACAGTATAGGTAATCTTGTTACCTGAAGTGTCATACTCCGGCATCGAATTCCAGGTCACTTGCGTTGTGCCGCTACTTAGTTGTTTTGCGCTACTCGGCACTTCGGTCGCTGTCTCGCCCTTAACGCTGCGATAAAGTTTAAACCAGATCTCAGGATGCGGGCCACCGCCGTCCTTCAGCCAAATCTTATTGGCCACGACGTCGATGTTTTCGACAACTTGGTTGGTAACAATGACGGTCGCTTCTTTCTGGTTTACGGAGAGGTTCACTTTCCCGCCCACAGGATTATATGTAGTAATAAAGCCTGTAGTGGTTTCTAGGACAGTGTACTCACCATAGTAGAGGCCGGTGAAAACTTTTTCCTCGCCTGCCTCAAGTGAGAAGGTCTCGTTGAAGCCATTCGGACCGGTGACGACAAAGTCAAAAGACAGCGGCGTGCTCATTGGTCCAAAGCCGTTTGATTTTACCTTAGGAGCCTCATTGATGAAAACCTTTTTCACCGTCAGCTTGCCTAGGCGTTTTTCTTCGTTTTTAGCCTGGACCTTCACATCAGGGTCGCCTTGCGTCAGAGAGACGTAATCAGCGAGCGTGAAGCTCGAAGTCGTGACTCCGTTCACAGTGATAGTGATGTCGTAGTCAGACAACGAAGATGTAGGCGTGCCAGTGACATTTGTCTCTGAGACAGTGTAATTACCTGTCTTGCGCAAATTCGTCAGGACTAATGTCTCGCCACCTTTTACTTGATAGGTATGATCGTAAGTGCTGCCGTTGGTCACGCGGATGTGGAAAATTCTACCATCCGTGATCTCATCACCGTAAGCATCTTTTAAGAGCTTACTTACGTGTAGCAGTACAGGATCTACTTCAGGAGAGGTAAAGATATGCTCTTTCGCTCCTGTGACCGGATCAGTGTAATTGAGCTTCGTTAGGCCATTAGTCTTGAAAAGATTGCCACCGGGCACCGTCGGGTCTGCCGTCAAAATACCATCATTGATTTCAACGATATACTTCAACTCGGCAAATCTGACTGTAGTACTGCCTTGAACGAAGTTATTGAGGGGACCTCCTAAAGTCCAAGTAATAGTTCTAGTCGCGGCGTTGTACGGTGCGCTACCTTGCGTCACATGGATGTCGCTCAGCCTGCTGCCGGGTATTTCAAAACCGTCGCCCATAGGATCAACGACGATGCCGTCATTGATTACGCCCGTTATGCTGCCTGCTATCTGTTGGAAAATTGTGTTTAAGTCCGAGGCTGATCCTGAGTAGGATTTACCGGGACTAGCGATTGCATTCAGGACAGGTGTGCCTGTAGGGCCGGCCTCTAAAGCTACGGTATAAAATATGTTGCCGGCTGTTTTAGCAAATCTGGCTTGAGCAATAGCATGATTACCGTGGTTGTAATATTTGTCATCGGAAGTACCAGGTGGGTTGTCATAACGAACAAACATATCACCGCCAGAACCAACTGTGGTTGTGTAGTCGAAGTGATCTTCTAACAGGGTATCGCGAGTTGCCCATCTCGTGCCTGTGTTGGGTATAGACTGCTGGCTGAGATAGTTGTTCCGCCAAGTAGCGCTGTCGCGATAGCTTTGCTTAACTGCATAGCTGCGGGTAGGCTGTCCATCTGAAAGCAAGACTATGTTTCTATAGGTTGCAGTCGATCCTTGCAAAAAGGTTTGGGCCTGCCTAATGGCTGCTTGTGTATGCGTATATTGTGTGCCTGGACCGATGCTGATATTGTCAATAAAGGTATTCAGTGCAGTAACGTTGGCCGCACCTGGTCCTCTAAAGTCATGTGTTGCACGAATTCCGGTGCCGAATACTACGATAGCTATACGCACGTTAGATGTAACATCACCTAGCAAAGTGCTGACGAAATTTTTCGCTGCAGTCTTGGCATTTGTGAGTTTGTTGCCCGCCATGCTTGTGGAAGCGTCGATTACCAGAACGATATCCGAGGTCTCTTCCTTATTACGGGCTTCTAAGCGCAAGGTTACTTCCCAAGTATTGACAAGGCCGGGTATGGTTTGAGCAGTTTTGCTAAATCTGGTCTCACCGGGCTCAAGGTCTTCATCACCAGTAGTTAAGATGAATGGTTGGCCTGCTACTCTGGAGCGTACCATCGGACCTGCTGCTATGCCTGAATCCACAGAAGTGTCTTCCGGCTCAACGGGCTCCTCGGGTTTTTCGGGCTCCTCGGGAGTTATTTCCTTATCGGGCTCTTCTTTTTCTTCGAGCTCTTCTTTATCAGATTTATCTTGATCTTCTAATGGGTCGGTTGGTACTGTCTCCGTCTCATCAGGTTCAAGTGTTGGATCAGTTTCTGGAACCTCAGGTTCCTCATCAGTTTCATTCTCCGTACTTCCCGGACTTGTGTCCGGCTCTTCAGGCTCGTCCTCAAGCTCCTCAGTTTCACTCTGGAGCGTTTCTACAGTTTGCATTTCTTGATCAAGATCTGCTGCTACTGCCTGAACGTCAAAGCCAAATGTACTGAGGGCTAGGATCACTGCCATGAAGACTGCAAAATTCTTCAATAAAGTTTTCATAGTTCTTCCTCCTTACTCGTATGAGCTATTACGGATGGATCAGGATCATTCCCTTTTTTAGTAGATTTGAGAATGAACGGTATCCCTGTTATACGGGTATACAAATTAATTATTATCACGGATAGTTTATGACGCTATCGCTTTAATTGCTGTATCTAATGTAATTAATTTGATGAAATAAAGGGCAAGTTGTAATAATAGTAATTTATTCTGATATAATTTTAGATAGCAAAACTTTTCAGAGAATCAAGCAAAAAAGGGTGAACTTTTTTTGACGTGCAAGAAAATGGGGCATAAATTTCTGATGCTTTTTAAGTGTGTCCTGTGAAACAAAGTTAAGTATTGTGCCTAAGTATTGTGCCAGGCACAGATCTTAACTTCGCACATTAGGAAGCTAGAGGGGGAGGGGTAACACAAGTTGATTTTTGTGCCAGGCACGAATCTGAACTTACAAAAAAAACTACTGCCTGCTCGGGCGCTGACAGTAGTTCTATACGAAAAATGACAAGTCAACAATCGTGCCTGGCACGAAAATCAGGCACGAAAATCAACTTACTGCAGGTAGTCGGGGATACCGTCGCCGTCAACATCGGCGTCGTAGTCGATTCCGTCACCAAAACCGGAGCCGTAGATCTCACGGGCGGTGATACGCTTGCGGTCGCGCTCGGCTTCAACAATTTTCCCGAGAAATTGTCTGATTTTCTCTGAGCCTTTAATATTCTTAAACTCAGCTACGCGCGCTGTTTGATCCATGGTATGAATCACGATAGTTCCGACACCAAAGATCTTCTGCCAGAGGGTACGTTTCAACTTTAAGTCAAGTACCCGGTAGAGCAGAACCTCTTCCGTATGGCTGGTGAATATACCGCTGCGAATAATAAAGCGAGTAGGGGTAATCTCGTATCTTGTGAAAGAGAGAGGCAAACCAAGGTAACGCTTGCGATCTTTCCACAGAACTTGCTCTTCTTCAATGTTTAGTCTGTATTTTCTTCTAGGCATAGACTTCAGGGCAAGAGTATCCAAATTAAATTGTGGTCTGCCATCAGGAATAATCCGTTTAGCGCAATCTAGAACGTAACCCTTACCTTCCTCCTTTATATGAACATATTACTCTTCCTTATGGTAAAAGAACAACACAAGCATTACCTTACACCATCAAGTATTACCTTCCGGCTGCGTATTTCTCCATGCTCCTTGATAACGTTTCGAGGAAATTCTCCTCGCCCCAAGTGTTTACCTTGAAGAACATTGCTTGACTACCGCCTGAGCT
>CAYFTG010000016.1:7545-19399 GCA_964346175.1 uncultured Mageeibacillus sp.
CTCTGATCTTCCAGCGTAGCTGACATGCTGCGCTTAATTGCATCATGGGCAACTCTCAAGACTTCATCAAAATTGCCATTAAGCCTACGTTCATATTTAGCCATATAGTTCCTCCAAAAAATAACGCTCAAAACAAGAAGATTACTTAGATTTTTATCATTATATCTCTATTTATTCCTATATTCCTTAGAGAGCAGATGACACAAGTGTAAATGACGACATCGGAGACAATTTAGCACATATTGTTCTTGAATAGCTTTGTCTAGTAAAGTATAATTCCCTAATGTTAGCCACTTAACAAATAGGCGCATAAGTGTCGCCTGATTTTCGTTTATATAGAGGGAGAAAAAATGAAACTTTCTGTTCCAAAAGAGTTTGAGGACTCACCGGAAATGATGCTGGCTTGGCTTTTGAGAGACATTCATCAAATGACGCAAAGCAAGCTGTCGCAGAACTTGGCGCGTTATGGACTTTACGTGGGTCAGCCCCGCATTTTGCGTTTGATTCAGTACTTCCCCGGTGAGACTCAGAAGCAAATTGCCGATCGCCTGTTTGTATCGCCGGCTTCACTTTCGACTTCGATCAAGCGGCTGCGTAAAGCAAAACTGGTGGAGCAGCGTCAATCAAAGACCGACCTCAGGCAGCATGAACTCTACTTAACTCCGGCAGGTGAGGAGGCCAGAAAAAACTGTACTCAAGACCTGCGCGATCTCCATCGCCAGATTTTGCGCGGGCTCGACGATCAGTCCGTCGATAAGTTAATCGAGAGCCTGAAACACATGCACAACAACTTGAAATCGGATTCGGTTTTTGCTTCGGCAGATTTTGAGGAGGATGTTTAATGCTACGACGACTTAGCCATTATATGAAGGAGTATCGCTTGTATGCGATACTTAGCCCGATTTTTATGGTCATCGAGGTCATGGCGGATGTATATATTCCCTTCTTGATGCGCGACCTAGTCAATATCGGCATTTATCAGCAAGATTCGCAAGTAGTTATTAATATAGGCATCAAAATGATCCTAGCAGCTATTGTCGGCATTGCTACCGGCGTGGCTTCAGCCCGCGTCGGGGCGGTGGCAGGTTACGGCTTCGGAGCCAATGTCCGTGCCGCACTCTATAGAAAGATTCAATTATTCTCCTTCGGTAACCTGGACCAATTCAGCGTACCCAGCCTGATCACGCGGCTTACGAACGATTGTAACCAGATGTCGCATGCGGCTATGATGTCGTTACGTATGGGCGTCAGGGCGCCGGCTCTTTTCACTTTTGCCCTGATTATGGCCTTTAATATTGACGCGCGACTGGCTCGGGTCTTCCTTGTAGCGATTCCCATCCTGATCGTAGTTTTTTTAATAATTATGAAACTGGCCGGACCCAGGTTTACGGAGATGCAGGAGCGCGTCGATGATCTCAACGCGATCGTACAGGAAGATTTAACGAATATTCGTGAAATAAAGACCTTTGTTCGAGTCGACCACGAAAAACGCCGTTTCAAAAAATCTAATGACTCACTAATGCAATCTGCGTTCAGAGCCATCGCCGTGGTAATTGTTGCTATGCCTGCCGCGGAGCTTGTTATTTACAGCACGATCATTGCCATCCTCTGGTTAGGCGGCTTGGATATCGTTGCCGGTAATATTATGGCCGGAGACCTCATTAGCTTTTTGACTTATGTCATGCAAATTTTAATGAGCTTGATCATGTTGGCTATGGTACTCCTGCAGCTGACGCGAGCGAAAGCGTCAGCGGAGCGGGTATCTGAAGTTCTGACTACCTCAGTTGACATTTCGAGTCCGCAAGATGGGCTGACGTTTTCTCCGGATGGCTCCATCACTTACGAGAACGTCACCTTTGCTTATCCGGGCAGCGAAAACAATTCTCTCATGGACATCAACCTAGACATTAAATCCGGCGAAGTTATCGGTGTGCTCGGAGCTACAGGTTCAGGAAAGTCAACCCTCTTATCACTGATTCCGCGCCTCTACGACGTGAGCGCAGGCAGGGTTTTAGTGGGTGGTAAGGATGTGCGCGATTACGATCTGACAGCCCTGCGTGATACGGTCAGTTTCGTATTGCAGCAGAACACGCTTTTCTCGGGCACATTGCGGGAGAACATGCAGTGGGGCGACAAGGACGCCGGCGATGAAAAAATCATCAGAGCCCTCAAGAGAGCCCAAGCCTGGGAGTTCGTCAGCAAAATGCCGCAAGGTCTCGACAGCATAGTCGAGCAAGGCGGCACCAACTTCTCCGGCGGGCAAAGACAGCGACTCACGATAGCCCGCGCACTGCTCAAGGATCCGCAAATATTAATCCTGGACGACTCGACCTCAGCTGTTGACATGGACACCGACGCCAAGATCCGTCGCGCCTTCAACACTGAACTGAAGGGGATAACTAAGATCATCGTTGCTCAGCGCATCGCTTCGGTCGAAAACGCCGACCGCATCCTGATCCTGGATGAAGGCCGCGTGTCAGCCTTCGCCCCAGCGGAGGAGCTGATGGAAACCAGCTCCATTTACCGCGAAATTTACGAATCCCAGCAGAGAGGAGTGGTCGCCTAATGAGTAATAAAATGAAAAATAACAATAATGATAAAGCAAAGAATACCGCTCAGAACGAGAAGCAAAAAGCTCAGCCTAATGCAAGTTTCGATCGCTTCGCGAAGCCGGAAGATACTTCCAAAACCTTACGTCGCCTCGGCTTCTATCTCGCTGGCAATCGCTGGCGCTTGGTACTGGGACTACTGCTCTCATCGCTCGGTGCTGTCGGTGGCGTCGCCGGCAACGCTTTCCTGCAGCCGATCATCAACACTTTCGTCTATGAGCGCAGCTTCACGGCAGCGATTCCGTCAATTATCCTGATGGCGATCGTTTTTCTCTCCTCAGCCGTCTTTAACTACATCGGCATCCGCTTGATGGTCAAGGTCTCTCAAGGCACTTCGAACCACATTAGGCGCGACCTTTTCAGCAAATTACAGGAGATGCCGCTGACCTTGTTCGACTCGCGCAGCCACGGTGAGCTGATGAGCTCTTTTACAAACGACGTCGACAATATCAGCATGGCGCTTGACCAGACTTTGGTGAACCTCCTGACTTCCGGCGTAACCTTTATCGGAACACTCATTATGATGCTGGTGCTCAGCCCTTTCTTAACTCTTTTAGTGCTCTTGATGGTCGGCTTGATGCTCTTGAGCATCCGTTTCATCTTGTCGCGCAGCCGCAGCGCTTTCCGGGCACAGCAGGCTGAACTCGCCGACCTGAACGGCTATATCGAAGAGATTATGGAAGGTCAGAAAGTAGTTAAGGTTTTCAATTATGAGAACACTACGATCAATAATTTTGATGAAAAAAACGAGAAGCTACGCACTGCTTCTACCGATGCGCAGAGCTATTCCGTAAGTATTTTCCCCATAATGGGCAATCTCAGCTTCGTGCAATATGCCATCACCGCCATGATCGGTGCCATGCGCATTATCAGTGGGCAAATGGATATCGGTACTCTGGCGACATTCCTGCAGTACACACGAAGCTTCTCGCGCCCCTTGACACAGATTTCGAACCAAGTCAACGTCCTGATCGCTGCCTTAGCCGGTGCCGAGCGCGTATTCAATCTGATGGATGAGACTCCTGAGGTGGATGAGGGTGAAGTGCGCCTTGTCAGAGTCGTGGACTCTGAAGAGGAAGAAATGGATTATGCTCGCGGCACGGTGGATCGCGGACATAAGGATTTCATTCCGACGCGCTATCTGCCCGATGTTGAAACAGGTGTGCGCGATCTGGTCTGGGCCGTTCCGCAAGAAAACGGGGAGACAGAATACGTCCCGGTCTGCGGCGATATTCGTTTCGAAAAAGTCAGCTTTTCTTATGTTGAGGGCAAGCCGGTATTGAAAAACATTTCTCTCTACGCCAAACCGGGCCAGAGGATTGCTTTCGTCGGCTCCACCGGCGCAGGCAAAACCACGATCACAAACCTGATCAATCGTTTTTATGATGTGCAGGAGGGCTGTATTCTCTACGACGGCATCGATATCAAGGATATTCGCAAGGACGACTTGCGCATGACCTTGGGTATGGTGCTGCAAGAGGTGCATCTATTCTCGGATACTGTCGCCGAAAATATCCGCTACGGTGACTTGCGAGCTACAGACGAAGACGTGGTGGCTGCGGCTAAATTTGCCAATGCAGACAGCTTCATCCGTCACTTGCCTGAAGGCTACGACACCGTTTTACACGACAACGGCAGCAGCCTCTCGCAAGGTCAGCGTCAGCTGATTTCTATTGCGCGTGCCGCTGTCGCAGATCCGCTGATCCTGATTCTGGACGAAGCCACAAGTTCCGTCGACACTAGGACAGAGCGCCTCATCGAAAAGGGTATGGACAATATGATGCAAGGTCGTACTACCCTGGCGATTGCCCACCGTCTCTCAACGGTCCGTCATTCAAATGCGATTATGGTCTTGGAGGATGGCGAGATTATCGAGCGCGGCGATCATGATCAACTGATGGACATGCAGGGCCGTTACTATGATCTGAATATGGGGACGATCGAACTGGAGTAGAGGTTGCAGACGAGCGAGCGGGGGAATACCGCGAGCGCTGCGGCAGGAGCAGGCAGGGCGCAAGGCGGTCGCGGGGCCCCGCGCCGCTTAGATCAGGTCGCGACTGGCTTCGGCTATGTAGGACTGCCAGCGCTCCTGGCTGAATTCTTGGAAGCGAAACTGCTTTTTCTGGTAATCTTGCTTTAGGAAATCTGCCATATTTTCGACGAAAAAGAGATGCAGCTTTTCGCTAGCCTGCTTGGGTTTGATTAAGTAGAGCAGGGTGAGGTCTTTTAGGCAGAGGATAGCTGAATCCGACATTGAAGAGTAGAAGACTTGGGTTTTTTCTATCGATTCGCGGTTGACTATATCCTCAAAGCGGCACAACATCTCGACTCGCTTTGCTTTTTCTACATTGAGATTTCCTGAGAAGGGCACCACCGTTCTGCCGGAGCGAACGAATTCTGCTATGGCGGAAGCGGCAGGGTAAAAGTCGAGCCCCGAAGTCATCAGAGCCTGGAAGAAGTCGGCTAGGAGTTCGCGCCGTTCGCCGGAGGGTTCGACTGCAGACATTTCGTGGGCTTTTAAGAAAAAGCCGAGAGGTTCATAGGCGTAGAGTGCGGCGGGTTCACGCTCCAAAAAGTTCAGCAAGTAGGCGGGATCGCTATCCAGCATCTGCTGAACTTCTTCTTTGTTGAAGCTCAGCTTGCGGCCCCAGTGCTCTTCGAGGAATTGCGCGAAACGCAGGAGGTAATACTTGTTGGAGATTACTTTGACGGCGGGCGTTTCGTCGGGGAGTGTGTCGAAGATTAAGAGAAGGTGGTCTTTGACGAGAATGAAATGATCTTGTATCGGAGCGGTCTCCCAGAAATAGAGGTCGAACGAGTTTTCGAAGGGGTGCTTAACCGATTCTCCCGTGCAGGTATTTGTCCCACAATTCCTGATTAAACACAGCCACTTTCAGGCTGTTCTTTTCTATTTGGTCCTTTAAGGTTTTTCCGATATCTGCTCCGGGCAGGAGGTGGATCTTTTCGTTTTGCAGAGAGTGGTCCACCGTGTAGATAAGGCTTGATGTGGACAGGCACAGTATCATCATCCGCGATAAGCTACTGTAAATAAGGTGTAACTTGTTTTTTTGCGCTGAGCTGTGCTGGATCATACGCCGCAGATAGGCCGTGCGTTCCGAGGGAGGTATCTCGATGGCACCGTAGAAAGGCACCTGTACTCTGCCGGTGTCGATGAATAGTTTGAGAGCATCGTCGGAGAAAAAAATAGCTCCATCGCCGCTTAAAATCCCCTCGAAAAACGAGAGCAAATCTTTCCGTTCGGTGGCTGATCTAATGAGCGGGCTAAGGTTCTCTTCGCTGGCTGAGATCCCGATGGGGCTGAAAATGAAGGAGGCTTCGATCTGTAGTTCTTGGGCAAAGCTGGCCAAAATGCCAGGATGGGTTGACCTGATGTGATCGACGTCCTCACGATTGTAGGTCAGCTTCACTGCGGCATTTTGAAAGGCCTTCTCATAAAAGTGTTGTACGTAGCTGCGATCGTTGATTACGGTCATGCTCAAGGTGTTGTCCAGCTGGTGTCCGAAGAGGAGAAGGAGCTGATCTTTGAACAGGATGAAATCGTTGTCGAAGGTGGAGTCTGGCTGCCAAAAGCTGAGCTTGCAAAATTCCTGAAAGTTATGGATAAATTCAAGAGGGCTTCGAGTGTTAAAGCCGGGCGCAAGCTCTGAGGAATAGATCGCTTGATTAAACTTTACCGGACGCTGCTTGTTCCATAAAATACGGATGCGTTTGAGGAGTGAAGGGAGATACTTGGAAAAGAACGGCAGCGAGCTGTATATGTCCAGCTCCGTTTCGGGATCTCTAAGCAGTTGATCGGACAGGACGACACAAAAGGTATTCATGATGATGTCATCTGCCAGATACGTAATGCCACGGTCCGGGATTTCCTGCTCATGCTCGTTTGCCGCTGCCCAATCGCGATCGAAATAATATTCCAGAGCGTTCTCCAGAAAAACCTCCAATTCGTGTTGGGAATTAAACTTGTAAATAATGGGGAAGATGTCCTTGAACTTGAAGTGGCAGTTGGTGGAGAAAATATGCTTAGCCAAAACGCGAGCTGCGTTTTGGCTAAATTTCTCTTTTTCCTTAAAGGCGGGGAGACGTTTTCCGCTCAAGATTAAGCTTAGACGACTGGGTGTCATGTGAGTATCCATTGCAAAATCCGCCTTCGACGTTTCAGCAATTTCAATTAGTGCATCTAATAAAGCACCTGTAGTCATTGATCTCTCACTCTCTCATGGCTGTCTCACGTGTTGTTTACGGCTCTTCATGGCCGCGGAGTTTTTATTTAGCTTTTTTCAGGAACTTTTCGATTTGCTTTTCGCTAAGTCCGAGTCCTCCTGAAGCGTCGAGTTTCTTGCCGTTCATGCGCAGCGCCGGGATATACCAGACGCCGTTTTGCTCGTAAGCATAGTCGTTGCCTTCGATTTGCTTATCTTTATAGGTTTCATTTTCCAGAACCTCAATCAAAGCCTGAGGGTCCAGCAGATCTTTGACATATTCCGCAAAAGCCTCACGGTCGTGACGTCCAACGCGATCAACGTTGGCGGCTCTGAACACGCGTGTGTTGTATTCGACCAGATCGCAGCCTTCTTCTTGGGCAAAAAAGAAGCCCTGAATGCCGAGATTGCTGAAATAAGGATTGCTTACCGGCAGAGGATTGACATCGCACGGACGCCATAACACCTCGATGTCCGGATGTTGGTCTAATTGCTTCAGCAAGGCTTCATAGCCTCGCATGCAGAAGGGGCAGGTATAATCATAAAAAAATTCGAGTTGACTCATTTCTGTTCCTCTCATCTCTTCGCAGTTTGTGCGTCTGTTTTTAAAAGTATAGCAAAGTTTGCTATTTCGATGTAGCTACAACAGCGCTTTGGGCTAGCTGCTCAGCTTTTTGATAATGGTTTGTATTTCTCGGATTTTTTCAGCTTTGTCTTCATCCGAATCGAAGGACTCGCGCACGCAGAGTTGTAGATGTTCGGTCAGGACTTCGGTGTTGACCTTTTTCAAGATCGCTATCGTGGCTAGTATCTGATTGGAAATATCGATACAGTAGCGGTCGTCTTCGACCATGCGGATGAGGCCGTCGATCTGTCCGCGTGCGGTTTTGAGCAAACTTAGGTTTTTTTCGTGCTTAGCTTTCATTTTCTTCAACGGACACAACTTCGTATCCTGCCTCCGTCACTGCGTGTGTTAGGAATTCACTTTGTACGATGTCTTTGCTTAATACGGTCGCGGTTCCGCTCTCAAGGTCGACCACGACGTTGTGGACGTGGGGGACAGTGAGTAGGGCGCGTTCGACTGACCTTTGGCAATGCCCGCAGGTCATGTTATTTATTTTAAGAATTGTTTGTTTCATTTTTGTACCTCCTGCAGCTTCTGTGTCGCTGAAATGGACGGTGTTTGTCGGTGGTGTCGTTGCTGGCGTCGTTGGCGGCAGGGCCAGGGTAACGAGTTCCGCCTCTTGCTTGCTTTCATTGTATGGAGTTTCGGGGCTTTTTGCTGTACCGTTCGTCGTGGCGGGTTTGGCAGCTTTGGCTTTGAATCCGCGCAGGCGTAGGGAGTTGCCGACGACGAAGAGGGAGGAGAAGCTCATGGCTCCGGCGGCGAACATGGGGTTCAGGCGCAGGCCGAGGGACGGGTAGAGGACGCCGGCTGCCAGGGGGATGCCCAAGACGTTGTAGATAAAGGCCCAGAAGAGGTTTTGTTTGATGTTGCGCAGGGTGGCTTGGCTCAGCTCGATCGTGGTAACGATGTCCATGAGGTCGGAGTGCATCAGTACGATGTCGGCTGTGTCCATGGCGATGTCGGTGCCTGCGCCGATGGCTACGCCGACGTCTGCGCGGGCCAGGGCGGGGGCGTCGTTGATGCCGTCGCCGACCATCATGACGCGTTTGCCTTCGGCTTGGAGTTCGCGGATGACGCGCTCTTTGTCTTCCGGCAGGAGGCTGGCGCGGAAAGAGCTGACGCCGGCTTGTTTGGCGATGGCGGAAGCTGTGAGTTCGCGGTCGCCGGTTAGCATGATGATTTCACGACCGCTGTCGCGGAGTGCTTTGATGGCGGCGGCGCTGCTGGGCTTGATGACGTCGGCGATGGCTAGGGCTGCGAGGGGTTGGCCTCCGCTGAGGGCGTAGATTACGGTTTGGCCCTGCTGTTCGTGTTCGGCGGTCCATTCTGCTAGTGCTGCGGCGGTTGCGGGTTCTGCGTGCTCTTCGAGGACGCGGTTGCTGCCGACGAGCCAGGCTTTTCCGGCTATTTCGCCGCTGATGCCGCGGCCGGTGAGGCTCTGGAAGTCTGCGACTTCGGGGAGTTCGGCGTCGGGGTAGCGCTCGTTGACGTAGTCTACGATGGCGAGTGCTAGGGGATGCTCTGATTGTTTCTCGATAGCTGCGAGGGAGAGCAGGGTGTTGCGGATGGCGGCGGCGGAGACTGCGGTGGGGTCGGTGTCGGCTGCGGGGTCGGCGGCGGTGGGGGAGGCTGCGGGGTCGGCGGCGGCTGCGGGGTCGGCGGCGGCTGCGGGGTCGGTGATGAGAACGGAGACGACCTGAGGCGTGCCGGCAGTAATGGTTCCGGTTTTATCTAAGAGGATGGTTTCTGTTTCTGCTGCTAGTTCGAGGGCTTGACCGGATTTTATGAGGATGCCGTTTTTGGCGGCCTTACCGGTGGAGACCATTAGTGCCATGGGGGTGGCGAGGCCGAGGGCGCAGGGGCAGCTTATTACAAGGACTGTTATCGCCATCGAAAAGGCTAGGCTGAAGTCCTGCGTTGTGACGGTCCAGACGATAAAGGTGATGATTGAGATCAAGATCACGATCGGGACGAAGATGGCGGAGATCTTGTCGGCTAGGCTTGAGACGGGGGCTTTGGTGCCGCTGGCGTCTTCGACCAGCTGCACGATGCGTGCCAAGGTGCTGTTTTTGCCGACGTTGTCGGCGGTGACGCGGAGGAAACCTTGCTGATTGACGGTGCCGCCGGTGACGCGATCGCCGGGGCTTTTATCGACGGGTAGGCTCTCGCCGGTTAAGGCGGATTCGTCTACGGCGGAGAGGCCGCTGAGGATGACGCCGTCGATGGGGATGCCGCTGCCGGGTTTTATCTGCACGATGTCTCCGGGGCGGACGTGGGCGGTAGGGATTTCCTCGACGCTACCGTTGCGTTCGACTAAGGCTACGGCGGGGGCGAGGTCCATCAGTTCGCGTACGGCGTCGCCGGTTTTGGCTTTGCTGCGTGCTTCGAGGAATTTGCCGACGGTGATTAGGGTTAAGATGACGCCGGCGGATTCGAAGTAGAGTTCGTGATGTAGTGCGCTGATGCGGGCGACATCGTTGATGCCTGCGGCGTTGTTCATTTGGAAAAGCACTACTATTCCGTAGACTAATGCTGCTCCGGAGCCGAGGGCGACTAAGGCGTCCATGTTGGGGGAGAGGCTGCGGAGGGATTTGAAGCCGCTGATGTAGAATTCGCGGTTGATGAAGACTATCGCCATGGTTAATAGTAGTTGGAGGAGGGCGTTGTTCATTGTCCCGGCGGTGCCTTGGAGGAAAGCGGGGTTAGGCAGGCCTAGCATGGTGCCCATGCTGATGTAGAGCAGGGGTATGGCGAAAAGCAAGGACCAGAGTAGGCGCTTG
Source organism: uncultured Mageeibacillus sp. (assembly GCA_964346175.1). GTDB lineage: Bacteria > Bacillota > Clostridia > Saccharofermentanales > DTU023 > DTU032. Next base: position 17,783 of record CAYFTG010000016.1, read on the forward strand.
CGGAGGTGTGTTGCTTCCTTTTGCATGGGTGAGATGCGCTCTTCGGGAGCGAGGCCGGGGTCGAAGTCGGCGGAGCTTTCTTCGGCGATAGCCTCGTAGCCGGCTGAGCTGACGGCGTCGGCGATGGTGTTGTGTGAGACGCGTGCGGGGTCGTAGCTGACCTTCATTGCGCTGGTCATGAGGTTGACTTCTACATGCTCGACTCCGGGTAGATTTCTCACTGCTCGTTCTACGTGTGCTTGGCAGGAGGCGCAGGTCATGCCTCTGACTTCGAAACGGGCGTCTACCATGCCTTCGGTGTTAATTGAATTTTTATCCATCTATTTCCTCTTATAAGTGGTATTCGTGTATTCGTGCCTGGCACGAAACTTAACTTGTTTGTGGGCTTGCGTGCCTGGTTAAGAACTGTGCCTGGCACGAAACTTAACTTGTTGCCCCCCCCTCTGCGGGGGGGTGGTAGCTAAAAGTATATCACTCCGTTTCCTGTGAAGTGTATCATCTGTTAAAATTCGTCTGTCGAGGCTTTGCTGCTCTCCTGCTTGTGCTGCTAAGTGATTCATAAGTTATTCATTGGCTTATGTGGCGATGTTTTGTAATAATGTGTTGAGAACGAAACCGGAGCGTGTAATGGCTGATACCAAAAAGATCAATACTAAGTCTGATGCTGCTACGACTAATGAGCGTGGGCAAAAACCTGCAACGCAGCGCAGCAATGTGAGTAGAATCGCCAGCTGGATTTTGCGCGTGATTAAGGGGATTATTATTGGTGTCGGTGCCATCATGCCTGGCCTGAGTGGCGGTGTGCTGATGGTGGTATTTGGAGTTTACGATCGTCTCATCTATTTCTTGAGTCATCTGCGAGATAGGTTCGTCAGGCAGATGATCTTTTTTATTCCCATCGGCATAGGCGGTGTGATCGGGCTGGTGCTCTTCAGTAGATTCGTTACGAGAGCTTTTGCCAGTAATTATGTCGCAATCTATATTTGTCTCTTTGTCGGCTTCGTTAGCGGTACGCTACCTTCTCTGTGGCGAAAAGCCGGAGAACAGGGTCGCAGCGCCAAAGGCTGGTTTACGTTCATACTGTCGGCCGTAGCGCTTTTCATCTTCATGATGTTGGGTCAGGAGGAGTTGACACAGGTTTCGCCGAACACTTTAATTTGGATTATTAGTGGCGCCTTTATCGGTTTGGGTTTTATCGTTCCCGGGCTGGCGACATCGAATTTTCTTATGTACTTTGGACTTTACGATCAAATGGCGGCAGGCATTGAGAAATTCGATTTGACTGTTGTGCTTCCGCTTTTTATCGGTATTGTCGCCTGTGTACTTTTGGCAGCAAAACTCGTCAACTGGTTGTTCAATCGCCATCACGAGGTTATGTTCCACGTTATTTTCGGACTGGTGGTCGGATCGTCGGCTGCGATGTTCCCGAGTTTGGTCGCGCCGGCATTCACGGCGGAAGCGCTGGGAGTTTTGGGGCTGGAGTTTTGGCAGCTGTTCTTCTTGGCCATGGCGGCCTTGGTGCTAGGGGCTATTTTATCGATTCTCTTTAGCAAGCTCGAGGAGCGCTATCCGTCGGATACTGCGGCGGCTTTGGTCAAAGATGAAGACGGAGCAGGG
>CAYFTG010000016.1:19499-25655 GCA_964346175.1 uncultured Mageeibacillus sp.
CGGGAGGATCGCGGGAAGCACAAGGAGTATCGCTGTTTTTCTGAAAAATTTGACGTAGGTCAAGGTCGTTCTTTTCGAACCCATATAGAATTAAATTATTAAAAATAAAAAACTGCAGAAGGCTACGTTTCGTGTAGCACAGGAGGAAAATATGAGCCAGAGCATTAAAGTACAATTAGACGAAATCGCCCCATACGTACCGGTCGTTGATCGTGTCCATGGACCCACCCATCCGGAGTTTCATGAAGTGCGTAAGCTCTTCGATCAATTGGTGGAGAAAACTAACGCCGCCGACGGTGGCTGCCCCGAAGTAGCACAGGAATTTGCTCAGCTGCGTGAAGTTACCAATAACTATGAAGTTCCCTCAGATGTTTGCGAGACATATGAGGAAGTATACCAGGCACTCGAGAAGCTGGATAAACAGTATTCGAGCTGTCCTTCGAGGAATGCATAATTCGAAGCCAAGTTGATTTTCGTGCCAGGCACAGAAATCAACTTGGCCTCCTTTCTTTCAAGTTTTCTCCATTTTCCGTTACATCAATGTGGAATAGATGATATATAATGCCTGTTGATGTACAATTCTCACGTTTATTTCACGTCGAAATTTTTAATCGGAGGAAAAATGGAATATCAAGTTGTTTTGCCTGATTTAAAATTTATGATTGTCCGCGACGACCAGACGGATTCAGTTGAGTATTTCGGCAGCGACCAGGAGTGGTTTTCCGATGCTTGGCAGAGGATGGCCGGTTGTGCTCCGTCCGTCACGGCCAATATTTTTCTCTATCATTATCAAAAAGCGCAATCTGAACAATATTGTTCAAAGAAGGATCTTCTGGCCCTGATGGAAGAGACTTGGACTTACGTAACTCCCGGGGAGGGCGGTTTGCCCAGCACGACGTTGTTCGCCGAAAAGGTCAAGAACTTCGGCTTGTCTCATGAAGTGATCTTGGACAGCAAAATCCTGCAAATCTCGGAAGATAAGTTAGAGAGGCCTTCACTGAATGAGATGATTGACTTCATAGTGGAAGCTCTGGAACACGAAACGCCCGTAGCTTTTTTGAACTTGTGTACCGGTGAGGTTGACACAATCGACAAATGGCATTGGGTAACGATTACCGCCTTGAAATACGACAAAGAAGCAGGTACGGCCACAGCCATGATCAGTGATGAAGCGGTATCGAAAGAAGTGGACCTAGCTTTGTGGTTAGAAACGAGTAGTTTAGGTGGAGGATTCGTCTACTTTTTGCGGAATCAGGAAGCTATGGAGACAAGAGTCCAGTCCGCAGTCGAGAAAGACTGCTAAGGCTGACTATAAGTACATTGTGCGGAAAAATGTGAGTTTTTGCTTTAGAGATAACAACCTAATTACGTAATGACAACATTGCAATGATAGTAAAAAACAAGCCAAGCCCTTAGAAATAGGGGCTTTTTTGTTGTCGTGGGACGTAAGTTAAGAACCGTACCTGGCACGAAACTTAACTTGTGGCACGATTCTTAACTTGCCCCCTTCTCCGCGTACTGCTGATATACTGTTCTTGATCAAGAATAGGAGTGTATGGATTATGGCCAAAGCCAGTATTATGATTGTCCTCTTTTATCTGATGCATTACAGCGGCAGAGATCTGCTGCAATATTATGGGGTAGTATCTGCTCCTTGGGCTACTTTCGTTAGCTATGCTGTTCTCTTCGTGATAGGTGTCCTTTTGTACGGCAAGCATTTGACCTCGGAATGGAAACGTTTCAGAAAACGAAGGAAAAACTTTTTCAACTTTCTCTTGGAAATCCTACTGTGGACGCTGCTTGCTATCGGCCTAACCGTCGCCACATATTTTACTGTAAGCGGTATTTTCAGTTTCAGCATTCTTCCAAGCAGTCAAGGAACGATCGGCCATTTGATGAGAAACTTAACTACCGTTCCTGCTCTCTTATTGATTGCAATTTCCGCCCCCTTCGTACTGGAACTTACTTTTCGTGAATCCATTATCGGAATCAGGGAGCGTTCGCACAAATTCCGACTCTGGCTCAGCAGCGCAATAGCCATCATCGCCTTTGTCCTGATCCAAACAAATCGTCCCCAAGAGATGCTCTTCTATCTGCCGCTGGCGATATTGTTGACGATTTTCTATCATCGTTACGACCGCAATGCCTGGGCATCGGTGTTCTTTCACTCCCTCTTCAACCTCGTTGCCTATTTATTAATTCGCTTTGTGCCAGCAGTAGGCAAATTTTTTTAGAAGCAAACTTCGCAACAAAAGCAAAAGGTGCCAAGTTCATTTTTGAGCCTGGCACCTTTATTAACTTCTTTGACAGACAAGTTCATTTCTGAACCCGGCACGATAATTAACTTGAGAGGAAGCCGCCGCCGTTGACGTGGATTGTTTGGCCGGTGACGTAGCTGGAGGCGCGATCCCAAGCCAGAAACACAAACGCTTCAGCTAATTCAATCGGCTGACCGGCGCGCTCGAAAGCGGTGTTTTTGCCGAATTGTGCAATCTTCTCGTCATCGTAACTAGAGGGGATCAGTGGCGTCCAAATCGGTCCGGGAGCGACCTGATTAACTCGGATCTGCTTCTCCGCAAGGTTGGCTGCCAATGAGCGAGTAAAGGAACGGCTTCGTCTTTTCCCGTCTCGTTTTGCAGGTAATCTGAATTAATTATGCAATACATGTAGAGGACTTCTTTAGTGCCGACGAAGTGTTGACTAGAGCTTTTTGGCAGACGGTTTTCATCTGCTCTCTCGTTGTCCTGATTGATAACGTATTGGAAGGCTCGAAAAAAGAAATGCTCCAAGTTTTGGCGGGAGGAAAATTTGCAAATGACCGGGAAGATCTCTCCCAGTTTGTAATAACAGTTATGCTCATAGATCTCTTACGCCAAAATTCTCGCGCAGTTGGCGCTGAAGGGGATGGTGTCAACACTTTTTATTTGGTGCTTACCGTTGATTATCTTGGAAAAAGTGCTCGGCGATATGAAGATCATGCCGGCAAAATCCTTTTGGGTGTATCCCGCGATGTTTAGTAGAGATTTCAATAGGGAACCTGTATCCAAGTTCTACCTCCGAGCAAACGTTTGCTTGTTGTGTTTCTCAAATGATGGGATTAGTGATTGCGGTGTTTTTTCTTCGCCTGCACTAAGAGTCTGTCGATATAATCGCTTGTGCTTATACCGGATTCGAGGGCAGCTTGCTTCAGTTCGGGGCCGATTAATTCGCTGGCAAATAAGTGATACTTCACACGCTTACTTGCAGGATGCATCAGGCTAACTAGGCTAAGGCCATCTCCGCAGAGAACGGAAAAACTGTTCAATTGAGTGTTAATAATATTGATAAGACCGGGCCTGATTCCGGCTACATAATCCCTAATTAAACTTGAAAACTGGATGCGTTCCTCAAGGCTGAGATCCACTGTCTGATAGTAAGGAACGATAACTTCGGCATTAAAAATGAAAGATTCCAAAGAGTCAGCCGACATATAAACATAGGCATCATCTTTCAACATGTTGTCAAAGAGATCAACGATTTGCTTATTGCCCCCTTCAGGCATAGAGCCTGCAGGAGGCGTGGCCAGCATGGTTTTGAGCTTTTCATCCAATGCGAAGGTTTCTGATGTCCCTCGTCTCCCGTTGAAATAGTCTTGAATATTGTCGTGGTTAAAACTCATTGGTTTTGCACCTTTGAACAGATCGCTAACCAGTTGGCTAAAGTGTTCAAGCTCAAATCTGTTGCATATAACCGTCAGTTGTGGCGTGCCGTCAATCTGCTTGTCGTAGAGCATGATGAACTTATCTTCCAAAAGCAGGAAGGGCTTGGAGGAGTCGACTTTGGTCTGCCAGCGATAGGTATCGGAGTAGAGCTCAGATTCGAAGAGGCTTTCTAAAATATTTGCTTTGTACTCCTGGGACAGCGTTTTGAAATGTTCTTGGTCGAATAGTTGGTGAAAAATAATCTCACGCTTCATTTCGGCCGGTAAGATGATGAGCTTGTCCAAAAGCGAGGCGTAATGACCAAAAAATTGCTGCAAGGATGAATAAAAAACGAGGCGATCACGTTTGTCTGCCTTGAGGTAGTCGGAGAGAATAATGCTCGTCATATAGAGCACTTTCTTATTGCCGGAATAAAACTTGTTGTTATGGCTTAGCCCTGATGGATCGCCGTTAGCATCTTTATCTTGCTCAATAGTGTATTGAAAAGCTGAATAAAGAAAGTCGTTGAGATCGTATCTGGAACTAAAATCAAAAATGACAGGGAAGATATCTCTAAATTTGAAATAGCAATTGTTCTCAAAAACCTCATCCGCAATTATTCGGGCAGCTTGTTCGCTGAAAGAGTTTGCCTCTACAGAACTAACAAGTAATTTGCCACTGATGATTTTGCTGATTTTGCTGGGTGAGGTATACATACGCTCAGCAAAACTCTTCTGTTTCAGATTAGCTATATCAAGTAAGGCTTTTAGTAAATCTCCGGTTGTCATAAATTAGCCTCCCAATTAGTCTTAGCAGTCCGGGGCTAGAAATCATACCTCAGCTGTGTTAGCGGTGAAATAATGATAACAGAAAGGGATATTAGAATAGAGGGCAATTGATACAATTATTTCACCTAGGTTCCATTTTAGGACCGATTTATTGACAAATCTGAAATAAGTTCATTTCCGTGCCTGGCACAGAAGTGGAGAAGTGCGACGGAGATCGACAGCTATCGACAGTCATTCCCTGCAAATTCAACTTTTGTGCCAGGCACAGCTCTTGATTAGCCGCCAAATCTGTCAAACAAGTCAACTTTCGTGCCAGGCACGAATCTAAATTTTTCAGGCCTATAATTTAAGAATCAGAAATTTTTTCGACTCCTGCTACACCAATTTTGTATTTGAGAGTTCTAATCTCAATTGCTTCCGAATTTTTACTTATGCGATTTTAGAATAAAGCAAGACCAAAAGTCATGTTTCGGGATAAAATAATAAGACATCTCTATAAATCCGGTGTCGTCTATAATAGAAATCAAGCTGATGACGTAGCCACCTGATTCGGGCATCGTAAATAATCAAGATGTATCGTTTCTGCATTCTAATCGAGGTGAGAAGATGGCAAAGAAGAAAGCTATTGTAGCCAAGCCAGCAAGTCGGCCTGATCAAATCCAAGTCCAATCTATGGAGAAAGAAAAACATTCAAACAAGCATGATAAGTGCAAAGACTGTCCTAATCCGAAGTGCAAATGCAGATAAAATTTAGCTGAAACAAAGAAGGGGCTTCACCCTACATGAAGCCCCTTAATAAATGGAAAAATCCCTAACTAAAAACTGAATACCACTGCCCAATAATGTCCACCGTTTGGTGTGATGTAGTGGCCAACCCCAACGCTCTTGTATTTATCGTAGAGTTGGTTGGTTTCGTGGCCGGGGGAGTTTTTAAAGCGATCAAGTGCCGTGGAAGCAAGACCGTAGGTGTCTAGGCCTGCACCCATAAAGATGTTTTCACCGTAATTGCCGTACTTACTAATGCCGGCGTGGCTGAAGTCAATGACGATCTCGACCGAGCGGCTCTCGGCGATGCTCGTCAAATTGCTGCTCTTTTGCAGAGCACCCTTGCCCTTTGATGCCCGATATTGATTAAGTAAACGGATAAACTCATCGGCGCTGGCGCGGTTAAAGCTGCCGTCCACCTTAGGTGCGGCCTTTGTTGTTGCGGGCTCCTTCGCTGTAGTAGGGGCCTTCGTAGTAGCAGGAGCCTTGGTTGTGACCGGTGCCTTGGTTGTGGCAGGAGCTTTTGTAGCAGCAGGGGCCGTTGTAGCGGGAGCTGTAGTTCTATTTGTTGTTGTTTTGGTCACAGGTGCTGCAGTGCTTTGAGGGGCGTTGACTCTTCTGTTTTCGTTTGCTTGCGCCTGCGGATTGCTTGCTGGAGCCTCTCTACGAGACTCGTTTGTAGTCGTAGCTTCTGTAGCTTTCACCGTAGGATCCTTGTAGACTGTTCTACGGCCAGACGGTGCTGTTCTTTGTGTTCGAGCGGCAACTGCAGCCTTGTCAGCAGAACTCGATTTAGGTTCATCTAAATCATGAGTCCTGGTCTTAGCGTCTGAGGGCAGGGGAAGGTTCTTGCTTTCGACTGGATCTGCTCTGTGCTTAGGGGATGCATCTGCCGGATGCTCGATTGTGTCAGAGTTTGAAGG
>CAYFTG010000017.1:0-25482 GCA_964346175.1 uncultured Mageeibacillus sp.
ATCTTTCCACCTAAAAAAAATAACGCCATGTGTAAACAAAACACATAGCGCTCCATGCAATGCATGACAGTGAAACGTCCTTGGTACGCTTCCCCAGAGACAAGTCGGAGGATCCCGGCTCATCTCTTCGGCGACAAGTACTTCAGCTACTTCGCCCGATCCCGGGCATAGGAAGTGGCTTACCCACTTATCGCTCCTCTAATCCACTATTAAATTATTGGTATTTTCTACATAGATAGTATAAATGCACAATGTATATTCTGGCAAGCATTTTTGAATAAAATCATCAAAATTCACGACTAGTGCTACACTAAAGACAAGAAATATCCTCGGGGGGTGAATTATGGATCAAGGTAAACTAAAAAAATATGCCGAAGCCATCGTGCGCATCGGCGTTAACGTTCAGGATGGCGATAATGTTGTGGTCAACACGGACACGGACAGCCTGGAGCTGGCACGTGAAATAGTTCGTGCCTGTTGGCGTTCCGGAGCGGCGGACGTAGATACGATTATCTCTGATAACGACATGGCCTTGGGACGCTTTGAAGAAGCCAAGTCGGATGTCTTCGACCACTATCCGCAGTTCAAAGTTGATTATTCTGAAAATCACATGAAGCTCAAGTATCATCGCATCTCAGTAAGTGCGCCGCGCTTAGATCTGTTCCAGAACGTCGAGCCGGATCGCCTGCGCCGCTTCAGCATCAGCGCCAACAAGGCAACAGAGCCAATTATGCGCTACATGGATGTGGGTGACATTAAGTGGGTAGTGGCAGCAGCAGCATCCGAGCTCTGGGCCAAGTCTCTTTTTCCTGAGCTGCCCTTAGATGAAGCAATGGATGCACTCTGGGAAAAAATATTCGCAGCCTGCCGCATCAGCGATGAGCAAGACGCAGTTACCGCCTGGGAAGAGCATGATGCGAAGCTCAAGGCTTATGAGAACTGGCTCAATGAGCAGAATTTCGACTACCTTCACTATGAAGCGCCCGGCACCGATTTCAAGGTCGGGCTAGCCGAAAAACACAGATGGATCGGCGGTTCCTCACTCACCCCTGACGGCGTGCGCTACATGGCAAACATGCCGACGGAAGAAATTTTCAGCACACCGCATGCTCGGAGAGCTGAGGGGAAGTTGAAATCGAGCATGCCGCTGGCAATTTCCGGCAAAGTAGTTGAAGATTTCGGTTTTGAATTCAAGGACGGCAAGGTTGTGGACTTTTACGCGGGCAAAAACGGTGACGTGCTGGAGACGCAGCTCGATATGGACGAGGCAGCGCGGCGCTTGGGCGAAGTAGCACTGGTACCGAATTCGTCTCCGATTTCGCAGATGGGTATAACGTTCAAATCCACCCTCTTTGACGAAAACGCTTCCTGCCACTTTGCTCTGGGAAAGGCTTACGCAGAAGCTATCATCGACGGCGAGAAGATGACACGTGAAGAACGGGCGGAGCTTGGTTTTAACGAGTCTATGATTCACCTCGATTTCATGGTGGGTGGGCCTGAGCTCAATGTGACCGGCTACTACAAAGATGGCAGCAGCAGGATGGTTTTGGAGAACGGAGAATGGGCCATTGATTTGATGGACTAGTTTTTGTCCGGTCGGGGATAGCTTCGGATCAATTCAGAGTGGATGAAGGCACCGATCATCACAATGTAGACAGCTAAATACAGCCAGAGCATCAAGAAGATTATGCCGGTGATGCTACCGTACATGAGGTAATAGTTGGACTGATTGGAAATGAAGAAGGAGAGTCCGTAGGAAATAATGATCCAGCCTAAGGCAGTTATAGCAGCTGCAATGAGGGTATGACGAATGTAGCTGCGCTGCCTTTTTAATAAAGAAAAAATGACGGCGAAGATGAAGGTGAGGACTAAAAGGGCTGTTAGGTTCGTGAAAATATCAAACTGATCTCGCAGGATGAAGTCCGGCAGGGTGATGAACTGCTGCAAGAAACCAATTAAAAAGCGGTTGAAGGCCAGCAGGAGCAAGATAATAATCAAGATGATACTTGAAGTGAAGATGCCGATGATCCCCAAAAAACGCTTCAGAATAAAATTGTATTTGGATTCCGAGTGGTAGATCTTGTTCAAGGACGTAACCGTGCTACCGACGCCGCGCGATGCCGCCCATAGGAGGCCCACAGCGGTCAACGAGATAAGCGAAACGCTGCTGGTTCGCTCCACCGAATCCAAGAAGTTTTGTAATACATTCAAAATTGCCTCAGGGATAACGACACCCATCTGCGGGATCGCCCGTTCAAATCTCAGTGCCAGCCCCGGATCCAGTAATTCCAGCAAGCTGAAGACAAAGACGATTAAGGGAAAGAGAGAAAAGAGTAGATAGTAGGCAGAGGCTGCCGAGTTGATCCCGACTTTGAGGGAGAAAAAGCGTTGCAGGCGTTCTTTCCATGTTTGAGCCCAGGTTTTTTTCTCAGTATAATTTGTCAGCTTTTCCTGCAGGCCGTTCAGTGTGGAAAAACGCCCGTTAGTATTGTTTAAATTTTTGTCCTCTGTTTCGTTCATCGTCTTATCACCAATCGTAATTTCATCATAGAATATAAGTATCTCACAAACTTGTCCGGGATAGCCGTTACGGAACCCTCGTAGCGAAATCACCTTATTGGGAACGGCTTCTACAGCTTCTGGCTCCTAAACTAATGCTATTATAATCCCAATAAGATAAGTTAAAGGTTGGTGGCCATGCAGACAAATGATACTTCGGAAAAAAGAGTAGAAAACCTGATTTCATAGATCGAATGCCTTCTTAGAGAGGACGACGTCAGAGAATCATACCAGAAACATTGTGACTGGTTTGGAGGTTTGGAGAGTCTGGAGATGTTTCAGGCTTTTCACCAGATAATGGAGCGTGGTCACAGTGCAGATGAAATACTTGAAGTGGTGCCACGCGTGATCCTTGCCACGCAGCGCGATGACGATTTTGAGGAAGTGAGGCAGGATGATCCCTTCTTGCAGGATTTGCGCGCCGAAAACCAGGCCATGATGGATCTCTTGGGAGAACTTCGTCCCTTGTTCCGGGAAGAGCGCTCGGACGAGCGGGATCGAGCGATCGTCGAAATCATGCAGGGTTTGCACCAAATGAAAACGCATTTTGTCCGGCTACAGAATATTTTCTTCCCCATTCTGGAGCAAAAGGCCGAGGCCTTGTCGGGCTTAGCGCTTTTGTGGGCCTGGCATGACGCTGCCGAAGAGACGTTGGAACGTTCTCTTGCTGCTTTCTCTAACTCCAAGACAAAGACGGAACAGTTACATAGGATGGCGGGCGAGCTGTTTGCAGCTTACGCCAGCATGCCTTTCAAAGAAGAGCGGCTCCTCTTTGCTGTGGCTGAGGAGCTATTGACAGAGGAAGACTGGACTGCGATGTACCAGCAGTCCCGCGCTTACCCCACCGCCTTCGACGTACGCAAAGAAGTCGAGGACATCGACTTCGGCCGTTTGCAGGAAGATGCAGCTGTGGGGGAGTTCAGCAGTTTAACAGGTAGCTTGAGCTTCGAACAGCTGAATCTGGTTCTGAACAATCTACCGGTTGACTTTACCGTTGTCGATGAAAATAATCGTGTTCTCTATTTTAATAATCCGCCGCACAGGATTTTCCCGCGGAGTCCGGCGGTTATCGGGCGCGAGGTGAAGAACTGCCATCCGCCGAAATCGTTGGATAAGGTGGAGGAAATAGTTGATGCTTTCCGTGAAGGCAGCAAGAGCCACGCTCGTTTTTGGATCACCGTCAAGGGGAGAAAACTCTTGATCGAATATTTCGCACTGCGCGATGCGGACGGAACCTATCGAGGTGTGCTGGAAGTGAGCCAAGATATAACGGAGCTGCAGGCATTGGAAGGCGATCGACGTCTGGCGGAATGGTAGGTTTCGGCCATGCGTTTGTTTATCGCGGCGACTTTAGCGACGGAACAGTTGCAGGCTCTGGAAGAGGCGCAGAGGGTTTTGCGTAGCAAGAGCAAGAAACTCTCTTTGACTAAGGCGGAGAATCTGCATCTGACTTTGCATTTTCTGGGAGAGACGGAGGCAGCTGACTGTGAGCGTTTGCTTCTCGCGTTGGCGGAATTTGAGCCGCCGGCCTTGGAGCGTCTGACTTCGCGACTTCGGGCTTATGATTACTTCAAGCGCCGCGATGGCCTGCTGGTATTTGCGGATCTGGACGTTTCGGCGGAGTTGTTGGCATTGCGGGATAATCTGGGCGAGCTTTTGCGGGAACTGGGCTTCGAAGTGGAGCGGCGGCCTTGGAAGTCCCATGTGACATTGGCTCGCAGAACACAACTCTCCTCACCCTGGCAGGAAGTGAAAGAGCAATTGCCGTTAGCTGAGGGTAACGCGATTAATGCGAATTTCCCTAATATTGTCCTATTCAAAAGCGAATTCACGCAGCAGGGGATGCTTTATACCCCGCTCTACAAGCTTTTCCGCTAAAATCGGTCAATTTCTGTCATTGGCTGTCGCACAATTCACATTCTGTGCCAGGCACAGAAGAACTGATCGCTGCTTTGATCCTGCAGAAATCTTCGTTTAACCTTTGTTTGAGCCGCTTCCTCGTAGAGGCGATAGCCGAGTTTTTGGCAGCTCGGGCAGGCTTGGCGCGGAATCTGCACGCCGAGGAGGCTGGCTGAGCGGTCATTCGAGGAATGGATTACGTTGACCCCGGGGCAGTCGCCACAGATGAAAAAGTCCTGCCGCTGCGTCTCCAGAATACCGGCCGTATCGTAGTAGACCTGTCTGTGACGCGAGACTCTATCTTTGCCCTTAAATTCTCTCTCCGCAAGCTGCTTCCGTTGTTTCCATGTTCTCAAGACCTGAGCCGAGATTTCCTCTACCTGCCTTGTCACACGGAGGCTCTGACGCCACTTGCCTTCATGGTAGTCAGGTTCATGAACCCCGGAATAATCCAGCCCCGCCATAGCCAGGACAATGCCCAAATTGACGTAGGGCAGAGCTCCTTCAATCGAATAGCCACCTTCCAAAACCGCCACATCGGGATTAAGCTTTTCATTCAAGAGAGCGTAGCCTTGGGCCGAGAAATTCATATTGGTTAAGGGATCCGTGTAGTGATTATCCTGCCCGGCGGAATTTATGATCAGATCCGGCTGATAATCGTCAAGAATGGGCAAGACGACGTTGTCCAAGACGTGCAGAAAGCCCTCGTCGCCGGTATTAGGTGGCAGCGGAATATTGATATTGTAGCCGTACGCCGCCGGCCCACCCAGCTCACTCATCTCGCCGGTCCCGGGGTAGAGTGTCCTGCCATCCTGATGAAAAGAAATGAAGAGCGTGTCAGGGTCGTTCCAGTAGATATCCTCCGTGCCGTCGCCGTGATGACAGTCTGTGTCCACAATAGCCACGCGTAGATCAGGGTGCTTTTGCCGGATATATTCCAGCCCGACCGCTTCGATGTTGATGATGCAAAAGCCCCTATCCCCGTAGGTAACGCGCTGGGCGTGATGCCCCGGTGGCCGCACCATGGCGAAAGCTTTATCCGTCTCTTTCGACATCACCGCGTCCAGTGCACGCATCATCCCGCCGGCTGCGATGAAATGTGATTCCGTCACGATGGAGTCGACATCAGGGTAGGCAAAGTGTACCCGCTCCACGTCTGCAGTAGTGGCCAGATCCGGATTAAAAAACCGAATCCCTGCGATATCCGCAACCCCTTCCTCGAAAATCTGATCCTGCGTATACAGCAGCCTTTCTTCACGCTCGGGATGTGTGGGAGAAATGGCCCAGTCAAAGGCCGGAAAGAAAATGAGGGCTAAAGAATTTTTGGCTTTCATGCTCTGCCTCCTTGCTTTTGCGGCTGATAGTCATAAAGTAAGCCCGGTTTGATCTGGGCACGGACGCGAATATTTCGTTCCCGGCTCATAAAACCGCGCACCATATTAAAGGAGCTAGATTCCGTGATCTCGACTTCGGTTTTTTCGGCCGGCAGTCCCATGGCTTGAGCGTTTTCCTTTGCGGCACGTAGGGCATATTCTTCCGCGTCCGCTTGATTGAAGGATTTATCAATTTTTTCGTAGATCTCCAGTTCAGGTATGGAGACTATACGCCGCTCCGTGTTGGCGTAAAGGGAGATCTCACTCGTTGGCTTAGCGAGTGCTGCGCCGAGGGCGTTGGCGATTTCGTAATTTTCCGGGAAAGAAACCTCAATGCCGGCGGCTTCGCTTAGGGGTCCGGCTAGGGCCCTAGCCGGACCACCGATGACTTTGATGGACCGGGGTTCGATCTGCTGTCCATGCAAAAGTTCTTTGATGGTATAGACGGGACTGCTGTTGATTTGCTCCAGTTTTTCTGCGATGACCTGCATGATGCGCTCACAAAATTGCTCGACGATCAGGCTGGCGCAGGCTGTGGTCTCGAGATTTAACTCGGTAGCGAGACTGTTCAGCGCCTGCTCGGCTTTTTCCGGATATTTAGCTTCCATCAGACCGAGGGTGACCAGTGCATCTGTGGGTGTGATCTCTTCACCGCCAAAGGCTACCGCCGGGCCACGTCGCTCGGGACCGATCTTGAGGTGGTCATTTTCGTACCTAACATAACTGTCGCCGCCTAGTCCGTGTGAATGGCTGTAGATGGCGCGGACCAGCGTTTTGCGTCCGTCAATTTCGATGCCCGTGGGTTCGAAGAGAGGCTCTCCCTCGGCTAAGAAAAATATGTCCGTGGTAGTGCCGCCGATATCGAGGAGTATGGCATCGTGTTTCTCTGCAGGAAAAAGTGCGCTCATACCTACATAGCTGGCTGCAGGCCCGGAGAGGATGGTTTCGACCGGTCGCAAGAGGGCAGTGTCCAGGTCGAGAGTGCCTCCATCGGCCTTGAGGATATAGACGGGGGCGTTGATGCCTTCTTTTTTGAGTGCGGCTAAAATGCTCTCGGCGAACTGGCGGAAGCTGCTGGACACGGCGGCGTTGAGGTAGGCTGTCTCGACGCGGCGCGGGAAATTCAGCTTGCCCGAGAGGCTGTGTCCCAGAGTGATTTCGTCGTAATCGTTTGCGAAAAAGGCTGCTATCTCCTGCTCGGTGTCCGGGTTGCGAGGCGAAAATTTGCTCACGACCGCTATGTTTTCCACGTCCTCGGAGCGGAAGCTACTGCGAATTTTGCTTAGGTCTTTTTTATCGAATGGATCGACAACGACGCCGCGATGGTCGGTGCTGCCGGAGAGGTGGTGAACTTGGGTGCCCATGCGTTCATAATCCCATTTAATGCCGGGGCCGCTTTGGATGATGACGCCGACTTTGGCGATTTTGTTTTCGACAATGGCATTGGTGCTGACCGTTGTACTAAGTTGGATGCGCCGAATGTCGCTTTTTCCCTGATCTTGCAGTAGTTCTTGGAGGCACTGCCAGATGGAAGCGAAGAGGTCGTCTTTTTGTACCTCGTGCTTGACAGATTTTATTAGTTTGCCTCTTTGCAGCAGGACGCCGTCGACGTGAGTTCCGCCCATATCAAGTGCGAGAATCATTAATAAATCACTCCCTTTCTTCAATGCAGCCTACTAACAGTATACAGGGCGATATCGGCGTACTTGCGTCAAATCGACACGGGTGTGCTAGATTCACGCGGCGTGCTCGGCCCGGCCAAAACGGTACAATTGGAAAAAGGACGTCGGACTCTCCAAAAGAGGAGCTTTTTATTTGTTATAATAGACACATTAGACTAAACGAGGTTGTGAATGTGATTACAGTTGTTGGCAGTTTAAACATGGATCTGGTTGTAAAAACGGAGCGAATCCCGCGCGTGGGTGAAACGGTGCTGGGAGGAGATTTCAATCAGATTGAGGGCGGCAAAGGCGGCAATCAGGCTGTGGCTGCTGCTCGCTTGGGCGGAGATGTCAAGATGATCGGCGCTGTCGGTCAGGATGACATGGGCCGGCAATTACTGGCAGCTTTAGAGAAAGACGAGATCGATATCTCTCGTATTAAACTGAGTTCTCAGCCGAGTGGTATGGCCATGATTTTGGTTGATGCCGCAGGGAATAATTCTATAACTGTCGTTTCCGGGGCTAATTTTGATATTAATGTGGACGACATTCGTCAAGATGAGGATCTCTTCGCGCGTTCATCAGTTTTGTTGGCCCAGCTGGAATGCCCGCTGGAGGTGGTCGCTGAGTCGCTGTCTTTGGCGAAAGAACATGACTGTCTGACTGTGTTGAATCCTGCTCCGGCGCAAGCGCTGCCCTCTGAACTGCTGGCCAACGTCGATATTTTGACTCCGAATGAGACGGAGTTGGAGCTATTGAGCGGTATGGGTACTAGCAGCATGGAAGAGTGTACAGCGGCGGGGAGAAAATTAATGGCGAGTGGCGTCAAGTCACTCATTGTTACCTTGGGTTCTAGGGGTTGCCTCTATATGGAAGGTGATGTAGCGGAACACTATCCGAGCTATCTGGTCAAAATGACCGACTCGACAGCAGCGGGTGACTGCTTCAACGGGGCGCTGGTCGCTGCCCTAGACAATGGTTCATCCATACACGACGCTATTCATTTCGCCATGAAAGCTGCGGCAATTTCTGTGACGAGGGCAGGAGCGCAGCCATCACTACCGACTTTGGAAGAGATGGCGGATTTTGCTGCTTGGTATGAGGAGCGACGTTTAGATAAAAGTTAAGCGCAGAGTGTAAGGTCGAAGCAAAAAAGCGCGGCCAACGCGATAACACTCTGCGATCCGGAATCCGGTTTAAGGAGTAGATATGGCTGAAGCGATTCTGCAAATGAAGAATATTCACAAATCTTTTTCCGGCAACAAGGTCTTGGATGCCGTAGATTTCAATGTCTACCGGGGCAGGATTATGGCTTTGGTAGGGGAAAATGGAGCGGGTAAGTCGACCCTGATGAAGATACTGACCGGTGTCTATACCCGTGATGAGGGTGAGCTTTACTGGCAGGGTGAGCGGGTCGACTTTCACAATATCAGTCAATCTGAGGCGGCGGGGATCGCCATTATCCATCAGGAGTTAAATCTGGCCTATGACCTCACTGTCGCTGAGAATATCTTTCTAGGCCGGGAACTGCGTAATAAGGCGGGCTTTCTCCGGATCAAAGATATGGAAGCTGAGGCCGCGCGTTTACTGCAAGAACTGGGTATGCCTATTAATCCGCGACTAAAAGTTAATAATCTCTCCGTCGGCGAGCAGCAATTGGTCGAGATCGCTAAGGCGCTCTCGCTCAACGCTGAACTGATTGTTATGGACGAGCCGACCGGTGCCCTGTCCGGGCAGGAGAGTCAGCACTTGATGCAGGTCGTACGATCACTGCGCGCTGAGGGCAAGAGCTTCGTCTATATCTCGCATCGATTGGACGAGATTTTCGAGCTTTGCGATGACATTACGGTTCTGCGAGACGGGCTTTTGGTTATGGAAAGTACGATTGCCGAACAGACGACGGAAAACGTTATTTCCATGATGGTCGGACGCTCCTTGACTGAGCGCTTCCCTTACGAAAACAATACACAGGACGAGTTGATCTTAGAAGTCGATAATCTTACTACCGATCTGGTGGAAGACTGCAGTTTCGAGCTTTATAAGGGAGAGATCTTGGGTCTGGCGGGCCTGATGGGTTCAGGCCGCACTGAATTGTCGCGGGCTCTTTACGGTATCTATCCGATTCGCTCGGGTGAGGTGCGACTTGAAGGGAAGAAGCTTGATCTCAGCTCGCCTAGCACTGTGCAAAAAGCCGGGCTGGCCTACGTGACGGAGGATCGCAAGCGCAACGGTGTGATTCTTGCTATGGATGTGACAGAGAATATCACTTTGAATAGTTTGCGCACTTTTATTAATAAAATCGGCATGATGCAGCACGATGCCGCTAGGAAAGCGTCAAGTCTTTATGTCGACAACATGTCGATCAAGGTTTCCGGACTGAAGCAGAAGCTGCGTTATCTGTCCGGAGGCAATCAGCAGAAGGTGGCACTGGCGAAATCTCTGATGGTAAATCCGAAAGTGATTATTCTGGACGAGCCGACTCGAGGCGTCGATGTCGGCGCCAAGCATGAGATTTTTGCCTTAATTAATCAGTTGACCCGAGACGGTGTCGCGGTGCTGATGATTTCATCAGAAATTGAAGAGATATTGGGTATGGCCGATCGCATCATGGTGATGCATGAAGGTAGAATTTCAGGATTTTTGGAACGCGATGAGGCCGATCAGGAGAAGATCATGACCCTGGCCGTGGGGAAAGAGGTAGCCTATGCAAAAAAATAGCAAAAAAGGCCGAGTGTTTTCGGTTTTACAAAGTAATAAGCCGTTTATTGTGCTGGCATTGATAGTAATAGTGATGTCCTTCGCTAGTCCGGTTTTTTTAACAGTAAGCAATCTGCGCACCGTACTCTTACAGACATCGATTAATGCAGTGTTGGCGGTGGGCATCAGTTTTACCATTCTAATCGGCGGTATTGACTTGTCCATTGGCTCGATTCTGGCCTTTACCAGTGCGATTGGTGCCTCGCTTCTGTTGAGTGGCTGGAATCTGCTGCCTGCGATAATAGTTGTTTTGTTAATGGGGACGATTTTAGGGCTTTTCAACGGTGTCTTAGTCAGCTTCGGGAAATTGCAGCCTTTTATCGCGACCTTGGCGACGATGTCACTCTGGCGCGGTTTTACACTTGTCTTTACGCAAGCCCGGCCCATATCGCTGCGGCAGGCGGCGCAGTTTGAGGCCTTTCGCTTCATCGGATCGGGCTCTTTGTTGGGGCTGCCTGTTCCGGTATGGATTATGCTGCTGGTTTTCGTGCTGGCTTACATTGTTTTGCGGCACAGACCTATCGGGCGCTATCTCTTCGCTTTGGGATCCAACGAAGAGGCTAGCCTTTATTCGGGCATTAATACGCATAAGGTGAAGCTCTTCTCCTTCGCGGCGTCGGGATTGTTGGCCGCTTTAGCAGGTGTTATCGTCACCTCGCGTCTGAGTTCGGCGACTCCGACGGCGGGTGAGAGTTACGAAATGGACGCCATCGCTGCCGCCGTTTTGGGCGGGGTCAGTATGGCCGGAGGTATCGGCAATGTGCGTGGAATCGCCGTAGGTGCGCTGATTATAGGTATCGTGGGCAATGCTCTGAACCTACTGAATGTTGGATCGTACTATCAAGGAGTAGCGAAAGGGGTGGTAATTTTAGTAGCTGTTTTGCTTGACCGCGGTGATAGCGGAAAAGCGTAAATAGAAGGAATTCTTGCTCTGCAAGACGACACTATAGGAAGAACAAAAGGAGGAACAAATGAAAAAGTTTTTTGCAATTCTTGTCAGCTTGGCCTTGGTTTTTGCCTTGGTAGCCTGTGATCCGACGGATACACCCGGAGAGAACGGTGCTGACGATAAGACTGTTGGACTGATCGTGTCTACTTTGAACAACCCGTTCTTTGTGGATCTGAGAGATGGCGTGGAAGACGAAGCTGATAGGATCGGCGGCATCAATGTAGTTGTCTTGGATTCACAGGATGATTCTACGCGCGAACTTTCCAATATGGAG
Source organism: uncultured Mageeibacillus sp. (assembly GCA_964346175.1). Taxonomy (GTDB): domain Bacteria; phylum Bacillota; class Clostridia; order Saccharofermentanales; family DTU023; genus DTU032. The sequence continues at coordinate 11,473 of CAYFTG010000017.1, forward strand.
GATTTGATTACCCAAGGGGTAGATTTAATCTTGATCAACCCGACCGACTCGGATGCAGTTGGCGAGGCCATCGCCAAGGCCAATGAAGCCGACATCCCGGTAATCACGCTGGACCGCTCCGCTAGCAGTGGCGATGTAATTACACATATAGCTTCAGACAACGTAGCCGGCGGCAAGCTTGCTGGCGAATACATCATTGAGCAGCTGGGTGATGCGGCTAATCTTGTCGAACTTGAAGGTATTCCGGGAGCTTCCGCTGCGGTGGAACGCGGTGAGGGTTTCAACGAAGTTATTGCCGGCACCGGTATTACAGTGGTTGCAAGGCAAACAGCAAACTTTGACCGGGCCGAAGGACTCTCTGTCATGGAGAATATCCTGCAGGCACAAAGTGAGATCGACGGAGTGTTCGCTCACAACGATGAGATGGCACTGGGTGCGATTGAAGCGATAGAATCTGCCGGTCGTGACATCATGGTAGTCGGTTTCGACGCCACTGACGATGCTCTGGCAGCGATAGACGAAGGCCGCATGGCTGCGACGGTACAACAGTTGCCGAAGGAAATCGGAGCTAAAGGTATAGAGTCTGCTCAAGCATATTTTGACGGTGAGACTTTGGCTGAATACGTCCCGGTTGAGCTGCAATTGGTAACGGGCGACTAAGCTGTTTGGGGAAAAACTACCTTATCAGCTATGAGAGCTGCTTTGCGCTGAAAAGTGTGAAGCAGCTCTTCTTTGTAATGTCGTGGTAGAATAAAAGTACATATTGCGGCTGACTTGTGTTGCTCAGCTTGCTTTTTGTAAAATTGCGAAACCCCGTTTCAGGGGTTAATATCTGCCGAAATTTGAGGTGTGCATGAAAATACAGGAATATTCCCGGAGTGAATTTGTTCTGGGAGATTATTTAGAAGATTTGCGTTCAGAAAACATTGTTGCTGGAACTGTGGCGTGGACTGATGAAGCGGAGCAAGTGCCCGTAGCGCACGTTAGCTATGATTCGCGCACTGTGGGTGAGGGCTGCTTTTTCCTCTGTAAGGGTAGGAATTTCAAACGTCAGTATTTAGTAGATGCTATTGCTCAGGGAGCAACAGCTTATCTGGCTGAGGAAGATCTTGAAGTCGAAATCCCCGGCATTATTGTGAGCGATATGCGTCGTGCACTTACGCTTTGTGCGCAGCGCTTTCTTGAGTGGCCACAGCGGGAGCTGTCGCTTATGGGGATCACGGGGACCAAAGGCAAGTCGACGACTGTTACTTGTCTGCGGGCGATCTTTGATACTTGGCTACAGGCTCAGGGGCAGCCGCCGGCCGGAATCATCTCCTCGATCGTTGAGTTCGACGGTTTTTCTGCTGTGGAGTCGGTCTTGACGACACCGGAACCGCTTGAGCTTTTTACCATCTTGCGCAACTGTGTGACCGCGGAGATTGAGCATGTGATTTTGGAAAGCTCTTCTCAGGGTTTTAAGTATGGACGCCTCGATGACATTAATTTTACCTACGGTTCGATCGTGAATATCGCAGAGGACCACATATCTCCGATTGAACATAGCGATTTCGAAGATTATAAAGCGGCCAAATTGGCCATGATTGACCACTGCGAGCGGTTGATCGTAAATCTCGATGTCGAGTACAGCGACCTGATGCTGCAAAAGGCGGCGGAAAAGGAAGTCGATGCGATTACGGTGAGTACTACGGAGGGTGTCGCGGCGGATTACCGTGCGGACAGGATTCGCAGTACAGCGGACGGCCTTGTCTTTGATGTCAAGTGCAGTCAAGAGCCGGAACGCGATATTGAGGAACTGTTTGTTAGTTTACATGGCTTTTTTAACACGCAGAATGCGCTGGTTGCGATTGCGATTGCTCTTGAAGCGGGGGTGGATGAAGGCGCAATTCGCCAGGCTTTGTCTGAGGTTTCTGTGCCCGGGCGGATGATGCTTTTTCCGACGGACGACGACGCGATCTTGGCTGTGGTGGATTATGCTCACAACAAGCTGAGCTTTGAGGCTCTCTTCGAGTGGCTGGAAAAGGATTATCCGAACCACAAGTACGTAGCAATTTTCGGCTCTACCGGTGATAAGGCCGTGAACCGTCGCCTCGAGTTGGGAGTGGCGGCAGGTCAACATGCAGACCGCGTTTACCTGAGCTCGGACGACGTGGGTTATGAGCCTTTCGACTCGATTAATGCCGATATCATTCCGCATCTGGATCACTATGGCGTGCCGTGGACGGCGGATCCATTGCGCGAGAATTGCATTCGGGATGCTTTCGCGCAGGCGATCGAGCTCTATCGTGAGACTGGTGAGCAGACCGTGGTCTTGGCTTTGGGTAAGGGCGATGAGAGTTCAGTCTATAAGGACGGCGTGTACGAGCCGATCAATAGCGACCTTAAAGTAGTGCGGCTTTTGGTTGATGAATATAATGCAGGCTTGCGCGAGGACTGATTTTTTTTTTCAGATAAGGTAGACTGACAGTCTACCTGATGCAGGCTTGCGCGAGGGTTGATGGCGGCTTCGGCGCGCGTGCTCGGCGTGTGAGTGCATGATTGGCTGTCTGAGTAGCAGGCGATACGATGAGAAGAAGAGAAGGAAAGGCGATAATTTATGAAAAAACTTGCTTTTGGTTTTATGAGACTTCCTGAAACGAAGGAAGGGACGATAGATTTTGAAGAAACAAAAAAGATGGTGGATTACTTTATCGGACAAGGCTTCACCTACTTTGATACGGCCTATAACTATCACGATCAAGAGAGTGAGATCGCGATCCGGGAGTGCCTCGTTAAAAGGTACAATCGGAACCGTTTCCTGCTGACGGACAAACTGACTTCCTCTTATTTTGAAAAAGAGGAGGATTTGCCGGGTTTTTTCTCAGAACAATTGGAGAAAACCGGTGTTGAATATTTTGATACTTACCTGATCCATTCGCTGAATAAGAGGAACTATGAGAAGTTTGTGGAGGCGAATGCGTTTGAGTTTTTGAAAAGGCTAAAGGCCGAGGGGAAGGTTAAGCGCATTGGTTTTAGTTTTCATGACTCGGCGGAATTTCTTGATCAGGTGCTGAGTCAACATCCGGAGATGGAAGTGGTGCAGCTGCAGTTCAATTATCTCGATTTTCATGATCCGGAAGTGCAGTCGTATGAGTGCTACAGAGTTTGTGAGCGGCATGAGAAGACGGTGCTGGTAATGGAGCCGGTTCAGGGTGGAAATTTGGCTACGCTGCCTCCGGAGGGCGAGAAAATTTTGGATGATTTGGGGACCGGCGCTTCGTATGCGAGTTATGCGATTCGTTTTGCGGCTTCGTTCCCGCTGGTTGAGCATGTCCTTAGTGGTATGAGCACGATGGAGCAGGTGGAAGATAATGTTTCTTTTATGAAGGATTTCATGCCGCTTAGCGATGCTGAATATTCGGCGATTGACGAGGTGCGCCAGATATTGGAGAAGCTTGAGCGCATTGAGTGCACCTTCTGTGAGTATTGCCTCGAGGGTTGTCCTACGGATATTCCGATTCCGAACATTTTGTATTTGTTGAATGAATACAATAAGACGGAAGATGCTGCTTTGTCGGAGAGATATGAAAAGATAGTGGCGCGGCGTGGCCGGGCTTCTGACTGTATTGATTGTGCTGCCTGTGAAGATATTTGTCCGCAGAATCTCTGCATCATGCAGCATATGGATGAAGCTGTGGCTGCTTTTGAGTAGAAGATGGCAGGTGGAGTGGATTTTGTGAGAGAGCAAGCTTGGTTCAGGGAGCTTGATGCCGAGATCAGGCGGCTGTTGGATTCTGACCTAGAGCGGATTGTCTTGGCGATCGATGGCAGTTCTGCGGCGGGGAAGAGTAGTTTGGCTGCGGAATTGGGCGAAAAGTATGATGCGCATGTTTTTCATGTTGATGATTATTTTCTGACGGATGAGCAGAGGACGGCGGAACGGCTGGCTGCGGTGGGGGAGTTCTTTGATAAGGAGCGCTTGCTGACGGAAGTCTTGGAGCCGTTGCGGCGGGGCGAGGATGTCTTGTTGTGTCGGCGCTTTGATTGCGCTACGCAGGGGTTTTCGGAGGCTGAGCCGGTGGGGCGGAAGCGAGTTTACATTATTGAAGGTGTTTATAGCCTGCATCCTGACTTGCGTCCGTATTATGATTTGCAGTTGTTTCTCTATGTGGAGCGTTCGGAGCAGATTAGGCGGCTTGAGCTGAGATGCCCGGAGAAGCTGGAACGTTACCTTGATGAGTGGCTTCCGCGTGAAGAAGCTTACTTTGAGAAATACGGGTTTCCGACGAAGTCAAGTTTGGTGCCAGGCACAGAATGTGAATAGAGAGTCAATGTGCCGCTAGAGGCAGGTTTGACAGCTAAGTTGAATTTGGTGCCAGGCACAGAATCGGAACATATGCTGCCCAACACAGTGCGTTCAGGGGTTAAGATTAGTTCAAGGTGCAGAAGTTAAGAATCGTGCCAGGCACGAAAGTTGACTAACGTTGAAAGGAGTCTTTATGTCTGAAGAAATTCGCATTATATGGCACGGCCATTCCTGTTTTGAGATTAATACTGAGGCTGCGGTGATTGTGTTTGATCCGTTTCAGGAGGTCCCCGGCTATAAGCTGCTCGAGCTGGAGGCTGATCTGGTTTTGGTCTCCCACGAACACAACGATCACAATGCGCTCTCGCGCGTCAAACTCACTTCCCGCAAAGTAGATGTCGACGTAGAAGTTGTTGACGTTTTTCACGACCCGGAAGAAGGCAAGCTGCGCGGACAAAACAAGATCCATATCGTGAGCGTAGCCGGTAAACGCATTGCCCATTGCGGCGATCTAGGTCATCCTTTGTCGGAGCAGCAGGCAGCTCAACTGAATGATCTCGACCTACTCTTGATCCCGGTCGGTGGACACTACACCATCGATGCAGATACAGCAGCAGGTATCGTGCGCCAGACCAAGCCGGACGTCGTCGTTCCTATGCATTATCGCGAAGGGGAAGCGGGTTTTGATGTGATCTCCACAGTTCAGCCCTTCCTCGATCACTTCGACAAGGTGGAACGGGCAGAAGAGTCATCGTTCACACTCGGCGACTACCACGACTGCGTGCTGGTTCTGAAAAACCCAAAGCTCTAAACCAGTTCGGTCCTGATTTCAGTTCTGATCTTTCTTGCGCAGAGGATGACGAGCATAATAATGTAAAAGAGAGCGTGCATCATCCACTTCGAGATCGCGCTCCCGGGCACGATTCTCCAGATGATGGGTGAGCTCGTGTTTTAGCACGCGTTCGAGCTCTTCGAAGTAGCGTTCAGCCGGAAGGTGTCCATAAACACGTCGCAAGGATCCGTAATAAATCACGATATAGCGGCCGAAAACATGCTCGTGACGGTACTCGCCTAAAACGTAAAGATCATCAGCCAAACGGTTTTCGGACAACTTGAACTCTTCCTTTAAGAGGACGCCGCCATTTAACTCGACGAAAACTTCCTCCGGCAAAGAATCAACAATTTTATGTAGGGCTGCTTCTGTTTCTTCTAAAGTCATCATGTTAGTAGTATATACGGTATGAAACGGGATTAGCGTTATAAATGTGTTATTCTCTCGCTATAAAGTGAATCAATTTATCGGCGAATAGGAGGAAGAAAAGATGGAAGTTAAACATGTAAGCGGTCTTTTTTATATCGGAGAAGATAAGGACAATAACTATGCAAGGCTTTGCTACACCTTTTATCGGGACGATGTAATTATCATCGACAGTACCGAGGTGGACGAGGATCACCGCGGCCAAAACCTCGGCAAAGAAGTCCTAGTTGCCGCCATCGAGTGGGCTCGCAAAGAAGGCATGAAGATCATACCGGAATGTCCATATGCCGCCAAAGTCATGCGCGAGACACACGACTACGGGGACATGGTTTTTCGTTATGGCATGGGCAGAATAACGGACTAAGAACAGAAGTTCGAACGGACTCATCCACTAGCACTCCTCTGTGACTGCGACTCCCGTCGGTGCTGATTTTACTGCCCGGAAGGCTTGGCGATACTCTTTCTTCTGCCCCTTGAATTCAGGACGATAATACCTAAGACAACTAAAACTAAACCCAAAGCAAGATAGAGGGTGAGACTTTCGCCCGGGATTAAAGCTGCCGACAAGATGGTGCCGAAGATAGGAATGAAGAGGCGATATATCGCCAATTCGCCGGCATCGTTTTGTTTGAGCAATTCGTACCAGAGGATGAAAGCTACGGCTGAGATCATGGCGGAATAGATGAGCAGGGCAACGGCGGTCGGGTTCCACACCAGCCTGCGCTCGAGTCCGAAATATCCGATCGCGAGTAGCGGGATGGAGCCAAATAGTAGCTGCCCCCAGCTAATAATCGGGGCGGAGATCCCTTTGCCTTTTGGCTTAATCAGCGTCTCTACCAGCGCTGTGAAGGTGCCCGAGATCAGCATGAAGCCCTCTCCCAGCCAGGTGAAATTCAGATCGAAACCCTTGCTAATATTTGCCACGATTATCCCGGAAAAACCGAGAATTAAGGCAAAGATTTTTTTGCTGCTGAACTTATCTTCTTTCACAATAAAAGGAGCGATCATGACCGTGACAAAAGTGGACGATGACACCAGCACCGCCCCCTTGACCCCGCTGATGTTGGCTAGCCCGATATAGTAGAAGAAATAGCAGAACGTGATGCGCATTAGCCCGATGATTACAAGCAAACGCCAGTCCTTTTTCTTCAGGCTCGCTAAGCGCAGTTCCGGACTTTTGCGGCCCCGGATCAACAAATAGCCAAACACCATAAACGACGCAATGAGGAACCTCGTGCCGGCAAAGAAGATCCGCGTGAAAATCTCGCTTGACGCCATGTCCAGAGCAGCAAAGGAAAGCTTGGTAACAGGAACAGCGCTGCCCCAGAGGAACATGGTGAGCAGCGCGGCTAAGAATACGATCTTTTTATCTTGAAATTTACTTTTTTCTTCCATACAGAACCCAGTTTAGCCTAAAGCGATGCTAATTGCTTGAGCTCGAGTGCTGAAAGGATTAGCATCCTCGAACACTGGCCACCAAAATAAACTCGATTTAAGCCTGCGAAGTGGACTTGGTTGAAAAAGTCGGCTTTTTAACTACCCGAAACAACTAAAAGCAAAGTCGACTTTCCGCCTTATTTGTATATCTGTCACATTCTGACCGCAAGCGATCTTTTGGGCGTGTTAGCATGGAAATCAAATCTGAAATGTCCACAGATAAGGAGGCAATACATGTTTAATATTCTCTTAGGAGGCGCTGCGGGACAGGGTATCGAAACCACGGGCGCAGTAATTGAAAAGATATTGAAAGCCAACGGCTACAATGTCTTTGTCACCCGCGACCTTATGTCCCGAGTACGCGGCGGTCACAACTTCAGCACAATTCGCTTCGGACGTGAGCCCGTTGTAGCACACGACCACAAGGTCGACTGCATAATGGCCATGAACCAGGAAACCATCGATCTGCACGTCAAAGATCTCAACGAAGACGGTTTCATCATTGCAGACATCAGCTTTGAATCAGACGATCCGCGTGTGATTTTCCTGCCCATGCAAGAGACAGGAAAAGAGCTCGGCAATCCGCGCGTTGCTTCATCCGTAGCAGTCGGCGCACTAATCAGACTCTTTGATCTACCCGAAGAAGCTTTGCGTGATATTTTTGAAAAAACCTTACGCCCCCAATACGTGGATATCAACATGGAGGCTGCCAAGGCCGGCTTCGATGCTGTAAGCCTGGAACAGGGTGAAGCTGCACGCAAAAAGGCGAACTCTCGTGCGAACGGCAACGGTGAATTGATCCCGGAGGCAGAACGCCGCGATTATTCAGAATGGATCATGATTAACGCTAACCAGGCCATAGCGCTGGGTGCATTGGCGGCAGGGATGCAGTTTTATTCCGCATATCCGATGTCGCCCTCCACTAGCATCATGGAATTTCTGGCAGGTATGCAAAACGAAGCCAATATCGTAGTTGAGCAGGCAGAAGACGAGCTGGCAGCCATGAATGCTGTGGTTGGCGCGTCCTATGCCGGAGCCGTTTCCATGGTCGGAACCTCAGGCGGCGGTTATCAGCTGATGGTTGAAGCCATGTCCAGTGCAGGCATGATGGAGATCCCCACAGTTACTGTAATTGCGATGCGTCCCGGACCGGTCACAGGCTTGCCCACGCGCACAGAACAGGGTGACCTTGACCTAGCAATATTTGCCGGCAATGGCGAATATCCGAAGATGGTCTTGGCGGTGAAAAACCAGGAAGATGCTTTTTATCAAACAGCCCGCGCCCATCACATTGCGCAAAAATATCAGATACCGGTTGTCGTCTTGACGGATCAATATCTCTCGGACGGAGCTGCTACTATCGAACCCTTCGATTTGTCTCGCGTAGAAAAGGTGACAGTAGCAGCCAGCACTGAGGAAGCGTTGGCTTATCGCAAGAGTCATGAACGCGGCGCAGGACAATTCGGTGAGATGAAAGAGAACGAGTTGGCAGAGAACGAGTATATGCGTTACCGCGTGACGGAAGACGGGATCAGTCCTCGACTCTTGCCCGGCAATCCCCACGCAATCGTTACTGCAGACACTGATGATCATGATGAGTACGGCTTTATTAACGAGGCCTCGGACGTGCGTATAGAGCAAATGGATAAGCGTATGCGCAAAGCAGAAAAACTGGCAGCAGAAGACATTCAAGACGCCGAGCAAATCGGAATCGCCGGCAGCGACATCGTGCTAGTGGCTTGGGGCTCCTTATGTGGTCCGCTGACGGAAGCCGTACATGATTTGAAAGAGCTTGGGATTGAAGTTTCTGCATTAGTTTACGGCGACTTGTGGCCTTTCCCCACAAAGCAAATTGAGGCAGAAGCCGCTAACGCTAAACATATTATTAATATTGAGCAGAATTTTAGCGGTCAGCTGGGACATCTGATCCGGCGCCAGACCGGCATAGCAATGACCGATTCGATCCTGAAATATGACGGACGCGCGCTCTCGCCTGATGAGATCACACGCCAAGTTCAGGAAATCGTGAAAGGGTAGGTAATTTATGTCACAAGATAATACACAACACAATTACACAACATACAGAACTGCCTGGTGCCCGGGTTGTGGCGATTTCGGCATTCTGAACAGCCTTAAAATGGCATTGCAAGAGTTAGAGCTGGATCCGCACAATGTTGTGGTGGCCGGAGGTATCGGTCAAGCTGCGAAAACCCCACAATACATCAATACAAATCGATTTTGCGGTTTGCACGGTCGCGCGTTGCCGGCTGCTGCTGCGGCTAAGTTGGCCAATGACGATTTGACCGTCATCATTAATACGGGTGACGGAGATGGCTATGGCGAAGGCGGTAACCACTTCCTTGCAGCTATCCGCCGCAATGTGAATATTTCGCACTTTGCTCATGACAACCAAGTTTATGGTCTGACTTTGGGTCAGTCTTCGCCCACTTCGCTGCATGGCTATGTGACGGGCTCGCAACCTTACGGTTCTTACAACATTCCTTTTAATCCGGTCGCCACGGCCTTGATTCTAGGTGCAGGCTTTGTTGCGCGTGGGTTCTCCGGAGATCAGGAGCAGTTGAAAGAGTTAATGAAGGCGGCGATTCAATATGAAGGCTATGCATTGGTTGATATTTTTCAGCCTTGTGTCAGCTTTAATAAGGTGAACACAAATGCCTGGTATAAAGAACACGTACGTCCTTTAGGTGATGATCATGATCCTGGGAATTTTGAGCAGGCATTGAAAGCGGCCCTGACCTTTGAAGATGCAGAGGGAGCAGGCATCCCGACAGGAATTCTCTACAACGTGGCTAAGCCGGACTATAAGGCGCAAAACGAAGTCTTACAACGTGCTCCACTGATTGAGCAGGGGGCGGATCACGACTTCCTCCGCGAGCGAATCGCGAAGTTCGCTTAGTTGGGGGTCGTGCCTGGCACAGAACTTAACTTGTGTGACAGCAAACGACATCTAACGACAGATCGCGTGCCTGTTCGAGAGTTGGTTTGCGTGAAAGCACAATACGCAAAACCTTAAAGCCCCGATGCGTTTGCACGCCGGGGCTTTACTAAGTCAAGAATCGTGCCTGGCACAAAAATCAACTTAGTGACAGACGCCCACACCCATGGGTATACTGTAAAAAACTAATAGCAGGTGCCTATGAAATATTTAACTAAAGAGTGGTATAAGATATCCAATCTAACCGACCTTCACTTCGACCTCGAGGCTATCGACGAAGCAGCAGACAAAGATGATGACCTCTTCAGATCACTATACGAAGATAAAGAATATCAATTTGTGGAGGAAGACAGAGCAGAATACGATTTTGATCCGCGCGAGCTCTTTGACGAGGGATACTTCCCGGAAGACTTCGATATGCAAGAGTTCTTAGTGGAAGAAGCGGCTTTCGTGGAACAAACCATCTCTGACTACGACAATCGCGAACCCTTCTCGGAAGAATACTCAAAAAAAATCTTCGCCCAGATCTACGACCTCCGATTAAAGCAGATACAAGAAGACCTGCCTAAAGAAATTTACAAGCAAATTGCAGATCCTCGCGTTTTCGCCTTAGGTTTCACTACCAGCGAGATCTACGAGGCAGTAAGAGACTTCTCCGTCCAAAACAATAGATACACTCAAAAGATCCTCGAAGAATACGAAGAAATAGCACGCCAACAGAATATTCCTCGAAGTCTCCGCCAGCGCCTCGACTTCCACGATTGCAAAATAATCGGCTGGCTTACCCAAGGCACCGATCTAGTGCTGACACTCGACAATGAAGGTGGCTTCACCGACGACAACAGGATCACCTTCCGCGATGTGACGGTGCTCAACGATGAAAATATCCTCAATTTATTCTGGATCTACGAAGAACTTTACAAGACAAAAGATGGCTACGAAATCCACATCCTCTGCGATGGCGATCGTCTAGCAGAACTAAGCCTACTCTGTTCTGACATTCGCATCGAAGAAATCTAGAAAAACTGGAAAGACCTGCCCGCACCGGGCAGGCCCCGCCTGCATCGTACGGCAACGAGCCCCAGCCTGCCACTCAGCCTGCCACCTGCCTGCGCAGTCCGCGACACTCCCACCCTGCAGCCACATCACATCACGGCTGTGGCTGCAGTAGAACAAAGGTATAACCCTCCGCTCGGATCGCATCTATCAGCCGCGGCAAAATTGCCACATTCGTATCCGAAACCGCATGCAATAGCAGAATAGAACCGTCGTGCAGCTCACTCATAATCAAGTTGAAGGCCGCATCCGGATCAGGCTGATCATCCGTCAGCCAATCCCTATAAGCAAAACTCCAAAACACCGTTGTGTACGCAAAATCTTTCGCTATCTTGAGACTCCTCACACTATAGCCACCCTCCGCCGGTCGATACAGCTTCGGCATCGGCCGCCCGGTCAAAGACAAGTAATTCATCTCCAGCTCAAGCAAGTCACTAATAAAAGTCTGCGTCGACGTCTCAAGCGCCGCACTCGCCCGCAAATGTCGCTGCGTATGATTACCAACCTGATGCCCTTCATTAATCATCCTCTGCACCAGACCGAAATTATTATTAAGGTAGCTACCAGTAATAAAAAAGGTAATCGGCACCCCTTTAGCAGCAGCAATATTCAAAATTTCAGTCATATTTGTCTCAAACTCATAGCCCGCATCCATCGTCAGATAGACTCGTTTTTGCCCACTCGGCGCCAGCTGCCACACAGCTCCATAACTCGAGATCAACGACTGAATACCGGAATCGATCGTGGCACGCTCGCCCGGTGCAGGCCGTCGATACCACCAGCTCAAATCCTCATTTGGGTAGGCAGCATAAGGATCCGCCGCAGTTGTAGTCGTGCGTGTAGTAGTAGAAGTCGTCGTCGTACTCCTAGTCGTACTTCTACTCGTTGTTGTCGCACTCGTCGTCGTGCTACTCGTCGTGCTCGCCGTACTCGCCGTCGTACTCGCAGTCGTAGCCGCGGCACTCGCCGTCGTGCTCACCGTTGATGTTGTCATCGTTGGGCTTGTCGAATAACTTGAGCTGCTCTCACTCGTGCCGGAACTCGAGCCCTCGCTCTCGCTGCTAGGCTCAGTTGTAGCACTCGAGAAAGTAGCCGCCCCGGTATTAGTTTCCGTAGGAGCAGTCGGAAGGTTAGTACAAGACACCAGAAACAAGAATAGTGCCATAAGAAAAAATGCCAGAACGCGTTTCATATCAACGCCCTCCCTCTAACTCCTCTTGTCTAAGTATAAAATGCTTGGAAATAATCTACGAGTAGCCTAGTTACAAAAAGACGACGTTTTCCATCCACCCAAATTCCCACCCACACCCACATCGCCTACACCGGCATCAGCTGCCCCCTCACATCCTTCGTCACCCTCGTTGCGAAAGCAAACGCCAGCTAGAAGTAAAATTATCAGCACTGTAAGGTGGATATTATGTTTAAGAAAAAACTAATCTCAACTATTTCAACCTTATTAGCTATAAGCCTAATCCTGACAGCCTGCGTCGGTAACGGCAGAGTCGAAGAAAGCAGCTCGCTCCCCTCGGCAAGCATCACCAGCACCCCGGCCCCGACCAGCGCCCCAACCTCCAGCGAACCCGACACTTCGGGCAGCGAACCCGGCACCACCAGCGACCCCACACAAGAGCCCGAAACCACCGCAACTATCCCCAGCGCAGATCTCCCGCCAGTCGAGAACCGCTCACCCGAAACTAATTATGAACCGGCTTTCGCAGGTCAAACACGTGCCAACGGCATGGCGACCAGCATCGATCTAAACATAGAAATTATCGCGGACGATCTCGCCAGACCTTGGGCCGTAAAAAGCCTTGCCGGACGGCCGTCTGACAATTACCGAAAAGGGCGGCACCTTGCGCATCGCCACCACCGACGGCGCACTCAGCGCAAAAATCACCGGCTTCCCCGCCGTAGACGATCGCTCTCAAGGCGGGCTCCTCGACGTCGAGCCGGCACCGGATTTCACCGACAGCCGCATGCTTTACTTCACCCTAGCGGAACGTACTAACCAAGGCTCGCTAACAGCCGTCGGCCGCGGCCGCCTGTCCGACGACGAAAGCCAGATCGAGAACTTCGAAATCGTCTACCGTGCAGAACCCTACTACAACAACAGCATGCACTTTGGCAGCAGGTTGCTTTTCGACAAAGACGGCAACCTCTTCGTCTCCACCGGCGAACGCTCAGACGCCAGAACCAGAAGCCTCGCCCAAGAACTGGACAACGGCTACGGAAAAATCATCCACATCATCCCCGACGGACAGCCCGCCCCCGGCGCACCCTTTGTGTCAGGCGTCCCGGAGCAATGGAGAGAAATCTATACCTACGGACACCGCAACGTGCAAGGTATGGCTTTTCATCCCGGTACCGGCGACCTCTGGATTAGCGAGATGGGCCCGCGTGGAGGCGACGAACTCAACCTGATCCTCCCCGGCGGAAATTACGGCTGGCCCCTCGTCAGCTATGGCATCGAATACAGCGGCGCAGCCATCCCCGGCGGCGCCACCAGCAGGGAAGGCGTCGAAGAACCGGTCTACTACTGGGACCCCGTCCTAGCCCCCAGCGGCATGGCCTTTTACGACTCCAACCTCATCCCTGAATGGCAAAACAACCTCTTCATCGCAGGCTTAAGAGGGCAGCATGTCGCTCGCCTGCTAATCGTCGATCAGAAAGTTGTGGGTGAAGAAAGGCTCCTAGCCGATCAAGGCCAGCGCTTCCGCGACGTCGAAGAAATGGACGGAGTCCTGTATATAATCAGCGATTCCAATTTGCTCTACCGTATCGGCAGAGACTAGTTGATAAACAGCCTTTTTTATGAAAAAATCCACACGCTTCGAAACCTCCAGCCAAGACCACAATAGCAGCTGAATTTTATTTGACTTTAATCCCTCTCTTTGTCATAATATCTGAGCTGGCTCGCCCGGTGTTTTTTAATCGCGGCCGTGGCGGAATTGGCAGACGCGCACGCTTGAGGGGCGTGTGATTAACCTCGTACGAGTTCGAGTCTCGTTGGCCGCACCA
>CAYFTG010000018.1:0-25230 GCA_964346175.1 uncultured Mageeibacillus sp.
GTGGCGCCTCTTTTTTAAGGCGCTTAGCTAGGATACCAAGCTTTTTGGAGCTTGTCAACATTTATTTTAACAGAAGCTTAACTTTACTAATTCGGCACAGGTGCTATGCTTAAAAATGGACTTTATTAAAACAGAATGCTGTATTTGGCACTTATATATCTTAGATCGTCAAATAAATTTTTTCAATGCGAAATTTTTCGCTATTATATAGGAGTGTTTAAATATATCAGATTAAATGAAGAGGATAATGTATGATTAGTATTCACGAGATCTCCAAGTCTTACGATCAGAAGGTTCAAGCGGTAGATAATGTCAGTCTTGAAATTTATGACAATGAAATCTTTGGTTTCTTAGGACCCAACGGCGCCGGCAAAACGACTACTTTAAAAATGATAGCCGGGCTTCTCAGTCCGGATAAGGGAACAATTAAAATTAACGGTATTGATGTGATGGAAAATCCGCTGGAGGCTAAGAAGAATCTTTCTTTCGTCTCGGATGATCCTAATATTTTTCTCCGTCTCAAAGGGATTGAGTATCTGCGTTTTTTGGCGGATGTCTATGAAGTTCCTGCCGAGCTGCGGATGGAGCGCATTAAGGATTTGGGGCGGCGCTTCGGGATGAGTAAGGTGTTGGATCAGAGAATCCAGTCCTATTCGCACGGCATGAGGCAAAAGATTATTCTAATTGGCGCTTTGATCCACAATCCACCTACTTGGATTTTGGATGAACCTATGACCGGCCTTGATCCTTCTTCCTCCTATCAGTTGAAGAATATGATGCGCGAACATGCCGATGACGGCAATACTGTCCTTTTTTCTACACACGTTCTTGATGTTGCAGAGAAAGTTTGCGACCGTTTGGGTGTTATTTCCGAGGGCAAATTGCTCTTTGTTGGCACCATGACCGAACTGAGAGAAAAATATCATGATGACAGCTCACTTGAAAGCATCTTTTTGGAAATGGTGGGAGAAGATCAGTTCAGCCCCTTTGCTGTGGACGAAGATGAGGCGAGTTCGTTATGAGAAAATATTTTTTATTACTGCGAGTTCTCATTCCGGAAGCTTTTGGCAGCCTAGGGGAAGCTGGCGGTTTTATTAGCTCGAAAAAACGTAAACGAAAATCTATTTTCAAAGACAAGCCTTGGCTGGCTCTACTCGTGTCTTATTCTGTCATCATGGTTTATTCTGCTGCTTTCGGCATAATGATGACAAACTCTTTCCTGATGATTGGCATGGAGGATTTGTTCGTTTCGATGATAGCTTTCATGATTCCAATCTTGTCAGTTGTTTTTGGTTTCATGCATGGAATCTCATCGCTCTATCACGAGAGCAAGACTGATTTCTTCTTGTCTTTGCCGATTAAGCCGGCAACTTACATTGCCGCTAAATTGAGCGAAGTCTATGTGTATATATTTATAACAGTGGGCTCTTTCTTCCTGCCCGCCTTGATTGCTCACGCAATTGTTGCGGGACGGACAGTGAGTTTTTATCTCTTAACTCTGCCTTTTCTGGTTCTGACCTCGGTCGCTCCTTTCGCTCTTTTGCTGATACCGGTTTTCGTTCTGATGCGCTTTACGCATTTTGCTCGTAATAAGGATCGTTTTCAGCTGATCTCGAATGTCGTCTTCATTGTTATTATTATGGCTTTTGCTCTGTCTATGAGCCAAGTAACTTCGCAGATGGGAATGGGGCAGACACCGGGCTTATTATTCCCGGAAGCTGTCTATAACACAGGTCTACGTTTCATGCCCGCTTCTCTCTTTGGAGATCTGATGCTGAGGAATGCCGATTCTTGGATTTCTTTATGGTATCTACTACTGACTATGACTGTGACTGCTGTTTGCGTCTTCTTAATGTTGCTGGTCGGAAGTAGGCTCTATCTACCTGGAGTTCTTGGCAGCAAGGGCTCGAAGCCGGTACGTGTTTTGACCGACGAGCAAATCGATAAGGCTCTAAAACCGCGTTCACAAGTTGGGGCTATGATCAGCAAAGAGTGGAAAACGCTGATGCGCTCACCTACCTTTTTTATGCAGACCTTTTTGGCGGCGATTATCGTACCCTTGTCCATGATCCTTGGTTTTGTAGTGGGTGGGTCGGCCTCAGGAGCTGAATTTGAACAGATGCTTCAACAACCGAAGCTGTATTTCCAGACTGATAATTGGTGGAGGTCTGATCTCTGGGTTGTAATGATGGTTCTTATTGCTGTAGGAATTTTCTTCGGCAGCTTTAACATGTCCTCTTCCACCGCTATTTCGCGGCAGGGACAAACCTTCCAAATCAGCAAACTCATACCTGTCTCGTCTGACAAACAACTAATCTCGTGGCTTTTCCCGGGCACTTTCATCTCGGCTGCCATTTGGTTTGTCATGCTTGTACTCTTTGCTTCCTATTTTTCTTTTAGCTGGCCCCTACTGCTGCTTGCTTTGTTCATCGGTTTAGTCAACACCTATATGGTGCAAGTGGCCGGTGTTTGCATAGACATGAAGTATCCCAGTCTCAATTGGACTAATGAGACGCAGGCAGTGAAGAATTCTAAATCTAGCATCATAGGAATGTTCGGAAGTATGGGACTCGCAGGGCTCGTTATCGGTCTGGGCTTCCTGATCAACTATCTTAGTAATAGGAACTCAATCATTACTAGCGTTTGCCTGCTGTTCATATCGTTGGGATTGACATTGTTCTTCACTTGGCTTGCGCGCCGCATGGCAAGAAATCTGTTTAAGCGAGTGGAAATTTGATGATGTAGAAGTAAGTTGATTTTTGTGCCAGGCACAGATTGTGACTTCAACAAGTCAACTTTCGTGCCAGGCACAGATTACGCAGATTACGAACTCGGCATCTATGCAAGAGTTTCCTTATGTAATAAAATTAAAGTTCACTAGATAGTGTCATTTCTTCAGAAGAAAGGACGGCAAGTATGAAAAAGAATCGCACGCTGATCTTATTGTCAAGCCTCTTGCTCTTGTTGAGCATCTTCATCACTGCTTGTGCAAGTCAAGACACACCTACCCAACTCGATTATGGTAATGATTATCCCGGATCCCCTGCTCCCGAAGAGGACGTGGATGGACTCCCTATTGATCCGGAAGCACCCGTAAACCCGGCAGATCCGAGTCTGCCCGAGAAAATAATTAAAAACGCACAAATGACTTTGCTTTCCACGGATCCTAACAAAACAAAATCCGACGTTGAAAACAAAGCCAAAAGTTTAGGAGGCCGCGTCTCGGATTTTTCGCTGCAGAACAACACTTACACTTATGTGCAAATGACAGTTGAAGTTCCAAGCGATAAACTCGACGTATTCCTCCGCCAGATCAATGACAGCGGTGTGAAAGTCGAGTCACAGTCAGTTGAAAGCGAAAACGTCTCAGATACCTACTACGACACCGAGACTCGACTAGGGACCACCCGCGATCTACTTGATCATTATCGTGATCTCTTAGAAGATGCAAGAAATGTTGAAGAAACCCTTCAGGTTCAATCCCGCATCGACCAGCTGACCTTGGAATTGGAATCACTACAGGCACGCCTAAATCGCTTAGATGCTTTAACAACGAACTCGCGCGTTTACATCGAAATTTATCAGGAACAAGATCCTCTCCTCGAAAGACCGAGCGAACTGGAACCTTTGTCTTGGGAACACGTTAAGTATTTCATTACTACCAGTTTCAGCAGACTAGGCACCGTACTGATCCTAGTAGCTCAGTACCTTTTCATCGGGATTATTGTAGGATTGCCTATCATTCTCTTGATAGTACTGATAATTCTCATCATCTATTTCGTGAACAAGCGGAAACGAAGAAAGCGCTTGGCTGCTGACGCTGCTACTGCCGCTGAAGCTAGTGCTGCTGAAACAAGAGAGTAACGCCGACAAGTAGAATTAGACATAGCACCACACGTTGACGAAAGGGGCACCTCACATGAGATGCCCCTTTTTGATCCGATAAATCTGGTTCAACTTTACTCGATTGTTTAACTTTCATTATGAAGCACCATAATAAGTAATTTCAGAACCCGAGATCATTGCAGCACTTAGGGCAGCAAGCCTGTCTCCTTCAAGAATAGCCAACGGTTCAGACTCCTGGCGAGAGCGATTAAAAAGGAAAGTAAGCTCCTTCTTACCCGTCGCCGCTTGTCCAAAGGTATCCGTCCACTCATTTTTCTCCGCTCCTTCAGCTTCCGGCGGATTAAGGAAACGCCTGAGCTGGATTACATCCTTGCCCACAACAGCTACTTCAACTTCACCTGTGCGCAGAACTTCATGCTCATGGCGCAAATTCAGAATACTGCGGAAAAGCTCCGTCAGCTCCGGCTCCTCTTCTTCCCACTGATAAGTACGGCGGTTAAAAGGATCCTTAAAACCCTCCATCGCTTTTTCATCCCCATAATAGATATGGGCAACACCCGGGAAAGCAACCTGTAGCAAAAGAGCCAGAACCAAACGAGCCTCTCCCCGCTTTCGCTCCCTTTGAGACAGAACCCTAGCCCTCTGTTCTTCTCTCTTGGCAGGAGTACTGACCCCGGATAGAACATTAAGAACACGTTCAGTATCATGACTTCCGAGAGGATTCATCATCACATAAAGAGCTTCTTTCGGCATAATATTAAGATAATAATTGAAACTGTCGCAGGTTTTTTCAGTACTGTTATAGCCTAAGAGCCACGAAAAAACCCATTCTCGAGCAGGATAATTCGTCGTTGCGTCATGTGTACGTCCAAAGATAAAATCGCGGTGTGCACCATAGCTGATCTGCGAAGTTGGTCCGTCCCAGACTTCCCCGACTATGTAGGCGTCGTCCTTAACTGCCTTAACGCGCCTACGCAAAGAACGCAGGAAAGGATCAGGAATCTCATCCGAAACATCCAGACGATAGCCGCGTGCGCCAGCCTTTAGCCAATATTCCAGAACACCGTCTTCGCCGCAGATAAAATTCTTGTAGCTAAGCTCCTCTTCCCTGACATTGGGCAGACTCTCAAAGCCCCACCAGGAATCGTATTCAGGATCAGAATTGAGTTCTAGCGTAGACGCCGTAACTTCATCGGCCTCGTCCTCCATAAACTTATACCAAGCACTGTAAGGCGAAATCTTACCTTCAGTCTTCTCTTGCCAAGCTCCGACACTGTCGTAGCGACCATACTTATTAAAATATTTACTGTCAGCACCCGTATGACTGAAGACTCCATCTAGGATAATCGAAATGCCGTATTTCTCAGCGTCGGAACAAAGCTCGCGGAAATCTTTTTCCGTTCCTAAGAGAGGATCGATCTTTAGATAATCGCCGGTGTCATAGCGATGATTTGACCGTGATTGAAAAATTGGATTCAAATAAATGCAGTCCGTACCGAAGGAAGCAATGTAAGGCAGTTTTTCCCTAATTCCCTGAAGAGTACCACCAAAAAAGTCGAGAGCTTCATAACCTCCGGGCTCCTTCCCTTCAATGTCTACATCCGCTCTCCAATCATCGTGCCAGATCCGCTCCGGATAATTCAGATATTGCTTGATCGCCTTTTTATCAAAATTTTCTCCTCGGTTAAAACGATCCGGAAAAATTTGATAAACCACAGCTCCCTTCATCCAATCCGGCGTCTTAAAACCGGCCTCATAGACGGTTACCTGAAAGGCAGGAATGGGCTCTTTCCCGCTGAGCGAAAAGTGCAAACTATCTAAGAGAGTATGCCCCTGTAAATTGGAGCTGTCAGGATCGGGAAAACACCAGCGATAACGTTCATCGGCCAAGCGCAGTTCAAACCAATAATAAAACAAGCCGGCAACATCATCCATTCTTATGCTCTGCACGAAGGAACTGCTGTCCACTCCGGAATAATCACAAGTCATGGGAATCGAACCGGAAAAGAAAGACATTAAGCCGTAAGCATAATATAAACGTACAGATACAATCTCTTCCTGCGCTTGATTGACATCTAGTCTCAGGGTGAGTTCCGTGTCCGTCGCTAAGGCACCCAATGGAGATCGATAATGTTCATCGTTAATATAGTGATCTAATCTTACTTCAGGCAAGGCGCGAGGTCTCCTTCAGAATATCCTGATACAAGTTAATATACTCGTCAGCGGATTTGTCCCAGGAAAAGTCGTTGTACATGGCACTACGAACCATGTTGCTCCAAGTATCAGGATGCTGTTTGTATACGCTAATCGCTTCTTTCGCAGTGAATAAGAGCTCATGGGCATTGATATTTAAAAAGCCGAAGCCTGTGCCGGAATGTTGAAATTTGTTATACGCCTCCACAGTATCAGCAAGGCCGCCGGTCTGACGTACTATCGGCAGCGTACCGTAGCGCATTGCTATCATCTGCGATAAACCACACGGTTCAAAGAGCGAAGGCATCAAGTAGACGTCGCCTCCACTATACATGCGGCGAGCCAATTTGCTGTCAAATTTAATCAAGGAGCGCATCTTATCCGGATGCCTACCCGCAGCCTCTGTTAGACGCCGTTCATATTCAGGATTGCCGGTGCCGAGAACAAGCAATTGGATATCTTCTTCTAGCAGTTCATCAACTATATGCAGTAAAAGGTCGAGGCCCTTTTGTTCCACCAAACGCGAGACCATGACAAAGAGGGGCGTTCTCGCTTCCTGCGCCAGCCCCAATTCAGCCTGCAAAGCTTTTTTACAAGTAGCCTTGCCTCGCTTCCATGCCTGTGCGTTGTAATTGGAAGCTATTTCTTTATCACTTTCCGGGTCATAGCTCTTGGTATCAATACCGTTCAGGATGCCGCTCACCTTCCAGCCTTGAGCTGCCAATAAACCATTCAGACCCTCACCGAAATAATCGGTCATGATCTCTTTGGCGTAATTCGGCGAAACAGTTGTCACTCGATTTGAATATTGAATACCTGCCTTCAGGAAATTCGGAACGCCGTCCTTCAAAACACCGCCTTCTGACATGTAAGAGTCGGGCAAGTCAAAGAGATCTTGAACGTTGTCACGCCCGTGAATACCCTGATATTTCAAATTGTGAACTGTCATCACGCTGTGGATATTTTCATGATAGCCTTTAGCCTTGTAGTGTGCTTCTAACACCACAGGAATCATTCCGGTCTGCCAATCGTTGAGGTGCAGGATGTCCGGTTCGAAGTCCATCTCCTCCCCTAATGCCTCCAGCACTGCACGTTGAAAAAACGAAAAACGTTCTATATCGAAAGAGTAATCAATATACAGATTGTCATGGCCAAAATAAAACTCATTGTCGATCAAATAAACCGGCAGGCCATCCAAGTCAAGTCGAAACAAACCACTGTACATTGTGCGCCAACCTAACTTGATCATGGCCCAGCGCACGAAGGTCAGATCTTCAAAGTATTCCTGTTTTATCGGCCGATAAAGAGGAAGAATCACACGTGCGTCATGTCCTTTCTGACGCAGCATTTGCGGCAGGGAGCCTACTACATCTCCTAAGCCACCTGTCGCCGCTAAAGGATTCATTTCCGAACTGACAAATAATATTTTCATAATATCTCCTAAAAGGTATTAAACAATTGAGCCTTTTCCTATGACGACGGGGAAACCGGGATGCCCCAGTAGGCGTACACCCATCTTCACCACACTGTCTTTATCTATAATTACGTAGTTTAGATCCGCGTCACTGGAAATCTGAGTATCTTGAAAAATCACAGAATTACGCAGTTTAGCACCTTGTCCAACGGTAACGCCGCGGAAGAGAATGCAGTTTTCCACATCACCCTGGATTACGCAGCCATCGGAAGCCAATACATTCTTCACTCGAGCGCCGGGCTCAACCAAACAAGGCGGTTGGTTCTTCACTTTAGTATAAATTGGAGTGTCTTTAGAAAAAAGCTGGTGCCTGAGCTCATCATCAAAGAGATCCATCGACGCCTTGAAATAGTTTGCGATTGAGTTGATGCGCAAAATCTTATCTTCTAGCTCGTAAGCATATATGTTGAGCTGCCTATGAAAATCTAGTAGCCGTATAAAGGTAAAGTCAGTCACACCACGTGAACGAGCTTCTTCCAATAGCGAGAGCAACAAATCTTTTCTGATACAGGCCACATTGATCGCACTGACATCCGTAGGCGGTGTGCTCGAATCGACCAAAACGTCAAGAACCCTTCCTTCATCATTTAAACTTAGAGAAATATTAGGCACACCATAGGCTATACCGTCGTGATTATACATTACTGTTATGTCTGCGCCGGACTCTATGTGTCGATCAATCAGATCATTATAGGTTGTGTTCATAACCATATTACAGTCGATAATAACGACATGTTCCTGATTACCGTGCTCAATATAATCAATGATGCTGGTCAGATCAGAGCGCTCCGAAGAACGAGTAACCGGATTTATATAAGGCGGCAAAAGATACAGTCCTTGATTCATCCGATCGAGGTCCCAGGATGCTCCGGTACCAAGATGATCCATCAAAGACTTATAGCGTGTGAGCGCGACCACCCCGACACGTTTAATGCCACTGTTGACCATATGTGAAAGTAAAAAGTCAATGATTCTAAATCGGCCGGCAAAGGGCATCGCGGAAAGTGCTCGTGGCTCAGTCAAAGGACCCAGCTTTACGCGGCGGTTATCTGCCAATATTAATCCCATTGCGTTAATTAACATATCTCTCTCCTAATACGAATATTTACGCGGCAAGTCTGAAACGATCTCCGGATGCGTCTTGGCATCTTCCGAGCCAATCATTGAGTTACCACAGATAGTGGCACCTTCATGAATTATTAGATCCTGCGCTACGACACTGATTCCGTCTTGACACAGGCCATTGAGGAAGGCACAGTCTACCTTATCTACCTCCGGTGAAATCAGCACATCAGATTCAATGATGGTGTTCATGCCGACAATACATTTGCGCAAAACCGCACCCGAACGTATCACTGCACCGGGCATGATGATCGAATCTTCGACCAGAGCCCCTTCTTCAATAACGGCTCCGATACTGATGATGGAATGACGGGCTTCTCCCAAGACCTCGGCGCCGTCACTAATGGCGATTTTCTCTGCCACCGCATTGGGACCGAAATAGTGAGAAGGTCGCTGTGGATTTTTGCTATAGATCTGCCAAGACTGATCATGCAGATCTATTTCATCCGGCTTGTCCAGCATATCCATATTGGTATCCCAAAGGGATTTCACTGTACCGACATCTTTCCAATAACCATTAAAAGCATACGCATAAAGAAATAGGTCGTCGTCTAACATTCGCGGAATAATATTGTGTCCAAAGTCATTCTTTGAATCGGGATCTTTTTCATCTTCAATTAGATGTCTGCGCAGGACAGGCCAGTCAAAACAGTAAACGCCCATTGAGGCGAAATTGCTTTTGGCGTGTTTGGGTTTTTCTTCGAACTCGGTTATGCGATTATTCTCATCAGTATTCATGATGCCAAAGCGATCAGTTTCGTCCCATGGGACTTCGATAACTGCGATGGTGGCATCAGCCCCGGCCTTAACATGAGCTTTCACCATATTAGAATAATCCATTTTGTATACATGGTCTCCGGAAAGAATAATGACATGCTGAGGACTGTAACTGTCAATAAAGGGAATATTCTGATAAATCGAATTGGCTGTCCCCAAATACCAGTCGCTGCCTTCCTGACTAACATAAGGGGGCAGAATATAAGTCCCTCCATCATTGCGGTCTAAATCCCAAGAATGTCCGTTACCGATGTAGGAATTTAGCTCCAAAGGTTGATACTGAGTCAAAACCCCAACAGCCTCAATTCCTGAATTTGAGCAATTGCTCAAAGGAAAATCAATAATCCGATATCGACTTCCAAAAGGAACTGCCGGTTTAGCCAGAAGTTCAGTTAAGACACCGAGTCGTGAACCTTGTCCGCCAGCTAAAATCAAAGCTATTACATTTTGATGAGCCATGTTTTAATCCTTTCTACTCTCCTCGTTTTTTTACACTTTTAGTAAATCAAATATTTTCTTCCTCTCCCTCATAGAGTAAATAGAGTCCCGCCAAAGGCGGTAGTGGCATGTCGATATAAAAGCCTAATCCACCACTATCGTCTCCTACTTCTTGCTCCAGTGGAGAGGCCAGATCCATCATTTTCGCTTCTAAAGATTGTCTATTCTCCTTCTGCGACTGGGCCCAAAAAATCGTATGATCTTGCTCTAAACCGGCATAAGAGCTGCCCTGATACGCTGAGTCATCACTATTTAACAATAGTTTGTAGCGGCCGGGATGGGGAACACTTAATCTATAATGTTTATAGGAAGCTGGTGTCATGTTTAATACTGCAATGATTGTCTGCCTGCGATCCTCAGCGTAACGAGCGTAAGCTAAGATGCTATTGTCCCGATCGTCTGCGGCAATCCATTCAAAGCCATCCCATGAGTCTTCCACTTCCCAAAGTGCCGGATACTCCAGATAGATATGATTCAACTTGCGGACAAAATCGAACATGCCCTTATGATTAGGATACTGCAGAAGAAACCACTCCAGCTCTTCGTAATAACGCCATTCTATAAAGGGTGCGAACTCATTGCCCATGAAGTTCAGCTTGCTTCCGGGAAAGGACATTTGGTACATATAGCAGGTGCGAAGCGAAGCAAACTGCCGCCAGTAATCGCCCGGCATGCGCCCTAACAAAGATTTTTTGCCATGTACCACCTCATCGTGCGAGAAGGGCAAGATAAATCTTTCGCTGAAAGAGTACATCATTGAGAAAGTAATCTTGTCATGGAACTGCCCTCTGGCGTAATAGTCTGAGGTCATATACTGCAAGGTATCGTTCATCCAGCCCATATTCCATTTATGAGAAAAACCTAAGCCACCTTCCTCAGCCGCTTTTGTTACGTTAGGAAAAGTAGAGGATTCTTCCGCTGCCATGATGGCGTAGGGGAAGTTTTCCCGAATCAAAGTATTCAGCTCCTGAATGAAACTAATAGCTTCCAAGTTCTCATAGCCCCCGTTAACATTCCGGGCAGAGGCGGAATATTCGCGTCCGAAATTTAAATAAACAATGCTGGAGACCGCATCTACGCGTAAGCCGTCCACATTAAATTCGTCCAACCAGTACCAAGCATTCGACAATAAGAATGAACGCACTTCGGCCAGAGAGAAATCAAAGACCAAGGTGCCCCAGTTGGGCTGATCGCTTCTGATTGAATCTGCATACTCATATAGCGGTTTGCCATCGAAATTGGCCAGACCAAAATCGTCGCGCGGGAAATGTCCGGGAACCCAGTCTAGGATCACCTTGATGCCGTGTTGGTGCAGAGTGTCAATCAGAAACTTCAAATCTGAAGGTTTGCCGTAGCGCGATGTTGGAGCAAAATAGCCGCTAATCTGATAGCCCCAAGAAGCATCCAAGGGATGCTCCATGATCGGCATGATCTCGACTGCGTTGTAACCCATTTCTTTCACATAGGAGGCCAGCTGTGGTGCGATGTCCCGGTAAGAAAATGTATTCCCGTCAGCATAACGGCGCCAACTACCTAAGTGAACCTCATAAATATTGAGAGGTGCACTTTCTTCTATCGGGCGACGACTCGCTCTGTAATCAGCATCTTCCCAGTCGTAATCATCTTCAGCGTCATAAAGAATGGAGGCTGTGTTGGGTCTGGTCTCAGCATGTCTTGCATAAGGATCAGCTTTAAGCAAAACACGCCCTTCAGGCGTGCGGATAGCATACTTGTATCTCTGATATTCGATTGCGTCCGGAATAAAAACGTGCCAGATACCGGTAGTTCCATAAGCCGCCATGGTGTGGATCTCCGGATCCCAACCATTAAAGTCTCCCACTACACTCACATGTGCTGCCCGTGGAGCCCACACTGCGAAACGGTAACCTCTCTCCCCTTCAGCAGAAACATCAGGGCGAGAACCTAACATCTTATAGCTTTGATAATTCTTACCATTGTTGAATAAGTAAGCTTGATTCATACGGTACCTGCTTTCTATGATGAAACTAGGTATCTTTATATCATTATACACAAATCCATAATGAATATGACTTAAAGCAGATCATCGAACTACAATTTTAACTCGGCGACTGTGACGCCGTCTCCACCTTCACCTTCGCCGCCTAGGCGAAAAGTATCTATTCTGGAATCACGCATTAGGTAGTCGTGAGTGACCTGGCGTAAAGCTCCGGTTCCTTTCCCATGTATAAGCCGAACCGGTGAAATACCATTAAGTACAGCATCATCGAGGAAATGATCTAACGCAAGTATAGCTTCATCCACTCTCATGCCGCGTAGCATAAGTTCAGTACTAGCTGCCAGCTTGCGTTCGGTACTTAATTGTAGCGATCTTCCTGAAGCAGCCCTCCTGCCCCGCCTGCGGTCTTTAGCCTGTGGCTTTTTGCCGGCCGGACGTAGTCGATCAGCAGCGACCGATACCGTAATTTGTCCCGACTCCAACATAACTTGTCCCTTGCTATCGGGTAGGCTTTTTGCCACACCTTCTATACTCAGATCAATGGCTTCGTAGCGTTCGCCTACGACGATGTTTTCCGGGGCCTGATCCGCACTGCGTTGCTGCCTGCGACCAGCCAGCCCTTTTTCGGCTTCACTAATCTGTCCTCGTAACTCACTTTCGAGGCGATGATCGAGGCGTTGGCTTTTGCTTTCAGCCTCTAAGATTTCTATGATTTCCTCCATGCGTTCCCTGGTCGCTGTAACCAGTTCTGCTGCCTCGTTTTCGGCGGCGACCAACATTTTTCTATGCTCGTTCGCAATTCTTTCTCTTTCCAGCTCCAAGTCGCGGCGCATATCCTCCAATTCAGTTTGAAGTCGGTCCATCTCAGATTTTTTGTCATCTATTTCTTTCTGACTAGCTTCAATGGCGGACACTAGTTGCTCAAAGCGTGCCCCTTCTTCAGATATCAGCTGTCTAGCATCGGAAATGATCTCGAGGCTTAGGCCGAGTTTTTGCGCGATGGAAAATGCATGGCTGACCCCAGGGACACCAATCAGCAGCCTATACGTCGGTTGCAAAGATTCAATGTCGAATTCACAGCTGGCGTTTTCGACACCTTCTGTATTCATGGCGTAGCCCTTTAATTCACTATAGTGAGTCGTGGCAACTGTATGCGCTCCCGCCTGATTGAGATGGTTGAGAATAGCAATCGCCAAGGCTGCGCCTTCGGAAGGATCGGTGCCGGCACCTAGCTCATCTAAGAGCACCAAACTTCCCCTCCCTGCCACTTCTGTGATGGCGATTATTTCTTTCATGTGTGAAGAAAAAGTGGAAAGACTTTGCTCGATGCTTTGTTCATCGCCGATGTCTGCTAGGACACGATCGAAAAAGGAGACTTCTGACGGACTGCGCGCAGGAATGTGTAATCCTGCCATCGCCATCAGAGTCAGCAAGCCACAGGTCTTAAGTGTGACAGTTTTGCCACCGGTGTTGGGGCCGGTAATCACTAAGCTGTGGTAATCAATACCCAATTCGAAATCTATTGGCACCACGTCGTCCTTATGGATCAGAGGGTGACGTGCCTGCTGTAGAACGATTCTACCTTCAGAATTGAGGCTAGGCGCAGAGGCTTTCATCTCGAGCGAAAGTTTGCCCTTGGCCATAACGAAATCGAGTTCTGTCAAGAGTTGAGAGTTCTGCTTGAGAGGCACCACCTCTTCCGCTACGACTGAAGAAAGTCGGGCCAAGATGCGGTCGATCTCATGCCTTTCTTCAGCAGAAAGCTCACGAATTTTGTTGTTGAGCTGTACAACGGACATGGGTTCGATATAGACAGTGTTGCCCGACGCTGAGGTATCGTGGATTAAACCCGGAACAACTGAGCGCTGCTCGCTTTTTACCGGAACTACATAACGGTCGCTGCGCACAGTTATAATCGATTCTTGGAGAGCCGCGCTGTGTCTGCGCAAGACTTTGTCCAGTTCAGTTCTAATGTTTGCTTGAGCATCTCTGATCCGTCTGCGAATGGACATAAGCTCGGGGCTGGCTCTATCATAGATCTCGTCTTCACCTGCGATGGAGTTTTCTATCTCTTTTCGCAGGCCGGGACTGGCTGTTAACTGTTCAATGCGATGGTAAATAGCGTTATAGGGAAAGTCCTCCGGCTCGCTATCTTTTCTCGCTTGCTTCCAAACTTCGGGAATGGACTGGCGCATCCTAGAGACTGCTCGCAACTGGGCTGCTATTTGCAGCAGATCGCGGCCGGTGAGCACGGCACCATTGCTGGCTCGGCTGACTTGCGAACGAATGTCTTGTATTCCGCCAAAAGGCAGGCCGCCGTATTCAAGCAGCCGCTTGACAGCATCATCGGTTTCGCGCAAACGCGCCTCGGCTTCCGACTGATTCGCGGCAGGTACCAGCTCCTCGCACATTTTGCGGCCTAGACTGGTATCCGCCTGCTCGGACAGCAAACGGATGACACTGGGAAATTCTAGTTTACGCATACTCCGGGATATCATAGATTAAGCTTCGCTCTTCGCTTGATGTTGTCTATATTTTTTCTGGCATAGTTTAATGTTGCAATTATGGAAAGAATTACGCCCGGAATAAAGATGACGCTGCGCAGCCATTCCGGATCGTCGGGAATAAAGAAAAGCAAGGTAAAGCCTATGACGTAAAACACCGTTGCCAATTTGCCGAATACATCCGAATATACTACCACTTCGTAGTTTCTCAACAAAAGGTATCCACCAATAATCATCAAGGCCTCACGACAAACTAAGAAAATCGGCACCCATAAAGGAAGTCGACCGATTGCTGCCATGGTAACAGCTACTGAGATTTGGAAAATCTTGTCCACTAGCGGATCAAAAAGCTTACCGAAATCAGTAATCATGTCATAGTTGCGGGCGATGTAGCCATCAAGCATATCTGTCAACCAGATGCTCAAAAACAAGATAAAGGAAGCAGTCCGATATTGTGGCCAATGGCTCAGCAAAACAATCAGGGGAACAATCGCAACTAAGCGAATTAAAGTGATAATGTTGGGTATGTTAGGAACAAATTTCAGTTTCTTCTTCTCTTCAGACATCGTCTCTCTTTTCCCTGCTAGCTATATTGTAATTAGGTTAGCCATATCAAGTGATTCATCTAGGGGTCTTTTGGCGCTGGCAAGGGCTTCCGACAAATCAACGTCTCCACAATCCCCGTCCCTGTGAACGATCATACGATTATAACGACCTTCGTTTATAGTCTGGACTGCTCTAACTCCCATCAGAGAAGATATCCAACGATCACGGAAGCTGGGTGCACCGCCTCGCTGCAAATAGCCAAGTTGGGTCGAACGGCTCTCGATGCCGGTTCTTTCCTCAATCTTTTTCGCCATATCTGAGGCCAGACCCACGCCTTCCGCCATAACTACAATATAGTGGCGTTTACCCGCATTGCGGTCCTTAATCAGGGTGAGCACGATATCGTCATCGAAGTCAAATTTCTGTTCCGGCACAAGAATTACTTCTGCACCGGAAGCGACGCCTACACTCAGGGCGATATAGCCCGAGTGCCTTCCCATAACCTCTACGACCGAACAACGCTCATGTGAGGAGGCTGTATCACGCAACTTATCTATTGCTTGGAGAGCTGTGTTAAGAGCTGTGTCGTAGCCAAGTGTATACTCCGATGCTGCGATATCGTTGTCAATAGTAGCAGGAATTACGATTACCGGAATGTTCTTTTCAGACAGACTCTTAGCACCTCTGGCTGTGCCGTCACCGCCGATGGCGACCACAACATCAATGTTGAAAATTTCACATATATCTACGGCTTTTTGCAAACCCTCTTCCGTCTTGAAAGTCTCACTACGAGCTGTCATGAGGAAGGTGCCGCCGCGATGCAGAACATCGGAAACGGAACGGCTATCCAAGTTGATTATATCTCCGCGCCACAAGCCGTGGAAACCGCGCCTTACGCCGAGAACATTGTAGCCTGCACTCAGACCTGCTCGAGTTACTGCTCTGATGGCGCCGTTCATACCTGGCGCATCACCGCCTGAAGTCAGGACAGCAATTGTTTTCTTTTTTGTACCGGAATCTGAGATTAATTCCTTCTTCATTTTCACACCTCGTATATTCAATAGTAGCTTATACCTGCTAAGTTAATTATTCTATAGTTTCTGTTAATTTTTCGTCTAAATGAAACCTAAATTTTTTTCACCGAAACGCAGGCAAAACATTGCAATAGTCTCAGGATCATGCGCAACTCGAGGAAGGTGTACATTTTCCAAGATTTTTCCTTCTTTTTCGGCAAAGATATAAACGGGCATTGTCCCTGAGAAATAAGCGCAGGTTGCACTAAGGGCTTCGATAAATTCCTCAGTCGGAGTCTGGAGACAGCGGATTACGAGCGCCATGTTGCTTTTGCTTTCGTGTTGAAGCGGCGCAGCCTCCTGAGCTGTTGTTCTATCCTGGGCAAACACCCTTGGCTCCTCCGGAGGCGGAGCTTGGACTTGTTCCTCCGGTGGCGGTAGCGGTTCAGCCTGCGCTGGTAAGGGTTCGCTTTGCGACTTGCCTGCTTGCTTTGTACGCTGACTTCCATTTCGGCGAGTAGTATTTCTCGAATTCGAATAGCCCCTGCGCCCATTGCGCCGCGGAGCTTGCATGCCCTGCGGCAAGCGGGTACAGTCCGGCTCTAAGGTTACGATTTTTTCAGCGATAACTTTGGGATCTTCGTCTTCTCGTAGCGACAACGTACCTTGAATTAAGAGCACTTGATTCTCGCGTAATAAGGACCGCGATTCTTCAAAGATACGGGGAAATACAACTAGTTCAAAACTACCGCTCGCATCTTCAATCGTCACAAAAGCCATAAGCTCATTGCGTTTGGTCAACAAGCTACGCTCTTGGACCACAAGGCCAGCAACTAGTAGCGGATCGCGATCCTTCAGTTTGCTTTTCCCGAAGTCGCTCCCTCTTTCATCCAAAAGTTCAAGATTTTCAACGGCTATTTCTTGACCTGACTCGAGTAGTTCTCGCGCAGAAGTTAGAGGCAAGCGGGAAAAGGCCGCTTCATATTCCATCAAAGGATGGCCGCTGACATAAAGCCCTAGCATCTCCTTCTCCATCGCTAAGCGATCTGCTTCGCTAAATTCAGGCACTGTGGGGTAATTCGGTTCAGCAAGAGCTAGGCTTTCCTCTTCTACAAAATCGAAGAGAGAGACTTGCCCGTCCATTTTGTTGCGCTGAGAGGCCTGGACCTTATCCATGTAGGGTTCTATCACAGCGATCATCTCTGCACGCGGAATATCAAAGCAATCACAGGCGGAAGAACGCACCAGGCTTTCAATCATTTTGCGATTAAGGCTTAACTGTCCGCAGCGGCGGAGGAAATCTCCGTAAGAGCTAAAGGGACCGTTCTCTTCTCTTTCTCGCACCAATTCGCTGACAGCTTCCTCGCCCACGTTTTTCACAGCGGCCAGTGCGAAACGGATTGACCCATCCTCAGTGGTAAAACGTACTGAGCTGTGGTTGACATCCGGTGGCAGCACCGCAATATCCATTGCTTCCGCCGCATGCACGTAGATATTGGCTTTATCCAGATTGCCCAGAAAAGAGTTGAGCAAAGCGGCCATGTATTCGACGGGATAATAATACTTGCACCAGCCAGTATCGTAAGCGACTGCAGCATAAGCAGCAGCATGCGATTTATTAAAGGCGTAACCGGCGAAAGCCAAGACATCATCAAAAATTTTGGAGGCTACAGCGCGCGGCACACCGTTGGCAACGGCACCTGCGACTTCAGCGCCCGTTTCATCACAACCACCATCCAAGAAGAGGCTACGATAACCTGCCAAAACCTCAGGGTTTTTCTTGGACATAGCGCGACGCACGTTGTCCGCTTGTCCCAAAGAAAAGCCGGCGAGATCGCGCACTATGCGCATTACCTGCTCCTGATAAACAATGCAGCCGTATGTTACCTCAAGTATCGGTTTGAGCAAGGGATGGTCGTATTTAATCTTGCTGTGGTCGTGTCGACTCTCGACGTAGCGCGGAATTGCCTGCATCGGCCCCGGACGGAAGAGAGCTACACCGGCGACAATGTCCTCAAAATTAGAAGGTTTCAGTTCTTTCATGAACTGAGTCATACCGCTACTTTCCAATTGGAAAACGCCAATAGTTTCGCCGCGCCCAATCATCTCAAATACATTGGGATCATCGTAGGTCATACTGTCGAAATCGATGCTGTGACCACTGTTTTTCTCCACTAGCTCCTTGCACTCCTGCAATACGGTGAGTGTGCGCAGACCAAGGAAATCGAACTTCAGCAAGCCAACATCTTCAATATCGTCTTTAGTGAATTGAACCACAATAGATTCGTCATTGCGTGCCAAGGGGGCGATCTCGGCCACCGGCTGTCCCGCGATAACTACGCCTGCGGCGTGGGTTGAAGCATGGCGCGGCATACCTTCGAACTTTTTGGCCAAGTCGATTATCTGCCGGGTAGTCTCATTTTCCTGATAGGACTTCCTCAGTTCGGGATTAAGCTCTAAGGCTTGATCCAGAGTGATATTCAAGACGTTGGGCACCATCTTTGCGATGGTATCAGTTTCCTGATATGAAACATCGAGTGCACGACCTACATCGCGGATGACGGCGCGAGCAGCCAATGTCCCAAAGGTAATTACCTGGCAAACATGATCCTGTCCATATTTCTCCGTGACATAATCGATGACCTCGCCACGTCTTTCATAGCAAAAGTCAATATCGAAGTCCGGCAGGCTGACGCGCTCCGGATTGAGGAAGCGTTCAAACAAGAGATCATATTTCAGAGGATCCAGGTCCGTTATAAACAGTGTGTAAGCGGCCAGCGAACCTGCTCCGGAGCCGCGACCGGGCCCTACAGGAATGTTCTGTTCGCGGGCAAAACGTACGAAATCCCACACAATAAGGAAATAATCTACAAAGCCCATGCTGGAAATAACGCTCAATTCCCGCTGCAAGCGCTTTTCATATTCTTCACGCTCAATATCCGTGGGGCGTCTGCGTAAGCGCTCTTCCAATCCTTCGCGACAAAGCCGCTCTAACATTTCCTCACCACTCTCAGCGGAAGCTGTATCGAAATGAGGTAGTGAGATCTTACCGAACTCCAGCTCGACATTGCAGCGTTCAGCAATTTCACCACTGTTGCTGATCGCCTCGGGAATGTGAGCAAAAGCCTCCATCATCTCTTCTGCTGATCGCAGATAAAAGCTGTCGGAATGCATACGCATGCGATCGGGCTCAGTAATCTTTTTCCCCGTTTGCATACAAAGCAAAACTTCATGTGCGAAGTCATCGCCTTGCTTCAGATAATGACAGTCGTTAGTTGCAACCAGTGGTATATCCAGTTCTCGGCCCAAGCGAATCAGGTGTGAGTTAACTTCATTCTGCTCCGGAATTTTATTGTCCTGCACTTCGAAAAAATAATTATTCGCACCGAAGAGCTGACGATAATAGAGAGCAGCTGCTCTGGCCTCGTCCATCTGACCGCGCAGTATCTTGCGCGGCACCTCGCCGGAAAGACAGGCAGTCAGGGCGATCAGGCCCTCATGGTATTTCTCCAACAAATCACGATCCACTCTTGGTCGATAATAGAAACCGTCAACAAAAGCAGCAGAAACCAGCTTGATCAGATTGTGATAACCCTGATTGTTCTCGGCCAACAAAATCAGATGATAAGGGTCGCGGTCGAAGGCGACTTCTTTATCCGTATGTCTGCGTGGGGCTACATAAACCTCACAGCCAATAATGGGTTTTAGTCCTTCCTTGCGCATGCTGCGATAAAAATCGAGTATGCCATACATGGCTCCGTGGTCGGTTATAGCACAGGCATCCATGCCCAGTTCTTTTAAGCGCGCGGGCAAGTCGGCGATGCGAATAGCACCGTCGAGCAGGCTGTATTCCGTATGCAAATGCAGGTGTGTAAAACTCATGCAGAGTTAAATATCTTCTCCCATCAAGCAGTCAATTCTTTCCAAGACAGTCGCCATCGTATGCTCCAGTTTGCGATCACATTCTTCCTGCGTATCAGCATAGCAGCCAAAGTAGATCTTGATCTTGGGTTCAGTACCGGAAGGACGAATGCAGAAAAAATCGATTCCTTCTAATTCATAAAGCAAAACATTGCTGCGATCGTAATCCAATCTGCTCTCGTCGTTGCTGTTCAGGTTAATCTTGATCGACTTTTGGAAATCACTCAGTCTCTTAATAGACAAAGCTGAGAAACCATTAAAAGGATCGCTGCGCAACTCACTCATCGTGTCGGCAATCAGCTCCAGACCGCTTTTCCCTTCGCGCACGATCGACACAGTATGCTCAGCAACGTAACCGTATTTGGCATAAATACGTTCGAGACGATCCAAAAGGGTCTCACCTGCTTCTGCCGCTACTGCAGCCATTTCTGCCAAGAGCATGCAGGACACAATGGCATCTTTGTCACGCACTGAGGAGCCCGCCAGATAACCGAACGCTTCTTCGTAGCCAAACTGGAATTTGCCGTCACCTTCATCTTCATGCTCCCTGATGGCTTCAGCAATAAATTTGAAACCGGTTAGGACACGGTAAAGCTCACAATCATAGTCGTCGCAGATTCTGTCCGGCAAGCGACTAGAAACTATGGAAGAGACGACGAAAGGCTGCTCCGGCAAAATACCTTGTGCCTTTTTCGTGCTTAAAATATATTCCATGAGTAATATACCGATGGCGTTACCGGAGAGGGTTACATATTCGCCTGCGTCATCACGCACGGCGATCCCCACGCGATCTGCGTCAGGATCCGTAGCCATCACCAGAGGAGCATCCAGCTCTTGCCCCAACTCAATCGCCTTAGTGAGCGTTTCTGGTAACTCCGGATTAGGGAAAGGAGTAGAGGGGAAATTGCCGTCAGGAAGTTCTTGTTCTTTAACAACATGGACATTATTAAAACCTAAACGTTTGAGGATACGGCGCACAGGCTTGTTGCCGGTCCCATATAAAGGAGTATAGACAATAGTCAAATCGGCATGGCGCTTAACTACGTCGCCCTGCAAGGAAACTTGCAGGAGCATCTCATCGTAAGCTGCATCAAGATCTGCTCCCATGTCCTGCCACAATTCGCTCTGGCGAGCCTCTTCCAAGCTGAGGCTGTCTGCGATCACTCCGGGAAGATCTGTAATGAGATCCATCTGCGCTGACACGCTGTCGGCTGCCTCCAAGCCCAGCTGGGCTCCGTCCGAGGCGAAAGCCTTAAACCCATTATATTGCTTGGGGTTATGGCTGGCTGTGATCATGACACCGCCGGCACAGTTAAAGTGGCGGATGGCGAAGGACAGCAGCGGCACCGGACGTAGTTCGTCCGAAAAATGCACGCTCACTCCCCGGCTGACGAAGATTCGTGCTGTCAGTTCTGCGAATACGCGTGAATTATTGCGGGAGTCGTAAGAAATAGCTACACCTCGACGCACGGCATCTTCTCCCTGTTTTTTAATTGATTCTGCGAAACCTGCAGCGGCTCGGGCAACAGTATAAACATTCATACGATTACTGCCTGCACCCATAATACCGCGGAGGCCGGCCGTGCCAAATTGAAGATCCTGGTAAAAGCGGTCTTCTATCTCTACAGTATTAGCGGCTATAGCTTTTAATTCATTGCGAGTGTTTTCGTCGTAAGCCTGGTTTTCAGTCCATTCACGATAGCGTCTTTGAGCTGTGGATTCAGACATAATAATCTCCTTTAAGCAATAAGGGCTTTAACCTTTTATTCAGCCTTATAAAGCGGCATTTATTGATATATTTCTATAGCTAAAGTTTAGCATAGCTAACAAAACTATTTAAGGCGAAAGAAACCTATCTCTTGCGCCCTGCTAGAAGACCTCGCACCATAATTAGGCGGTCACGCATACGAGCAGCCTCTTCGAATTCAAGTTCCGCTGCGAATTCTTTCATCGCCTTTTGCAGGTTCTTCTCTAGACGGCGCAAATCTTCTCTCTCATAGCGCGAGATTTGCTCTTCAAAGCTTTCTTGATCCTCTATGACATCCGCGTCCTCTTCCCCGACTAGCGCCACCACTGTATCGTGCAACTCATAGATATCCTTCTTAATCGTCTGGGGAATTATATTATGCTTCTCATTGTACGCGGTCTGGATTTCTCGGCGACGATTGGTCTCGCTAATTGCCTGTTCCATCGACTTCGTCACCGTATCCGCATAGAGCACCACCTGTCCGTTGACGTTGCGTGCAGCACGGCCAATGATCTGTATCAGTGAGGTCGTAGAGCGCAGGAAACCTTCGCGGTCGGCATCAAGAATGGCGATTAAAGAAACCTCCGGCAAGTCCAAACCTTCACGTAAAAGGTTAATGCCGACAAGGACATCGAATTTGCCGCGGCGTAGCCTTTTTAATATATTAAGCCTTTCTACTGTCACAATATCCGAATGTAGATACTCGACAGCGAGGCCTTCCTCCTTCAGAAAGTCCGTCATATCCTCCGCCATGCGCTTAGTCAGCGTTAGTACTAAACTGCGCTCGCCGGCAGCATTTGTCGCCCGGATGCGATCAATCAAATCGTCGATCTGACCATCTATAGGGTGAATGATAATTTCAGGATCGACCAAGCCGGTGGGACGGATAACCTGTTCGACCACTTGTTTCGCATGCTCAGCCTCATAGCGAGAAGGGGTTGCGCTGACGAAGATGCTTTGTCCCATACGCTCCTCGAACTCCTCGAATCTCAACGGACGGTTATCAAAAGCTGACGGTAGACGAAAACCGTAATCTACCAGCGATTCTTTCCGCGAACGATCGCCGTGATACATGGCTCCGATCTGCGGAACGGTCACATGTGACTCATCAATAAAAAGCAGATAATCTTTAGGAAAAAAGTCGAGCAATGTATAGGGCGGTTCGCCGGGCTGGCGCCCTGTCATGTGGCGGGAATAGTTTTCAATGCCTTTGCAAAAGCCTGTCTCAGCCAGCATTTCCAAATCATATCTTGTCCGTTGCTCCAAGCGGTACGCTTCTAGCAGCTTGTCTTCTTGCTGCAGTTCTTCCAGACGCTGCTCCAATTCTTGCTGGATCGAGACGGTAGCCTTTTTCATTTTAATTTCGGTGGTCGTGTAGTGGCTGGCCGGGAAGATCGCCTCGTAAGAGCGCCCTCTGATCGTGCGCCCTGTAATGGCGTCAACATCACGAATTTCCTCTATTTCATCGCCGAAGAAAATTACTCGTGTGAGCGTGTTTTCCGATGAGCTCGGGAAGATATCCAGCGTGTCGCCTCTTACCCGGAATGTACCGCGCTTGCTTTCGTAATCGTTGCGCTGATACTGGATACGGACCAGTTCGGAAATTACTTCATCGCGATCGATCCGCATTCCCGGTCGTAAGGCTATCATCATTTCTTTATAGTCAACCGGATCACCTAATCCGTAAATGCAGGAAACAGAGGCTACGACGATGACGTCGCGTCGCTCTAAGAGTGAAGACGTCGCCTTGTGTCGCAGACGGTCAATTTCATCATTGATCGCGGAGTCCTTTTCGATATAGATATCTCGAGAGGGAATGTATGCTTCCGGCTGGTAATAGTCGTAATAAGAGACAAAATACTCCACAGCATTGTCCGGGAACAAGGCTGTAAACTCGGCTGCCAGTTGGCCGGCCAAGGTCTTATTATGAGCAATGACAAGCGCAGGGCGCTGCGTCTCTTCGATGACCTTCGCCATGGTGTATGTCTTACCGGATCCGGTCACACCAAGAAGGGTCTGAGCTTTCATTCCTTCTTTAAGACCGGACACGATCTTGTTGATGGCTTCGGGCTGATCACCACGCGGAACCATAGGAGATTGCAAAACGAATTTTTGATTATATGTTTCAGGAAAATTTATATTTGACATGACTTATTTCCCCCTCAAATGATTTTGCGGCGGCACGGAGATTTTTTCTGTAACGGATTCATTAATCCTGGGTTAAAGCTTCTTTCAGACCAAGTTCCGTCAGCTTTTGTCTAACGGAGTACACATCCTGCCATAGTTCGGGTTTGCGTCTGTTGTCGCGCAGAATATAAGCAGGATGATAAGTGGGCATCACATAATAATCGTTGCTTTCAATCCACTTGCCGCGTACTTTTGTAATACCTTCCGTGCCGCTAGTGAAATAGCGATAGGCGGTCGCCCCCATCAAGAGAAACACCTTCGGCTTGACCAAGCGGATTTGCGCGCTGAGCAGACGACGGCAAGCGGTCGCTTCCGCCTGGCTGGGGTTTCTGTTCCCCGGCGGGCGACATTTCACAATATTACAGATATGGTAATCATCCTCTGTCAGTTCTAGGCTCTTCAAAAGTGTATCGAGAAGTTCACCGGAACGACCGACAAAGGGCAGCCCTTGTTCATCTTCATTTGCTCCGGGTCCCTCGCCCACTATCATCAACGGAGCTTTGATCGAACCGCGCCAGATGACTACATTATGTCTGCTTTGGTGTAATTCACACTCCTGACAGGCGAGACAGCTATCAATAAAACCTTGCCAAGCAGAGTCTATGTTCTTAAAATTTTCAGTATTTTTCATAACTAATCAATTATACCCTAATCTGCTGTAAAAAATGGAAATATTTTTGAGCAAAAAATATTGAAAAAATGTATCCTGTGTATTGTTGAGATTAACACTTATATGTAAAATTTACCTTATTCATATAATAGTAAGGAGAAAAAATTAATATGAACAGAAGAAAACTAAGCATAGTTTTTCTGTCACTGATACTAGTATTGGCCCTAGCCCTTGCAGCTTGTAACGGTGGCAAGGATAGTCAACCGACAGGCGCTAATGGTGCTACTCGCTATGAGTATAAAAGCGAACTGGATGAACATGGCTGGGCCGTTGAAGCCTGGATTGACGTGAAAGATGGCGCAGTAGTTGATGCATTTTTTGACTACGTGAACGAAGAAGGCGGGTTAAAGTCTGAGGATCAAGAATATATTGATACCATGCGCGACCTGTCTGATGCAGATACTGATATTTCCGTAATCATTAACTACCTGGAGAACTATCTGAAAAATAATACTGATGTTGATAGTGTGGACGCTGATGCCGTTTCCGGCGCGACCTCTACCTATAACAACTTTCTTACAGCTGCGGAAGATCTATACAAACAAGCCGGCTTAACTGAATAGCCGTAGCACAGCCGTAAAAAGAGTTTTCAAAAAAACAAAAGACCACACTTGAGTTTCCTTAGGTGTGGTCTATTTTTTTATCTTGGTTCTGAGCATGTCTTGCTCACGAGCTCTCTAATTCAAGGGCCGCATGGTCGGGAAAAGCAAAACATCGCGAATCGAGGCTGAATCTGTCAGCAACATGACCAGTC
>CAYFTG010000019.1:0-25064 GCA_964346175.1 uncultured Mageeibacillus sp.
TTCGGCAATGAGCACGCACATGTGCTGGCGGAACTCCTCGAGGCTTGGGGTTTTGAGCCGCAGACGCACACTTTTGAAATTGTAGATGTCCGCGATGAGCCCATCGCGGATCTCCTGATACGCTACGGCGATTGGATTTTCAAGGATTTTCCAAGTGAAGAAGAGAGGGAGTGGCTGCGACAGGAACTTCTACAGCTCAGTCTGGACGGCATGACGGTAAATCATAGCGCTACTACTACCGAAGCACTGACCTATGTGGATGTTAGAGCAGTGGACGTAGAAAGTCTTTAATCATATCCGGGAGAAGAATAGAATGAATCTTCATGAGTTTAGATTGCGAGAATAGTGGCAACAATACAAGATGAAATTAGAGCATCGTAAGGAAAAAAATTCCTTTGGAATATATCGGGAAGATAAAATATGTTGGTCAAACCTTTGGGATTGACCAACTTACTAATGGCCAAATATATGATGTGGTTAGGGATGAAGATTGCCCGATCAAAGTTGTTGATGATAGCGAAGAAGATTACATATATGATTTAAAAAATCCTAGACCAATGGACGAGAGTTCGAAAGGCGGACTTTTTTATATTATTGAAGATCCAAAAAATATTTTGAGCGAATACTTATAATTTAGTAAATAACGGCAAATAATTTGGCTTTTAACGAACACCCTGACGGGTGCTTTTTTTTGTGAAAGAGCACCGAATTAATAGTGCCCGCCCCCCTTTGGCTGATTAGCCGGAGGGGGCCTTTTAAAAAATTGTAATTAAAACCATTTGTAAATCATACAAAATATCATACACTTAACTTAAATATCGAGTGAGTGCAAACACAAAAAACCCCCGAAACCTTCTCGTTTCAGGGGCTTTCCTTGTGGCGTACCTGCCAGAACTTGAATCCGGAACCTTCTGATCCGTAGTCAGACGCTCTATCCAATTGAGCTACAGGTACATGCAGCTTTAATATAGTAGCCTGCAAGATTCATTTTGTCAATCGTTTTTTGCGATAGGTTGACAGACGGGGCAGAAGTGAGTGCCGCGGCCTGCGACACGGATCTTCTCGATCTCAGAACCGCAGACATGGCAGGCTTCACCTTCTCGCTGGAAGACTTTCAGCTGCAGTTGGAAATGGCCTCTATTACCAAGCCCATCCACATAATCGCTGAAGCTAGTTCCCTTATGTCCGATGCCTTCGGCGATGACTTCACGCACGGCTTCCTGCAGTCTCAAGGCATCCGCTTCAGATAAGGATTCGTTCCTCCGCTCAGGGTGAATGCCAGCACGGAAGAGAGCCTCGTCGCAATAGATATTGCCAACACCGGCAACAACCTCCTGATTAAGGAGCAGCGCTTTTACAGTGCTTCGTGGCCGTCGCTTAATCTGGCTAAAGAAGTTTGTGGCTGTCCATTCTGCACTCAACGGCTCGGGGCCCAGTCGCGAAAATCCGGGATCCAATTTCTCTCCTCCGGGAGGGAGCAACCACACCCGACCGAAACGGCGCACGTCATTGAAGTCCAGATACCTCTTTTCACCGGACTCATCCGACAAGTGGAAGCGAACATGAGTATGCTTCGCTGCCTCTTCGTAGCACTCTTTATAGAGCAGCTTACCCGTCATACGAAAGTGGACCATAATTGTGGACACATGTTGCGATCCGCTTCGATCTTTACTCAAGTCCAGCAGCAGATACTTCCCGCGCCGGCGTAGGTCGAAAATGAACGTGTTCAGGACAGGGGCGTCTCCATATCGAATCACGACCTCAGGGCAGAACATTTCTATCTCTTTGACTTCGCATGAGAGCAAAAGAGGAGAGAGACTTTGGCGAATAGTTTCTACTTCAGGAAGTTCAGGCATAGGCTCCTTATGGCAGTGCAGCCTCATCTGACAAGATGGAAAGTCTGGCAATATGATCAGATTCCACCTGCACTGCAAGGGTAAGACCCATTCCGTCGTCCTCGCCGTGTATCAGATAATCATTTTCTCGGGCAAAGGGGTACTTGATGTAAAGGTAATTAATCGGATCACCCACACTAAGTCCACTGCCTGTTTCATAGTCACTGTAGAAGAGATCGATCTGTTTGATGATTCCGTCAAAGGTCAGCATCTCAGTATCGAAGGAACCAAAAGCATCAATCTGGATGCCCGGCCAAGTGACTCGGAAATTTACGTCTCTGCCCTGTGTGACTTCGGGCAGATTTTCATCTTCATCTTCATTCAGATACCTGATATCCAAGGGGATACCCAAGGTGGAAATCGAACTTGAAGATGACAATCTACGCCCAATGCTTTCAA
Source organism: uncultured Mageeibacillus sp. (assembly GCA_964346175.1). Lineage (GTDB taxonomy): Bacteria > Bacillota > Clostridia > Saccharofermentanales > DTU023 > DTU032. The sequence continues at coordinate 2,295 of CAYFTG010000019.1, forward strand.
GCCTGAAACTGAAAAACTCGTTGAGATGAACCTCTGTATCTGCTAGATCAAGGTTCTGCGGGATTCTCTCACTCACGCTAATTACCGAATTGCTCTCCCGGAAAGCAACGGTGCGACTCCCGCTGCCGCTAGGTAGATTGGACTGTATCACCCGTGCGTTACCGGGCATTAGTTCAGCTATGCGGTAAGAACGCAACTGCAGATCGCTGAATTCTTCATAGAAAGTCAGCAGGCCGGACACGCGACTTCGAATCGCTTGTTCGTAGCTGCTCTGATTCGGATTTTGCTGCTGATGCAGCAGATCAAATAAAGCCGCCGAGTTTTCTTCTTCCAGAGCGCTAAAGTAAAGACGAATATAGTCGTAGAGGAAAGATTGCTTAGCTACCCAATCTGCAGAAAAGTAGGGTACTCCTTCCGGAGTATTGTTAACGCTGATAACAAATCTCTCTTGTTGATTATTGCTTCCCTGCGAGTTCAAGTACCAGAACGAGCTTCTATCAGCTTCAGCGGACAGCCCCGGTATGGAGCGTGAGATATTTATACGTAAGGCTTCTGTTTCATCGCTGCTTGCTTCTGAAAAAGAAACCACATTGTTTTGCAGTACTTGGTTTAGGATCCGGACATAGCTGGCAAATGCAGATAAGCTGATTTCATTGCGCTGCCGTGAGGGAATGTGCTGCCAGATGGACTCGATTTTTTCAGTGTTATTAATTGCTAGAACTAAAGTGCGGACACTTTCGACTTCATTTAGATATTCGCCATTTTCAGGCTTTATGAATAGCTCCTCTTCTTCCTCTACGACAGGCCTGTCTGAGGAGACAAAATCCAGCAGGCTGCAGCCACTGAGTAAGAATACTGACACAGTAAAGACCAGAAGAAACGCCAAGCTGATCCAGCGACTTCGTTTAAGATAGCGTGATCTAGAGCTAGCTGTCATGGCCTTCTTCCTTTCTGTAATCCTTAATTTTTGCGCGCAGACGCTGGATGGCATTATCAACGCTCTTGGTGCTGCGCCCCAGTCTTTCGGCTATCTCCTGATAACTGAGGCCCAGGCGCAAACCGGCAACAACATCCAGTTCCAGTTCGCTAAGGTTATTTTGCATGAAAGCGAGGAAGCCTTCAAGCTGCTCCATAGAGATTAGTTCCTGGTCCGGAGGTGGAGCATCGTCCTCCAAAGTATCAGCCAGAACAAGTTGAGAATCAGATTCCGAGTCAGAGATCTCGGTTTCCAGTGAAATTGAGCGGTTTAACGGTTCGTGTCTCCTGCGTGAGGCAGAACGTGCAGCATCTAGCATCGATCGCTGAATGACAAGGTGAGCAAAACTGCGGAATTTAGTATTTTGCTCAGGATCATATTGTTGAATAGCTTGCAAAAGTCCGATCATACCTTCCTGAAGCAGATCATCTTTTTCGCCCCCCTGAAGAAAAAAGGGCTGGGCAACACTGCGCACCAAGCCTTTGTAAAGACGTAGTAATTCAGCAGTGGCATCTTCATCATCAGCCTTGCTGAGACGCCAAAGCTTCAAGTCACGTTCTTGAATCTTATCAGTCATCAGGAACCTCGCTGTCGCATTGCCTCAAAAGTAATGATGCCGCAAGCGACGGAAGCGTTGAGAGAATTTATCTTACCGTGTTGCGGAATAGTAATCTGAAAATCACAGTGTTGCAGGAGTTTTTCTCCGATTCCTTTACCTTCACTGCCAATAATTAGGGCAACCTTGCCTTTCCAGTCAACATCATAATACTTGTCCTGCGCAGCATCGCTCGTGCCAAAAATCCAAAAGCCCTCGTCTTTGAGTCGCATTACCGTCTGAGTCAGATTGGTTTCCTGACAGACCGGAACATATTCGATCGCACCGGCGGAAGTTTTGGCCACTACGGCATTGAGGGAGACGGAACGATGCTTGGGGATTACTACAGCACTGACCCCGGCACCATCCGCGATACGCAAAATTGCTCCCAGGTTATGAGCATCCTGAAGATTGTCTAACAATATGAGAAAAGGCGAAGTGCCGGCTTTTTCTTCAGCTCGCAGCACCTCATCCAGATCTGCATACTCGTATTCTTCTACGATCGCAATAACTCCTTGATGGGCGTTTGAGACCGCAATCGAATCCAGCGTTGCCCTATCAACATAGGAAACGTTAGCTCCTGTGGCTTCAGTCTGCTGGGCCAATAAGCTTAAGGGATCACTCTGAGAAGTCTTTGTCGCCTTATTCAAGACATAAAGCTGCCTGATCTTGCGTCCGGCTCGCAGGGCTTCCTCTAAGGGATTGCGGCCTTCGATCTGCTCTCCAGGGGGCAGTTGGATTTCAGACGGCATTCTCTGCTTTCTGCGCTTGTTTTCTCGCGTCACTGGGATATTACCTTTCTGAAAAAATCATACTTCGGTTTAAAGTCTTACGTTCGAGTTAAGCGTTATCCTGCAAACCGCAGCGAATGAGTTCAGCAACACGGTCCGTGTTGCCGGCCAGTATATGTGCTCCGATTAACGCTTCCAAAGCAGTTGCGGAACGATAGTCAGCCTGTTCCGCTCCTTTGGAGATGCTTTTGCTGTGATAGTTGCGTGCCCTTTGCAAAAGTCCCCTTTCCCCTGTGCTTAACTGAGCGGGATTATCTTCTTGTAGCAAAACTTCCAAGAGTTCTGCCTGACCTTTGGCGCTGACCATCCCGATTGCCCTTTGGTTAAGTGTACCTGCGGGTGCCTCGCTTTGTTTTGCCAAAGCCATACGGATTTCTAACTCATAAACCGCATCGCCGATCCAAGCTAGAGTTGAAATCGGATAGTCAAAAAGCTGCAGTTTGTCGATGGGACTGTAGCTGGGTTCGTCTATATGGAATGTAGGTATGCAGCTACCTAAAGCCTTTTTATCTTTGACTTCATATTTTCCTGCAAGTCTTTTAGTTTTCTTCAATGAAAAACTCCAACTAGTCTTCCAGCAAGTGGATGTGCACTCCCTGAGGCGTGTCTTCCAACCTGAAGCCGAGCTCAGCGATCTCATCTCTGATGCGGTCGGCTTTTTCGAAATCACGATCCTGCTTAGCCTGCGTGCGCTTCTCCACTAATTCTTTCACTTCTGCAGGGATAACGAGCTCTTCCTGCTCGTCCGGCTTCAGACCCAGAACATGGCAGAGCTCAATGATCGTTTCACGGGCATCTAAGAGCAAGGCAGAAGAGGTCTGTTCGCTGGCCGCTGCTGTATTTGCAGCCCGGACCAAATCAAAAATGGCAGCGATGGCATCAGCAGTGTTGAGGTCATCGTCCATGGCTTCTGTCCATTCACGTCTACCTGTTGCAATAGCTTCTTCCAAAGCCCGGTCGGTCTCTTTGTCGCCTTCTTCCGGCGCAGTTTCAGCTGCAAACTCGAGCGTCTGCAGTGAAGTGCGAATCCGTCGATAGCTGGTGACAGCTGCATCAAGCGGGCTGTCTTCGCCTTCTTCGTCAGTGAGCGAAAAGTTTATCGGCATGCGATAGTGAGACTGCAAGATGTAATAGCGGATTATTTCATAGGGATAAAGTTCCGCCAGATTGCGCAGTAGGAAAAAGTTTCCCTTAGATTTAGACATTTTAATCTGATTCACGTTGACGAAACCGTTATGCATCCAATAGCGGACAAAAGGCTCACCGCTGGCGGCCTCGCTTTGCGCGATCTCGTTCTCATGATGTGGAAAAACGAGATCTACACCGCCGCTGTGAATATCGATGGTACTACCCAGATTTTCTCGACTCATGGCAGAACATTCAATGTGCCAGCCCGGTCTGCCTTCGCCCCAGGGGCTATCCCAAGAAGGTTCGCCTTCCTTTTTGAATTTCCAGAGGACGAAATCAAGAGCGCTGCGTTTGCCTTCGACATCGCTTACTCGCTCGCTGGCACCTTCTTCCAGATCTTCGAGCTTATGGTGGGACAGCTTGCCGTAATCCTCAAAAGAAGCGACTTCAAAATAGACACCGTCGTCAGCCACATAAGCATGACCTTTCTCTTCGAGGGTGGAAATTAGGTCGATGATCCCGGGTATGGATTCGGTTGCACGGGGATGAACATCAGCCCGCACCACATTGAGGCTATCGGCATCATGGAAATACTCAGCGATCATTTCATCAGCCAATTCTTTGACGCTAATCCCTTGCTGTCTAGCACGGGCGATCATCTTATCGTCAATGTCGGTGAAATTTTGCACATAGGTCACTTTGTAACCTTTATATTTAAGATAACGACGCAGTGTGTCGAAGGTGATAATGGGGCGCGCATTTCCCAGATGCATCAAATCGTAAACAGTAGGTCCACAGGCATAGATTTTAAAATGTCCTTCTTCCAGCGGTACCAAATCTTCCTTTTTACGATTGGCGGTGTTGTAAATACGCATAGAGCCTCCCTGATTTTTTATTAATAATACTGCGGGCTTTGTTACCCAACAATTTGTAAACAGCAAAAAATACCTGAAATGGCGGACTCCCTTTTTGATACCCAGCTATAAATAACCAGGTGGGTGCCCTGCGGTGGTCTTAGAATTTCCTGCAAGCAGGCATATTCATATTCCACGTCAACTCGGACTCCCCTTTAAGAAACGGTGGTCCAAAAATGAGAGCGCCATCCATCTCAGGCAGGTATATATTACCATGCTCGGCTTTTCCCTTCAACGAGGGAAACTTATGTAACGTGTACGAAGTAGCGAACAGCGACTCTTAGGCGCTTAATAAATTGTTTTTAAGCTCAGACAAACGTCCACTAGTAACTAAGGCACCAAGGGGAGAAGTCAAAGCATTATTGTGTTAGAATGCTTAAGCTTGTAAAGTATTAATATAGTCAAAATAAAGAGGAGGACGACCAATGCCGTCGCAATTTGAACAAAAAGAAGACAGAGTTGCTTATCTAAATATTGAGGTTCCCGCAGAGGAGTTTAAGAAGTCACTGGAGAGTGCCTACCACAGAAGTAAGCGTCACTTCCAAGTTCCGGGCTTTCGCAAAGGCAAAGCTCCTTATCCGATCGTAGTAAATCATTATGGTGAAGGAATATTGTATGACGATGCGATCGATCATGCATTCCCCGGCGCTTATGAAGAAGCTTTGAAAGAGCACGATTTACAACCATTTTCAGAGCCGAGAGTAAATCTTGTCAGCATCAGCGGAGAAGAAGGTCTCGTGTTAGAAGTCAGATTCGCATTGAAACCGGAAGTCAAATTGGGCGAATACAAAGGTATTGAAGCTTATCGTCCGGTAGTCGAACTTAGCGAAGAAGAAATAGACGCCAAAATTAAAGAGGCCCAAGAAAAAGTTGCCAGACAAGTCCCGGTAGGCGAACGTGCCTTGGAGAACGGTGACACTGTTACTATCGACTATGTCGGTAAGAAAGATGATGTTCCCTTTGAGGGCGGTACTGCTGAAGATTACAATCTCGAACTGGGAAGCAACACCTTCATCCCCGGTTTTGAAGAAGGCATTGTCGGCAAAAACGTCGGTGATGAATTCGACCTCTTATTGACTTTCCCTGAAGAATATCAGGCAGAGGATCTGGCAGGTCAGGAAGTGGTTTTTGAAGTTAAAGTTAAAGCCGCGACCTATACAGAATTGCCAGAAGTAGACGATGACTTTGTCAAAGACGTAAGTGAAAGCAGCGACACTGTTGAAGAATACCGCGCCGAGCTTCGTCAAGAGCTGGAAAAAGCAGCAGCCGAACAGGCCGATCGAGTGTTTGAACGTAATATAGTAGAGAAAATCGCTGCAAATAGCGAAATTAGTCTCTCTAACTTCCTTGTTGAAGATGACGTTGACAGAGAAATTCAGCGTCAAAGCCAGCAGTTCGAGATGTATGGCATGCGCTATGAAGATTTCTTAGCATATTCCGGACAGACATTGGCCGGTATTCGTCAGCAAATGGCCCCTGCTTCTCGTAAAAACTTGATTCTAGCCTATACGTTGGATGCGCTTGAACAAGAAGTAAAGCCGGAAGCATCAGATGAAGAAGTCGATGCTCTGATTGCAAGATATGCGGAACAGGCACAGATTTCCGTCGAGGAGTATAAGGAAAAATATCTCGATGCCGAAGAGAGCAGAGAACGTCTTGAGCACCAGGTCAGAAGTGAGAAATTGGTCGAGCTTCTGCGCGAGTGGAGCGTGGCGACCGATGTTGAGCCGGAGCCGGAGCCGGAGGACGAGCATGAGCACGTCCACGACGAAAACTGCGATCACGATCATGAGCATGAGCACGTTCATGACGAAAACTGCAATCACGATCACGACGAAGTAGACGCAGACGCATAAGCGCCAGACGAAGAGGATTAGTAGTATAAGCTTAAAATTAAGGGAAAGCGGCACTTGCTGCTTATCGAAAAGGAGTTTTTATTATTATGATCGAAACTATACACAACAATCTGGTACCAGTAGTAGTTGAACAAACGAGCCGCGGAGAACGTTCCTATGATATTTTCTCCCGTTTGCTGAAAGAGCGTATTGTCATCCTGAGCAATCAGGTAGATCATGTCAGCGCAAATTTGATAGTTGCCCAGCTATTGTTCTTAGAGGCTGAAGACCCCGATAAGGATATTCAGTTCTATATCAACAGCCCGGGCGGAGAAGTCTCTTCTGGCCTGATGGTCTATGACACCATGCAGTACATCAAACCTGACGTTCAAACCATTGCCATGGGAATGGCCGCCAGCATGGGAGCTTTCCTTGTCGGTGCCGGAACTAAAGGTAAACGCTTTGCACTTCCTAACGCTGAAATTATGATCCACCAGCCATCTGGAGGTACACAGGGGCAAGCTTCTGATATCAGCATCGCAGCTGAACACATCCTGAAAATGCGCAAACGCCTTAATATGATTTTGGCGGATATCTGTGATCAGCCTCTGGAAGTAATAGAGCGCGACACAGAGCGTGACCACTGGATGGATACACAGGAAGCCATAGAATACGGAATCATTGATAAGGTAATGATGAGGTAGGACTTATCCGTGAAGCGATCTCGCTTAAGGACATAGATATATGACAGATAAGCAAAACAACGAAAAAATGTTTGAACAGGTTCACTGTTCATTCTGTGGGAAGCCGGACTCTCAGGTCGAGCGCCTGATTGCCGGCCCCGGTGTTTATATATGTAATGAATGCGTTGCTCTTTGTAATGAGCTTCTGCAAGAAGAGAGAAAAATAACTTTCGGCTCGCATGATCTGAGCAGGGATAGCCTTCTCTCGCCGGATGAAATTAAATGCAAGCTGGATGAATATGTCATCGGTCAAGATTATGCAAAGAAAGTATTGGCTGTGTCCGTTTACAACCATTACAAGCGCGTGTTTTCTGACCACATAGAAGATGACAACAAAGATGTCGAGCTGTCAAAGAGCAATATTTTGCTCCTAGGACCGACAGGTTCAGGCAAAACTTTGCTAGCCCAGACTCTGGCCAGAATTCTGCATGTTCCTTTCGCTATTGTTGATGCTACGGCACTCACTGAAGCCGGCTATGTCGGCGAGGACGTGGAAAACATTCTTCTGCGCCTGATCCAAAACGCTGACTTTAATATTGAAGCAGCGGAAAAGGGCATCATCTACATTGACGAAATTGACAAAATCTCACGTCGCTCAGATAATCCTTCAATCACGCGGGATGTCAGTGGCGAGGGTGTGCAGCAGGCTCTTCTAAAGATACTGGAAAGCACAGTAGCCAATGTTCCCGCTCAAGGCGGACGCAAACATCCGCATCAGGAGTTTATTCAGATTGACACCAGCAATATCCTCTTTATTTTAGGTGGTGCTTTTGACGGGCTGGATAAAATGATTCAAAGCCGCATCGGCAGCTCTGCCATCGGTTTTGGCGCAGATGTAAAGTCCAAGAACAAGGACGATTCCAAGATCTTCACACATCTCTTACCCGAGGATCTGCTGCGTTATGGTCTGATACCTGAGTTCATTGGTCGCGTTCCGGTTCATGTCGCTTTAGAAGGACTGGATGAGGACGCTCTGGTCAAAATTTTGACCGAGCCCAAGAACGCTCTGATTAAGCAGTATCAGAAACTAATGGATTACGATGACGTAGACTTGGTTTTTGAAGAAGATGCCATCAGAGAAGCTGCACGACAGGCTCAGGATCTGAAGATGGGGGCACGCGGTTTGCGTACTATCCTCGAAGGCGTCATGCTGGATATCATGTATGAGATTCCATCACGAGCCGATGTAGCGAAAGTTATCGTCACGGTGGAAGCTGTACGTAAGGAGGCTCCTCCTACAGTTATTTATTCTGAGCAGCAAGTGCTCGAAGAAGGAGCCTGAGTCAGACGCTCGCACAAAGAGCGCTGAGTAATTTATAAGCAAAGCCCGGTTGCACTCGCGACAAGACGGATTTGATGTCCGTTGCAGTCAAGGTGGAGCCGGGCTTTTTGATTAGAGCTGCAATAAAGCTGCGGGCTAGGCTTTCCTGGTCTGCGGGATGAACATAATCCGTGTTTCTTTGGGCATAAGTGCCGGAGTCGTATTGCTCTTGTATGGCCAGCTTGCCGCTATAGCCGGGAGTGCCGCTGATATAAAAATTTTTCTTAGGCAGCTCCGGTGGGTTAAGACTCGCATAGCCGGGCAAAAATACCCTCGCCTTGTCGAAATCTATCAAAACCGCCTGCTTTCCAGCTGTGATCATAATGTTGTCGGGACTGATATCTCCATGCCTCAGCCCCACTTTGCTCAAAGCTGCAAAATCTTCCAAGGTGCCCCTGACCTGATCGAAGAGCTGCTCGTAGAGCGCAGATATTTCTTTATTAATCGCTGAAACCGTCCGAAGGGAGAACTGTCGCAAAGTCACCCCCTCAAGATATTCAAAAAGAACAACAACTTCTCCCGGATCCTCTTTAATGTCAATCTGTCTGACTTCTTTGAGCACGAGCCCCGTCTTTAAGTCGCAGACGCTTTCTGCACTCAAATTGTCGCAGTTGTTCACTCCTAAGCAACGCAGAATGCCGGGACTGCGCAGTCGATACAGATACGGAATCAAGCTGAAATCTACGAAAGAATCCAGCTCCTTCGCTTGATAAGTACGTCCATAACTATCATGTACGAGTCGGATTGCGGGTTTATCCACACTGGGTAAAAACATTTTCTTTTCTATATACATAAAAATACCACTCCTGCTATCAGCATAAAAAATGTCCGTCCGGATTCTAAGAACAGAAAATGCCAATAGTCGACAAGAGGCGACGAAAGATTACTTGCTTCGACGAGAGCAGACAGTCTAGCGTTTCTCATGCAGCATATTTACAGGCTTTGTCATGTTAGAATGACAGAAGTTAAAGATCGGAGGTTTTGCTGAACAACCATGTCTGAAACAAAACAAAATCGCAATAGAAAAGTAAAAAGCCGTCAGTTAAGCCCGCGGGAAGATTCGCCTGCCAAGGAAAGAAAACCCGACAGCGGTAAGTCTGCTGCGCACAGTAGCAATATTAATCGCAAGAAGAATCGCAAGCGCAAGAAGGTCCATTCAAGGGTCAGTGATGAGCAGCGCAAGGACGGCCAGAAAACAAGGATCGCTCAAGAACAGCAACGTGATACACAAGCCAAGAAACCCGTGCAAGAAAAAAAGGCGGCTCCAAGTGAGCAGCCAAAGAAAAAGCAGCAGAAACCGGCTGCAGAGCAAAATGTTCAGAAGAAAGAATCACAACAAAAACAAGCACGATCCGGCAAACAACGTTCGCACAAAAGACGCTTTGACAATATAGATGAAAGAAAAATTCGTCCTGTAGAAACGGCGGAAGATATTAGCCGTGACATTGAGCAGATAGAACGAGATATCCGCATAGATATCGAAGGTATTCAAACCATCAAGCTGGATCTTTAGTAATTTGAGTTTCCTATGAATCAAGCTGACAAAGAAACAAGATCAAACGAGCGGGAGCTCCCGCTCGTTAATGCTTTAGAAAAAGGCAGACAACGCCATTCTTTTCATATGCCTGCTAATCGAGCGGGTAAGTCTTTTTCTGCCGCTTTTCGGACGCTTTTGACGGAGCTGGATACCACGGAATTGGCCACAACTGGAGATATCAATCAGCCGGACGGTGTCGTGCTAGAAGCGCTTCGCTTAGCGGCGCGGACATTTGGCGCAGCCCGGACTTACTTCATCACTAGCGGTACTACCAACTCCCTCAGAATTGCGCTAGCAACGGCTTTCCGTGAAGGCGACCGTGTACTGCTGGCGAAAGGCAGTCACCTCTCCATTGCCAACAGCTGCGCCCTTTTGGGCTTGGAGGCAGTCTTTATCCGGCAGGATGAATTGCCTCGTTTTCCTGATGGACAGGTAAGCGAAGCAGAAGTTTTGCGCAGCCTCAAGGAAGAGGAAAATCTGGCGGGCGTCTTACTGACAACACCCGGCTATTACGGTGAAAACCTAGCTCTGGAAAAGATCTGCGAACTTGCTCACGCTAAGAATATCCCTGTCCTTGTAGACGCCGCACACGGCGCTCATTTCGCCATCGAAGTTGAGGGCAATTCCCGCAGAGAGCGAAGCTGGCCTCGTACTGCCCTAGCGCAAGGGGCGGACCTTGTAGCGCAGAGCGCACATAAGACACTGCCTGCCTTGACGCCAGCCTCATTGCTGCATTTGTCGCAGGGTGCTATAGAATCAGGCCGTATTTCGTCGACCCGTCTGGCAAAGATGTTGCCTGTCTTTCAGACTTCAAGTCCGTCTTTTCCGATTGCGGCCAGCCTAGACTACGCGCGGGATTTTGTTGAGCATGACGCTCCTGCTCATGTAGCTCAACTTTTGAGTTTAATCGCGGACTTCGAAGCACACTTGCCGCCGGAAATACGACGCGATTACGTAGATGGAGACGATCCCTGCCGTCTGGTTTTGGATTATTCTGCCACTGCTTGTTCCCGACAGAAACTTACGGAAATACTCGATGCGCATCAAGTCGATGTCGAGCTCATTGATGCCCAACGTATGGTTTGCATTCCTGCTCTGGATACTCCGCGCAGTTCCTTCGATGCCCTGGCAGGGGCATGTCGTGAAATCGCGCAGGTAGAGGCAGGCGGGCAAAGCCAAACGGCGACGGATTTGGCTCAGAGAAACGCTTTTCTCAGACAAGAGCGCAGCTCCCTAAAAATCCGTGAGAGTTTTTTCGCCAAGAGCGAAGAAGTCGAGTTTCAGGACGCGCTGGGCCGGCTCAGTGCCGGGATGATTGCGCCGTATCCGCCAGGAGTTCCCTTGCTGTGGCCGGGCGAGGAGATCAAGGAGGCTGATATCACTTTGTGGCAGGAGCTCTTATCGCTTGCTTATGATATCCGCGGCCTCAAATCCGGTAAAGTTGAAGTTTTGGCGGAGAGATAGAGCCTTGCAAGATTTTCTTGTGGACTGTTTCTTAGAGCAGCCAAGCCCTGCCGTCGATATGTTAAGATTGAGATAGAAAAATGAGTTTCTTGACGGAGGCGGAAAGCAGATGCAGCGAGGAAGATTTGTCACTTTTGAAGGCGTAGACGGAACCGGGAAAACTACACAAAGTCAACTATTAGGTCAGAGCCTTAAAGATGACGGAATCGATGTTCTACTCCTGCGCGAACCGGGGGGGACCGACATCAGTGAACAGATACGAACCATTTTGCTGGACGCCTCGCAAAGTAATATGACAGCGGAGACCGAGGTTTTGCTTTTTGAAGCAGCCCGCGCTCAGATCGTGCGAGAAGTAATCCAGCCTGCGCTAGCACGAGGTACTTGGGTGATCTGTGACCGTTTTATGGATTCAACTGTTGCTTATCAAGGATATGGCAGAGGTTTGGATCTGGAGGTAATAGATAAGCTGAACGATTTTGCAGTTGGCACTACGAAACCTGATTTGACGATTCTACTACAACTGCCGCCACAAGGATTGACTGAAAGACTGGAAAAGCGTCATGAGAATACGGCAGCTGACCGCATAGATGGTGAAACAGCAAGTTTCCGTGCGGACGTGGATCGTGGTTTTCGAGCTCTTGCTGAGAGAGAGCCGGAGCGCTTTAAATGTATAGAAACACAAGGGACAAAGGAAGAGACTGCCGGTCTCGTGCTTGAACTAGTTAGGAGAATTCTATTATGAAACTGATTTTTGCTATTGTCAGTGATGAAGATGCTTCCCGCCTGATGACTGAGCTGAATAGGGCAGGTCATCGCGTGACAAAACTCCATTCAACCGGTGGCTTTTTGAAATCTGGCAATACTACTTTAATGACAGGTATCGAAGACGACATGCAGGATGAGGTGATGGCTATTATTCGCAAGTATTCGCGCAGTAGGAAAACTTCGATTAGTGCCAATATCCCGCCACCATCGATGGGTACGTCTTATATGCCGTATCCGGTAGAGGTTAAGATCGGCGGTGCCACTGTCTTCGTGGTGCCGGTGGATCACTTCGAGAAAATTTAAGATGGCGGCAAGGGCGAGATCTCAGGAAGACATTGCAGAGAACATTGTTGATTTCAGCACGTTCCGGCTGTCAGATCTGGCGATAAATGATAGGCTGCGTCAAAAGCTGGCGCAAATTGTCGTTGCCCAGTCTTATCCACTCCTAATCACGGGTGAAGAAGGTGCCGGCAAGCATACCATAGCCAAATGTTTGGCTGCATCTTTTCTCTGCGATTCTCCCGCAGTTGATGGATCTGCTTGTGGCGTTTGCCCATCTTGCCGGATGCTAAGCGCCGGTGGGCACCTTGACCTAACAGTACTTGATCCGGGCCCATCCGGACGCATTAAGGTAGATGAAGTGCGTTCAGAGATAGCAGCCCGTCTCCTTGAAGCTCCTCGTATTTCAAAGAATAAAGTTTTCATTATTTCAGCAGAAAAAGCGGATACACTCAGCGAGGCCTGCCAAAATGCGTTGTTGAAGCCTTTGGAGGAGCATGCTGATTTCGTCCGTTTCATTCTTTTTAGCGAGGATGCCGATCGCCTACTGCCGACGATTCGTTCACGCGTGCAAACGTTGCGCCTTGGTCAGCGTGATCCTGAATCGATCGGGCAAATCTTAGACGAGGCAGGCGTCGAGGAATCTGCAGCGAAGAACTTTGCTCTGGACTGTTCGGACGGACTTCCGGGTCGGGCTTTGACCTTAGCACAGGACGAGAAATATCAGCAGCTCTATGACGAGAGCCTACATTTGTTTAAGGCTTTTCCACAGAGGAATCGCAGCTATTTTTTAACGGAAGGTTTGGATTTTTTTAAGGCAAATAAAGAAAACACGAGCATGATTATTCGGCTCCTGCAGTCTTTTTTGCGAGAGCTGAGTTTGTATCTTCTGACGAAAGAGGGGGCGAAAGCCGGAAGTGGGAGTGCGGCTTTTTCCGAAAAAGAAATAGCTGAATGGTCGCAATTGGAGATTGACTTTGAGGGCTTACTGCTGCTTTTGTCTGAGACGAATAAAGCCTTGTCCTCGAATACTAATTACGATCACACTATTTCGCGGCTCTTGTTGCAAATGAGAGGAATGATGAACGCTTAAAGGCTTGCGTAAACCTAAGCCTTCAATGTTTGATATAATCTCAGTCAAATATAATTTTTTCAGCAGTACTAGTGATGGGCTGCGTTTTAGATAGGATATTTATGAGCGAAGATAAATTGGTTCGGGTTCGTTTGCGCGGACGCGGCAAAGCATATGATTTTTCCACCAACGGTCTGGATCTGAATAAAAAAGACGTGGTGATCGTCGAGACGGTGCAAGGAATCGAAATCGGCGTGGTCACTGCAATAAGCGTACTCATTGAGGACTACGAAGGGAACGAGGAGCGCACACTGCGCCCGGTTCTTCGTTTGGCTACGGAGGAAGACCTTGCACAGTATGATGCCAATTTGAATGAAGAGGATCGTGCCTTCGAGATCGCCATGGAGCGTATCGAAGCTAACGGTCTGGATATGTCTTTGGTAGATGTCGAATATCGATTCGATAACAAGAAGATTACTTTCTTCTTTACAGCTAACGGACGCGTTGATTTCCGGGATCTGGTCAAGGACTTGGCTGCTATTTTCCGGCGTCGTATTGAACTGAGACAGATCGGAGTTCGTGATGAGGCTCGTATGTGTGGCGGTCTGGGTTGCTGCGGTCGTGAATTTTGCTGTGCGACCTTTCTCAACGAATTTCAACCGGTATCCATTAAAATGGCGAAGGAACAGAATCTTTCCATGAATCCTGAGAAAATTTCCGGCGCCTGTGGACGTCTGCTTTGCTGCCTGAATTACGAACAGGAAGCGTACTGTGAGGCCAGATCCCGCTTGCCTAAAAAGAACGATAGACTAGCGACTCCGGACGGACGTGTCGGGGTGGTAACCGATGTCAATCTGCTTACTGAGAAAGTAACATTATCTATAGACAAGGACGACGAGCGCCTGATTGAGGTTTATCAGGCAAATGAATTAAGCAAAGCTTGAACCTAATCATAGAAAGTGTTAAACTTTTCTCGCTTGCTACTAAATGTAACAAACATTACGAAAATGGGAGGAAAAATCAATGGCACATGTAATTAGTGACGAGTGCATTCTTTGCGGAGCATGCGAAGATGAGTGCCCGGAAGGTGCAATCTCCATGGGAGACGAGCATTATCAAATAGACCCTGATCTTTGCACAGACTGTGAGTCTTGCGTTGAAGTTTGTCCTGTAGACTGCATCAGCCTAGCATAAGATCACAAAAATTAGCTTTTCAGCGGCGGGATTACCCGCCGTTTTTTTTGGTCAGTTTTGACACCACAAAAATGGCCTGTGTGAACTAAGATATGTAGGGTGTTAATTTTGATCAGAGTTCTTGCTAGTCGGCAGGAGCTCTAGGAAAGGTATATAACAGTGAATGCTAGATGCGCACATGAAACTTTTGGTGGCAATATAAATATCTGCGGAACTCTTTTTCTGGTGCCCACCCCTTTAGGAAATCCGGAGGACTTGAGTCCGCGTGCCCGTTACATACTGGAAAATGTAGATTACATTGCAGCGGAAGATACACGCAGGGCGGCTCGCCTTCTTTCTTCTGTAGGGATCGGCAATACGCTGGTCAGTTATTACGAGCAAAACTCTGAACAAAGAGACGAAGAGATTATCAACGATCTGCTTCATGAAGCTAAGCGGGTGGCGGTCATCTCGGACGCAGGCACACCCTGTGTTTCTGATCCCGGAGCCAGCCTGGTCCTTAAGGCGATCGAGCGAAATATCAAAGTTATTTCAGTTCCGGGACCCTCAGCTATCTTGACAGCTCTGGCCGCTTCCGGCCTCGATCCCTCGCGCTTTGTCTTCAACGGCTTTATCCCTCCTAAGGGCCGGAAACGTGATGAGATTATTAAAAAGATGGGACAGGAAGAACACTCAGTTGTTTTCTTTGAATCTCCACATCGTTTAAGCAAAACTTTAGCTGACATGGAGCAGCAGGGCTTGGGCGAACGACGACTGACCATCGCACGTGAGCTGACTAAGGAATACGAGGAATTTCTTTACTTGGATGTCATGTCTGCTTTGCGATACTACGAGACAGTGGAACCCCGAGGTGAGTTTACGCTTGTACTCGAAGGTCGCAACGCTTATGAAAAGCGGACGGGCACAACGATGAAAGAAATTGCTGATCCCGAGCTTGAGGACCTGCTCGCTCAACTTTTGGCCGAGGGAGTACGGACCAAGGCAGCAGCCAAAATCTTGGCTCAGGCCACCGGAGTTGAACAGCGCCGTCTCTATGATCTAGCCTTAGAAATCGAGAAAGCGTCTCCCGCCAACGAGCAGTACTCAGTCGATTAGACTAAGACCGCTCTAATTTGCTAAACTTAGCCTTATGAAAGAAAGCACCGGCGTTTGAGCCCGGTGCTGAAGGAGCCAGTATGTCACGCCAAACTTATTACATTACAACACCGATTTATTACCCCAGCGACGATCTGCATATAGGTCATGCTTATTGTTCGATTGCAGCCGATACCATGGCTAAATATAAGCGTATGCGTAATTTTGATGTCTATTTCCTAACCGGAACAGATGAACATGGACAGAAAATTGAAAGAGTTGCGCGCGAGCGTGGGTTGGAACCACAGGAATTTGTGGACGGTATGGTTGTAAAGATCAAGGATTTATGGGAGCTGATGCATGTCGATTATGACGGCTTCATCCGCACCACAGATCCGCAGCACGTTAAAGCGGTACAGGAAATATTTAGCAAACTCTATGAGAAGGGTGACATCTACGAGGGCGTTTATGAGGGCTGGTATTGTACGCCCTGTGAGTCATTTTGGACGGAATCGCAGTTAGTAGACGGCTTGTGTCCTGACTGTCATCGTCCGGTCGAAAAGACCAGTGAAAAGAGCTACTTTTTCCGCCTGTCAAAGTATGAGGAGCGCTTGAAGGATCTCTTCCGTGAACAGAGCGACTTTGTTGAACCTGCCTCTCGTGCCAACGAGATGATAAGCAACTTCCTCAAAGCAGGATTGGATGACCTCGCCGTCTCGCGCTCAAATTTTTCTTGGGGTATCCCGCTGCCGTTTGATCCCGACAGCATAGCTTACGTTTGGGTGGATGCCCTCTGCAACTATATTACTGCCTTGGGTTATCCAAACGAGCCGGAGAAGTTTGACCATTATTGGCCCGCTGACGTCCACCTGGTGGGCAAGGAAATCATGCGCTTTCACTCCCTGATTTGGCCTGCCTTACTGATGGCTCTGGAGCTGCCGCTACCGAAAAAGGTCTTTGGGCACGGCTGGCTCTTATTCGAAGGTGGCAAGATGTCCAAATCCAAAGGCAACGTGGTTGACCCCGTTATCTTGGTAGAGCGCTACGGTCTGGATGCTATTCGCTACTTCTTGCTGCGCGAATTCCCCTTCGGATCTGACGGAAATTATTCAACGGAGGCACTGCTCAAAAGGAGCAACAGCGATTTATCCAATGACCTGGGCAACCTCTTGAGCCGAGTAGTAGCCATGATCACTCAGTCTTTCCCTGACGGTTTTCCGAGCGAAAAGGACTTTGCCGAGCTAGATGCAGAATTGACGCAAATGGCTGATGAAACCGCAGTGAAGGTGGAGAAACATTTTGAGAAAATGGAGTTCTCGCTAGTTCTCGAGACAATCTGGCGCCTAATCGGGCAGAGTAACAAATACATTGATCTGACCACACCTTGGATTCTGGCTAAGGAAGAAACTTCGCGTCCGCGTCTGGCTGCAGTACTCTACACACTGGCCGATGTTTTGCGCCGCGTATCCGTCTGGATTTCCCCTTTCATGGTTTACACACCGGAAAAAATGCGCGAGCAGCTAGGCATTAGCGCTGCAGGTGCAGAAATTGAGGAGGAACTCAGCAGCTGGGATTCAGCCGCAAAAGCCGGTCTGTATCAAGATGACTTTCGCGTGCAGAAGGGAAAGCCCCTCTTCCCGCGTATAGATGTTGAAGCTGAGTTGGCCGCTATAGAAAAACTGGATTTAAGCTAATGTGGTTTGACTCTCATTCACATCTGCAAGACAGAGCCTTCGCGAATGATCGAGCTGAGGTTTTAGATCGGGCGGCGCAAGCGGGCGTCAATCACATCCTGCTTGCCACCTCGGATCTAGCAGACAGCAAGCGGGCTTATGAGCTGGCCCTTTCGCAGACAGAAACCCGGCTGCCTCGGCTCTATACCTCTCTAGGTTATCATCCGCACGAAGCCTCTACTTGGGATAATTCATCTGCCCCGGAAATCTCCAAGATGATTGCAGAAGACCGTGCTCGCGTAAAAGCCGGACAGCAAGCTATCATCGTTGCCATAGGAGAGATCGGTCTAGATTATCATTACATGCATTCGCCTGCCGAGACACAGCGTGAAGTCTTTCGTCTGCAGCTGGAGATTGCGGCCGAATACGATTTGCCTCTCATAATTCACATGCGCGAAGCGACTCACGACACGCTGGAAATCTTGCGTGCTGTGCGCAGACAGGGGCTCTTGCAACGTTCTTGGGGCGAGTCGGAGATCGGTGTCATGCATTGTTATTCCGACAGCGTGGCCACGCTGTCGGAGTTCATAGCTTTGGGTTTCATGATCGGTTTTGACGGCCCGATAACGTTTAAGAATGCTGACGGGGCCAGAGCGGCCTTGGCTGAAACACCACTGGAGCTTCTTTTGCTGGAGACGGACGCACCGTATTTGACGCCTGTACCCTATCGGGGTAAGCGCAATGAGTCAGCGTATCTTCCTTATATTGGTGAACGAGCGGCGGAGATTAAAGGACTTTCTACGACAGAGATGGCGCAGCAGACGACAGACAATGCGCTAAGGCTTTTTCGTCTATTAGATAATAATTAATTTTCTTCTTCAGGGACAGAATCAATTTCATAGCCGATCTCGCGCAAGGCATCCTTGAATATTTCGCGATCGCGGTCAAAAACCAAATATTTCATGCTATCTTCAGGGCGCACCCAGGCAGCTTGGCGGACTTCTTCGAGCTGTGGGCGCAAGATGCCGCCCAAGTAGTCACCTAGGAAGAAAGTGACGGTCTTTAAGGCGCCCGGATACGGAGAATACGTGGACGCACGCGAAAAATCCGAGCTGATATCAATGTTAATGCCGGTCTCTTCCTTGACTTCACGGATGGCCGTTTCGCAGTTTGTCTCGTCACATTCGACATGCCCTTTGGGGAAAGACCAGTGCCCGACACCGTGCTGAACTAAGAGGACGCGCAGTTCGTTATTAATTTCCCGAAACACGATCGCGCCGCATGATTGCTCATGGCGAGGTTTCTGCTGATTTTTGCGTTTATTTCTTTTGTTTGACATGTATTTAGTCTAGCATGATGTTTGTGTTTAATGGGAACAAATGGGCTAATATATTAAGGAGGAGATGATTTTATGAGTATCAAAATTTTGCACACGGCAGATTTGCATTTAGGTAGTCGCATGCGCTCCTTGGGGCGGGCGGCTTCTGATTTTCAAGAAGCTTTAATCCAGAGTTTCGACAATCTATTAAAGCAGGCGGAGGCCCAAGAGGTCGACCTCTTCTTGATTGCAGGCGATTTCTTGGAAATGGCGGAAATCGAGGATCGAGAGCTCAGGCGAGTCTGCGACCTGCTGGCGCGCGAACGTTCTTTTCCGGTCCTGATCGTCGCGGGAAATCATGACCCTTATTCTTCGGCTTCACCTTATGCGACAGATTTCCCGCAGATCCCGCAATTGTTTGTTTTTCCGGCGGATAAAATCGTCCGCATCGACTTCCCGGATCTCGCTTCTTCTGTGTGGGGGGTGAGTTTTTCCTCGCTCTATCAGGAAACGACGCTCTTGCCTGACGTGGGGACAGAGGAAGCTGTACTTATCTACGATGGTGAGGATTTCGTGGAGAAAGAGGACGCAGGGCAGGCCTTGGCTAATAAAATTGCTTTGGTCCATGGTGAATATTTGGGTGGCTCCAAGGCTGCGGGCATGTATAATCCGCTTCCTTCTCAACAAATCAGAAACAGCAAAATGAACTATCTGGCCTTGGGGCACATTCATAAGTCCACCGACTTGCCTCCGAGCGGCCGTATCGAGCGTGGTGCGACTCTAGCAATGTATCCGGGCAGTCCGCAGGGTCTTTCTTTCAACGAGGCAGGTGCCAGGCACGCTCTTTTAGTAGAGTTGGACAATGGAGAAATCGTCAGTGTTGCGCCGCTGTCGTCAGCTTCGCGCATGTTTGTTGAGCTGGATACCCAACTGGACAGCTCACAGACGGATCAGGAAATAATCGAGCAGATAGTGCTTGAAGTTAAGGCGCTTGATCCCGACGAGTACCGACGCCACAGCTATAAAATACGCCTGCGAGGAGAAGCGCCCGCTGCCCTGAATGTCACTCGTCTGACTGCAAGTTTACGTGAAGAGATCGGGCATGTGGTCTTGCGTGATCATTTGCGGCCTGCAGATAACATTAAAGAGCTGAGTGAAGAGGAGACCTTACGCGGTCTCTTTGTGCGCAAGCTGCAGGAAGCTCTGGCTTTAAGCGAGGATGAAGCCGGAAAACATGATTTGCAGCAGGCCTTACGACTTGGCTTGGCGGCTTTCAGAGGGGAGGAGCTGGAAGATGTATATTAAAAGAATTGAAATTGGCCACTTTGGCAATCTTAAGAATTTTGCCCTTGACTTCAAACCGGCTGCGAACCTTATCGTTGCACCCAATGAGTGGGGCAAAAGCACGCTGATCGACTTTATATTTGCTGTCTTCTACGGCATGGATCGCAATAATCCTCAAAACCTGCGCAGCAGCAATCGCTCCCGCAATATGCCTTGGGGACAAGATAGCATGAACGGAGCGCTATTCTTTGAAGCTGGCGGTCGGGATTATCGCGTCAGCTGCGAGTTTGGTGCTCAACCCCGCTTGGATCGCATCATTCTCACGGATGAAAATGTGGGGGAAACTTATGAGATCAGTAGTGACGAGCCACTGGGCAAGTCTCTCTTCGGTTTGGGGGAGCAGTCCTTTAATCAGTCGGTCTATGTGCAGCAGATGTCTTTGGCTTTGAACGTTAAAGATGATAAAAAAGGCGAACTCTTACATCAGTTGGCAAGTCTGGGCACAACGGGTTCTACGGAAATATCTTCTACGGCAGTCGCTAAAAACCTGAATGAAGCCATTTTGACACTTAGCAGCCCAAGGCGTAAAGATGCGCTAATCCCTAATCTTGAATTCGAGCGCTCCCGCTTGCTCGAGTCTCTTGATGAAGCACGGGCACGTGAAGATCAAGAAGCAGAAGACCTCATGGAACTGCAAGAACTGGAAGGAGAGGTTGAGCTCTTGAAAGAGCGTGTCAAAAGTAGTGAAAGGAAGCTACAGAGAACAAAGCATCTGATTCGTCTGCAGGATCTACAGGAGAGCATTCAAGAAGAAGAATCGATTAGAGAACAAGAGAAGCTGACGCAGAAGCGTTTGGAGCAAGTCGAAAGCTTGAAACCGTCCGTTAAGAGCACTGACTTTGTCGAGCTGGATCAAGAGATCAGGCGTTTACAGGTCGAAGTCTCAACTTTGGATAATAATAGGAAAAACCTAACAATTGAGCAGGGAGCGGTGAGGCAAAGTCTCGCACAAGCCTTCAACAATTCACATTCAGAAACTGATGACGCGGATGAGCTAAGTGTTGGCGAGAGGCAGCGCGAACTGCGGAAGCAGGCGCAGACTCTAGATAAGGAGCTCCTCAGCGTCTATGCCCGTCAGCAGCAAAAGCAAGCGAATCTGAGCGCAGCTGAGGACGAGCTCGAGAAAACAACAGTCCCGCAAACAGAGGCTCAGGAGAAGAAGTTAAAGCTCCTAGGCTTCGTCTTGATGTTTCTTGGGCTCTCCGCAGCTGTAGTTGGCGGCATCATATTCCATCCCGCCGCTTATGCTTTAGTCGTGATAGCAGGGCTCGGATTTTACTTCCTCTGGAAATCAGGGAATCTTTCTTCTGAGCGAATCGTGATCGATCTCAAGCGTATTGAACTCGAAAGCAGGGTGAAGGAAATAAGATCTGACTTAGAAGAAGTAGATGCTGAAGTAAAGGCTTTACAGGATCAAATCGATCTCTTGGAAGAGGATCAGCTCGAGCTGGAAGAGACTGAGTCTGCAATTCGGAAACGACAGCAGGAAGCGGAAGTTAGAGAGGAAAGTTTCCTCAGCAATTTAGAGCGGCATCAGGAACGCAGTGCAAGCTTCTGTGATGCAATCGACGAGCTGATAGCTAAGTACCCATATCTCAACACTGACGCCATTATAGATAAGATAATGGCCGGACAGGCGTTGCCGCAGCAGGAAGAGCTGGAGTATTCTACCAGCGGTCTGCCTTCAACATATGCTGCCGAATTACTGCAAGAAGAGTCAGATGCCGACAAGCGTCGTTATTCTCAAGCGCAGAAGCTGTTTGAGCGCTTTGCCGCCAGTTATAAAGAGCTCAGCAAATATGTTCAGAGTTTGCAGCAGTACGAACACCAATTGCGCGAACAACTGCGCGTTCTTTGTTCAGGGCAGGGTAGTGAACGACTACTTCCTAGCCAAAGTAGAGAGAGGCTCTTGGCGGAGGCAGCAGAAAAAGGCTTGCCGGCGGATGACAACGCCATAGCTCTGGCAATAGAAGAAGAGATTATTCCGGACGACCTCAGTCAGTCCCTTAGAAGACGAGAGTTTGATCTGCAAAATAATCGCGACAAGTACAATCAGGCCTTGAGTGCATATAGCGAAAAACGTGCTCATATGTCTTTAGCTTACCGACACAAGGAGCGGTCTGAAAACATTGAACTGCGCTTAGAGGAAATGAATGAAAAGATCGCTCGGCTGGAGTCACGATCACGCCAATTGGAGCTAGCCCAGCACTATCTCGAGGAAGCGGATGAAGAAATGCGGCGTAATTTCAGCCCCGAACTGAGGGTCTTGACGGCCCAATATTTGGAGAAGCTCACCTTAGGGCGCTACAATGACGTTCTCATCGACAGAGATATGAAGTTGCAGCTACATCTGAGCGGGGAGACACAGTTCAGAGAGGCCGAGTATATGAGCGGCGGCTGCTACGATCAGGTTTACCTGGCACTACGTCTGGCCTTATCCGAGCTGATTACTCAGGATGAGAGACCACCTCTGATCTTAGACGATGTCTTGGTTCAGTTCGATGAAAAGCGCATGAAGGCTGCCTTAGCCTTGTTGGCCGAGCTGAGTAGAGAAGAGTCTGAAGCTGATAAGCTCGGAGAATCTCGTCAGATACTCTTGTTCTCCTGCCATGAGCGAGTAGCCGAAATGTCTGAGAATGTCGGTGGCTTTGAAATCCAAAAAATGAGTAGCTAAGCGGGCGGAAACAGAGCAAAGTAAACAATCCATGAAAATACAGGATACAATCCTAGATTATCTGGGATTGTAT
>CAYFTG010000020.1:0-24013 GCA_964346175.1 uncultured Mageeibacillus sp.
ATTGTGGTGGGCCATCAGGGACTTGAACCCCGGACCGACCGGTTATGAGCCGGCTGCTCTGACCGACTGAGCTAATGGCCCGCAGAATCATTTTGACGGCAACAAACAGAATTATATGTAAGATAACTTAGTCTGTCAAGGTCGTTTCTTAAACTAATGGTACATTCTTAATTGTAATCTGAAGCCCTTTAGCCTTCTACACTGTATCATGTATAATCATACTGGTAAATTTTTAGCAGATAATTGCTAGAGTGGTTGGCTGCAAAGCAAGTGAGGTTATAGTTCGTGCGAAAGGCATTTGTATTAGGGATTAATTATTACATTGGATTAAGCGTACTTAGGTGTTTAGGTCGCGAAGGCGTACCTACTGTTGCCTGTGATTATGATACAAAAGCCTACGGCTGGAAATCTAAATACGTCAGCGAAAAACTCTTGGTGCCGGATTATAAAGAGGACAGCCGCGGCCTCTTGGATGCCCTCGTTAGTGCAGCTACGAAAGAGAAGGAAAAACCTGTCCTTTTCCCATGTCATGACAATTACGTGCAATTTATGGATCAATATTTTGACGACTTGAAGGAGTACTTCCTCTTTCCGCAAACAATCAAAGGCTTAGGCAGTCGTTGCAGTGATAAAAAGGAATTGGCTAAATTAGCTGAGGAGCACGGTGTGCTACAGCCACCATCACTAGATATAGCGGATGAAAATTTGGCAGAAAAAGTGGCGTCTCAGCTTACATACCCTTGTATAATCAAACCGGATAATTCACCTGCTTTTGTAGCCAAATTTCGGAGTAAAGTTTTCCTGATTTCAGACGAGACGGAATTAAAGAGCGCTGTGAAGAAAATATCTGAAGCGGGTTTAACGGCTCAAGTCCAGAAAATTATTAAAGGCTTTGATGATCATATGTATACCTATGATGTCTATGTAAACCAGGCAGGACAGGTCAGCCATATGATGACAGGACAGAAAAAACGGCAGTGGCCGATAAATTTTGGTGCCAGCACTTTTATTGTGCAGACATATGTGCCAAAATTGCATGAAATAGGTGCGCCTTTCTTAAAAAATATTGGCTGGCGCGGCTTTGCAGAAATTGAGTTTAAAAGGGAAGAGGGCACTGACGATTTTTACCTAATAGAAATCAATACTCGGACTACAAATTTCAACTCTATGATCGCTGCCTGCGGGATCAATATGCCTTACGTAGCTTATAGGGATCTCTGCGGTGAAGCTCTAGCTGACAAACATATTGAGGAAGATCTCAACGAAGCATTCCGCTATCGTTATGAGGATATTTTTGCTAAGAGGGCTTATCGCCGCCGTGGACAGTTAAATAGAAAAGAAATGCGGGAGCAGGAACGCGGCTATCATGTGACGGAAGCGCTCTTTGCTCGTGATGATATCAAGCCCTGGCTGAACTTTTGGTCAGGCAAAGTAAAAAGACTCCTAACAAGGTGGTATAAGAAATGAAAAAACTCGGAATAGTAGGCGGCATGGGACCTTTAGCCGGTTGCGAATTTTACCGAATGTTAATTGAAACTACGCCTGCCGACTGCGACCAAGAACATTTTGATGTCTTGCTTTCCGGTCATGCCAGCATTCCTGATCGTACTGTAGCTGTAGAAAGCGGAGATTACGCTCCTTTACTGGCTGCGATTGGCGAAGATTTAGCTTTGTTTGAACACAGCGGCATGGACCTCGTCAGCATACCTTGCAATACTAGCCATACTTACTATGATGAACTACAAAGTTTGACCTCCATACCTATTTTTAATATGGTGAAAAATGCGATCTCTGAGTTGAAGGAAAAATGTGGCGACCGTCGCGTAACTTTGTTTTCGACGCGCGGTACCTATATATCTGAGGTTTACTGTAAGTATGCAGCGGCTGCCGGCTTAGATCTTCGTTATCCTACTGAAGAAGATAGGGAAGTAGTAATGAAGGCTATTTATCATGTCAAGTCAACTCAGGAAGTGAGAGTTCCATGGCTGGACCCCCTACTGGACAAATATACTCGAGACTCAGGCTTGGTTTTATTTGCTTGCACCGAATTGTCCGTACTGGACATCATGCCTCAGCACGCAGATAAGGTGGCGGACGCAATGTCGATGATGGCTTTAGCTGTGGTCAAGTTGATGAAGTCTGAGCATGAGGACTTCGTACGCCTTTTGCCGCGCTACATAGGCGGCCTTAAATAATTTTTGCTGGAGACTGAAATGAAAACAAGTCACAAACGCAAACAGCTCGAACAGAAGGTTTTGCCCATTCTCTTAGGGACTGATCTCAACGCTTATGGCGTTGCAGTCCAGTTTCATGCAGCCTATGGTATTAAATCTTTGGCTATCGGGAAGGGCAGGCTGGTTTTTACTGAAAAATCAAAAATTATTGATGTTATTACCTTTGCGGACTTCGATCAGCCTGAGATTTTCCTTAAGACTTTGCTGCGTGAAGGTGCAAGATTGAAGCAGGATTATGAACACCTCATCTTATTGGCTTCTAATGATAATTATGCCGAACTTGCCATCAAACATAGTCAGAAGTTATCTGAATTTTACCACCTGCCATTCGTGACAGAGGAACTGATGGAGGAGCTAATATCAAAGGAACATTTTTACGAGCTATGCGAAAAACACGGCTTAGCTTACCCACAGACTGTGGTAGTGCGCAAGGAAGATGCTCCCTATGAAGTAGAATTACCTTTTGATTTCCCGGTTATTGCCAAACCGTCCAACTCCATAAGCTATTTTGTGCTCGATTTTCCGGGTAAAGAGAAAGCTTATTACGTGCCTGATGCAATGCGACTTCAGGAGATTCTGCAATTAGTCTATGACAACGGCTATGAAGACGCTATGATCGTTCAGGACTATGTGCCCGGTGACGACACCTGTGGCTTGGTGGCTAACGCTTATTGTGACGGTCAAGGCAAAGTACGTATGCTCTCTTTAGGAAAACCGATCCTAGAGGATCCTACTCCTATTTATATAGGTAACTATGCAGCCATTCGAGATGTGAAAGAACCTGAATTAGCCCAAGAGTTTATTACCTTCTTAGAGAGTATTTCTTATACAGGTATGGCCAACGCCGATTTCAAGTATGATGGGCGCGATGGAAAGTATAAGGTTTTTGAGATAAACTTGCGGCAGGGAAGAGCCAGCAACTATACTATGATGTCCGGTTGTAACCTGGCCGAAGCTTTGGTGAACGATTACGTCGAACACAAACAGCTAGATACTGTATTGGATAATGGCCAAAACTTTTTGTGGCTCAGCGTGCCGCCGCAAGTGGCTGTAACGTTAACGGAAGATCCCGCCAGCAAGTCATATGCTGAAAACATGATCAAGACAAAGCGCTATTCTGTGTGCTATCGTTATAAACCTGACCTCACGTTAAAGCGTCGCCTTATGCTAGCTAAGTACGACAAAAAACTGCTGCAACGTTACGAAAAATATTTTGTAGAAAGACGCAATAGATAATCACAATGACACAACTTGACTTAAATGATTCGCAAGCTTTAGCTCGCTATGACGCTTTTGTGCGTCAATCTCCTTACGCAAGTTTTTATCAAGACAGGGGTTGGGCTCAGGTCAAATCGAACTGGAAGTCGGCTTATTTTATCTACGAGCGGGACGGAAATATAGTGGGAGCAGTGTCTGCACTGAGCATCACTGCCAAAAACGGCATTCCTTTCATTTATTGCAGCCGAGCACCGGTAATGGATCCTTATGACACGGAATTGTGGCGACAGATGATTGAGGAAGTGCGCGCCTACGCCATTTCAATAAATGCTTTTTTTGCTCGTTTTGATCCTGAACTGCCAGAAGATGCTTCTTTGCGAGAACATTTCTTGCAGCTCGGCTTTAAAGTCAGATCGGCAGAGTTACCGCTGTCAGATTTTATCCAACCACGCTGCAATGCCGTCTTGGACTTAAGTGATAAAACTCCGGAACAGGTATTGATGGGTTTTGATGCTAAAAAACGCTATGACATACGGGTCGGTCTTAGACATGACATTAACTTTACTCAAAGCCGGGAAGAAGAAGCCTTGAGAATATTCTCTGAGATGACGGAGAAAATGGCAGAACGCAAAGGAATCTCTTTGCGTGACTTTGCCTATTTTGAACGCCTGCTGCTGGCATTCCCCCAAGCTTTCATTATGCTCGGCTCTTACGAAGGAGAGGCGATTTGCGGTGCCTTAATGCTGCCTTACGGCGATAAAATGACGTATTTATATGCAGCGTCGTCAGACGTTCAGCGTTCACTACAGGCACCTAATGCTTTGTTGTGGCATTTGATTGAAGATGCAATAAGCAAAGACTATACTGCTTTTGATCTGGGTGGAGTTTTTGCCATGGATAGCTCTTGTCCTCTTTATAAATACAAAAAGCCATTTGTTAAGCAGGAGGGGATTACGTCATACATCGGTGAGTTGGATCTAATTATCGATGAAGAAGTTTATGCAGACTTCATTAAATAAGGGGGAAAAGACTTCAGTTCAAATATTTGACGGAAGGCTGCTTAACAATTAGAATGGATTAGCTCTTTATCGAGGTGTAGCGCAGTTGGTAGCGCGCTTGCTTTGGGAGCAAGATGCCGCAGGTTCGAGTCCTGTCACCTCGACCAGTAGCCTCTGAAGCATCAACTTCAGGGGCATTTTTTACATTATGGGCCTTTCTTTCTTCTGAGAGGAGAAGCAAAAATGTCATTTGATTATCTGAAGACCGAAAACTTCTATACACTATCTTCTTCCTTGTGTGCCGATTTTTTGTTGAAATTTGAGTATCCGTGGCAGGCCTTGCCTGAGATCAAAGAATTTATTCGCGCAGTTCAACAAAATTTGTCTCAAGAAGATTTCTACGAACATTCACCGGGTGTTTATCTGGCGAAATCGGTAAAACTTTTTCCGTACGTTAACATAATGGGTCCAACGATCATTTGTGAGAATGTGGAAGTAAGATCCGGTGCTTTTATCCGTGGAAACGTTTTTGTCGGACCGGGTAGCGTAGTCGGTAATTCATCGGAGCTGAAGAACAGCATTTTTGTTGACCATGTCCAGGCACCACACTTTAATTATGTAGGTGATAGCATCCTTGGTAGCGGTACGCATTTGGGTGCAGGCGTCATCACTTCTAATCTGAAGTCAGATGGTTCGAACATCTCCGTTCACACTAAAGATGGTAGTGTACCCACTCATTTACGCAAGTTTGGAGCCATTACGGCAGAGAAGGTGGAGATCGGCTGTAATGCGGTACTAAATCCAGGCAGTATGGTTGGAGCATCCAGTCGGATTTATCCCTTATCTTCTGTGAGAGAATACGTGCCTGCACATTCGATTTACAAACAAGACGGGCAAATTGCTCCTCTTGTTTATGAGCAGGATACAGACGTGCTAAAATAGATAGTACTTATGATTATTGCCTTAATTATTTTTTTCATCGCTACTGTATTTCTTATGTGGCAGGGGACACTCTCCCTACCTCTTGGTATTGTGTTTAGTATTGGAACGGTAGCTATTTTATTTTATCTTTTCATCAAGAATGCTCGTCTTTCCCTGCGACTGCAGAAGGCTATGAAAAGATATAAGGCTAAATGGGTTGGTGCTGTTGCGATTGTATCGGGCTTGTCTACTACACTTAGTCGGGACAGTATCTTACTTCTTAACCGTCGCGATGAATTGATTATTGAGGGACCCTTACGCAGTATAACTATGCCGCTGGAAGCAATTGAGCGAATAGGAGTTCTCTTTGGCGATAGTATAATGCGCTACAGCGACTATGATTTAGCAAAACTGCTTGAACTCGGTATGGTACCAAATTTATCGTATATTAGAGCATACTTGAAGCGAAATCCTCAGGCTAAACGTCAAAGGTTTATTCTAATTAAGCCTTTCGCAACGTCTGAAGAGCTTGAACGCTCCGATATGATTGTTTTAGTCGAGGGAGCCGCGCTTTCAAATCTGCGTGCATTACTGAATCGCCCTGAGATTACGTCCATCGCGCGTGTAGTGGATAAGAGGTATAGCAAGCAAGATCTTAAGTCTGCAAGCAAAACAAACAAAACTGTAAAAACAGATAAAAGAATCGAAAATAAACGTAGATTAATAAAAGAAAATTTCCCTGGACAGAATACCGGAACCCACGACATGTGGGTCGGAAATGATTTCAGGGACAAAGGAGCAAACAATAATGGCAGTAAATCCCGATAAGGCCTGTGCCTTAGCGCTAGCTATTGAAAATAATGTTTCACAGGTGATGGTCGGCAAGAGCAAGACCATTCGCCTTTTACTTATTGCCTTGACGGCAGGGGGGCACGTTCTGATTGAAGATGTGCCGGGGATTGGTAAAACAACCTTGGTAACGGCTCTAGCGCGGTCTCTTGATTTAGATTTTTCTCGCATTCAGTTCACGCCGGACGTAATGCCGTCGGATGTCAGCGGATATAATCTCTACGATCAAAAGACCGGAGACTTTATCTTTAAGCCGGGTGCAATCATGACTCAGATCTTATTAGCGGATGAAATCAACAGAACGTCGCCAAAGACGCAATCTGCACTCTTGGAAGCAATGCAGGAAAATCAGGTGACTGTTGATCAGACAACCTATGAACTGCCGCAACCATTTATGGTCATGGCCACGCAAAATCCGATTGAGCAGCAGGGTACGTATGTTTTGCCTGAAGCTCAACTGGATCGATTCATGTTTCGCATGACGCTTGGATACCCTACGGCTCAGGAAGAGATTAATATTATGTCTCGTTTTTCTAGCGAGAATCCTGTGAAAAATTTGCAGCCTGTTGCGTCTGCGGGGGATGTCCTCTGGTTGCGTGATCAAGCGAAGCAGGTCTATGTTGCAGACGCTATCAAAATATACATCACTAATCTGGCTCAGCAGACGAGGCGGCATCCGGATGTTGAACTGGGTGCGAGTCCCAGAGCTTCCTTAATGCTCCTTCAGGCCAGCAAAGCTGCAGCTTTGCTAAGCGGACGTGACTACGTCATCCCTGATGATGTCCAAGGCCTCTTGCATTATGTTTTTGATCATCGTCTTCTGATCAAGGCTGAGGGTCGTTTACGCGGTGCTGAGACAAGCAGTATTGTTGAATCACTGAAGGGAACTGTTCAAGTCCCGACGCAAAAATGACGGTTTTATTCGTATTATTAGTTTTAATGATTGTGCCGCTTCTGGCAGGAGTGAGCTATTTTGGTCTGACAGTTTTTAAGATAGCTTTCTTATTTGTTGTTTTATTATTGCTGTATTCCATTATTGAAATCCTTTACCTGCGGCGTCGTTTGCGAATCGGACGCGTTGAAACCCAAGCTGAAACAAGCAGGGGTGATTATGCTGATTTCAGACTGGCCATTAGTCTTAAAAGCTTCTTCTTACCTGCGGAGATTTCAGTTTCGGCCTGGTATGGCTTGACCGATAGGACTATGGAACCTGAGCAACACCTTGTGCGACGCAGCCTTGTGCCGGGCAGGGAAGAAGAGATTATTATCAGCATGGAGGCTAGACATACCGGTTGGTTGCAGCTGGACGAAGTCAACGTTGTTTTGCGTGGACTCTTCGGCATTTTACAGTCTAAATATTCATACAGTCCGGCTAAGCAGGAAATGAGGACTCTGGTCCTACCTCTGGCTACGTTTGACTCTACCGCAATTGTCAATGCTATGCGTGAGACGAAGGATGGCAATGTCGAACGCAAACGAATAGAAGACCGCAGTGATGAGATTGACACGTTAAGGGAATATGCCCCAGGTGATGATGCGCGTCGTATTCATTGGCAAGTCAGTGCACGCTTACAATCGCTGATGGTTAAGCAATACGAGGAACCCTTAGAGATGCGCACTGCTGTAATGGTGGACGAATACACCGGTTACGAAGCAATGGAAACTGAGTGGGAGTGCGAACAGGCTTTGAATAGAAGAGACTTGCTGTTGGATTCTGTTGCGGGGATTCTGAGTGAGTTTCTTAAGAATGAGCTTTATATCCGCTTGGATACGGGTGAGAGATCCTCGGTCGGAGTTTTTAGCAAAAAAATTGAAAACCTACACTCTCTCCGACGACAGCTAGCTTTGTTGCCCGTAGATTCAACGCCTGAGATTGGCACCATGATACTTCATGAACTGGATCAGGTTTCTGCGGATCGTTATCTTTTGCTAGCGACAAGACTTAGTTTCGATTCGGTAACTGCAATAGTTAAGTTGAAAGAGCAGGCGCGTTACGTTAGCCTTTTCTATTTCGTCGAGGAACCTCCTGCATACGATATGGAGAAAGCCTTCGAGCGGATGCGATTGGCTGGAGTTGACGTATATGTATATGTCTATGCCTCCAGCAGTATATTACAAGAACGGAAGAAATAAAAAATTTGAGAAGAAAAGATAGAAAAATCACTTCATCAAATCTAATTTTGCGCGTAGGTTCTCAGAACGTTACTGAAGATTCGTTCTTTGATGGAGAACTATGGCAAATCTTGCGACGCTTTTTATTCTGTTTCCTTTTTGCTTTATCACTCTTGCCACTGTGGATGACGACTTTCAATTTAGAGATTAAATGGCTGCAGCAAGGTTTGGTCTTGGCTGCTACTTATGCTCTTGTCTATGTTCTGAAACGCTATTCCAAAGCCCTGTCACGCTTTGTAGGGGTGTTCCTAATCTTGGGTATCATCGGGGCCTTGGTGCCCGGTCTTCCTCTGCTCAGCTATATAGGTGAACCAATCTTCTCGGTCTTTCAGTTAATTTACAATCGCATATCTTATGGTTTAGGTGTTGAGCGTGTATTGCTAGAAGCTAGTTTTGTGGCTAGCGCCGGTTTCGTCGCTATTTTGGGTCTTTTAGTCGCTTTGATCATTTTATGGCGGCCACTTCCTCTGCTGGGCTTTATCTTTGCTTCAATGCTCTTCGGCTTCTCTGAGGAAATCAGCGAAAATGCCTCCGGCTACGGGCTAGAGCTTGCGTATGCTGTCTCTATACTAATCATCTTAGTAATTTGGTCTACTGGAGAGAGCAGGCATAGTTTGTCTTTTAGAAAAGATAAGCGGAAAAAATCCGTTCGCAGCAACGCCAATGAGAGAAGTAGGCGCAAACGGGCTCTTCCAGTCAGTATTCTTATCTTAGCAGTGCTGATCCTTCTAAATTCACTTATTCCCGTGGATGCCTTATATGTTAAGTCGCTTGATGATTATATGTCACGGCTTTTAGGACAGAGATATCAGGAGCCGTCTGCGATTCCTTTCCTGCAATTCTCACTCAGAGATTTAGGCTATTATCCGTTGGAAAACAGATTGGGCGGAACTCCCGACTTGTCCGATGAACCTTACATGTATGTAGACACGGATTCCAGACCGATACACTTACGCGGTACAGCATATTTTGAATACACGGGGCTTGCTTGGACTCAAGATTTAATGAATCCAAACTGGTTGATGGCTCATTCTCGGAACGTTGAGGCACAAAAACGGATTCTAGGTCAGCTGCATGCATTTGATGAAGGTTCGATTCAAAATCTACTGCCTGACAGAAGTTTTGACTTAAGGCCTGCTCGCGAACAACAAGTTATATTTCATGGTGGCAGACCCAGTGATTTTGTGAGCCTTGATGGTAGTTCATTTAATGTTTACTTCAATCAGAGTGGGAACTTGTACCTAGATCGTCGCATCACAGAAGATGGATATAGAGGCGTCGGGCAGTGGTTTTCTGTGCGTGATATGCATGACGAGGAGAATCTGGCAAGCCTGATTGATCTGTTTCCCACACTTCAAATGTCAGAAGGTGAGAGGTCGCGCTGGTTATCTTTACCGCAACTGTCTACATTAAGGACGGTCCTGCAAGAAAGACATCCGGAGCTGGAGGAATTAGTTTACGGTACCGTAAGCAGTGATGCGGAAAAAGCTAGTGCCATCCGTACTTATTTGGCTGAAAACTTTACCTACTCTTTGAATGTAGAGACGCCTCCGGACGACCGCGATTTTGTTACTTACTTTTTGGAAACTGGTGTCGGTTACTGTAC
Organism: uncultured Mageeibacillus sp.; assembly: GCA_964346175.1. Classification (GTDB taxonomy): domain Bacteria; phylum Bacillota; class Clostridia; order Saccharofermentanales; family DTU023; genus DTU032. The sequence continues at coordinate 9,999 of CAYFTG010000020.1, forward strand.
CTATTTTGGGACTGCGCTGACAGTGCTTTTGCGTACTGCAGGAATACCTGCTCGCTACGTGGAAGGTTTCCTCCTCCCGCAGTCTCAGACTTCCTCAACGCGCGAACTTACAGGTAGAAATGGTCATGCTTGGACCGAAGTATGGTTTGACGGACTCGGCTGGGTCCCTCTCGATGCGACTCCTTCCGATACGCTAGATCAGATGGAGAACAGACAGACGGTAGATCCGGAACAGCCACAAGCAACAGAACCTGCTCCAACTGAGACTGTGACCGAAACTGAAAGGGTGCCGGGACCGGATGAAACAGAAAGCGAAGATTTGCCATCTAGGGAAGACGCCGATTTTCCTCTCTTGGCTATTCTGCTTTTTATCCTAAAATTGTTATTATATATTTTGCTCTTCAGTTCACCGATTTGGCTTTACGTCCTCTGGCGCTACTGGGTTTACAAGCATCGCCATGATTCGGTATATCTCCAGAAAATGTTGGAGGAGAGCTCTGCTGAAGCTTTAGTCTGCAAGATTGACCTTGATCTGCAGGCCATGTGGAAACTGGAGGGTAATATTAGGAATCAGGGCGAAACTATTCGTGGGTTCGCTCAACGAGTGAGTCGCGAAAGTAATGCTGAGATAGACCGGATTTATCTGGATTTGACCGAAAAAATATATTACGATGATCCGGATGAGTTCATGATCTCAGAGGAAGACTTGAAGGCCTTCTTTACTTTTTACGAGAATGAAGAACGCCGCTTGAAAGTAAATTTGCCGCGAAAAGACTGGCTCTTAAAGCGCTTCCTGTGGTCAGAATATCATCCACTACCGCGATAATAATTATATTAAATATAGGAATATGATGGAAAATAAAAACGAGAACAAAAATATAGATTTTTACATCGAAGAAGTAAGGACTGCTGCAGAGGAATTTCATATTAGTGAAACACGTCCGCTCAGCTATTTTATTAGAACTTTTGGTTGCCAACAAAATGATAATGATAGTGAGATTTCTGCAGGTTTATTGGAGCACCTGGGGCTGGAAGCAGCTAGTCAAATCGAGGAAGCTGATATTGTAATCTTCAATACTTGTAGTGTCAGGGAAAACGCTGACCGGCGCTTCTATGGACATTTGGGTAATCTCAAGACTTGGCGCAGCGAAGAAAAACAACGCCGCATCGGTGTGATGGGCTGCATGCCGGGACAAGACACACATAACAAACACTTAAAAGATACATTTCCTTATATCGACTTTCTGTTAAATGCCGGTGATATGGGCAACCTGCCTCGCGCTTTATACGAGTCTCGTGATCATAGTGGCAAGCATTTCATAGTAGATCTGACTGATCAACCAAAGGAAATGACTTATCCGTCTTTGCCGGTCAAAAGGGAGAGCAGACATCGCGCTCTGATCTCTATCATGTCCGGCTGCAATAATTTTTGCACATACTGCATCGTGCCGTATGCTAGGGGACGTGAAAGCAGCCGAGACCCGCGGGTGATTATCGCCGAAGCGCAAACTGCAGTGGACAATGGTGCTAAAGAGATCATGTTGATTGGACAGAATGTAAACTCTTACGGTAACGACAAGCGCAGAAAAGGCGAATCAGATTTTCCCAGCTTCGCCCAGCTGCTGAAAGAGATAGCCCAAATACCTGATTTGTCAGTACTCAGATACATGACATCTCATCCCAAAGATTTGAGTGACGAACTAATCGAAGTTATAGGTCAGTATGAAACTATCGAACCCCATGTCCATCTGCCGTTGCAGTCCGGTAGTACTCGACTGCTTAAGAAGATGAATCGCCGCTACACTGCCGAACATTATCTGGGATTGGTTCAGAAGCTACGTGCCGCTCGTCCGGAGATAACAATTAGTACAGACATCATAGTTGGCTTCCCCGGAGAGACGGAAGAAGATTTTGAGGCTACACTAAGATTGATGCAAGCCGTGAAATTTGACCGCGCATTCACCTTTATCTACAGCCCGCGTAGTGGCACGCCTGCTGCCGAATGGGAACAGAGTGCTAGTGATCTAGAGATTCAAGAGAGATTCGAACGCTTGTTAGATCTGCAAAACACGCACAGCTTGGAGTCAAACAAGACTTGTTTAGGCAAGAGCATCTATGTTTTAGTTAGCGGTCGCAGCAAAACAGAAGAGGAAGTGTTTTCAGGTAGGACGAAAGATGACCGTTTAGTTAATTTTTCTGTGCCGGATGTATCTCACTTGGAAAACGAGTATGCATACACAGCACGCGGCGAGCTTGTTAGCAATGTTATCGCAGAAGGCAGCGAGGTTCTAGTGAAGGTTACAAAATCTAAGACTACCTCCCTGGAAGGGGTGTTCGAACGCTTGCTGTAAATTTCAATATCTTATAAATATTATCTTTAACTATAAATGGATATACTAATTTAATTGAGATTAGAGACGAGTTTGAGGAAGCAATTATAGAAATGAGTGGATTGACAACTGATAATGTCGACAAGGAACGTTTGACGCCTTTAATGCGGCAATATGTTGAAGAGAAGGAAGAACGTCCTGATTGTCTTATTTTCATGCGTTTAGGAGATTTCTACGAAGTTTTCTTTGAAGATGCTGTTTTAGTAGCACGAGAATTGGAACTCAAATTGACAGGGCGCGATTGCGGGTTGGATGAACGGGCACCTATGTGTGGTGTACCACATCATGCGGTAGATAAATATTTGAACCGCCTACTAGATCGTGGATATAAAATTGCGATCTGCGAGCAGGTTGAAGATCCTGCTGAAGCCAAAGGACTGGTAGCACGTGAAGTTGTGCGCGTACTTACGCCGGGTACTCAGCTCGATCCGGATTCACTAGATGCTGGAAAATATTCGATTATTTGTTCAATTATTGAAGAAGACGGAGCCTACGGAATTGCGGCTTGCGATCTCTCGTCCGGTCATTTTGAATGTAGCGATTTGCTGGGCGAACAGGCGGAATCTCATTTGTTTGATGAGATTGAACGCTTTGCTCCGGTAGAATTTGTTGTGAATGAGCGCTTCGCTTCCAACGCTAATTTCATTGACTATTATAAGAGAAACCAGATCACAGTCAGTACATTGCCAGCTGAGTCTTTCAGCAGCAAGAAGGCCGCTGAATTTGGAATTAACTATAGTGAGAAAGACCTGCTCTGGCATCGGACTTCAGCCGGTTTAATCCATTATCTGCAGGATACTCAAGGTATGGTACCGACTCACTTCGGCGAGATAAAACCGTATAAATTTAACGATTTCATGATCTTAGATCGCTCTGCCCGAATGAATCTTGAATTGACCGAGACTTTACGCGAACGCAAACGCCGCGGTAGCTTACTCTGGGCAATAGATCAGTGCAAGACGGCTATGGGTAGCCGCAAGCTGCGCCAATGGCTTGAGCAGCCTTTGATTAATATTTCCGAAATAGAGAGACGCCAGGATGCTGTTGAATATCTGCTAGACAAGTTCATGATTCGCCGTTCTTTGGCCGAGGCGCTTTACGGTCTTTACGACATGGAACGCATCTCAGGACGTATTGCCTCATTCAATGTATCGCCTCGAGACTTGGTCTCTTTACGTGATGCTCTGAGGCGCTTACCTAAATTTCATGATCTCTTGGAGTCTGTGGACGTAGATCTATTACAGTCAATAGATACTAATATTTATGCTTTACCCGAACTGGAAGAATTGCTTTCCAAAGCTATAGTGGATGAACCTCCTCTGCAAATTTTAGATGGCGGTTTGATCCGCGATGGCTACAACGAAGAGAAGGATGAGCTGGCACAAATTGCTTCTCATGGCGAGGAATATATCTTTCAGCTCGAAGCAGAAGAGAGAGAAAAGACCGGCATCAAGAACCTAAAAGTCGGCTACAATCGCGTCGCCGGTTACTATATCGAAGTTACAAAATCGCAAACGGATAAGGTGCCGGAACACTATCGCCGACGTCAAACTCTCACCAATTCAGAGCGCTACCTTACAGCGGAACTTAAAGAGTACGAAGAGAAAATCTTGACTGCGAGCCAAAAGCTTAAATCCTTAGAGTATGAGCTTTTCGTCTCGCTGCGAGAAACCGTAGCAAATTATCTGGATGAAATTCAGGAAACAGCTCGTGCTCTGGCACAACTAGATGTCTTAATTTCGCTAGCAGAGGTAGCAGAACAACACAATTATTGTCGACCACAGTTGCTTAGAGAATCTATTCTTAAAATTTCTCAAGGTCGACACCCGGTTGTAGAGCAAATAATCGGTGCCAGTGAATTCGTTCCTAATGATATAGAGCTAGACACTGAAGATCAGCGGATTATGATCCTCACCGGACCTAACATGTCAGGAAAATCCACCTACATGCGACAGGTTGCTTTAATTTGCATTCTTGCGCAGATGGGTAGTTTTGTCCCTGCAGATTCAGCTGTGATTGGTATCTGTGATCAAATCTTTACTAGAGTAGGGGCCTCGGACGACGTCGCCGGCGGCCAATCAACCTTTATGGTCGAGATGAGCGAAGTGGCAACTATATTGACTCAAGCTACACCTAACAGCTTGTTGATCTTGGATGAGATTGGCCGTGGCACCAGCACCTCAGATGGCTTATCCATCGCCTGGGCCGTGGTAGAGTATCTGGCCGACACGACATTCATCGGAGCTCGCACTATGTTCGCAACCCACTTCCATGAATTAATCGAACTGAGCAAAACACAAAGAGGTGTTTTCAATACTCACGTGGATGTAGCCAAGCGTGAGGGTGAAATTGTTTTCCTGCATCAGATTAAAGCCGGTGGCACCGATCAAAGCTATGGTATTGAGGTGGCACAACTTGCCGGCGTCCCCGTGCCCGTTGTAGATCGCGCCCGCGAGGTAATGGATATCTTAGAAAAGGCCAACAAAAAAGAGAGACGTCAGATCCGCAAGAGTGCTCAACCGATGGAAGGCCAGTTAGGTCTGTTCGCACAGGCACAATCAGTCAAACTGGCTGACGAAATTATCGAACGCATTGCTGGCAGCGATCCCAACGCCATGAGCCCGATTGAGGCTTACTCTTTGCTTCTTGATTTGAAGCGCTTACTCGAGCGACAGGAGCGTATGCGTCAGCAGGAGGAAAGTTAATGCCTACAATTCATAAGTTAGACAGTCAGACAATCAACAGCATCGCTGCCGGAGAGGTCGTTGAACGCCCTGCCTCAGTAGCAAAAGAGCTGATTGATAATGCTCTGGATGCTGGCGCATCAATCATACGTGTTTCCCTGCAAGGTGGCGGCATAAAATTGTTGGAAGTCGAAGATGACGGCTGTGGCATGAGCACACAGGATGCTGTCATGTCGCTTGAAAGCCATGCGACCAGCAAGCTGACGTCAATAGATGATTTGTTGCACATTGATACTATGGGTTTCAGAGGTGAGGCTTTAGCCAGCATTGCAGCTGTGTCGCGACTAGAACTGCGTACACGACTCATTGGAGCTGAGTCAGGAACCAGAATCAAGATTGAGGGAGGCACAGTTGTCTCGACAGAACCTGCCGGTATGAAGGAAGGGACGACTGTAAGCGTGCGCGATCTGTTCTTTAATACACCTGCGCGCTTTAAGTTCCTGAAGACCGACCGGGCCGAGAGCGCTGCTCTGGTCGATATGGTGGGCCGACTGGCACTGGCACGACCGGACGTTTCTTTCCGCGTACGCCGCTTAGAAGATAAGAAGGACCTGCTGCACACTCCCGGCAATAATGATCTGTTGAGCGCCATCTACGCCGTTTTCGGTCGTGAGCTGGCAGAGGCAATGGAGAAGGTCGATTACAGTCTAAGCCCGATCAAGGTTCAAGGTTACATGACTATGCCCGCAAATGCGCGTCATAACCGCAGCCGGCAGCTATTTGTCGTTAATCAGCGTGCGATAGTGTCTCCTACTCTGCGTGCTGCGGTGGATGAAGCCGGAAAAACCTGGTTCATGAAAGGGCGCTTCCCGGCATTAGTTTTGCATTTGGATATACCGCCGGAGCTTCTGGATGTAAATGTCCATCCCCAGAAAAGTGAGATTCGAGTATGGGATGAAAAAATTCTCTTTCGCGCAGTCTATCATGCCTTACAAGACTGCCTCTCCCAAAGCGAATCAATTGTAGAAGATACAAGTCCTGGCAACGTAACAATAGAGAAAGAACCTGAACTAAACAGCTCCTTTGATTTGAGCCCAAAAAAGAAACACAGCCTTCCTCAAGCGGAAGCTGTCACTAGCCAGCTTTCTTTTGCTGATGCAGCCACTAATCAAAGGCAAAAGGAGAGAGCCGTTTCTGTGAATAAGGGCAGGGAAGAGCTGAGGTCTAAAGATCAGGCCCCGACTACTTCCACTTCATCTGCAAAGCTACCCGATAAAAACGAAAAATTCCGCGCCCCCAGTTTGACAGAAGCGCGCTACATCGGCTCCGTTTTGCAGACATATCTGCTCTTTGAAAGCGAAGAAAGCCTCCTGCTCATTGATCAACACGCAGCGCATGAACGAATATTATATGAGAAATTACTATATCAGTGCGAAGCTTCTGAGCAAAAAGGACTCTCGCAAACTTTGCTTTTAGCGGTACGAGTTAATCTGAGTGCAGGGGAGATGGCTTTTTTCATAGAAAACGAAGAAGAGTTTACACGTCTGGGTTTTGATTGTGATCCGTTTGGCGAGTCTTCCGTTGCCATCAGAGCAGTTCCTAGCAGTGGCGGCGAGAAAAACGAACTTGATCCGGCTGCTGCGTTCAGGGCAGTTTTAGAGTACGCCATTGAACAAAGTGACCCGGAATTAGCTTTCAGAGACACTGAAATATTCCACGATATGGCTTGTAAAGCAGCCGTTAAGGCCAATGACAGCTTGTCTCGTCCTGAGGCTGAAGCTTTGCTTGATTCTTTGTTGAGCCTAGATAATCCTTATCATTGTCCGCACGGGCGTCCTATCATTATCAGACTCAGTAGAGAACAATTAGAAAAAATGTTTGGCAGGATTGTATGATGTCCAGCGATATCTTGCTCTGTGCTAATTCTGAAGATCTTATGCTTGAACTCCTCATGAAGGATTTTGCTCAACGTAATAATGATCTAATTCCGATCTTGACCGGCCCGACAGCTAGTGGAAAATCTTCACTCGCTCTACGCTGGTGTGAAGAGGAAGGACGCGAATTGATATCTGCCGACTCCATGCAGATTTATCGCGGTTTTGATATTGGCACAGCCAAGCCCAGTTTGGAAGAACAAGATCGTGTTGTACATCATCTGATAGACATAAAACATGCTGATGAACAATATAGCGTGGCTCAGTTTGTAGACGATGCTGTCCAAATCATCCATGAAGGTCAAGCTGACAATAAGCGCTTTCTGATCTGCGGTGGTAGCGGTCAATACATATCAGCGCTGGTGGAAGGTTTGAAATTCTCGGATCCCCCGCCGACCGCCGAGGTGCGTAGCCTTGTGGATAAAAAAATTTCCGACTACGGTTTAGAGAAGGCCTACGCCATGCTGGTGGGCTTAGATCCTATAGCAGCTGAGCAGATTGCTCCGGAAAACCGCAGAAGAATTGCACGCTTCTTTGAAAAATATGAGATGAGTGGGAAAACCCTCACGGAATTAAATGCCGAATCTCATATGAAGAGAACGCCTTACAATTATTGTGTTTACCAATTGAACTGGGAAAGCCGACAAAAACTCTACGAGCGCATTAATCAACGCGCAGAGCAAATGTACGATTCAGGCCTGATCGCAGAGACAAGAACTCTAATGGAACAGTATCCATATGAAACAGCTCCTGCTTTTCGTGGCATAGGCTATCGCGAAGCAGTTAAGTTTATTGAAGGAGACTTAAGTGAAGTAGAGGCTCGAGAACAGACTGCAACTGCCACGAGGCGTTATGCCAAGAGACAATTAACTTGGTTTCGTCCCAAAAATTATCCTTTACGATTACAATATTCAAAAGATATTCCCTAAATATCCCCTTAATTATCAAAATAACGCCTAAAAAGGCCCTTGATTGAGTACGATTTCGATCTCATCGAAATTTGAACAAGTTTACTTTGCTAAGATTATAGTCACTATCTTTTATTAGCCGAGGAAACTCAAGAAGACGAAAGGATTCAAATTATGTCTAGGTACGATCAAAGGGAAGAGGCGAAACAGAACACAAACATTTCACAAAGTGGAAAAATTCAGGAAGCATTTCTGAACCATTGCAGACGGCAGAAGGTGACTACTCGGCTCCAACTAGCTGATCAGACAGTCTTGGAAGGAACGATTGTCGGTTTCGACCAAGATACGATTGTGGTGAATGCTGATGGCACACAACAACTGATTTTCAAATCATCGATTGTGTGTATCCGCTCTTATGAAGTGACGGATTTAATCTTTAACGAAGCCCATCGGAAAAAGAAGAACTACACATATCCACGTGTCTACAATTCATCCTGGTCCTAGTGTGGAAATTAAGCAGCTAGATTTGCTTTAGATGCGAAAACGCAGCAAGCCACAGACGACACCAAGTATTTTGCAATCAGCAGACTCAAAAGGAATGTCAGGGTAAGCTGCGTTTGCCGCTCTTAATAAGCCGTGTCCATCCTGGGTACGGATGAAGGTTTTCACCGTTGCTTCATCTTCCAAAAGGGCTAGAACAATCTCGCCGGAGTCAGCGCTGCTTTGCTTGCGGATGAGTACAACATCACCATCCAGAATAGCTGCGTCAATCATGCTGTCGCCGCGCACACGCAAAGCGAACATATTATCAATCGAGGGGTAAGTATCCTGCGGCAATTTCAGCATGGACTCGATATTCTCTGTCGCCAATATAGGCATTCCTGCCGTGACAGTACCCAGCAGCGGCACTTCATCGTAATCTCGCTCTAAGAGCTCACTCTCATCGACGAGGCGAATCGCCCGACGTTTGCCCTCAGTCATTTCAATTCTGTTCTGATTGACAAGCCGTTTGAGGTGACCGTAGACCGTTGAAGTTGATTTCAAACCTACTCCGCGCCCGATTTCGCGCACACTGGGTGCATAACCGTTATCATTAATATAGTCAACGATATACTCATAGACAGCGTCACAAGTTTCATCTACATTAGCTTTAGTGAACTGATATGTTTCTTTCATTAGTACAGCCTCCGGGAATTCTAAATAGAGCGTGTGTTCGTTTTAATAATGATAACAAAACAAATGTTCAGAAGCAAGCAAATCAAGAAAATAGGTGAGTCGAAGCGAGTTTCGTCACAGCAGAATTAGGACAGAGTCTGCAAAATACTAAGAAATGCCGCTTATGGTAAAATATGTAATTGATTAATTGCAATAGCACTTAAATGACTGATGCTTAAAACAAGGTTAAATAATATGGATGAAAAAACAAACATCTATCGTGAATATGAAAACAAAACACCGCAAGCAAATTTAGCTCGGGATTTTGACGATCCGGATCTTGAGGATACTTGGCGCGAAAGTATGACAGCCCAGCAAAAAACTGTTCGCGCGCGCAAATATTCAAATACAAATTCTTCGGTCAGCGAAAGCATGAGAACTGATATATTAACCCGTGGCTTAGAAGATAAATACAATCCTGAGACGGAGAAAAAACTAGGCCATCGAGTTTATCGTTTGAAAGGCTACACGACAGTCGACAAAGTTAATCGCAAATACCAGCAGCAAAAATATCAAAGGAATTTGCGTAATGTTTTAACTACCTTGATGATAGCCATCGTATTGATAATTTTATTTATTCTATATAATCCTTTTAAGGATACCGATGAATGGAAAAAAATAACCGGCATGAATAGCCTTACGGGCGAAACGGAAGTTGCAGAGACATTACCGGAAGATGGCTTGCCCGATATTCCTTAGCTCCAATTCATCTACAGAAGTTTATTTCGTTTCGTCTTGTTGTTTAACCCAGTCTGATAAATGTCCGATTAATTCATCTGTTGTAAAACCACCACGTTCAGCAACTGTGTCAAGCGTAGCAATTTTAGACATGATTCTAAAAGTAACGGGATTAGTGAGTTGCTTATATTTGGGTGATAAAATCGGAAGCCAAGCGCGAATCTCCGGATAAAGATCAACAACTTTGCCGATAGTCATTGTTGGCGTGAATATAGGATTGAACTCAGAGCCGGAATTATTCTTCGTATCAGTCATAGTAATACCTCGAAGCAAAAAATTTGATAAATTAATCATTAGCGATTGTATCAGTCCGGAAAGGCCCACTGTGTAACAAGAATGCTTAGATTTGAGTAATTATCACTTATTCTTGAAATAACCTATACTGTACTTCGTAAAATTTATATTTTACGAAGTACGATTCATATAGAGATACCGCAATTTTACAGATACAGGCACTTCTTCTCTTTAGATAGCTTGAAAAAATTAACAGTCTTCAGATCTGCTCTTCTTCTTTAAAGTAGGAACGCAAACGGAAATTTCTGAAGATTACTGACACAATCATTATGCCCATAGCCAAGGTTCCGGTAATGGCTAAAGTTTCCTGAAGCTCTCTGAAAAATGCTCCCTGTTGTCCTTCGACAAAATAAACCATTGACTGGTAAATTCCTCTTCCGGGTACTAATGGAAATAAAGCTCCGATCAAAAAGACAGTCGCAGGTTTCTTGATGACGCGTGCCATGATTTCTGAATAGAGTGTCAAAATTATCGATGCGAAAAAAAATGGAAGTAGAAAATGAAAGTATTCAACTAGTTGACCTAATTCCAAACTGAGTTGGCTGATTGCCCCTCCGATGCTACCGATGAGCAAAGCCTTTCCCCTCACCTCAAACACAATCATGAAGGCGAAGCTGGCTATAAAAGCGAAAAATGTTGATTGAATAATTTCCATAATATCGCCCTCCTATGCTATTGGCCAGATTTTGCTAAGCAAGGCCAAGGTTGCACCTGAACCGACAGCGACAGAAATAGCTAACAAAAGCACTTCTATCAACTTGGCTAGGCCTGCGCTATAATCTCCTGCCATTAAGTCACGTGTGCTGTTGATTAAGGCAATTCCGGGGAAAAAATACATAAACGATGCCGTCATCATCAAAAGATGATCAGAGCTATAAATTGTATACTTAACAGGCCAAGCAAATAAAGTTATAAGTATAGACCCTAATACATTAATTAATATCGGGTTTGAGTAGTATTTCTTTACGGGACGTAATATGTTTATCATGACAAAAGACGAAGTCATCGCCCATAATGCAGGTACGAGCTCGCTGCCTAATAATAAGGAAAAGGCAAAACCAGAGACAGCTACTGCAAGAGCGTGCACAATGAAGGAATAACCGGGCGCATCTAGGATGGTCTTGACTTCTTCCAGTGCCTCAACAGGATCCGGTGTTTCGCTCGTAATGCGACGCGCCAATGCATTTAAGCGATCTACTCTATCCAGATTGTAGGAAACGCTTCCGTGTAGGCGCTTGCCAAAGCTGATCGGTTTACCGGAACGGCTACGGGCGCTGACGTGGATATAGTTTGATACCGCAAATACTTCCGCATTTTCCAAGCTATAAGCATCAAGAATCCGTCCGACACTGTCCTCTACCCTGATGGTTTCCGCGCCGTTCACCATCAGCCCAAAGCCAAGCCATAGACCTAGATCTAGGCAGTCAACACTTTTATAGGCACTATCCGTTATTGCACCGATTTCGGTTTCAAGTTCTTTCAGCATTATTTATGTCTCTTCGTCATTCGGTCCTTATTTCCGTTTCAAGTAAGCTTGTTTTATAAGCAGTTCCGCTGTCAAAACAGCTCCGCCCGCAGCTCCACGAATCAAATTATGTGAGAGGCAAGTAAATTTATAGTCAAAGATTGGATCTTTGCGCAGCCGTCCGATGGTGATGCCCATCCCCCCGCCTGCCATAGCATCTAAAAGCGGCTGAGGCCTGTTGTCTTCCGCCCGATACTCCAAGAACTTAGCTGGAGCTGAGGGCAGATCTCTAACCGATTCATGACCCTGAAAATCCTCCCAGCGTTCAAGAATTTCAGCCTTAGTGATGTCTTTACGGAAGCGGATGGAAACGGCAGCAGTGTGCCCATACTCTACCGATACGCGATAACATTGCGCAGAGATGATTGGCTTGCGGGCCAGTTCAACTGAACCTCCTTTAGCTCGCCCCCAGATTCGTAAAGGTTCCCATTCGCTCTTCTCTTCTTCCCCACCGATGAAAGGAATTACATTATTGCGCATTTCGTCCGCAGTCGCCAAGGTTTTGCCTGAGCCGGATACAGCCTGATACGTGCTGACAAAGATCTCCTCCGGTTCAAAATCCAGCAAAGCAGTTATGGCCGGCACGTAAGATTGTATCGAGCAATTGGGTTTCACTGCAATAAAGCCGTATTTAGTATTTAGTCTCTTCCGTTGCGAATCGATTAAGACCGTATGTTCGGGATTGATTTCCGGGATAATCATGGGCACGTCCGGCGTCCAGCGCATAGCAGAGTTATTTGAAATGACAGGGATCTCCAACTTAGCTATCCCTTCCTCCAGCTGTACTAAGCTCTCTCTTTCCATATCGACGGCGCAAAAAACGAAATCTAGGTCAGAGGCAAGAGCTGCGATTTCATCTGTACCCATGACTTGCATGTTTTTTACCTTTGCGGGCATTTCGGCAGCATAACGCCAACGTCCTTCCATGGCCTCAACATATGTCTTACCTTTGGAACGTGGTGAAGCAAAGAGTGCGCTTAGCTCAAACCAAGGATGATTCTCCAGTAAAGAAATAAAAGTCTGACCGACCAGACCAGTAGCTCCGACAATACCTACACGAAGTTTTTCCATTATCTTCTCCTTAGCCACAGGGGGCTTTTAACTAAATTAAGACAAAGAAATTGTCACAGACAATGATATCATTATTAACAATAAATATAGCGTATAATGTAGCTATGTCACAATCTGAGCAGAATAAATCAAAAGATAGCTTTCTCCGCCTCGAGCAATTTTTAGGTTTTTTCCAGGCGATTAAAGGGCGAGCTCCGGGAACGATCCACCAGTATCGCTATGATCTCGTTATGTTCTTCCGTTTCCTCTTGCGCCCGCGCGAAAGTACTGAACCTGAGGATCCCGAATGGGATGAGATTGATCTCTCAGTCATAGATGATGAGTATTTGAAAAGTATCAAACTAAGTGACATGTATGCCTACATCAGCTGGTTATCTGCATCCAGGGACACTTCACCTGCCACCAGAGCACGTCGCATATCTAGTTTGCGCAGTTTCTTCGGTTATCTCTGTACCAACGCCAACATTTTAGAAGAGAATATTGCGGAGCGCATAGAGAGCCCCAAACAGATCAAGAAATTACCGCGACATCTTAGCTTGGAAGAGAGCAAAGAGCTGCTTTCAGCGGCTGCAGAGTCTGACACACGCTATGCCACCCGCGATCACTGTATACTGACTTTATTTTTGAACTGCGGTTTGCGTCTGGCTGAGCTATGTTCGATAGATATTCCCAACATCAAGGAAGATCGTCTCACAGTCATGGGAAAAGGCAGCAAAGAGCGTACTATCTATCTCAACGGTGCCTGTATCAGATCCATACAGGATTATTTGCCGGATCGTTTTGAATCCAAAAAGCGAGATAAAAACGCACTTTTTATCTCGCGTCTCGGGACAAGGATGCAACCGCGCGCAGTCCAGAACGTGATAAAGAAGTACATTATCTCTGCCGGCCTCGATCCCAAACGCTACTCTACACACAAATTACGACACACTGCTGCTACCCTGATGTATCAATACGGAGAAGTCGATATTAGGAGCTTGCAAGCTATTTTGGGGCACTCATCAGTGGCAACGACCGAGATATATACCCATATTGATAATAAACAGCTACATAACGCTGTGGACAAAAATCCACTTAATCAATTACCACCCCCCAAGGAAAAAGATCAAACTTAATATAGGAGGTGCTTTCATGCAAAGACATGATTTTAACTGGCTCGCTTTACAGAATGGTAGTGACATTCGCGGAGTAGCTCTGGATGGACTCGAAGATGAAACAGTTAATTTGTCTGTGCCTGTTGCTCGCGCGATCGGCGT
>CAYFTG010000021.1:0-22354 GCA_964346175.1 uncultured Mageeibacillus sp.
TATCAGTCTAAGCTACAAACGATTATGGAAACTGTTGATAGATAGAGGAATGACTAAGCAAGATCTTCGAAAAGTTACCGGTCTTAGTTCTGCTTCAATTGCAAAACTAGGTAAGGGACAAAACGTTAATACTGATGTTTTGGTTAGGATATGTAATGCATTAAATTGTGATTTACATGATATTGTAGAGACCACCCACAATTAACATATATTTTAATAATCTGTTTATTTTAATCTAGTACACATAGTTTTAAGGAGGAATATAATGGACCCGTATTTAAGAAATATCATAGATCAAATAAAAGAATCTAAAAATACCATATATGATATCAACAATGATTTACTAATTGATGAACTGGATCTTGAGAGAATTTTAACACATAAACTTGTTGGGCAAAGTTTTGATGGATTAGCACTTCGAACTAGATCTAAGGTTATAAAATCTCTTGTGTGTGATGCTCTTGGCTACCCTATCCCGAAAAGTTTTAAAAAGTGCCAGCCCCGTTTTTTAGCACAAAATTTTGATGTTTATATACAAAAATCGAACAACTTACAAATCTGGAATGAAATAATAACAATGGACAGAAGATATGTTATCATCAAACTAGACGAGAATGATATGGTCATTAAAATAAAAGTTTTAACAGGCGAAGACTTGGCAAAGTATGATACTACCGGAACAATAACTATCAAGCATCAAGCGATCTTAAGGGTAAGGCAGAACCCATCTGCTGAGATTTTTTCGATTTCTGATACAACTGCACTATCTCGTTTTATTGGTGCAGGAATATCGAGTCTAATTAATTACAATCCAACTTCATTACCTGTTCCTCAGAAGTTATTACCCATTAATACCCTTTTCGAGCGATTGAAGCCTCTTGTAGGTAAAAAAATCATTGATTCTGGCATTGTGCAAGAAAGAAATAGAGGCGGAGAATTACACAAACTAATCTGTAGTTGTCTAGGATACAATGATTTTAGTGATAATGGCCAATTCCCTGATGTTCTGAATCAATTGTTAGAAGTGAAACTCCAGACATCACCCACTATTGACTTAGGATTAATATCACCTAATAGCACAGATCCCTTACCGATATCTTTGGGAACATATGCTGTAACCCCTAGTGATGTAAGATACGCTATTTTTTATGGAATCACTAATGGTACAGAGGTTGAACTGAAAAACCTATTTATTGTAAATGGTGAAGACTTTTTTGATTTTTTCCCAAGAATGGAAGGCAACATAATTAACGGAAAACTTCAAATTCCGCTACCCAATAGTTTATTTATATAAAAAAAGCCCTTTGTATTTCAGTAATGAACGTGAAATACAAAGGGTTTTTTCTGGAGTTATTATGTATTTGATTTAAGAAAACTTTCAATCTCACTAACTTCTGTAGAAGTTAAACCATATAGTGAATAGATTAATTCATTCAGTTCCTCTTCTCCTTTATATGTGCTCCCTGATTCAATCAACCTTTTAACGATTTCAATAATCCTGTTCCCTATTTCATTGTTAGGAAACTTCCTAATCGGCCATCTAGAAAGATTTCCTGTTGTATATCTATACTTTTTAGAATACAAACTTCCGCTAATTAGTTTTTGATAGTATTCCAATACATTTGAGTTTAATATACCTAATATGTAAAACAAAAAATCTTCTTCCGTTCCACTAAAGCCTGTTTTAGATAAAGCATATTCATTCATATCGAGAAAGAACGTATTCCCTTGACATAGACGACCTTCAAAATCAATTGCAAAAGAGTTATGTGAAACTATATCTCTCGTAACAATCTTCTTCTTTTGAAACTTCTCTAACGTTTGAGGAACCCAGCATTCATACCACTGTCTAGTTTTTGACTCTGCCAAATATTTCCTAGCCTTTAAAATCTCTTCATTATCGTGCAAATATTGGCTAGCCATAGGATACAGGGATAAGTCTACTGCCTTTGTTTTCCCATTATCATCAATATGTGGAAACAGTATGAACCTATCTTTCTTGTTATTTTCATCCCATTTGATTTTCCATCTCTCAACATTAAAGCTCTGAATAAGAGGATGTATCAACTCTTTTTCAAACTTATTCTTAAGTATGAAATCTTTAGTCATAGGTTTCACAAAAACAGTATCAGCTGTGGTTTTAATACCAACACATATATCAAAGATATCTGAAAGTCTCAATAAGCTTGCATATTCAATTTTTGCTTTATTTTCATCATCTTTTGATGATGAAAAGTTCCATTGTTCTCCGCTCTTCGGAATCTCAACTTTTGAATAGGCAAATTCAACAGGAATTTCAAATCTATGATTATTGATAATATAGTTCCCTTTATGATTTTTCTTTGACTCTAGCTTGGCTAATGTGAATTTAAAAATATCATCAATACGTTCAGCGCTTGTGCTGTCATTAGTATTCATCTTTATGTGACAGAATGGGACGTCAGAATTAACAGGAGATGTACATTTTTCCCCTGATATAATTGCTGGTAATACAGCAGCTTCAAAGTACTTTGTGTCAGTAAGGTCAAATAGCAACGACACCTCTAAATTATTTGCAATAAAGTTTCTTATACCTACACCGTAATTTGCTGTGAAATACTTGTTACTAGTAATGAAGGAAAATTTCCCTTCATTTTTTAACGATTTTATTGCCGCCTCAATAAAACAAACATAAGCATCATACCTTCCAGTCGAACTTATATAATTGTCCTTAATGTAATTTCTGGTTTCTAGTGGTAAATTTTGCAATCTAATGTATGGAGGATTCCCTATCACAAAATCAAACCCTGAGATCTCTTCTCTTAATACATCTTTAGTAACGAAAGGTATATGTTTAAACAAATAAACAACGTCATCAATATTGAGACTTTTGTACTCACAAATAAAATTAAGGGTTACAATTATTTTAGAAATAAAGGTATTTAAAGGGTTTATATCATATGCAACTACCCTTTTTTTGTCAGCTATGAGCTGTAAAAACCTTGTCTTATCAACATCTTGAGAAATAATTCTCTTAATGATTTGTGAAATAAATCTTCCTGTCCCACAAGCCGGTTCAAGAATTGATGAATCAAGTACGGATTCGTTATCATATCCAACACTATCAAGCATAAAATCAACAATGCTCTTAGGAGTTATTTCAGATCCTGAACTTTTTCTGGATACCAAAGTTATATTATCTGTCAGTGTTGTAATCAACAATTCTTCAACATCAGATGTGTTTGCGTTTAAAAAAGTTGAATACAATATTATATCATTAAAGTTGTTAGCTACTTCATTATAAAAGGGGAAAATATTTTTAAGTTCTTTATTGTTGTGAATAATCTTGTGTTTAGCAAGTGTCGCAGATAAAGCGATTGTTGAAATCTCCATAATCGTACTATGATAAACAATCATTTTTTGTCTATCACTCAACTTATCCAAATCTTTATTCTTCGATAGGAAATCAACATCATTGTTTCCAATATTATTATAGTATTCATCAATAAAATTAGCTTCAAGTGTATCTATCCGCATTGCATTAAATGATAATAAACTTTCAATTTGTGATACATCAATTAGTTCTGTTAGCACCAGGCCACCTCCACGTAATTCTATGTCAATCTTAACTATTATCAAAAAATAGTCAAGATAATAATTTAAGCACATATAGTATTATTAATGGGCGCAGTTTTTGTTAGTATTGTAAAAACATCCATTTTAATACCATTTTGTGATTCCTGTAATCAAAATATGTAACCGGCAAGTATATAATAACTATTTTTACCGATGGATTGGTGTCTAATGATTCAGCTTATAAATACAAATTTGAATCGTACACATAATCCTTCTGAATAGTCGCGATAGCTATCATATCAACTCACTACTGTTTTGTCAGTAATCATATCAACTCACCACACCAATAAATCTGCCAGTGAGCAAATTTACAAATTCAACTTTCTTAGATAAGTTCCCTCTAAATAAAAATCCGTGATTATCCTTCCTGTTTAGAACCAGCCCTTAAACCACGGAAAGCCTTTATTTGCTTATCTTATTACACCTTTACTTATTCACCTTTGACATCAATACTACCGTCTCAACATGAGTCGTCCACGGAAACATATCCACCGGCTGGATCAAACATATCTCATAAACATCCGTCAATTCTTTCAAGTCTCGTGCTAAAGTGGCAGGATTACAGCTAACATACAGTAGGTGAGAGGGTCCTTCTTCGACAAGAGTGGACAGCAAAGCTGCATCCAGTCCTTTACGCGGTGGGTCAAGTATGAGCAAGGTGCGCTCCGAGTCAGCCTCAGTTATGTAAGTTAAGCTCTCATCGGCGGCCGCACGGACGAAATCATAGTCTTCAGGAGCGAACGCATTGAGCTCGGCGTTTTGCTTAGCATCGGCAACCGCTTCTGCGATTAGTTCGAGGCCGAGCAAGTGGGGCAGGGCAGCAGTAGAATCTTTTCTCAAGTCGTTTAAAACATAGAGACCGATCGAGCCGACTCCACAATAGAGATCGATGATATCGTAGAGCTCGCGCTTTGCATGAGTATCCTCGACCAGAGACGAGATGAGACGATAAAGCTTGCTTGTCTGTTCGTAATTGATTTGGAAAAAAGCCCCGGGAGACAGGGCGAATTTAATGCCATCGAAAGTGAAGGAGAGCTGCTCGTCTCCTCCTAGCAAAATATATCTGTCGCCTAGAATAACGTTGCTGCGCTGCGCTTGGATATTGAGATAGACAGAAACAACACCTTCCTCCTGCAGCAAATCAGCAGCTAGGGTGAGGTAGGCATCCTTTTCTACGCGTGACGTGAGAATGATCATCTGCTTTTCCGACTCATCTTTGCCCAAAGTAGGGGCGACGCGCAAAGTCACGAAGCGAAGATCTCCGGTATGAGTTTTTTCGTCGTAGGCGCTGATGTCGTGCTTAAGCATTAGTTGCGGCAGTAATTCCCTTAAGCGCGCACCGGACCGAGGCTCAATCAGGCAAACCGGGGTTGTCACCAAATCGTGGCTGCGCGCACGGAAAAAGCCGAGAGCAGGCGACCCGGCTGCATCGGAGCCCACCGGATACACCATTTTGTTGCGATAATGTGTGTAAGGTTCGCTGGCGCCGATGATAGGTTGAACCAAACTTTCAACATCAATTGTGCCGATCCGTTCAAGGCTTTGGCGAACACTATTTTCTTTCCAGCGCAGGCTGGCGGGGTAGGACAGCGCTTGAATTTGGCAGCCTCCGCAGTCATCGGCGATTGCGCAGGGCATATCCACACGATCAGGACTGTCGTCAATACGTCTGCTCAACCTGGCAACGCGATAGTTCTTACGCGTCTCCATGACCTCAACGAAGCCACTTTCGCCCATTAATAGACCATCTACAAAGATGACCCTGCTCTTATTATCCAGTTCGCCGTCGTCATTTACTTCGACGCAGACAGCTTGACCGTGCCGGTTCAGGTCACGGCAGAATACTTTTATCTCACTGTTTTTCATATTTCAAACATTCTCAACCGTCGCCCTTCCAAGCCGGACCGAGATCCGCTGAAGCGGAGACGCCTTTCATAACTGCGCTCGACATCACGCTTAGGGTGTTTGCCGACAAGATGTTCGGCCAATAAATAGACCGTGGAACCATTCTCTTTACTGAAAGCCGCCTCAGCCATCTCTTCGGGTTTTTCATAATTATATTTCTCCGCCAGTTTCAGGAGATTATCCCAGCGCTCTTGATATGCTGCGCCTTGATTGCTGCGAGCAATCTTTTGGGGTACAGATTTCCCAATATCCAACCAGTGGCGACGACGTGCCCGATCCATGGCTCGCTTCAAAACCTCCGCCGTCAAGTCGTAATCGGGCATGTGCTTGTCATAATCGGGAATGTAATAACGCAATTGCGCCTTGATGCCTTCAGGAGAGAGTTTATCCAGCGGATCTTCGAAGTGCAAAAGTAGCCAATATTCAAAGTCGGGATTGCTGATGCCGAGGAAGTTATTCTTGCGGGCAGCGGCCCAACGATAGGTTTCAGCGAATTGGTTGGGCGTCCAGGAATCGACATCAAAGACCAGCCATTGTTCGTCCTCGACATTGAGATTGATGCGGCGAACGCGGCGGTAGTTTTCAATCTTGCGGCGGATATGGGGCGGGGAGGAGTGACCGACTTCTTCTCTTTTTCTCTTCACGATTACGAGGCGATAATTGTCGCGCACAAAGGGGCGTAGCTTCTCAAAATATTCAGGCTCTGTGACTACTCCTTCACAGGAAACGTAAACCTGACGCACTAAAGGTCGGTCACCGGAGCGGCGCTGCCATTGCGAGCGGGCGATAGTATTTAAATTTTCAAACGGAGAATCAAAATTAGTTTTCTTATTGCTTTCATTCATATTATTCCTCTGAATCCTGTGGCCAATCACTGAGAATGAAGGCGTTTAAATTAGGGACACCTCCCAGACGCCCCTCCAGATAGAGTTGGCGATAGTCCATATTTTCATCTTCCAACGCGCCGAAATCCGATAGCGGAAGCAGAGTCGAGCTGCCGTCGGAGAGTCTTTCTGTGATCCATAGTTCATCGCTGCGGAACATCTCGCGATTCAGCAAGTTGAGGTCGTGGCTGCTCACAATTAGCTGCGTGCGTACCTCGGGCCGCCGTTGTTCCAGAAAGAAGTTCAAGAGCTCCAGTGAGAGGAGGCTGTGTAGATTGCGATCCCACTCGTCTATGACCATTATGTGGGCCTCAGAAACTTCATCATCCAGCGAGAGTATCAGTGGTGGCAGAATCTCTAGAAGATTGCTGACACCGGAGGCTTCCTGACGCAAGGGAAAGCGTAGCTCATCGCCATTTGAATCGTGATGGATGGCAACGAGCTGCTTTTTGTTTTGGGTATCAATTTCGAAATGATCAATACCATTATCCAATAAGGGTAGTAGCTTGTTGATCAAATCTAGAAGTTGAGGCTTTTCGCTGAGTGAATCCATTAAATCGAAACGTTCATCGTTGGAGAAGCGGCTGTTTTGAACCGAAAGACATTCATTGAACCATGTATAGGCGCATTCTGCCTGGTCAGAGTCTATAATCAGTTGCCTTAAGAGTAGATGATCGGAATTGTCGCAGTCTAGATAGTCCGTAGCGGTTGCCAGTGCTTCCGCACTTAAACTATCAGAGTCGACGATCTCATCTTCAAGCCTGAGAAAAACCGTAGCCGCAACATTCAGATCTTGACCCAGCTCGTAGAGTGCTTCATGGAGGACGCGTTCACGATTTATGGAGAGCTGATAGCGCATCAGTTTCTCACGACAGAGAAATTCAATCTGGAAATTTGTTGCCGCTTGGCGCTTTTCCTTATCTAAGAGGAAGGGCAAGCTGTCTTCGGGGCTGAACTGCCCTAATACCAGGCCGCGCAAATATGCTATAGCATCCAAAAAGTTTGATTTTCCCGAAGCATTGCCGCCGAAGAGAATACCTATAGGTAGGACACTGCGTTCCCCAGGAATGTGTGACAAATGTGAAGAGTAGGTCTCGCTGGGAGTAGCCATCATAGAAAAGCCGTACGGCTCACGATAGCTCATCCAATTTTCAATACCGATAAATAAGAGCATCGCCTTTCCTCCTTCTATTAATGAGGATAAATCTAAGCTAAGTGCAGGACGTCAACGAGTTTAGTGTAGCACGTTTCGTTCCATTCCTTGTGCCGCCACCATGCTGGAGTAGATACCTTCTTGGCGCATGAGTTCATCGTGGCTGCCGCTTTCAACGATACAGCCTTGATCGAGGACGTAGATGCTTTCCGCATGGCGAATAGTGGAGAGGCGGTGCGCGATAATGAGGGTCGTGCGGCCCTGAGCCAGTCGCTCGATACCGCGCTGAATGATCGCTTCGGTATCTGTGTCGACATGTGAGGTAGCCTCGTCGAGTATGAGAATAGTCGGGTTTTGAGCCAGAGCCCGTGCAAAGGAGATCAGCTGTCTTTCGCCTGAAGAAAATTCTTTCCCGCCTTCTTTGACCTCTGTAGCCAGTCCGTCTTTTAGCTTGCTGAGGAAGTGTTCACCCCCGACTTCAAGCAAAGCATGGCGTACGGCATCGCTGTCCAAGTCTTTTCGACCCAAACTGATATTCGATTCGATGGTGCCTGCGAAGAGGAATGGATCTTGAGAAACGATCGCCATATGGGAGCGCAAATCGTCTTCGTTCAGCCTTTCGATATCGTGGCCGTCGATCAAGATGCGCCCTTTCTGCGGTGAATAATAATGGAAGATCAGATTCATCAGAGTGGATTTTCCGGAGCCTGTCTGACCAACAAAGGCTGCAGTTTCACCCGCTTTGACGCTGAAGTTGATTTCGCAGAGAACGTCCTCGTCTTCCTTATAGGCGAAGGTAACGTCTTCAAACTCGATCGCTCCTTCTATTACCGGCAGCGCTTCGCCACCGAAGTCAGGTGCTTTTTCATCCAAGAGTTCAAAGACATGATCGGCAGCACTGCGCGAACGCTCCAGTTCACCCAGCCTAGTCATGGCGTTATTCATCTGACCGAAGAAACGAATCATATAGTCAATGAAGATATAAAGATGTCCGACGGGCACGTAATAAGCACCTCTGAGGTGGCCGTAGCCGAAATAAAGCAGAGCCAAAGCCAGCAGCAAGTAATTGAGTGCTCCTGTTGCGGTATGAGTGTTGTAAGCCAAGAGCTGGGTCATGCCCAGACCTTTGTGGTAGACATACTCATTGACTTGATTGAAGTCTTCGTACATGGTGCGCTCTTTGCCAAAAGCCTGGATTACTTCCATTCCTTCGATGTTTTCGTTCAAGCTTGCATTGAGCTCACTAATTCCGCGGCGGTACTGATAATTCAATCTTGATGCCTTGCGCCGGTAGTCGCGGAACAAGAAGAAAAGGGCAGGGAAGGACAGAGCGGCGATCGCCAGCAAGCGCAGGTCAAGGCTGGCCAGGGCTATCAGGATGCCCAAGGAATAGAGCACCGCAGTCAGTATTTGCGAGAGCACAACTTGGAAGAAGGAACGCAGAGCTTGAGTGTCGTTCGTGACACGCGAGACTACTTTGCCGGCGGGCAAAGAGTCGAAATAGGCGATCGGTAGCTTCTGCACATGGCGGAAGATATCCTTCTGCACACTCTTGGAAACGGTGTTGGCTGCCTTCTGATTGCTGATCTGTCCTAGATAGCGAGTCAGGGCAGAAGCCAAAACCGCCAGCGCATACAAAAAGATCAGCAGGTAAAAGCTCCTAGGCTCCACCTGGCCGTGCACGGAAATCTCATTGTCCATAATCCGCCCCACTAGGTAGGGTCCGGCCAGATCAAAGAGAACCGAAATCAAGGACAGCGTGATACCGATGCTCAGGGGCATTTTGACGCGCGAAGTCAGAGCCAGAATTCTTTTCAGGCTTGCTCTTTCTTTTGCTTTGCGTGTTTTTTTGTCCTGAGTATTTGACATCAGTTTTTGCCTCGCTCCAGTTGTTGCTTCAGATACTGTTCCTTGTACCAGCCACCGGCGGCCATCAGTTCATCGTGTGTGCCGCGTGCGGCGATTTTGCCATCTTCCAAGACCAAAATCAAATCTGCTTCCATCACGGCAGACAAGCGGTGTGCGCTTATCACGGTAGACTTACCCTGACGCTGCTGACGTAGCTCACGCAGGATGTTCTCCTCCGTGGTGCCGTCCACAGCAGACAATGCATCATCTAAGATCAATAGCTCCGGATTGGATATTAGGGCACGGGCAATGGCTATACGCTGTTTCTGCCCACCGGAGAGGGCGATGCCTTTTTCACCCGCCAAAGTTTCCAGACCGCGCGGCAGGCTATCTAAATCCTTAAAAAAGTCCGCAGTGTCAAGCGCAAGCTGAAAGTCCGCATCGCAGTCATAATAGGAGGACGTATCTTCCTCTTTTTCCGGGGCACAGTCCGGCTCGTCCCAATAGAAAACCCCACTCGGCGCAGCTTCTGTTCGCGCTTTCATCTCGCGATTAAGATCGCGGAAGCTCAGTTTGCGTAAGTGCTTTTCTTCCGCCAAGTCCTCTGCCGTCAAAGGCCATATTTCTGACTCTGTGTGACAACCCAGCAGTATGTTTTCTCGGACGGTTTTTGAAAAAAGTATAGTCTGCTGCGGTACGTAGCCAATCAGGCGGCGAATATCGCTGCGGCGATATTTTTGAATCGGCTGTCCATTGATGCGGAGGCTCTTTAACTCGCTCGTCGAAGCATTGAGCTGGTCAGCTTTTTGTGGATAAAAACGCAAAATCTGTTTCAAAAGTGCAGTCTTTCCACTGCCGATGCGCCCGACGATACCGACGGTCTGGCCTTCCTTGATCGTAAAGGAGATGTCCTCGAGCACGTTATCCTCATGTTCAGGCCAAGCGAAGGAGAAATTATCGAATTCAACGTCACCGAGCTTCTCCAGCGGCAGGCTGTTCTGCGGATCAGACATGTCTTCGGGATAATCCCAGACTCCCTGCAAGCGTTCCATCGCAGCAGAGCCCTGCTGCGATACGTTAATAAACTCACCCATGGAGATCATGGGCCAAGTCATCATGCCGAGGAAAAACACGAAGGAAATCAGAGCGCCCAGTGTGATTTCGCCGTCGCGGATCAGACCCGCGCCTAAAGCGATGGCTATTACGTAAGTCATACCGGAGACTAAGCGTGACGCCGGCATGAAGAGGGCGGACCAGCTGGCCACGCGCATGTTCTTGCGGTACATTTCTTCAGCCAATTCATCGACGCGTTCCGTTTGCGCTTGTTCCAGGCGATAAGCTCGCACAATGCGGACGCCGGAGACGTTTTCCAGAACGTGGTCGTTCATGGCGTCAAAGGCGCGCTGTGCATCGTCGAACTCCTCATACAAGTGGGCACCGATCTTTTTCGAAGCAAAGAGCAGGAGGGGTAAGGGCAGCACGGTAATCAAGGTCAGTTTCCAAGATATCGACAGCATAAAAGCCAGAATAGTGGCAGGATAGAGGCTGGAGTCAAACATCGTCATTACTCCGTAGCCGGCCATGTCCGCAATGAAATTGACGTCATTGGTCGCTTTACCCATCAGGCTGCCTGTGGTGTTTTTGCTGAAGAAGGGCGCGCTCTGAGAAAAGATCTTACGTGCGCTAATCTGTCGTGCCAGAAGGGGAGACACATCCGCACTCTTAAAAATATAGTAATTCCAGAAATAGTTGAGGAAGAAATTTATAACTACTAACCCCACTAATAGGAGTACATAGTTTAGAAAAATCTCAAAGCTGATGTCTTGTGTGATAATGCGATCGGCAAGATATCCGGCCAAGCGCGTAGGAACAACACCTGCGATATTGCTGAGAATCATGGCGATCAGGCCAATTAGATATTCAATTTTAAAGGCGTCGATAAACCACGCCATTTGGCGCATGATTTTTCTAATCATTTGATTCCCCTAAAAAAGACTCATCCCACTAAGACCGGCTTATTATTACACTAAAAGAAATAAAAGTATAGCATTACTGCCGCAAATTTGCGGCAGTAGAATAGTAGAGCATTTAATTTTTTTTAGAAGACCTCGGAAAACTAAATCATTCAGTTTTTAAGGGAGCAGTAAAGTTTGGAAAACTGCGATTGATGCGCTAAACAGTGATGTAAAGAGGAGCAGTGAAACCACCGTCAGATTAAGAGCTTGATTGTCGCTCAGATGCGTAATCACAGCTATAGATCGTGCGTACACTAAGCAGGAGAAGGCGAAGCCCATCAGGACCAAGAGCAGCCCAAAGAAACCGCCCTGCATTGTGGTCGGCAGAGCTACTAGCATGAAGAGAGTCAGATAAGCCCAAGCTGTCTTGCCCACTGCCAGAGTGTGCGAGAACGGAAGACCGCCCTGGCGGAAGAGGAAGCGTGCCAGTACCCAGAGGATAGCTGCATAGAGAAGTAGGAAAAAACCGGTCATCAGAACGCCGCTAAAGTATAAGCCGACTCCGTCCAGTGCAGGTGGATTCAGTTGATCATTAAAGAGGAGCGAGTAGAGCCAGCGATTGGCGAAACTGATATGAGCGCCACCCAGCAAAACACTGGCGATCAGAAAAATTGTATGTGAGAGCGACCAGTAGGGGATAGCCTGCGACTTGATGGCATCTGCCGGGCGCAAGAACAACTGCAGCAGTTCACGGCCGAAAGCACGCAGATCCTGTACTCCGCTCGTTCTATTGCTTCCAGCAAAACCGGCAGCACCGCCGCTATAAGATTGACGGCGACGATTCTTTTCCGCTTGAGTACGCCTTTTGCCCTCAGCTCGAGCTGCGCGCATACGCTCACGGTCGGCCTTGCGCTTTGCTTTCGCTGCTTGGCGTTTTGCTTTGGCTGTTTGACGCTTGGATTTTGCATCGGAGGACGTTGCTGTAGAATTTGAATCTGAGGCAGAACTTGTCGTTCCTTGTGTATAAGTGGCGGAGTTTGTGCCGGTTCTTTGACCACCCTCTGAACCTGTGCGAGGATCGCTCGTTGAAGGATCTTGCTTTACATTGGAAGAGGAAGCAGCAGTTTTAGCAGCCGATTCAGCTCTGGTGCGGGCGCGACAATAGCATTTTTCACTATCTTCAAGTTCTCGTCCACAATAAAAACAATATCTTGCCATTAAAAATTCATCCTCATCCAAACTGAAATTTGACTGATAATCAAAAAACGGAAAGTACAGCAGGCATGATCAGTCAATCTTTTCGTAGCTTACATAAAGAATGTTAATACAATGTGACGACAAAAGAAAATGTGCTTTGGCGGATTCGCTAAAATTTCTTAAAAGCTTATTTATCTCTTTAGTTCGTGTTAATATGGTTCTTGTGTAATTTTGTAGAAAAAAAGTATACTATTTAAAGCATTTTCATTTTGACCTGTTCAAAATTGTGGAGACAAGATCGAGAGGATGTAATTTTCGTGGCAGATCAAGATTTCATTGAGAAAATTCGCGCCGCAGAGGCATCCGCGGATCAGTTGAGAAACGATGCGCGGGAAGATGCAGCGGAAAAACGTAAAGAAGCGCGCCAAGAATCTGAGAGATTTGTCGATCAGGCGTACAAGGATGCGCAGCTTGAGCGGCAGGAGATTATGGAAGCAGCTGAAGCGAGGTATCGCGAGGTTTTAGCCGCAGTTTCCAGCGAAGCTGATGAAGAAACTAGCAAGGCCAGTTCTCCCGCTGTGAAGCAGGCCGCGAACGCGCTAGCAGAAAGGATTGTGACTCTCCTTGGCGATTTCTAAGATGAGCTACATGACTGTTGTTGGCATGTCTCAAGAGAGGGATGCCGTTTTGGAAGCTCTGATGAAGCAGGGCGCAATTCAAGTGATCGAAGCCAAGCTTGAGACAGAAGAGAGTAATAAGACCGCCTCATCCGGTGACTTTGCAGAAAATGTCGATCTGCGTAATCGTTTAGTGCGCACACTTGAGACAATAGAGCGACGTTTTCCCGAGAAGAAGGCGATGTTCTCCGGCAAGCCAAGAGTTTCCGAAGCTGAATTTGAGATGTCCGATGATGACATTGAATTTGCTCGTCAGCTTTTTTTCAAATATGAATCAGCACTAGAGCGAGAGAACAAATTGCGCTCCGAATTGAATTCGCTGGCACAAAGACAGCAAGAGTTACTTCCTTGGCGCGACATAGCTTTAGACTTGTCAATACGGGAAACAGAATTAACTGAGATCATCTACGGCACTTTACGAGATGAGCGCAGTCTAAACGAGCTGAGGGCGGAAATTAACGAAGAGATGACGACCGCTACGGTGTTTCATCTGGGCAGCACGGAAGCGAAGTCCCCGCTCTTGGCCTTTGTTGATATGAAAGAAGATGCCCCGCACTTACGAGCCAGATTGGCGGCATATGAGTTTAAAGCTCTGCCTACGCAATCACTCGTCGGGACGGCTAGGCAAACTCTCGACATGCTTGCCCGGCAAGAAAAATCTTTGGAAGAAGAGATTGAGCGGCAAATTGAACAGATGCAAGAGGTCGCAGATCAGCGTCTGCAGTTGATGCTCTACCACGACGTGCTACAGGTGCGTGCCGATAAAGAGAGTGTCGAACGTGAGCTTTCCGGCACTCAATATACTTTCTACTTTGATGCTTGGGTTGACGCTGCCAGGGCAGAAGAAATCAAGCGCTTTTTACTTGAAAATTTTGATCTTGCTGTTTCATATCGCGCATCTAAAGAGGATGAGCAGCATCCTGTCATTTTGAAAAATGATAAATTTACTGAATCTTTCGAAGTGGTCCTCGAGATGTACGGTTCTCCCAGCTCTTCGGAAGTAGATCCGATGCCGGTAATGGCACCTTTTTATATGGTGATTTTCGGCATGATGCTGTCTGACGTCGGCTATGGTTTGCTCCTCCTTTTAGGCTGCCTCTTTATGCTGTTCAAAGCGAAAGTTGGAGGCATGATGGGGAAATTGGCGCGGATGCTGACTTTGTCCGCCGTAGCTTCGATCGTTTGGGGCTTCATCTTCGGTGGCTTTTTTGGCGACTTGCTGACTGCAGCCACTGACGGCAGAGTTAACTTTCCGGTCCTTTGGTTTGACCCGATGCAGGATCCGATCAAATTGCTGACCTTCAGCCTTTTCTTCGGCGTGCTGCACCTTTTCGCCGGCATGGCCTTAGATATTCGTAACAAGCAAATAGCAGGTGATCTCATCGGGGGGCTCTTGGACAATGTCTCATGGTACCTGATTATAGGTGGATTATTCCTCATGCTGGCCGGTCCTCTGGGCTTGGTCAGCTCTGCTACGACAGTAGAGCTTCTGGGGCAGATAGCTAAGTGGATGATTATTGTCGGTGGCGTTATAGTCCTGCTTTTCGCAGGTCGCGGTGGCAGTTGGAACCCACTGGTTCGTGTTGGACAAGCCTTGCTTAGTGTGTACAACAATTTGACGGGTTTCTTGAGTGATATTCTTTCTTACTCTCGAATACTAGCTTTAGTCTTAGCTACCAGCGTTATCGCACAGGTAGTTAATATCCTAGCAACAGGCGGCAGCGGCATTGGCGGAGTCTTGATGTTCGTCCTTGCCGGAGGAGTCGGGCACATGATGAACTTGGCCTTATCCGGTCTATCAGCTTACGTGCACGCAGCTCGTTTGCAGTATGTCGAATTTTTCGGCAAGTTCTTTGAGGGTACAGGTGAATATTTTGCACCTTTCCGTCGTAACACTAAATATGTAGAGATAGAAAGAAAAGGCGAAGTAAACAAATAAACCGTTTAACGGGCGTTAACCGTGAGGGGATAACTTTTACGGAAAATCCGTTTTGAATAGTAAGTAGAGAAATGTTTCGAGGAGGAAAAAATCTATGTTTTTGGAAAATCTAGGGCCGGCTCTGACATTATTAGCAGCGGCACTTGCAGCTTTAGTACCTGGTATAGGTTCTGCAAAAGGCGTTGGTGCGGCTGGTGAAGCAGCTACAGGCGTATTGGCTGAAGATCCTTCCGCTTTCGGTAGAGTTCTGATCTTGCAGGCGCTTCCGGGCACTCAGGGTATTTACGGTCTCTTGAGCTGGTTCATGATCATGAATCAATCCGGGATGTTAGGAGGCAATACGCATATCTCATGGCAGGCAGGCATAAGCTTTATGCTCGCCGCTTTACCGATTATTTTGGTTGGTTGTCTTTCAGCAATTTATCAGGGTAAAGTAGCGGAAGCGGGAATTGCCTTAGTAGCTAAGCGTCCGGAAGATACCGGTAAAGCTATTGTCTTGGCGGTAATGGTTGAAACCTACGCCATCCTGGCATTGCTTGCTACCATCTTGGCCGTATTTAGCATTCAAGTTTAATTAGTGCTGTAGTGCTATTAAGGAGTACCTACGTGGAAGGAATCGAGAGAATCACAAATAAGATCCTCGAAGATGCCAAAGCTGAAGTAAGCCGCATTGAATCTGAGACAGAAGAATTTGTGCGCGAGCAGCAAGAAAGTTCTGAGAAGATGCGTGAGCGTGTTCTGGCAGATTCCAGGAAGAACGCAGAAGACGATGCTAAGGCCTTGATTCAGCGAGCTGAAAGCCTAGCTTCGTCAGAACGCAGGAAGCGTGATTTATCAGCCAAGCAGAATGATGTACGACGTACGATTGATCTAGCTGTACAGCAACTGCTTGAAGATCCGGCGGAAGTACGTGTTGAGCGTTATGTCAGCTGGATTGAAGCGCACAAAATCAAGGAAGGTGTCATCACCTTATCCCTTGCGGATCAGGACTTGGCAGATAGCCTCCTGGACAAACTGCCGGCAGGTAAATTCACTGTGGCCGACACACCCGGCAAAATGCGTGGAGGCATTATTGTGTCGCATGGCAAGATGGAAGAGAATCTAACTTACGATCTCGTTATCCATAATTATCTACCGCGACTGTCGCAGCTAGCTCAAGAGCAGCTGGAAGCAATTCAAGGTGGGGAAAATACCGATGACTAAGCCTGCAATGGACAAATTGCACCTACCGGCGGTGAAAAATAAGAAGATCGGCTCTTGGCGCTTCGCTGCAGGAAGGATCAGGAGCTTGGAAGTAAACCTCTTTAGAAAATCCGGATTGGATCGTCTTTTTCATGCGGAAGAATTGCAGGACCTGCGTCTTTTATTACAGGAACATCGCTATCCGCAAGATGAGTTTGCTGCTGCTTTGAAAAAAGAGCGCAGTGCCGTCTATGATCTTTTGGAAGAAGTAGCTCCTCAAGATGCATACCGAGTGGCTCTCTTAGTTTTCTCCGATGTGCATAATCTGAAATTTATGCTGAAAGAAAATCTTAAGGATAGTAAACGCAGTTTAGACGAGATGTCGCATCTTCTGATGAGACCCTCCCTCATTGATCCAGCTCAAGTCTACGAAGTAATTAGCGGTGTTGGTGACACGAGCGCTGCGCAGCCTTGGATCACAGAACTGATTGATCTGGGCGAGAAAGCTTATTACGATACGTACGAAGTAGCAGCTATTGACCGCGCTTTAGATAAGAAAGCACATATGATAGCGGCGGAATTGGCTGACGATCTAGGTAATGACTGGTTCATCCGCTATTTCGCTTTGCAGCGAGATCTGATTAACTTGGAAACCCTCTTTCGTGTTCGTCATCGTTCGCTTTCCGAAACCACCTATAAAGACAGCCTTTTACCTGAGGGTCTGATTTCTGAGCAGGAATGGCAAGAACTCTATGAAGCGGAGGACGAGCGCATCAGCGAAGTGTTGAGCAAGGCAGATTACGGTGTTTTTGTGCCATATCTGGAAACTTACGGTGCTAGTGGCGAAGCTGCCAGATTTGTGCGTGACCGCGATCAGATTCTTATAGATCACATTGAAAGCGGCAGACATTTCCTGTCGGGGCCTGAGTTGACTCTGTCTTATGTGTTAGCACGTGAGTTTGAGATTAAGAATCTACGCATTGTAGATGCTGCTATCCGTAACCGCCTGCACCCTGAACAGAGGAATGCCTTGCGGCGCGATTTATGGTAAGAGAATAGTCGAGAAGGGCAAGCAATGAAAAATAAAGTTGGAGCAATCGGAGATTTAGACAGTATTATCGGTTTTCGCGCTCTTGGTATGACCGTTAAGGCTACCGAAGATAAAGAGGAAGCTGCCGCAATATTGGAACAATGGCAGCAAGAGGGCTATGCCATTGTTTTCGTTACTGAACCTCTGGCATGCGCATTAGGCGAAGAAGCAATGGAAGAGTGGCGCAATGTCTGGCTGCCTTCAGTTGTAATTATTCCGTCTGCGCAAGAAGAACCCTCTTTGGGCCGCGATACCCTGCGCACGGCCGTGCGCAGAGCAACCGGCATTGACCTTCTCAGTCACATATAATTTAAGGAGTCGTCATGAGTAAAGTAGTTCAAGGTGAAATCGTCAAAATTTCAGGGCCGCTCGTCATTGCTACAGGCATGCGGGATGCTGACATGTTTGATGTTGTCGACGTGTCTGAGCATAAACTGATCGGCGAAATTATTGAGATGCACGGTGAAGAAGCATCCATTCAGGTATATGAGGAAACTGCCGGTTTGGGCCCGGGTGAGATTGTCACTTCCAGAGGGACACCATTGTCTGTTGAATTAGGCCCCGGTCTGATTGGCGGTATTTTTGACGGTATACAGCGTCCCCTAGATGTTTTAGCAGAAAAAGAAGGCAGCAACATTAAACGTGGAGCTTCGGCTTCGGCGTTGCGTCGAGACAAGCTGTGGAAATTTGAAGCTGCTGTTGAAAGTGGAGCCAAGCTAGTCGGCGGAGATATAATCGGTACTGTGCAGGAGGGTAAACTTCTGCAACACCGCATTATGGTTCCACCCCGGCTCTCCGGCGAGCTGAAATCGATTGCTTCCGGCGAGTATACGGTGGAAGATACCGTAGCTGTATTGCTAGACGAGCAAGGACAGGAACACGAACTCACTTTGATGCAACGTTGGCCTGTTCGCATCGGCAGACCATATAAAGAAAAGATGGCGCCTTCTGAACCTTTAATTACCGGACAGCGTTCGATTGATACTTTCTTCCCGGTGGCCAAGGGCGGAACAGCAATGGTTCCCGGACCTTTTGGTAGCGGTAAAACCGTAATCCAACATCAGCTGGCCAAATGGGCGGAAGCAGATGTTGTCGTCTACATTGGTTGTGGTGAACGTGGCAACGAGATGACCGACGTGCTCAACGAATTCCCGGAATTGCTTGACCCCAAGTCCGGCGAATCTCTGATGGAGCGTACCATTTTGATCGCCAATACTTCAGACATGCCGGTAGCTGCGCGTGAAGCTTCGATCTATACAGGCATTACTATCGCTGAATATTTCCGCGATATGGGTCTGTCCGTATCTTTGATGGCAGACTCGACTTCACGTTGGGCGGAGGCGCTGCGTGAAATGTCCGGTCGCCTGGAAGAAATGCCGGGTGAAGAAGGCTATCCCGCTTATCTTGGCTCGCGTTTAGCCAGCTTTTACGAGAGAGCCGGTATGGTTCGCTGTATCGGAAGTGATGATCGCTACGGTGTTCTGACCGCCATCGGCGCAGTTTCGCCACCAGGCGGAGACTTGTCTGACCCGGTAGCTCAGGCTACTTTGCGTATTGTTCAAGTGTTCTGGAGTCTTGATTCGGATTTGGCTTATCGCAGACACTTCCCGGCGATTAACTGGCTGACAAGTTATTCCCTCTACCAAGACAAGGTAGATCAGTGGATGAATGAAAGCCTGTCGCCGGATTTCAAAAAGCTTCGTACTGATGCTGTGGCCTTACTGCAGGATGAATCGGAGCTCGAGGAAATCGTACGCTTGGTCGGTCAAGATTCTTTGTCCGAAGGCGATCAGCTCAAACTCGAGGCTGCACGCTCCTTGAGAGAAGACTTCTTGCATCAGAACTCTTTTGATGAAATTGATACCTTTACTTCTTTAGGCAAACAGTTCCGCCTCTTATCTTTGATTATGAATTTTTATTATGAGGCGAAAGAAGCACTGGAGCGAGAGGTTGAATATGATGACATTATCCGCTTGCCGGTGCGCGATGCTATCGCTCGTTTCAAATATGTCAGAGAGAGTGATGTGGACAGAAATTACGATCTTTTAATGGAACAGGTCAGTCAAGAGCTGGCTGATTTGACTCAATAGTTTAGCGGAGGGCTGCATGGCAAGAGAATATCGCACAATTGAAGAAGTCGCGGGTCCACTGATGTTGGTACGCGGCGTCGAAAATGTTAAATATGATGAAATCGGCGAGATCGAATTAACAGATGGACAGATCCGACTGTGTAAGGTCTTGGAGATTGATGGCACAGACGCTTTGGTTCAGCTTTTTGAAAGTTCGATCGGGATAAATATCGAGACAGCCAAAGTCCGCTTCCTCGGCAGTGGTCAGGAATTAGCCGTAGCTCCTGATATCTTGGGTCGTGTCTTTGACGGTATGGGAAATCCGATTGACGATGGCCCGGATATCATCCCGGTCGACATGCGCGATGTCAACGGGACGCCGATCAACCCTGCCTCACGTGATTATCCGAACGAGTTTATTCAGACAGGTATTTCAGCCATTGACGGCCTAAATACCTTGGTGCGCGGACAGAAATTGCCGATTTTCTCAGCATCAGGCCTGCCGCATCCACAGCTGGCGGCTCAGATAGCACGTCAGTCTCAGGTGCTCAATAGTGAAGAAAAATTCGCCGTAGTCTTTGGGGCAATCGGTATTACCTTTGAGGAATCGGATTTCTTCATTCATGACTTCCGCCGCACTGGTGCAATAGACAGAGCGGTTATGTTTATGAATCTGGCAGATGACCCGGCCATTGAACGTATCTCAACACCTCGTATGGCTTTGACTGCTGCTGAATATTTGGCTTTCGACTTGGACATGCACGTACTGGTCCTGTTAACAGATATTACCTATTATGCGGAAGCTTTGCGGGAGATTTCCGCTGCCCGTAAGGAAGTGCCCGGCAGACGTGGTTATCCCGGCTATCTCTACACTGACTTGGCGAGCATGTACGAACGCGCCGGTCGAATAAAAGGGAAGAAGGGCTCAATCACACTGGTCCCGATCCTGACCATGCCGGACGAAGACATAACACACCCGATTCCCGACTTGACAGGTTACATCACCGAGGGTCAGATCATTTTGTCTCGTGCACTGCAAAGAAGTGGCATCAATCCGCCGATCAATGTCTTGCCTTCTTTGTCCCGTTTGAAGGATAAGGGTATCGGAAAAGGGAAAACCAGAGAGGATCATGCGGACGTCATGAACCAGCTTTTTGCCTCTTATTCACGTGGTAAAGATGCGCATGAACTGAAGGTCGTCTTGGGCGAGGAAGCTTTGTCCGACATAGACTTGATCCACGCTGATTTCTCCGAGGCGTTCGAAGCACAGTATGTCTCGCAGGGTTTTGAGACCAACCGCAGCATCGAAGAGACCTTGGATCTCGGCTGGGAACTCCTGTCCATGCTGCCTAAGAATGAGCTCAAACGTGTTCATGAAGAGTATATTGAGCGCTACTATATTGAAAAAGACGAAGACTAAAGAGAAAATTCACGTATAAGCAAAGGGGAAGCCACTATGGCAGTCAAACGTGTCAATCCGAATCGTATGGAACTGCTCCGACTTAAGGATCAGCTCCAGGTCGCGCGCCGCGGCCATAAGCTTATGAAAGATAAGCGCGATGAGTTGATGCGCCAATTTTTGGACATGGTTCGTGAGGTAGCGAAACTACGCATTCAAATGGAAGATCTTTTGAAAAAAGCGAATGCCGACATGGTTTTGGCAAGAGCCAGCATGGGCTCCGAGGTCGTGGAAGCCGCATTGATGACAGATGCGCCACCTCTCGAGCTTCTGCTTGGTGAAGAAAATACTATGGGCGTCCGTTCACCAGTTTTCAAAATGGCGGCAGAAGACAAGAAAGACGGAATCGTCAGTGACCTGCCTTACGCGCTGACTTCGGCTACGGGCGAACTGGATCAAGCGGTAGATGCCCTCTACAATGCTTTCCCGATCATGATGAAATTGGCTCAAATGGAACACAAGACGCTATTGATGGCTGCCGAAATCGAGCGTACTCGTCGCCGCGTCAACTCCCTCGAGTACGTGATGATTCCGGATCTTCAGGACACCATCCGTTCTATCACGATGAAGATGGAGGAGAATGAACGCGAGAATCAGACGCGCTTAATGAAGGTGAAGGACATGATCCTGGAAGCCTCTATAAAGGAAAAGCAAGCTCAAAGCGAGCAGCGTCGCAGTCAAAATATTTAGTACACTTAGTAATAATATGTCATTTTGCAAAAAGACATAAAAAAAGGTGCTATAATAACATAAAATTTAATATCTCATTCCCAGGGGGATTTTTATTGCAACCGTCAACGCCATTATGCACTCTCTGGATTTGTGCGTGGACACGGTGCACTGCCGCAACGAAGGACCCGAGCAATGCGCTCAGGATATGCTCTCTTTCCTGCAGACAAGTTACCCGGAGTCCAAAAACATCGCTCTTGTTGGATATCAGCCGGCGCTCCTTGAAATGCTTTCAAAAAGCGAATATACGGTCAGGGTGTTTGACTTGAACGAGGCCAATATAAATCAGAAAAGACGATGTAGTAATATAAATCAGAACTAGTTCTATAAAGCTTGAAAGGGGATCCGATCTTAATAGTGGTTATATCTACCCAACCTGCAAGTAAATCACCAAGAGATTTCTGAGCATACTCAGAAACCTCGATTGGGACAGATTCTGTTAAAATATATATTCCCTTTTCCTCTTTTGGTATCAACTCTCTTTCTTGCGCATTGGATAACTGTGGAGTCATTAGAAAAGTCAGGGCAAACAAACCCGCGATAACAACTACAATCATTTTTTACTACACATTTTATCTCCTTCCCCTGTGTTAATTTAGATTAATTTTTGTCCTTTACCATTCAACAAGATACGTAGTTATTAGAAGATCTC
>CAYFTG010000022.1:0-14704 GCA_964346175.1 uncultured Mageeibacillus sp.
TATGCTTTGGCAGCTTGTTCCGACAGTAATGTGTAGCCAAGGCCGCCCTTTACACTATGGAGAGCCATGCTGGTTCCATTCACTTTGGCGACAGTGTTCAGCTCTTCAGGATCGATGTCGAAGGATCTGAAGAAGTTGTATGATTCTTGCCAAGTACCGGAACCTTCTTCGCGTCTAATAAAGGGCCAATTTTGCAGATCTTGTCTATTTACTTTGCCCACAGCACTGAGGTAAGGCTCTTGAGGTGGCGCGATTAGAAGCAAAGATTCCTCGGCTATCTTGGTAAAGAGAAGACCTTCGTAGTCCAGCTTCGTTCCGACAATAGCCAGATCAGCGCGGTGTTCATAAACAGCTGTGGCTGCTCCTGTGCTATCGGTTTCGATGATGTCGTATGACAAATCGGGAAATTCCCCCTGCAGTTGCGGCAGGGAATCCGGGAGGAAGTACAGGGCCGGTATGGTTGAAACTGCGATCCGTAAAGTGTTATCTGTCTTTGCAGCTAAAGCACATAAGTCAATCTCTGCTTCGTTCAGTAAAGCAAGGATCCTTTTTGCGTAATCGTAGAGAATGTTTCCGGCATCAGTTGCAGCAGAAGATTTCGTTGAACGGACTATCAACTGTTGAGACAATGCGTCTTCCAGAGAGTTGATATGGGCACTTACAGTTGGTTGTGACAAACCTAATTTTTCGGCAGCTTTAGAGAAACTGCCGCTTTCAATTACGGTTACAAAGGATTTGAGGTCACGAAGTGTAAGCATTCATTCATAATAATACGTTAAGAACGGATTTCGTCAACTCTTTTTACTCAAAATGCTAAAAGTTTAGGAAAACAGGTGATACTACGCACTGCAGTGGGATGTTATAAAGTGGATGAGCAATTGATTTCAGAAACTTAGCAGCGATAAGTAGGTTTTTGAACTTAGTGAAAAACTCTTCTGATAAAGACAAGAGGATGCAAAGATGACACTACTTCTTAAGGAGATCATTGAAACCAAGGCTTTGCAGTTTGCTGAAACAGATAAGCCCTTTTGGTATACGGCTGGAAATTTCGGCCCCTATTACATCAATACACAATATCTTTATGGCTCGGCTGCGGAAGCGGAAGTTCTGCTGAGAGAGATTGAAGCGGAATTAGAGTGGATGCCTTCTTTTTACTATCGCTTGCTTGTGGCTGTCCAAAAGCAGATCGAGATGAATGAAATCTATAAGAAGGTAATTGACTTAGCTGTCGAGAAATTGAAGAGATCTTTTGACTTATCCCAAGTTGATCTAATATCCGGAGGCGAGAGGAGAGATTATTTTTTCTCCATTGCTATTGCCAATGTTCTAGGCAAGCCTCATCTAAGTATAAGAAAGGATAAGTCGACCTGTTTGCACGCGTATGAAAATAGTTCCGGATGGGGAGGTACATTAATGCAGGCAAATGGTTATTCCTGCATAGCTCAGCCGGATCTAGAATCTAAGAGAATCCTGCATATAGTTGACATTATTGCCAAGGGCTCATCGTGGGTGCAAATCTGGCTTCCGGCCGTAGAAGATCTAGGCGGCAAGATTAAATTCGGCTTTGCGGTCATGGATCGTAGTCAGGGCGGTCTACAGATATTAGCTGAACACGGTATTGAAGCAGTGGCTTTGGAGGAAGCAAACAGCTCCCTGTTTAAAGCAGCACATAGAGTAAATGCAATCAGTGATTATCAGTTTGAGCTTGCTACAAACTATCTGCAAAATCCCGCAATTTTCGAGCAGGACTTCCTCCGTCGCTATCCTGATTTTCTGGAAAAGGAAATTAGCAAAGGTGGAGACGCAGCAATTAAAGCAGCGCACTATAAAAAGAGCTTACATGAACGTCTAATTTAGCTATTAAAATCTTATTCCACCACTTCAGCCCTAATTGTGTTTGTGGTACCACTACGACCACTAGCTGAGCCACCGGCCAAAACAATGGTGTCTCCGACATGAACCAAGTCAGACAGTTTGGCCACTTCGACAGCTTGGCGGAAGACTTCGTCCGTAGAGGAGGCAACGGGAACTAAGTAGGGTCTAACACCCCAGTTCATGTTCAGCTGCTGTTGTGAAGTTTCACTAACCGTCATAGCAAGGATAGGGCAGGCCGGACGGAAACGAGAAATCAGGCGAGCTGTTGTTCCGCTGAATGTCATAACGACTATGGCTGCAGAATCCAGATCTTTAGCTGTTGAAGCCGCAGCATGACTGATTGCATCGGGAACATTGTCGCAAATATATTCCCGCGAATCTTTATCCATGTCGGCCCAGTAATCAATTTCACTCTCAACACCCAAAGAGATGCGAGCCATTGTTTCTACAGATTTTACAGGATATTTACCGATAGCTGTTTCCCCTGAGAGCATCAGGCAGCTTGTTCCGTCTAGGACAGCATTTGCTATGTCGGAAACTTCAGCTCGTGTCGGGCGGGGATTGTAGATCATTGAATCTAACATCTGTGTGGCGATGATAGAGGGCTTACCGCTACGATAACACTGTTCAATCAATCTTTTTTGCACCATGGGGACGTGTTCAGGGGCAATCTCGACTCCCAAGTCTCCACGTGCGACCATCAAACCATCTGAAGCTAGGATTATTTCATCGCTATTATCGATGCCCTGTTGATTTTCAATTTTGGCAATGATCTTAATCGCCTGTCCGCCCTCATTGTCCAATGCCGCACGCGCTTGAGATATATCCTCAGCACTGCGGGCAAAAGAGACGGCGATGTAATCGACTTCTTGTTCGACTGCAAAACGGATATCGCTGTAGTCCTTCTCGTCCAAAGCAGGTAGGAGGGAGGGAGTGTTGGGAAGGTTCACACCTTTGAAGTCGGAAAGTTCTCCGCCGACTACGACATTGGTGCGGACCACTTCGTTCTCAATACTAACTACGATCAGCTCGATAAGGCCGTCGTCAATGAGGATAGGAGTTCCGGGTTTAACTGCGTGGTGAAAGTTTTCAAAACTCACACTCATCTTTGTCGAATCCCCTATAGTTTCTTGGGAGTATATGTCGAAAACTTGTCCGGGAAGCAATTCTACGCGACCGCCAGCGAAGGTTCCGGTGCGAATTTCCGGCCCTTTTAAATCTAGGAGAATAGCGAGCGGTAGCCCGGTCTCTTGGCGCAA
Source organism: uncultured Mageeibacillus sp. (assembly GCA_964346175.1). GTDB lineage: Bacteria > Bacillota > Clostridia > Saccharofermentanales > DTU023 > DTU032. Next base: position 3,135 of record CAYFTG010000022.1, read on the forward strand.
TTCTTTGATTGAATCTATGATGGCGGCATGTTCTTCTTGGGTGCCGTGAGATCGATTAAGGCGGACTACATCCATCCCGGCCTGTGTTAACTGCCGTAAGGTATCTATGTGTGAGGATGCCGGGCCGATAGTGCAGATAATTTTTGTCATTCGCATATTTTTTCTCCTAAGTAATCAGCTTATGTCTACTAAGAAATTTTCGTATGAGATCCATAATTGTGCCACCGAAAAAATACTAATTAATCTCGGCTAAAGTGGAAAAATTTTCTATGTTTTTGAGTATAACAGAACTGTTTACAGAATTTGTACCACAAGCCTCACAGCTTATTTGGGGGTATAATCATTAAGTTGAGATTATGTTTTTGTTGTCTATCTAGTCATTCGCACAGCAATAATGTTATAATCATAATTTAAATAGTGATTATTGAGTACAGACATCAAATAGAAAGTTAGTGTTTTATTTATGAGATGCCATAATTGCGGGCAGGAGAACGAGAATAGCAGTACTTCCTGTATTTTCTGCGGCAGTCCGCTGACGCCGGAAGATGCAATAGAGGAAGATGCTATTGATTATTCTGCAGCGGAACAGGGATATAGCCGAACAAAAGTGTCGAGAACAAAATTTTCCATAATTATTTCTGCATTAATAATCTTGCTTCTTTTGCTTTTCATTTTTCAGATTTATCGTAGATTAACAGCTGATAATAAGGAGGCATCGGAACTGTTTCAAGAAGTGACTGTGCACGAACCGCCCTTATTATTGCCGAGCACCCCTACGGAACCTACTGCGCCTACTGAGCCTACTACTAACCCGAGCAGTTCTTCTACTGCGATCACAAGTAGCACGGATGCACAACTGCAAATTACGACTAGCAGCAGTACAACAGCAAAAACTGTTCCCAGCACGACCAAAAGCAGCTCGCATTCTATCAAGGTCAATACCATACCCGTAACAGAAGTTGGCTCCAGCCTCGATGTTGACACTAGCGATACCGATTCTAGCGAGACGGCCAGTACAACTGAGTCTACGACAAGCACAACGGTCACGAGTACATCGGTCACGAGCACAACGACAGAGGGAACTAAGCCGGAGCCTTCTGCAGTAGTGCGTATAGATCGGGTGGATTCTTCTGAAGCGCCTCTTGTTCGGCTCGATTATGCAATTAGAATTGATGACGATGAGGAAGGTAGGCCTTTTCTAGATACAGACCAGTTAACACTGCGGATTTTTGAGAAAATGTCCGGCGATGATCATGAATGGGTAGAGCAGATTCCTCTGCATATTAAGGAAACCTCAAATATCACCTTTGTTGTTGATTTCTCAATAGACGCAGGAAGTTCTATTAAAAATCAACTGCAAATATTTATCGGGAAAATGAACCTAAATCACGATAAATCCCAAGATGAAGATGCGGAAAGTGAAGATGAGGAAGAGGAGTTTGAACAGGAAGAGCCGAGAACGGTTCAAAATGATTGGGATATGTTTTCCTTAATCAGCTATGGTGACAGCGTGGATACACGGACAGAACTGACACCGTACTATTTTGACGCTAAAAAGGCAATCCAAGGCAGCAGTTCTACCAGTGTAGAAAAAATATTACTACACGATGCCATGCTTAATGCAATTAATTTATCAAGTGAGGCAGAGCACGCTTCTGCTGTTATTCTTACTGATGGAAGGCATGCCGGAAGCGAGAAGACCCTTGCGGACGTGGAAGAATTAGCAAAAGAAAAAAAGATCCCCGTGCACATAATCTATCTTAACGATGAAGAAAATCCGGATAGAATTGGCGAACGATATGACAAGGCTGAACTGGAAGCATTTGCTTTGCGCACCGGAGGAGCTCTTTGCTCTGTCTCTGAGCAAGAGGAGTGGGCAGAAAATTTAGCGCTCTCACTTGAATCAGCTCTGCAGCGAGATCGCGAAGGAACCTTTTTAACTTATGAGTCTACTCATGTATCATCTGAGGCGGGAAGCAAAAATTCTGTACGCATAGACTTATTCTTCGTGGATGAGAAGGGGAAAGAACATTCTCTGGCTTTTGATACTTCCGAGTACACCGTTCCTGATAAAGAGCTAGAAAGTTCAGGGATAGGTTTCAATACACAGAATCGTATTCTGATTAGAATATAAGGAGCATAATGCTTTGCATAATTCAGCTATGGTATCACTACAACAAATCATTGATGATTTCAATTTGAGGGTAATATACTCAGCTAAAAATTTAGATGAGATCATGATTTCAGTCGCAGATGTAACAAGGCCGGGACTACAGTTGTCCGGATATTTCAAACATTTCGGACCTGACCGCATCCAGATCATCGGTAATATGGAAATTTCATATTTAAACTCTTTGTCGGAGAAAGAGCAGATCAGCAGTCTAAGTCACCTTATGGCCACCGGAATTCCTTGCCTTATTTTGAGTCGTCATCATGATGCTTCGACCGCGATGCTTTACACTGCCGAGAAATACGACGTACCCTTAATTCAAGCAGACGAAACTACAACTTCTTTCTATGCTTCATTGGTGAAGTATCTTAATGTCGAGCTTGCTTCTCGCACCTCGATTCATGGGGTCTTGATTGAAGTCTTCGGCGAAGGCGTCCTTATTACAGGTGACAGCGGAGTCGGTAAATCGGAGACAGCGTTGGAATTGGTTAAGAGGGGGCATCGCCTGATTGCTGACGACCTGGTAGAAGTGCGTCGGGTTTCTGATACGACTTTAGTCGGCAGAGCACCGGAAATAATCAGGCATTTGCTGGAGATTAGAGGTCTGGGCATTGTTGACGTCAAAGAGCTTTACGGTGTTTCCTCCGTTAAACAGCAAGAAAATATTAACGTCATCATTAATCTTGAGCTGTGGCAAGAAGGCAAATTCTATAACCGTTTGGGTAACGAGGATGAAACTACAACCCTTTTGGGTATTGATATCCCGTCCGCAACCATTCCGATACGGCCCGGTCGTAATTTAGCGATTATTGTAGAGGTAGCCGCAATTAATCATCGACAAAAAATGATGGGTTATAATGCGACCGATGCTTTGACGGACCGGGTTTTTAATGCGCGTGAACAGGAAAAATGGAAGACGCAAAGCCCAAACAGTGGAAAGAATTAGCAATTATGTTTGAAAAAAAAGAAGCACTTAATGAACTGAAGAAAATTAGCAACCTACTCGTAGCTGAAGATGTTTCAATGGCTCGATCGAGTAATTTCAGATTGGGCGGACCAGCTGATGTCTATATCAGGCCCTTGACAGAAGACGCCTTCGTGGTAGCAATTCAAATGATTCGTCGGAAAGCATGGCCGCTTACCGTTTTGGGCCGTGCTACTAACGTTCTAATCTCGGATCACGGCATCAGAGGAATTGTCTGCCAACTCTCGCCGGATCTCGCCGATATAGTTGTGGAAGGTGAAATCATGACTGCTTCTGCCGGTGCCAGGCTCTCGGACATTGCTGCCCGTGCTGCTGCAGAAAGCTTGGGTGGACTGGCTTTTTCCAGCGGCATACCAGGCTCAGTCGGAGGTGCTGTGGTCATGAACGCCGGCGCTTATACGGGGAAAATGGAAGATGTTGTTGTCCGCACTAAATACATAGATAGGGAAGGTGAAGTCCGTTTCCTGGAGAAAGAAGATCACGACTTTCACTATCGCGGTAGCTTTTTTAATGATCATAAAGATCATTTCGTTATCAATTCAAGTTTCCAACTTAAACCAACAGCTGCTAAAGATATTTATGACGAAATGGCTGATTTGTCCCTGCGACGTTATCAATCTCAACCTCTTAATTACCCTTCAGGGGGCAGTGCCTTTAAGCGCCCGCCCGGAAATTACGCGGGGAAATTAATTACTGATGCAGGGCTTAAGGGCTTCTGGAACGGTCACGCCGGTGTCTCCGGAAAGCATGCGGGTTTCATTATTCAGGACGGCAAGTCATCAGCATCCGAGGTTTTAGAAGTATTTCGCATTGTACAGGAACGGGTCTATAAGCAGTTTGATGTGATGCTCTATCCGGAAGTTAAATTCATTGGAGACTGGCAGGAAGAACTGCCGCAAAGAGATTCAGAGTAAAGCTTAAGCTCCGGATTGGACAAGGGAAAAATGGATATTGTAATTATTACCGGCTTGTCCGGTAGCGGGAAAACATCGACAGCAAATTTTTTCGAGGACATGGGGTACTTTGTCATTGATAATCTGCCACCTCAGTTGAGCAGTGAAATCTTCAGGGTCTTAACTGAACGAGAGGACAGTGAAGATAGCAGTAACAGATCAAGAATTGCTTTAGTAATGGATATGCGAAATCCTTATCTGATCGAAAAACTCGTTCCTGCTCTGGAAGATATGAAGGAGAAAGATCTGGATGTAAGCTTGCTCTACTTGGAGTCTTCAGAGCGTGAACTCATCAGCAGATACAAGCAAAGTCGTCGTGATCATCCTTTGTCGGCAGGGAGGAGTTTGATCGAAGCCATCAGACTCGAGCGGGAACTGATGCGCTCGATTCGCGAGATGGCTACGGAAATTATAGATACATCAGGACTCAGCCTGTCAGATTTGCGAGATACTCTTTTCCGCCTTTTTATGGATAAAACGGAGTCTTCTGCTCGCATCACAATATTCTTACAATCATTCGGTTTTAAATATGGTATTCCTGCAGACTGCGATAACGTAGTTGATGTACGTTTTCTGCCCAACCCTTTTTATATAGATGAACTCAGGGAGCTCTGCGGTCTCGATCAGCCGGTTATTGATTATCTTGATCAGATGCCGGAGACAGATGAGTTTATTAAATTACAGAAAGACTTTTATGATTTCGCCTTGCCCTTATATATCAGAGAGGGCAAAGCCCGCTTGCACATAGGAATAGGATGTACCGGAGGGCGCCATAGGAGTGTTCGTTTGGTTGAACGCATGGCGACACTTTTCCCTGACGAATTGAGTCGCGTTGTTATTGACCACCGTGATATTGAGCGGGATATCAAGGAATATGGTAATCCGGCTTTATTGTAATGACGTCTAATCTTAACGATGTAAGTAAAAGCTTCTCAAGCAAAGTGAGAGATGAGTTATTATCTAGGCTCTGCAGCTACCATTGGAGCACAAGTGCTGCTCTGACTGCCTTAGCAGCCTTCGCTGTTGTGGCGTTCAAAGATAGGGCCGCTAGACCTCTTATAATGCGAGTCTCCCGCTTAGAGACAGCAAGCCTGATTTCAAGCTTGGTCAACGACACTGGCTTAGGTAAGGCGAAAATTCAAAATTTGGGAAAACGCGATCAACAGATTGAGATAAATCTCAAAGGTCGTGAGTGGGAATTAATTAATTTTGATTTTTACGCCACTATCCAAACTAGGCCTCAGTCAGATTGGTGGCTCATTTTAGCACCGCTGTTTTTGGCTGCAGGCTCTATGGCAGATCCTGCAAAGCGAATATATCATCTGGAGATTGTTCCTGTAAGCGCTGAGATGAATGAACAGCTCTACGAGCTATTGCAAATACTGAAACTACCCTTCAGAAAAACAGGCAAAAAAGGCCGCAGTAGCGTTTATCTCTCGAGTGGCGACGATATCTCAGACTTTCTTCGCTTGTCGGGAGCCCATTTGGCGTTGCTTCGTTTCGAAGAGATTCGATCGGAATTAGAGCTTCTGGGTACGGTTCAACGACAAGTTAACTTTGATGAAGCCAATATCGAGCGTATGACCAGCGCAGTAGAAAGACAGATTGAGAGTATAGAACTTATAAATGAAACGGTAGGCTTGGATTCCTTGCCTCTACATCTGGCGCAAACAGCCCAACTACGCTTGCAGTATCCGGAACTTAGCTTGGCCGACTTAGGAGAATTAATGTCTCCTCCGATCGGCAAATCCGGAATGAGTCATCGAATGAGGCGTCTGCGTCTTTTAGCAGACAAGATAATTGAGTCACGTGAACAACGCTAAAGATATTGACGTGCTATAATAATTCTAATTTTTGAAAAGCTGACGCAAACTAGTGTCATGGCAGTAAACTGAGGACTGAGAAGTATGAGCGACGATAATAATAAAAAGCCGGCACATATTATTCAGAACCCCGAAATTATTGAGTGCGAGTACTCGGTTTTTCGGCGTGGGTATGTCCATGCCTATATTAATCTAAAGCGTAGAATATTCTATTGGCAGGATAGCAATCAGTGGAATAAGAATTATGTCCGTTCTCTCAATGAGCTAAAAGTAGAGAACGTGCGCAAAATTCTTCAACGGGTGCCTTATCAGCCGGTGTTGCAACAAAATGATGTAGAAAGACAGGTTTCAGAGGTCTGTCCTTTCTATTGGAAAATAACTATTCGTGGAAAAGATCGAGTCAATATCTATGAAGGCAATGATCCTGGCGATGAATTTTTGCGCAAATTTATGGCCTTGATTGAAGAGACAAGCGATCTAACTTTGTTTTGGTGATGAGATGGATTATTTAGAAGGCTTTTTCATTGGTCCTATTTGGGGTGATACAGACTATAAAAACAGGAGGCATTTCGGCTCTCATATAATATTGTCTTTTCTGATGCTGCTTTTATTTATTGTGTCTATAGTGCGTCCAGCCCTAATTCGACCTTTTATCTTCGTATCTTATCCGTCATCATTAGTTTTTTTGATCCTTTTAATCCTTTTGACGCCCTTGTTCTCAAGCTTTTATTACCGTCTACCCGGAGCGGTCAGACCTTTATTGATACTTTTGTATCTGTTTAAATATATTCTTCTGTTTTATGTACTCTTGCATTTTTTCTTGCCACTGGTACCGGAGCGAATAGATAATTTGTCCGAGCTGGTTTTTGAGCGGATGGATAATCACATCGCTGCCGCGATTGAATTCTTTGAGTTTGCGGGCAGCCTCTTTGGCATGATACTTGGAATTGTTGCCGGTGGCTTATGGATAGTTTTGGAGATGCTCATTCTCGTGATTGCTCTTCTGGCAGTTCCACTATTATCCCTTGGCTTAATGAAGGGAACACAGTATCTCTTAGACTACTCTTATAAGAAGCTGATTTTTGATCCGGTGATGGAGGGGAGAAGGCGAAAGAGGAGAACAGCCGGTATTCGGAGCAGCACGATTAGAGAGAAGGAGAGTATATCGGATACTCGATTCTCAAGACCCTTAAAGGCGGAAAATGTAGAGGAGAGTGAAGATTTACCGTAGAAGCTTCTCAAAGTTTGCTGCAAATATCCAAGTATTGTCACATTATTTATGTATCATTTTTTAGCAGCAAATAATGTATTCAGATGGAGGTAAGAGTATATGAATTATCAATCAAATTACGGTCCAGGATCTGGAAATAACTCATCCTACGATCCTTATAGTGGCAGTTATAATAGCCCGGAGCCACCCAAAAAACGCAACAGAGCAGTTATCGCAATTATTGCCACTGTGCTTGTAGTTGCTATTCTTTTCACAGGTTTAAATTTTCTCTTATATAGATTTGTAAATAGCAGTTACAGAGACAGTGGCAGTAGTGAGAACGGGGCCACACCGCCTTCATCGCCGGCCATTCATGAAAGTAAAGCGCCCGATACGGAAGCCACTCTTCCGGTAGAAACGGAGAAGCCTTCGCAGAGCGAAGTTGAGGCTACTAATCCCGATTTTTCGTTAGTTGACTACGCACCACCTTTGCCACAAGAGGGCAAGGAGATCTTAACCATTCCTGAATTGACAGAACAGAAAAGCCCTGCAACTGTTGCTATTTACACCGAAATAGTGACTCAGGGCGGCTTTGGAGACGTACATCAAAGTACCGTATCAGGATCAGGCTTCATCATTACTGAAGATGGCTATGTCGTAACGAATGCTCATGTTATTGAAGGGCACACCGCTGTGTACGTATATTTAGAAGACAATAGCCGCTACGAAGCTACTGTCGTGGGCAGTGATGACTATGCTGATATAGCTGTTTTGAAAATTGACGGAAGAGGGGAGACGTTCCCTAGGCTAACTTTTGGAAACTCAGAGCTGATTCAGGTGGGCGAACTTGCTGTTGCGATCGGCAATCCGACCGGAAGACTGCGGGGAACGGTGACTCAGGGTATCGTTTCGGCGGTAGATCGTGAATTATCCAGCACACCCTTGCGACTCATTCAAACAGATGCCGCCTTAAACCCCGGAAATTCCGGAGGACCGCTCTTCAATGCTTATGGTGAGGTCATCGGAATTAACCAGCTCAAAATCCTAGATAGCGGTACCGGCGAACCTATTATTCAGGGCATCAGTTTCGCCATACCGTCTAATGCAGCTATACCTATTATAGAAAACCTCATTAAGACCGGTAGCCACGAATGGCCTATGCTAGGAATTTCTGTAATAGCTTTAGAAAAATATGATGCTGAAGCAAACAATTTACGTTATCCGGGTGTATTTGTTGTATCGGTCGAACCCAGAAGCGCAGCCTTCTTTGCAGGATTGGAAGCGGGAGACGTGATTTTTGAAGCCGATGGACAAGCTGTCGCTACAACAGGAGAACTGAACGACGTCAAGAATCAGCATAAGGTAGGTGACTCTATGACGATCAAATTTGAACGTCAGGGTCAAGAGAGAGAGACGACATTAGTTTTACAGGGACGTTAATTTAACAGGGACGTTAGAAGAGGTGCATTCATGAAAGAGCATGTGAGAATCAATTTTACTGAAGAATTTGAAGGTATTTTAACAGCCGAAAACGGTACTGTGTCTATCGGACGAGGCAAAGGTCAACTAAAGCCTTATAACCTCCTTCTGGGAGCGCTCCTAGCTTGTCTTTACGCCACGTTTCTTGACATTGTCGAGAAGATGAAACTGAGCTTTGACAGCTGCGAGCTGACAGCCGACGGCGATAAGCGGGAGACGATACCTAGCACTTTAAAGCATGTGAAGGTTGTTCAAACCATATATGGCGCTGACGAAGAACAGCATGAACGCTTCGAACGTGCTGCCATGCTGGCGGCAAAATACTGTTCTATCTACCAGACCATATCCACTGTCAGCGAGATGGAGTTTGAACTACGCTTTGAATGAAAATGTCCGGCCGCAGCTTTATGACATGCGGCCTGACGAGTGTGACTAATATTATTTTAGGGAGTGCTTCATGCGACGAAGAGGTTCAATCAGAGAGTTCGTCTCTCATTTTATCATTCTGGCAATTTTTGCTACGTTTCTTTATTTCATTAATGACCTCCTGACTAGCCGTCCTGAGCTAAGCGACTTTAATTGGTTGCGAAATATTTTTTATCTTGCCGTGGCTGTTTTCGCAGTCATGTTCTTGATTTTTTTGCGTCAAGTTTTCAGCAATTATGCTCTCGAGCGCTATGATCCCGGTAGTCCTGACAGTCTACGCAGGCTGTCACGGCTGCGTCGTTTCAAATTGCCCCGCAAATACATGCATTCCCAGAAAAACTGGCAGAAACCGCTCGAGGATATTAAGCAATTTTACTTTGACAAGGATTATCAAATTGTTCGAAGCGATTATTTTGACTACGTATTTGAGCGCGAGCAGAGCAGCCCAATTCCGCGCAGTCAAAGAAACTTCAAACGCAGCTTTGTTTTTTATCATCCCATGCTTAATGTCTTGATCGTCGATCAAAAATTAAAGCAAGCCGAACGTTGGATTGAACACTATTGGGACCAAGCTTCTTCAGAGCGCAACTTCCTCATTTTTGTTACTGATATGGAGAATTTTGAGGAAATTAGCTCCGCCGGAGCAGGAGTAGTAAATTTTCTTGGAACAATGAAGCAGGGCAGCTTGTACCCGGTTTTGATTGATCTCGATGGAGCTCGTTATTTCTTCCCGCTAGATGTTACTATGCTAAAAAGGCGTGAACGATTAGCGTATTATTTCCAGAGATTGCAGATTAAGCGCTTAGTACTCAAAAAGGCTAAGAAACAGCTAACGATGGCTTCTACGGGAAACGATACGCCTGCCTCTTTGGAAAATTTTCAAGAATCTTCCAATGAATTTGAAAAAGATGGCGAAAAAAGTTGACATTATTTCAAGTCTTAGTTATGCTATCAAGGCTTGATACGGGTGATTAGCTCAGCTGGTTAGAGTGCCTGCGTGACATGCAGGAGGCCATAGGTTCAAGTCCCATATCACCCACCAGTTTAAGGACGACAGTTGCATGAGCGCTGTCGTCTTTTTTGTTATCAATAAGCCAATCATAAGTAACCGTTCGCTTATCTTATTTAGTTTAATATATGACTTATATCTACAGCTAATAAAATGATTGAGCTTATTTCAAGGAGGATATTAAAATGGACGTAATTAAAGTAGGCACAAAGGCTCCGGATTTCATTCTGGAAGACGGTTTTGGCAAGGTAGTAAAACTCTCTGATTATAGGGGTCAACAAGTGCTTTTATCCTGGCACCCACTGGCATGGACAAGTGTATGTACCGACCAGATGCGGGCCTTAGAGGCACACTATGAAGAATTTGCTGCCAAAAACACCGTGCCAATTGGTTTTAGCGTGGATCCTGCTCCGAGTAAAAAAGCATGGGCGTCAGTCTTATCTATTGAAGAGACTCCCTTAGTCAGCGATTTCTTTCCACTAGGCAAGGTTTCCCAAGACTATGGCGTATTTTTGGAGAAGCAGGGCTTCTCGGGGAGAGCTAACGTATTAGTGGACGAAAACGGTATTGTTAAATGGAGCAAAGTATACCGTTCGAGTGAATTGCCAGATATCAATGAGGTCTTGGCTGCCCTTTAAAAGAGTCCTACTGGCGCCTATTTATCGCTCATACTATAGAACCGCTGTGTTTCGCAGCGGTTCTATTTAATCTAAGGAATTTTCTATGAAACGTAGATTGGCTCTACTTTTTCTTGTAGCTTTGTTTGCAGTTCTGTCCTGCACATATGCTCTAGCTTTCTTCGAAAGTGATCGCAATTATATTGGTCCTGAAAGAAAAGCAAATAGCATGGTCTTTACGCTGGTCGGACCTCACAGAAATTGAGCCCAATGAAGTGACTATGAAAAACTATAAGGACTACATGCAGACCTTGAAAGGCTGGGAAGACTTTTACAAAGAAGAACAGAAAATCAAGTGATCCAATAGCATGCTCGGATGCAGGAAAGCACAAGGTGAACTAAATGTTTGATATTAAATGGGCAGCAGATGCTATTCAGCCCGGAGTCGAAGCTGAAATGGAAAAGCAACCTGTTTACGATGACGAAAGCTTTGCCGGCTTTGCCCGACTAGCGGGTAAAACAGCCATTATTACCGGCGGCGATAGTGGCATCGGTAGGGCGATCGCTATTGCTTACGCCAAAGAAGGCGCCAATCTCCTCATTTCTTACAAAGGGAGGGGAGGAGACGGAAGACGCTGAGAAGGTGAAACACGAGGTTGAGAAGCATAGGGTGGAGGTGGAGCTTTTCCCTGGCGACATTGGCGATTCCAGCGTCAGTACTGCGCTCGTTCAGAGAGCAGTGGATCGCTTTGGGACTGTGGATATTCTAGTGAAGGCAGGCGCAAGCATCATTAACACAAGTTCCATTACTGCTTTCGTGGGCAATCAGCAATTGCTGGACTATTCAGCGACCAAAGGAGCTATTACATCTTTTACAAAATCTTTGGCCCTGTCGCTG
>CAYFTG010000022.1:14804-22296 GCA_964346175.1 uncultured Mageeibacillus sp.
TTCAGCGACCAAAGGAGCTATTACATCTTTTACAAAATCTTTGGCCCTGTCGCTGCAGATACGCCATTGCAAAGAGGCGGGCAGCCGCTGGAATTGGCAGAGGCATACGTCTTTTTGGCTTGGGATAGGGCAGCGAGCTACATCACCGGTCAGACCATACATGTCAATGGAGGAAACTATCTCAGCGGCTAAAACTGTTCAATGAGATTCTTTGATTAATAAGTAGCTTAGCGTCTAGAAGAAAATGATCTACTCGCTGTCTTTCGGATCATCCGTAGCCGGAGGCGCATTTAGTTTGTCTTCAATATCCTCCAGATCTTCTGATGTGAGCGATAGCGGATTTACTTCGTTAGGAATATGTTGAATGCAATAGCTGATATGGTCTTTCATCAGGTTAAAGGTTTCTCCTGAAATTGCGTGTTCAATATTACAAGCATCTTGTTCAGCTGTTTGGGGATCAACGCCAAGAGCTTTGAAATATTCGGTCAAGAAAAGATGGCGCTCATACACTTTGGTGGCGGTTTTATGCCCGTTCTCTGTCAGAACAAGGTTTCCATGTTCTTCAATTGTAATGTAACCCTCATCAGCTAGGATGTGCACAGCGCGACTCACACTTGGTTTTGAAAAACCCATAATTTTGGCCAGATCAACCGATTTTACAATTGGCTGATGCCGACTGAGGATGAAAATATTTTCGAGATAGTTTTCCAGCGATTCGGGAAGACTCATAAATAACCTACCTATCATTGCTTATGCTAGACCTTCAGTTAAGTTTACCATTAAGTGCAATTCTAGGACAAATTTGCTTGCAAAAGCTACATTGATCTTCAAATGGGTCTCGAGGCAGCTCATTGCAGGGGCTATTATGTTAGAATGTTTCGGTGAAATATTGTGTGAACAGGGAGGATTAAATAGATGAATATTGCAGCACCAAGAGGGACTAAAGACATTTTGCCTGAAGAGATGTCTCGCTGGCATGCAGTAGAAAATCTGTTTGCCTCTGTCTGCCAAAGATATGGCTATGGCGAGATTAGAGTGCCAACCTTCGAGCAGACGGAATTGTTTGCCCGGGGCGTCGGTGGCTCAACAGACATCGTACGCAAAGAGATGTATACCTTCGAAGACAAGGCCGGACGCAGTATGACTTTGCGACCGGAGGGAACCGCGGGGATTGCCCGTGCCTACATCGAAAACGGCATGGCCTCACTGCCTTCACCGGTCAAGCTTTATTATGATATGTCCTTTTTCCGTTACGAAAAGATGCAAAAAGGTCGCTATCGTGAGTTCTGGCAGCTAGGTTGCGAAAATTTTGGCAGCGCCAGCGCTTATGCTGATGCCGAGGTCATCGCTCTTCTGGACACGTTTTTCACTGAGCTCCGCTTAGATGAACGCCAGCTGGAATTGGGCAGCATTGGCTGCCCCGACTGCCGCCCTGAGTTTATTAAGGCTCTGCGTGCTCATTTTGAGCCCAATCTGGCGAAGATGTGCGCTGATTGTGAGGAGCGCTTCGAACTGAATCCATTGCGGATTCTGGACTGCAAAGAGGAAGGCTGTCAGCCTTTTATTGAGAATGCTCCATCGCAACTGGACTATCTCTGCCCCGAATGCGCAGATCATTTCGACAAGCTGAAGACGGCTCTGGCTGAGCTGGGTATAACCTACAATATCAACCGAAGTATGGTGCGTGGTTTAGATTATTATACGCGCACTGTTTTTGAATATGTTTCTACTCATGTGGGAACGCAGGGTTCGATTTGTGGCGGCGGCCGCTATGACGGTCTGGTGGAGATGCTAGGTGGGAAAGCCACTCCGGCGGTCGGCTTCGCAATGGGAATAGAAAGACTGTTGCTTGAAGTGGAAGCGCAAGGGGTTGACCTGCCGGCAGCTGAGGCACCGGATTTGTATATTGTGTCTTTCCCCGACACAGCCGTCTCTGCTTTGGCCTTGACTCAGAGGCTGATACGTTCCGGTCTTATGGTGCAAACTGATGTGATGGAACGTTCTTTCCGTGCCCAAATGAAGCAGGCTGACCGGAGCGGTGCCAGATATATGTTGCTATTGGGAGCTGAGGAATTGTCGAAGCGGGAGTTTTTGCTAAAGTATTTAGCTGATGGCTCGGAGGAAAACGTTTCGGAGGAAAATTTAGTGAGCTATCTGAAACAAGGCGGACGGGATTAAAAGCAAATTATCTGTCTCGAAAGAGAAAACATAAGTTTAAAAATAGAATTAAAGAAACTACATTTTTAGGAGTACTACTGTGAGTGAATCGATGGGTAAGTGGCGACGTAATAGCCTCTGTGGAGAAGTGAATGAGAGCTTAGTGGGTGAGGAGCTGACCTTAATGGGTTGGTGCCACAAACAGCGAGATTTAGGCGGTTTAATTTTTATCACTTTGCGCGATATCTCCGGAGAGGTGCAGATTGTCATTGACGACGAGTCGCCGACTGAAGCCAGGGAGAAAGCCGTCCAAGTCAGAGGTGAGTTTGTTCTCGGCTGTAAAGGTGTTTTGCGGCGACGTCAGGATGAAAACCCGGATATGAAGACTGGGGCGTATGAGCTGCATGTCTCTGAGCTCCGGATTTTTTCCAAATCCAAAACTCCTCCTTTCTATATAGAAGAAGATATCGATGTTAAGGAGTCTCTACGTCTGGAAAATCGCTACCTGGATTTGCGCCGTCCGGATATGCAGCGTAAGTTGGTGGCACGTCATCGCATTACAAAGATAGTGCGTGATTTCTTTGACAGCGAGGGCTTCCTAGATATAGAAACCCCGACCCTGATCAAGAGCACTCCGGAAGGTGCGCGCGACTATCTGGTCCCTTCACGCGTGTACCCGGGCAAGTTCTTTGCATTGCCGCAATCTCCGCAGATTTTCAAGCAGCTCTTGATGCTGGCGGGATATGATAAATATATGCAGATCGCCCGCTGTTACCGTGACGAAGACCTGCGTGCGGATAGACAACCGGAATTTACGCAGATTGACCTTGAGATGAGTTTTATCGGCGAAGACGATCTCATGGAAGTAAATGAACGCTTTCTAGCTTATCTGATGAAAGAGTATAATGGATATGAATTAGACTTGCCGCTGGAGCGTTTGTCTTGGCATGAAGCTATGAGGCGTTTCGGTTCGGATAAGCCGGATTTGCGTATCGGTATGGAAATCCAAGATGCCGGAGATGTAGCTGCAGCGACCGAATTTAGAGTGTTCACCTCAGCTATAGCAGATGGTGGTATGGTTGGCTATATTGCCGTTCCGGAGGCCAATGATATGAGTCGGCGTGAGTTGGATGATCTGAATTCTTATCTCCAGAGCAATTCAGCCGCTAAGGGGATGGCTTGGGCTTCACTGGTTGACTGCGAAGTTAAGGGCTCGATTAGGAAGTTTATTGATGAGGATTTCGTCAGAACCTGTATCCGCCGAGCTGATGCCGATGATACAGCGCAATTGCTTTTTGTAGCGGATTCTGACCGTCGTAATTGTTTGGAAGCGTTGGGTGCTTTGCGTGTTGAAGTGGCTAAGCGACGCAAATTGATTGACACTGATGCGTATCGTTTTTGCTGGGTTACAGAATTCCCGCTCTTCGAGTGGGATGAAGATGAAGAACGTTATGTGTCAATGCACCATCCGTTTACGGCGCCGCTTGAGGAAGATCTTGGCCTGCTGGATACTGATCCTGCGTCAGTCCGTTCGCGCAGCTACGATATAGTTCTTAACGGCACGGAGTTGGGCGGAGGAAGCATTCGTATACATGAACAAGATCTGCAGGAGAAAATGTTTTCTCTGCTAGGTTTTAGTGAAGAAGAGTATCGCCATCGCTTTGGCTTTCTCTTGGACGCATTCCAATATGGAGTTCCGCCACATGGTGGCCTGGCGTACGGGCTGGATCGCTTGGTTATGCTCTTGGTGGGCGAAGACAACATTCGTGAGGTCATTGCCTTTCCGAAAGTGCAGAACTCCAGCTGCCTGATGACGAAAGCGCCTGCAGCTGTTTCGGAAGAACAGCTGACAGAACTAGGCATTACATTTGTAGAAAGCTGATGTTGGTTTTGTAGAATGAAGAATGAGCTAAATAATAACGAAGCCGACTCTTGCGGCAAAAAGAATAAAATCCGTGCTGCGGAGCTGCCGTGTGCGAAGGCTATGAGCTCCAGCCAGGTTTTAAAGGGCGAAGAAGCAGATAAGGCTTTGCTAGATGCTTTTGGTGAGAATGAAAGTCCTTTAGATAAAGCTTTGAAAAAGAGCTTGGGACTGAAAGAGGATAAAGAACCTGTATCTCGTTTAAGGAGTGTCCTTAGTTTTCTCCTCACTCTGGCTATATGCGTGGTTTTGGCACTATTATTTACTCAGTTCATCATGCAGCGAAACACTGTGGTAGGTCGCTCGATGGAGCCAACATTGTTGGAGAAGGATGAGCTATTTGTTGAGAAGATATCTCACCTCTGGAATGATTACGCGCGCGCGGATCTGGTCACAGCTAAAACCGATAGCCGAACTATAGATGATAAACCCATGGTTGTTATCAAAAGAATCGTCGGCCTGCCTGGGGAGACCATCAAGATATCCGAGGGGAAACTCTTTATAGATGGGGTCGAACTCAATGAACCCTATCTTGACGGAGTTACGACATCGTCCAATTCTCCTATAGAAGTGACCCTAGGCGAAGATGAATACTTTCTCCTGGGGGATAACCGCAGTGATAGCCACGACAGCCGTCATTTCGGCCCGGTAGATGGCGACAATTTGCTCGGCAAAGTATGGTTTCGCTTCTACCCCTTTGACCGCTTTGGGAAACCATAATACATAAGTTGATTTTCGTGCCAGGCACAGAAATCAACTTGCCTGTCAAACAATTCATGTTTTGTGCCAGGCACGATTATTGACAAACAATTCGAGAAAGGATTTAGATGGATAAGATTCCACCTTCACATATTAGAAATTTCAGCATTATTGCTCACATAGATCACGGCAAATCAACCTTGGCCGATCGCTTGATCGAGCACACCGGTGCCTTGACTTCACGTGAGATGCAAGAGCAGGTTCTAGACAATATGGAGCTTGAGCGCGAGCGCGGCATTACCATCAAGGCCAGAGCGGTCCGCATGTTGTATAAATCTAAGTCAGGCGAGATGTATGTCTACAACCTGATTGACACACCGGGCCATGTAGACTTCAACTATGAAGTATCTCGTTCCTTGGCTGCTTGCGACGGTGCCATTTTGGTAGTTGATGCTTCTCAAGGAGTCGAAGCGCAGACTCTAGCCAACGCTTATTTAGCAGTAGACGCAGATTTAGAAATTCTTCCTGTTATTAATAAAATTGACCTGAAAACTGCACGCCCGGAAGAAGTCCGTCAAGAAATTGAAGATGTCTTAGGCATTGACGCCTCAGAGGCTCCTCTGATTTCAGCCAAGAATGACATAAACATAGATGCCGTCTTAGAAGCGATTGCCACCAAATTGCCTGCTCCTACTGTTGATAGCAGCAAGCCTTTGCGCGCCCTCGTCTTTGATTCCGAATATGATACTTATCAGGGAGTTATTGTGCACGTCAACATCCAAGACGGTGAAATCTCAGTTGGCGATGAAATAAAAATGATGCACAGCGGGAAAAAATTCATCGTCACTGAACTTGGCACCTTCCTCCCGGGAAGCTACAGTACCGTCAAGACCCTCAGTGCCGGCGATGTCGGTTATGTTGTTGCCAGCATCAAGAATGTTCGCGATACTGCGGTAGGGGAGACCATCACAACTGTGGAAAACCCTGCTCAGGAACCCTTGCCCGGTTACAAGCCTGTACAGCAAATGGTGTATTGCGGCATGTACCCTGTAGATGGCGGAGATTATCCTGACCTGCGTGATGCTCTGGAAAAGCTGCAACTCAATGACGCCGCTCTCTCCTTCGAACCTGAAACCTCAGCAGCCTTAGGCTTTGGCTTCCGTTGCGGTTTCCTTGGACTTTTGCATTACGAAATCATCCAAGAGCGTCTTGAGCGCGAATTCGATTTAGACTTGATCAGCACAGCGCCCTCAGTTGTCTATAAACTTAACCTTGCTTCCAGCGAAACAATTAATCTGGATAACCCGACAAATATGCCTTCAGTGGAAGAGATTGAAAGTATTGAAGAGCCAATCGTCCGTGCTTCCATCATGACTCCCACTGAGTATATAGGTAACATCATGTCTTTATGTCACGAGCGCAGAGGCATCTATATTAATACGGAATACCTTGACTCCAAAAGAGTAAACCTGCATTTCGACCTACCGTTGAACGAAATTATCTATGATTTCTTCGATGCCTTGAAATCACGCTCGAAAGGCTATGCTTCTCTGGATTATGAGTTCAAAGGCTATGAAGTCTCAGATCTGGTCAAGCTCGACATCTTAATTAACAATGAGCCGGTGGACGCCCTATCCTTTATTATCCACAGAGAACATGCCTATGCGCGCGGGCGCAAAATGGCAGAAAACTTACAGGAAAATATTCCACGCCATCAGTTTGAGATCCCCATCCAAGCTGCTATCGGCGGTAAGATTATCGCTCGCGAAACTGTCCGCGCTTATCGTAAGGACGTAACTGCCAAATGCTACGGCGGCGATATTTCACGTAAAAAGAAATTGCTTGAGAAACAGAAGGAAGGCAAAAAACGCATGCGCCAAGTCGGCAGCGTAGAAATACCTCAAGAAGCTTTCATGAGCGTCCTCAAACTTGACGAATAGTGAAAAAACGGTACAATACAATAGTCTTGCGGATATGGTGGAATTGGCAGACACGCTGGATTTAGGTTCCAGTGGGAAACCGTGCAGGTTCGAGTCCTGTTATCCGCACCAACTTAGAACGCAGTCGTTGATACAATTTAAGTATCAGCGACTGTTTTCTTTTTGTGTTGAAGTCTTCTTCATTAGGATAGATGAGCTTTTAACTGGAAGAAAGAAGCGGAGCAGAAATCAGTTTCTGCCCGGGATAGTAAGCGAAATCTCGCTGCCGTCCTTAAATCTGTAACGCAAGGTATTATCGCTGTTTACGGTCACCGTGTCCACAGTGCCCATCCAGAGCGTATTGCTGAACTTAACGGGCAGGATGTCCGAGTCAAAGATGGCAAACATAAAGCCGCTCAGGATCGAGCTTTGATGGTTTTTATCCTTAACAGCGGACTGTGTTTCCTCAAACTCCGCCTGTAATGTCTCATAGCGGGAGACCTGCATGTCGTAGCGCTTTTGGTAATCTTCCTGGTCAAGTGCCCGAGTGGCGTTCTCATTTACAATCCGCGAGATCATTTCCGCCACAACTTCCATCTCCTGTGAAAGTTCCTCAAGCCTGGCTTCTTCTGTGGAGCAATCCGTCAGTTCGTCTTTTAATTCCCGGCAGTGAATCAGCAGTTTTTCTTTGTCGGCTAAAAGCAGGCTCAGAGCCTTGACAAAAGATTCCTGAATCTCCGCATAGAGATAACTGAAAAAACCTGCTACACCCCTTGTGTTTGTGCAGGAACAAAAT
>CAYFTG010000023.1:0-19886 GCA_964346175.1 uncultured Mageeibacillus sp.
AATACTTAACTTCATGCCAAGCTTTTAGTAGCAGGTCGATGGTTCAGCATACCCTAATTAAATATTAATATTGAATCTACAATGGTTTCTCCATCAACATCTGTTGTAGTTGTCACCTTGCCTTTTACAGGCGATTGAATCTCCTCTAAGTCTTGATCCGCTTTCAACAAAACTTCAAAATCATAAGAGTTCTCGTTTAAGGGTACAAGTGTAATCTTATCCACTTCAACCTTTGCAGCGTATTCAGCGAAGAGAGCGTCATATTTTATAGGAAGACGGCTAGCTTTCATGCCGGCAATACAGCTATAAGAAGCATAATCGTCAAATGGCAGATAATAGTCCTCATAGGCCTCTTGAATATTCACGGGCAATTCAGAAACACCGCCGGATGTAGTAGAGCCGCTATTGCTTGTAGTTGTTAATTCCATAAGCTTGTCATAACGACCTAGACTATTGATACTAAAAAATTCATGTAGAAAATTTTTCACCACATCTTCTTCTAAAACGGATTCGTTATTTAGACAAGCTGTAAATAAAAAGCTGGTTATTATTAAAGTCGTTGCTATTATGAAAAACAATTTATTTTTTTTCATATATTGCCTCCACTATCTTAGGGCAAATAAAATTTGTATCCGGGAAGGTAGTTTTCGGACGTATAGCCGTAATGTTCAGCACCATAAATATAACAACCATTATTATTTATGTCATCCGGCCAGTAATTTATTGTTGCATACCTGCCTATTGGGGTCATCCCCCACCAATACAAATCTCCTTCAGTAACCATAACAAGCTTACATCGTGTGCATTGCCATGCGGCTCCAGCCCAAATATATATGGATCCATCTTGTTTTTGCACGAATCCAAGTCCGCTGGCCATCATCCTATGGCTAGGATAGGTTCCACAAACTGGTTCGTATTTAGGCCCATATTGCTCTTCTCCAAATTCTTCCGGACCATGAATAGTGGTTAAGCCTTCAATCATTGTAAAATCATCCGTCTTTTTTTCGCTATCATATGTATTAGCATAGGATGGAACTGCAATCACTGATAAGGCACACACAATTATGAGTAAAAGTGTAAATATTTTTTTTGATATTTTCATGTGATTTCCTCCACACAAATCTTTAATCTACAAGTGCAAAAAACGTTGCTTATTTATATTCTTGCACTTATTATCTCCCTATCTCAGCACTATCATAACTGCAAAAGCATCTTGAAAAGGACAGTTGTCATATAATTAATATAACATATTAATTAATAAGATGCATCATTTGTGCACATTGCTTGTATTGGAAGCTAGTAATTCATTTTTGCCAACGTAAATAGTTTTTTCAACTAACCAATCGCAAATGAAAAACTTGAACCTTTCGCCACCGTTAAGAACTGTAACATAGCCATCCAGAGTGAGCCATAGCTTCACGCTAAAATCTACATAGTCTTTTTGAATGCGAGTAAGGTGTACCCTGTCAAATTGACACCTGAAATATTCAATGATTCTATAAAGCTTCATCAGACGGTAAATACGTTTGCGGTAAGGTACGACGACTTATAGCAGCTCGAGTTGCTTTAGTTTTTAGCAGCAAATTTTAGTGCTCAAGTCAAAATTCTTCTCTTTTACTTAGCTTAGATTCTCACGTTGCATCACCTTTATATTCCTTACAAATACTCCAATTTAAGTAAAATTGAATAAATAATTAAATTATCCAGAACAAACGTTTTGCATCTTGACAGTCAGTTAATTTGATGTAAGAATTGTTAAACCGAACAGATGTTCTGCCAAGCTGAACAAATTCTAGTGAAAGGAGTACGGCATGAAGAAGATCACAAATGGTGCAAAGAAAATGATCTGCAAAGTCGATCAGGAAAAGAAGCTGGTTGAGATCAAATCTCGTGGTCATAAGACTGTCATTAGATTTGAAGAAGGCGGCGCCATTAAGGTTGTCAACTCAAAAGAAAAAGAAGGCCGCGTGTTAACAGTGGAATAGTTTCTGTTAAAGAAAGGTCATGGAGAGTGTCCACGAGAGTTATAAGAACATCATTCGGCTTCTGCCGAACGATACCGATTTAATAGCAGACCAACAACCACAAGCAAACTAAAAACCATTATTAACAAATCCGCAGAACCGCAAGACGGGCAAGGATTGTACCAAAAAGGTGCATCTTGCCCGTTTTTTTGTTCTACGGACATGGACAGGCTTCTGCGGATTAGAAATTCGGAGGAGTATAACATGTCCTATAACAAAGCACGTGAAGAACGGAAATGGCTTATATGGAAAGAAGCCGAAGAAAAACAAATGCGAGAGTTGGGAGTCAATGAAGATACCATCGAAGAACTCCGAATCTACGATTGGACAGTGTTTAATTCAAACAGGAGATTCTACCGCAGATTGCACGATGCAAGCGCATTTCTCGATGCGTTTAAATCTAATGAGATTCTGCCCGATATCAGAACTATTGAGGACTTCCTCGGTGAAATTGAGGACGAAAGACTCTATCACATCTTGATTACGGTGGACAGGATCACACTACAAATAGCCTTGATGAAAATGCAAGGCTATTCTACTGCCGAGATTGCAGCCCATCTCAGATTAACGACGAAAGCTGTATATAGGCGAATGGATAGATTGAAAGAAAAACTGAAAACTCTTTTTGAGTAGAGGGGAAAATCGCACTTCCCCAAGGGCTATAGGGTGAGAGGATAAATACCTCCACCCTGTTTTCCATTGTGTGGCGAAACAGGGATTGTTCTTTGACAACCTAATAATCATTCGCCAAACACTTCCTCTTTGTGATTGCGATATGCATAAGCGTGTGCAGCGGTACGCCAAGACCTGCCTTCTGGCAGAAAGCGATAACTGCCGACTCTAAATATCGGGAAGCTCCCGATTTCGCCATAATCCGCAAAGAGAATAATGGTACTCCCGTCCAGTCACAGCCCGAGCGTGATAAAACCGTCGCAGGCAATGAGGGCGGCTCTGGCAGACCGTCAGTTGGGGTGAAACTCCCGTGGAGTCAGTTAGCTACTGACCGTTTGGTGACTTCCCGTTGCGTTTTGGGGTGTCAAGGACAAATTTAAATGCATGCATCATAAAGTCAGGCA
Source organism: uncultured Mageeibacillus sp. (assembly GCA_964346175.1). Lineage (GTDB taxonomy): Bacteria > Bacillota > Clostridia > Saccharofermentanales > DTU023 > DTU032. The sequence continues at coordinate 3,101 of CAYFTG010000023.1, forward strand.
CAAGGCGGTCATTGGAACAGAGCTTTGTTAATGCTCTCTCGACCTTAAAAACTTCCTTGTGTCTGGCAACTACATAGGCAAACTCAACTGCCTCAATGTATTTTAGGAGGTCATAAATCATGGAGAGAATAATCAAGCGTGGTGAAATATATTACGCAGAGCTTAATCCCGTTATTGGGTCTGAACAAGGTGGTACACGACCTGTACTTGTAATTTCCAACAACATTGGCAACACGCATAGTCCAACCGTCATTATCGCTGCAATAACAAGTAAACAAACAAAACACAAAATACCTACGCATTACAACATTTCAAGCATGAATGGCTTGCCAGCTGGTTCCATCGTTTTATTTGAGCAGATTCGCACGATAGATAAACAAAGACTGGGAGAACGAGTGGCATGCCTTGATGAAATGTTCATGAAAGAAATAGAAAAGCCACTTCTCATAAGCCTTGGAGCCCCTATTGAAAGGAAGTTGATTAATGCTTGGAGATAAGATACAAAGCATTCATCGCGAATCCCAGCCACAATACGTGAAGAGAACATACACTGTTCGTGAAATCCAAGACATATTAGATATCAGTAAGACCTCCGCTTATGCTCTGATTAAAGAGGGCAACTTTAAGTGTATCAATGTGGGCAGACATATACGCATATCAAAGGCAAGTTTTGACGAGTGGCTTGACGGTAAAACATAAATGTCAAGTGTACGAAAACAATCTAATTATCTAATTTGCACCTTTGCAAATCTCCTTTCAGCTTTCTAAAATATAAACAAGCTATGCGCATGGCTAATTTTTATGGATACGGATTGTGGTTAGACAGTAACCTAACCATGCGAAACATTTTGAATTAATGCACTAAATACACAAGGTGAAGGAGGTCTCTAATATGGCTTCAATTAGACAAAGAGGCAAAAATTCCTGGACAGTAATCTTTCAAACAGGAGAAGGTACACCCAGGCAACAAATATGGGAATCTGGCTATACAAAAAACGAGGCAAAGGCACGCAAGGCACAAATAGAATTTGAAGAAGCTCGAGGCATCAAAATACACGCAATCAACGAAGAACACTACGGTAATCTTAATAAGACTAAAACCATTGCACAGGAAAAGAAAAAATCAAGAGAACTTGTATCTGTAGATAAGCAGTCTATTGAGAAAATTAAAAACAGTGATAACTCACTCTTGCTCAAGCCTTTTATGGAGGAATTTATCCGTATCTATGGAGCTAAGAAATGGGGTGAATCGCATTATTACAGCACGATAAGTCTTTTGGAGAACTATGTTTATGGGTATTGGAAAAACATTCCTATATCAGAATTCACAGTTAGAGCTATAGATGAGTATTACACTTGGTTGGTAACAGAATGTACCGCTGCGTCCTCTAATGGTCTTGTTACTCCAAACACTGCAAATGACATACACAAAACTATGCGTTGTGCCTTTAATAAAGCTTTACAATGGCAATACATTGAGAGTAATCCTTTTCTCAACGCAACTGTTCCTGAACATAAAAGTAAAATACGCCCAGCGCTTACACCAAGCGAAATTGAGAAAGTTCTGGATTATACAGATAATCCTAACGACTACGATCTATTCTTAATTCATTGCGCAATAAATTTAGCATTTGCAGGGTCTATGCGTGGAGGTGAAATAGGTGCTTTGCAATGGAGTGACATTGTTGACCCACAGCGACGAATATTATACATCTGCAAATCAATTAACCGAGTTAACAAAGAAGCACTTGCCAAGGTAAGCAAAACAGAAATCTACTATACATTCCCAAGTTATAGTCCACGTACTAAGACTATTATTGTGCTTAAAAACACAAAAGAAGATAGTGGAAGTGACCGTAATGTATACCTTCCTGCTGCTGTTTATGACAAACTTATGCACTTGCGGCAGATGCAGGAAAAGTTGAAAGAAGAGTATGGAAATGACTGTTTTTTCGACCATGGGATGATCATATGCCAGGAGAATGGCAAACCTATTATGACTGAACACTTAAACAAACGATTTCAGAAAGTGCTCAATGAAATAGGTGTCAAACCCAAAAGGGGCAATGAACAATATGTTTTTCATAGCATACGTTCTACTGCAACGACATATAAATTGAGAATTTCCGGTGGTGATATCAAAGCAGTACAGGGTGAAAACGGACAAAAAGATGCAACGATGGTGACCCACCAATATTCTCGCATTCTCGATGAAGATAGATCCAGGATCTCCGATATTATGGAGGAGCAATTTTACGGAAAAAAAGATAATGTTGCAGATAAAGAACTTATGCAAACCGTAATGGAAAATCCTGAGTTGCTCACACAGTTTAAAAAGTTTGTTGAAATGATGAACTCGGCTAGTAAAATCTAGTAATAGCAAAAAGTCTCAATGATTTCTTGGCTCTATTTAATAGAACTGCGAGCTGCCAGAATCAAATGGTTTTCTTAGCAAAAATGATGAACTCTGCTAAGAATATCTAATTATAGTAAGAAAACCTCAAAAATTTTCTTAGCAAAATATGGAAAATTTCTTCGAGGTGCCAGAATTTGAAAAATTTCTTAGCAAAAATAAGATGATAATTTAACTCAGAAAAAGAAAAATCACTTCCCTCTATTCATAAAACTGAGAGAAGTGATTTTTCCTTGAAACCATTGATAACACTACGTTACATGGTGCGCCCGGAGGAATTTGAATCCCCGACCTGCCGCTTAGGAGGCGGCTGCTCTATCCTGCTGAGCTACGAGCGCGTGTATTCATTTGTCGGACTAACTCCTACTGCTTAGGAGGCGATCGCTCTATCCGGCTGAGCTACGGGAACAAGAACAAAATACTAATGCCCTGAAATTGACGCTTCAGGGCATCTATGGTGGGCGAAGCCGGGCTCGAACCGACGACCCCCTGCGTGTAAGGCAGGTGCTCTCCCTGCTGAGCTATTCGCCCATAACGGAAAATAGTCTAACACAAAGCGGCACTTAATGTAACTATGTATCCATCATAAATCTTGATCTTTTTTCACATCCTCCGACAACTCATCTTCGACGCTCGGCTCTCGTCCTTCCACAGGCCCCGTTTCATCAAAACGACTCGCCTCTTGTCCTTTCTCCTCAGGCTGCGAGGAGCCAAGATTTTTCTTAGCTGAGAACCTCGCACGAATGCTTCCTATAAACTGCCTGAAGTTCTGCTGAACACTTTCCGTGCCGGCACTCCTCGTGGAAGAGGCCTTCGCCTCTGCCGGGCTCATACCCATTGCCGTGCGCACCTCAAAAGCCACTTCACGTCCGGACTTTGTGGAAAGATCAATCTCCTTCTTCCTCAAGCGAACTGCACTGATCTCAGCCAAAAGCGCATAGCCCGATGAAAACAGAGGGACAAAGAACCAGATGCCGAGGATACCCAGCAGACTACCCCCAAGCGAAATAGCGAGTAATGTCCACATCGCCGGCAAACCCATCGCCTTGCCCACCAGTCGCGGAAAAATGATATTCCCTTCAATCTGCATCAAGATGATAACCACGATGAGGAACACCAAGGCCTGCAGCGGAGATATTATGAAAACTATCAAAGTACCGATCGCAACACCCACTATAGATCCGATAATCGGAACCAAAGATGCCACTGCAATAACGATCGACACCATGCCCGGATACGGCAAGCGTAGGATAATCATAGCGATAAAGGTCAAGAGTCCGGCAACAATAGCTCCAATCACCGTGCCACTAACAAAAGCAGTGAAATTGCTGTGCATGATATGAAAGACGTACATCACTTTATCCGCTACGCTCTCTTTGGAAAAGCTGTACAACAAACGACGGGACTGCCTAGCCAGCATTTCCTTTGCAGCCAACAAATAAATCATGAACAAAAATGATATGACCGTATTAGTCAGACCACTCATTATGGACCTGACCGTATTAATGACATTGTCAAAAACGCCCGCTCCGGTTCTAAGGAAATCACCTATACGGTCCACCACTATATCCCAGCTGAAATCTCCTAACTCTGTGCGCACGCTTTCCGCGTAAGATCCCAAGAAGCCCGTACCTTCCATCCAATCGGCAACCTGATTTACAAGAGCCGGCATGCGCTCAACCAACATATTCATAGACTGTACCACTTGAGGCAAAACCAAAGTGATCAAGCCAACGAAGAACACAGCTACAAACAGAAGCGAGAGCAGTATCGAGAAAACTCTAGTAATACCCCTCCGCTGCCTGAGCCAGTCGTTTCTTCTGAGCATGCGCTCAATTTCATTCATTGGAATTTTGATAACAAACGCAAGAGCCGCCCCTACAATAAAGGGAGTCAGCATGCCTAATAGAGCTAATAAGTTTCGCCAAAACCAATCAATATTCCAGATCAGTAGAAAAAAAATCACAAGTGATGCCAGCAAGAGGAATGTACGCCAGAAGAATCTTGGCGGCAAGACTAATTGCACCTGATCGAGTGATTTGCGCTGTTGGGTCTTTTTCTGCTTATCTTCTTTGTCTGGCACTTAATAAACCTCTGTCAAATGGAGAACTTTGGACTCATAAAATTGCTTGGAGAAGGGTGCCTAATATTATACATTAATAACTATCAGTTACCAGTACCGTCATCTCCCGTCTAGCCTGAAAAAAAGAGCCGTCTTTTCAGGCGGCTCTTCTATTAGTGTTTAGGCAGGCATTTCCACTGCCGGTTTTTTCTTTCTCTGCCAAGCATGCATAGCAAGAGCCAGAGCAATGACACCATAAGAAACGAAGACGCGGAAGTATTCTCCGATCATGGCGTTGTTGAATAACACTTTGCCAGCCTCAGGCGCAACGATAAAGAGGGTATGAAAGAGCAGAACACCCGTAATCGCTTGTTTGTTTGTTGCCTTGCTGACGGACGCTCCCCCAACGAGTAGGGCTGCAATCGCAAACTGACCTACCTGCAAGTGTGCACCATAGGTAGCAAATGTCCCTATATTCTGCAGATAAATCAGCTGCCCCCACGAAGCAAGGACTGTTGAGATGATCATAGCCAAAATACGGACCCGATCCACATTAATACCCGATGCGTTGGCAATCACACGGCTCTGCCCGACTGTCCTCATATTCTGACCAATTCTGGTAGAGAGGAAGGCTGCATTGAAAAGGCTTAATCCCGCAATCAGAGCTAGCGGCAGTGCCGGTACTTTTGACGTCATCAGAACTTTCTCAAGCTCCGGTATGTAAGTCAGTGCGTATACTACTACCGCTGCTATGATGATCGCAGCATAGCGTGCCTTCTTGAACTTGGAATCTGCATTTCTCCAATTGCCGATAAACTTAGCAACTGCGTAGACTATAGCTCCTACCGTTACGATCACAAGTATATTGAGGAGGCTGAGACTGCTTGTCATCAATGCGCTCTCAATTTGCGGTACATAGCTCAGGCCATAGACTAGCGCTGCCACTAAGAGAATAATGACATCTTTAAGCAATGACTTATCCTTGTTTTTAATCTTCGTGATAATACGAAAAGCACAAATCACAGCTACGATAATGAAAAAGATCAGAACCATGTCTACCAGCTTAACCCCGTCCAGCGCATACTTCATATTTCCGGTCAGGTCGATTGTATTCTTGATGCCAATGCCGCCGGGAATTATCAGGCTGGTCGTTCGCACAGGCAAGACTCCTCCTAAAATGTACAGGAAGAACAACTGATAGAGACCATCGGCAAAGTATCCGAGAATCAGTCCGGCAATCATTTCCGAACCCTTCATCTTGTTGAAAAGACGACCCACACCAAAACCAAAGAGCGAAGCCAAAGGCGTCGCAATCAGGAAAGCAATCAGCATTCCGACAATACCGCTGAAACCCCAGTCCACAGCGAAGAAGAGCCCGACCTGTGCTGCAATAGCACCAATAACAATACTGAAGTTAAGGCCGAGACCTGCAAGGACAGGAATCAACAGAGACATAACCGTGAAAGCGTTCCGTCCAAAGCGGACAGCAACGTTTTCCACGACGAAGCCCGCGGAGTTACCCGAGACCCAGACACCGCCAATACAGATAATAAGAAAGAGCAGCATGACCTTATTTTCGAAGAGCCAGGAAAAGACTTTCTGTCGCATAGTCTCCTGCTGCAGAAGAACTAGTTCTTCCTGGGAACCATTGGATTGATTCATATCATGTTTAGCTTTCAACCTGTGTTCCTCCTCTCGATTTCGACAAGGCATAGAGAATAATGCCGTTGGAAATTATGATCCGGATTACTTCTGACAGGGTGCTGCCTTGCGGCATCAATTGTTTGATGACAGGTAAAGACGTAGTCAAAATACCTTGGAAGAGCAATGTTCCGATGATTACGTTTGAAATCCCTGCGCGCCGCGTGCTGGCGCCACCAATCAGAATAGCTGCAACACACGCAAAGCTCATCATGAGCGGAGCATTATAAAGTTGCAAGAAACCGAAAACCTGAGCATAAATAATGATGCCCACCGCACCGAGTACAGTCGAGATGACTGTACCGAGTATGCGCATCTTGTCGACGTTGATCGCATTGGAGCGAGTGAAGAGCTCGTTCTCTCCGGCAGCGCTCATTGCGATGCCCCATTTGCTACGCAAAAACAACCACATCAAGAAGCATACGACTAAGACAAAGAGGATAGTCCCAATCGGAACAACCACGCCACCAACCTCAAAGGCCAATAGGTTTAGAGGAAACGGTTGTTGGGCTGTTACAGAGGGATTACTCATTATCCCGCCAAAACTCTGTTCTAGACTGATTGTGTTACGCATGCCCTCTCCCGCAATAGGCCACACCAATGTACCCGACCCAAACGGAAGCACTAGCCAGATGATATTCGACAAGGCGATGGCGGAAAAACCAACATAGGTAGACACTGTCATCTCTGACCCTTTAACCCGATTCAGCAAGAGGCCATACACGTATCCTAGGATAATCGCAATCGGAATAGCTATCAGTATGGCCAGCCCTAAATCTGCCCATGGTTGATACTCGCCTCCTCTGCGATAGTTTATCTCGATCGCAGTTGTGCCACCAATCAAGCCGGCAACAATTCCTAAAGAGATACCAAAGTTCAAACCAATGCCGCTTTGTACACCCGGCACCATAGCCAGCACAAGAATACCGAACATTGCCCAGCGCCTCAGCACGTCGCTAAACACATCTGTAAGGTTCAAGCCCATAATAGGGGATACTATTATCAGCAGGAAAAAAAACAAGCCAATGATAAGACGAGGCCAGCCGATACGATCAATAATACTTTTCGTCTTCATTCCTCTACCTCCTGATCTACGTCTTCTGCAGATAAGCCTGACATGGCAAGACCAAAAGCAACATCCGAGGCATCAGGCGGAAGTATTTCAGCCACTTTGCCTTCAGATACTATTGCGATGCGATCACAGATCGAGCGCAATTCAACCAGCTCCGAGCTGATTATGATGATGGTCATGCCTTCCTCTGCGTTGATTTTAACCAGATATTCCAAAACCAATTTCTTGGCACCGATGTCTATGCCTCGTGTCGGCTCCGCAACTATTAACACCTTAGGCTCCAAAGTCAGCGCTCTAGCTAAGCAAACCTTCTGCTGATTACCTCCGGACAAACTGCCTGTTTTTTGGCGCGGACCGGTACTCCTAATGTCAAAAATATCGATCATTTTGAGCGCATGTTCTCTGATTTGTTTTTTGTTTGCTAAGCGGAAAGGTCCGGCTCCACGCGTAAATTTATTACGCACCTGCATGGCGGAGAAGGCGATATTATCTTCAATAGATTCACCTAGCAAAAGACCGACACCGCGACGATCTTCGGAAACAAAGGCGATGTCGTTTTCCAGTGCATCTCCGAGTTTAGAAAAATTCAGTTTTTTACCATGAACTTCAACGTCGCCTTCCACCGGATAAAGGCCCATAATTCCATTGATGATTCCTAATTTGCCTTGACCGGCCAAACCTCCAAAACCGAAAATTTCGCCTTTTTTGATAGCGACATTCATCGATTTCACTTGCTCGCCCGGCATGTCTACGCTGAAATTTTTCAACTCCAGGCCTAGCTCATCACCGGAAAGCTGACGGGCTTCCTTGATGTCAACCACTCGCTCCATCTTCCGACCGACCATGCGACCGGCAATGTCCGCAACGCTTACTTCATCCGTAGAAACCTGATCAACCAACTCGCCGTCGCGCAGTATTGTTAAGCTGTCGGCAACGGCCATAACTTCGTCCAGTCTGTGGGTGATAAAAATAATTGCGATGCCTTGCTGGGCGATTTTTTGCATGATCTGGCACAGACGCTCAGCTTCACTTTCCGTAAGTACCGCTGTCGGCTCGTCGAATACCAGTAGTTTGATACCGGTTTTGTCGATCTCGCGCGCGATCTCCACGAACTGCTTATAACCAATGGGAAGTCCGGCAACCTTAACGTATTCCTCGATGTTTAGACCGATGCGTTTTAAAGCCTTGTCGGCATCTTCTCTCATCTTTTTGCGGTCCAAAACATCTAAAGCCGGTCCCAGAATTTTCGAGAATATTGTTGGCGTACCGATTTCACGGCCTACCTTGATATTTTCAGTAATTGTAAAATCCGGAATCAGCATAAACTCCTGGTGAACCATGCCTATGCCGTAGTTCATGGCGTCATGCGGATTCATGATTTCAACTTTTTCACCTGCTATTTTCACTTCCCCTTCGAAACCACCTGTAGAGTGGATTACAGGCATGCCGAAAAGCACATTCATCAATGTGGACTTGCCGGCACCGTTCTCTCCGACTAAGGCATGGATTTCTCCGGGCTTTACTAGAAGGTCTACATCTTTAAGTACTTTGTTGCCAAAATACTCTTTGCTAATCCCCTTCATTGATAGAACTGCTTGCTCACTCATCTCTGCACTCCTTCGGTTCTGATTAAACAGACACACCGACTCCTTGTGGGAGCCGGTGTGCCAAAAAACACTTACAAATCCACCGTCTTAATCAGTGCTTATTCGATGTCTTGACTAAAGTCTACAAACGGAGCAAGCAGCAAATAGAAGTTGTCGAGCTCTGTGCCATCTTCCGTGACATAATTTGAAAGTACGATTTCACCGGCCTGATACTCTTCAGAGACCTTTTTGATCGCGCGCTCGAGAGCTTCCAGATTGTGACGTTCAGTGAAGACGCCTTCGCTGTATTCGATAGCGTACTCAACGCCGGCTTCAAGCATCAACATGTTGACGGGTACGCCCCAAGTTGACATACGTGTTTCCTGTCCGGCATCCAAGAGTTTTTCCTGGATCGATTTCAGCATGTACTTTACATCGCCTTCGTGTCCGGTTACGTCAATGTTCAAAGCTGCCGGATAAGCATGATACGGGCTCGGGCAGCACTGCTGCGGATAAATCGCTCCGCCCTTGAGGACTTCGCGGATTAAGGGTTCTTGCAATCCACAGTTGGTTGAGAAGAAGGCCGTATCAGCACCATATTGCTCGATTTTCTTCGGTACGTCTTCAACGATGAACTGTTGAGCACCTGACATACCGGAGTCACCGGTTGGGTCGGGAGCTTCTACGTCCATAAACTCAATGCCAAGCTCTTCACAGGTGTCGATCATGATCTGACGACGCGCTGCGATTGTGGCATAGCCGAGGTGACGCGGGAATGAATAGTGCAACAGACGAGTTGCACCCATACGAGCTGCTTCTTCCGGAATCGTACGTCCCATGGAAGGCTCGTCAACCAGCAACGCAATGTCTGCTTTCTCAGAAACTACAGCCGGATCTTGTGCGACAACACCGGTGACAAAGAGCATGTCGGGATTTGTCTCACGGACCTTATCAATAGCTGCAGCTGTACCGGGAACTGCCTGCACAAATACAATTGCTTTAACTTTTTCGTCGGATGCTAGCTGTAAGACACCCTGGATTACTTGTTCTACTTCGGAAGAGAAGTTGTCAGGATACGTTGCATGGACGATTTTGTCAGCACCATACTTCTCAAGCATCTTCTGTGCAGCCTGATATTCTTCTTCACCCTGAGAGACTGTACCTGTGTAGATGTCGATTTTATAATCGTCACCGGTTTCAGGTTCACTTGGTTCTCCAGGTTCTTCTGGATCGTCCACGGGGTCAGTTGCCCCAGGTTCACTTGCCGGCGGTGTGGTGGTATCAGGTTCGTCGCTGCCTCTACAGGCGACTACTGAGAGGACCATCATCAGGGCTAGCAAAACTACAATAATTCTTTTGGCCATTTTATTCCTCCAGTTCACATCATTATGGGTGATGTGGATATTCCTCCGTCCTACGGAGTTTGATTTGCCTTGGCAAATCTGTGAACAATTGCTTGATTGCCGCTTCTCGGTGGACTAAAGATGCGAATTGATAGCTATGCAATCATATATTTTCATCAAATATGAAGAAAATATGAACCAAGTATAATTTTACATAACAAACTTGTCAAGTGAAAACTTGACGAATTCTAAACACTCAATCTTGACAATCGTCGGCAAACAGCATATCTAGCTGCTTACAGCCGTCGCTTCTGAAGGAATGTTTCAAAAAATAGTTAAAATTTTATATGTTTCTTGAATATAAATTTTTTAATACATGGATAATTATTCAATATAAATTATTAACTATATTTTTTCTACTTATATTGTTCCATTGCGTAATCCAGAATTTCTTCATTTAAGGCTCCGGGAAAATATCCGACAACCGAGCCATCCGTATCAATAAAAAACGTAGTTGGCAAAGCGCTGACCGCATAGCTTCCAAATACAACACCCGTGTGGTCCATCAATGTAGGATATCCCAGTCCATTGTCTTCGATAAATTCCTTGAGTCCATCTTCATCCATTTCTCTGCTGAGAGCGTCATCGGAGGGATTCGCTACTCCGAGCAAAATTAAGTCCTCTTCATTCGCACCCTGCTCGAGATAATATTCTTGCAAGAGCGGAAGCTCGGCCTTACATGGCCCACACCAAGAGGCCCAGAAATTGAGAATTATTTTTTTGCCGAGATAATCAGAGAGTGTGTGCTCGACGCCATTCTGATCCGTTAGCGTGAAGTCGGGAGCGAAAAGCTCCTCCGCCTCAGTCTCCCCATTTGCTTCCGTTTCAACTGCCGGTTCGCTGGGAGCATCTGTTTTTTCGCTCGTGCTCACTGACGGCTCCGACGGATTACTCGTGTCCGGATCACTATCAGTATTGGCGCAGGCTGCTAGAAATAGCGACAGTGCGAGCAGTAGAGTAAAGATTTTTATTGATTTCATGCTAGTTTTCATTTTCATATCTTTCTAAAAGCCTAGAATTTGCTACATGCAACTGCATGCGTTAGGCGGCTCAGGTGCCGATGGGCAGTGCTTGCAGAATCATATATACACCTATACCTACCATGAGCAGGCCACCAATGATTACTGCGTATTTCATTATTTTGGGTCTTTTTTTCAAAAAACCGAGTATCTTTGTCGTAAATAAGCCCAAGAGCAGGAAGGGGATCACGAATCCGAGCGAATAAACAGCAAGCAAGAGAACGCTTTGAGCGCGAGTCGAGGCCCCGGCAGCCATAATGAGGACGCTGGTCAGGGTGGGTCCGACGCAGGGTGTCCAAGCAAAGCTGAAGGTAAAACCCATGATCAGGGCGGTCAGCGGATTCATGCTCAATTTTTCTAAGGCGATGGGCAGACGTCTCTCTCGGGACAAGACTTTCGAGATGCCGAAAAAGTCCAGTTGATAGAGACCGAAGAGAAGGATAATAATGCCGCCGACAAGCATAAAGATGTGACTGTAATTACTGAAAAACGTACCTACACCGGCCATAATCAAACCCAAGAGGAAAAAAGCAAAGCTGATCCCTAGAACAAAGAACAGCGTGTTCAGCATCACTTTTTTGCGCGGGTAAATTAGGCTGCCATCTTCAGCGACAGTGTAGGTTCCGCCCGCTAGGTAGCCCATATAAACTGGGAGTAGCGGAAAGATGCAGGGCGAAAAAAAGCTGACAAGCCCTTGTATAAAGACAGTAAAAACAGGTACGCTAGGACTCATTTCGATTAGGGGTGGCATATCTTTTCCTTTACTAATAAGCAAAAACATTCTTAACAATAGAGAGCATTCTATCGGTTATGCAAAAATTTTTCTCTCTCTGAGGAGCTTCTGTATCTTCTGAAACAACTGTTAAACTGACATGTCTTTGCCTAAGCAAGGGATTTGACGCCTATATGATAGAATTAGCCTACATTAGATAATTATATATGGAGGAGCCAGATGTTAGATATCGTATACATTCGTAATAAGCCTGAAGAAGCAGCCGCGAGACTGGCCAAAAGAGGCGTCACAGTTGATTTTTCAGAATTTTTGGAAAAGGATGCAGAGCGTCGCTCTTTAATGCACACTACCGAAAACTTGAAAGCCGAGCGCAACAAGAAATCGGCCGAGATCCCGAAGCTGAAAAAAGAGGGTCAGGACACGAGCGAACTGCTGGCAGAGCTGAAACATCTTAGTGAGACGATCAGCAGCAATGACGAGAAAATCGACTTGATGCAACGGGAGCAAGAAGAATTCTTACAAGGACTACCCAACTTGCCTGCCGAAGACGTCGTTGCCGGCGGCAAGGAAGCCAATCAGGTTGTCCACACTTTCGGAGAACAAAGAGATTTCGATTTTGAACCCAAGCACCATGTTGACCTTCTGACCTCCTTAGGCATGATTGACTATGAACGCGGAGCCAAACTGTCCGGAAGCGGCTATTGGCTTTATACCGGTTTAGGTGCGCGCTTGGAATGGGCTTTGATCAACTATTTTGTCGACGCTCACCTGGCAGACGGTTACGAAATGGTCATGCCACCCTATTTACTGAATTATGATGCCGGATACGCTGCCGGGCAATTCCCCAAGTTCCTCGGCGATATCTTCGAGATCCGCAGCAATGACGATAATTTCCGCTTCCTCTTACCCACAGCTGAAACTGCGTTGGTAAATTACCATCGCGATGAAATCATGGCCGAGGAAGATTTGCCCCACAAGCTTTTCGCTTACACTGCTTGTTTCCGTCGGGAAGCAGGATCGCACGGAGCAAATGAACGCGGCATGATTCGCGGCCATCAGTTTAATAAGGTAGAAATGTTCCAGTTTTCAAAACCTGAAGACTCAGATGCGGCGCTGGATGAGCTAGTGAAAAAGGCTTGCGCTTTGGTTGAGGGTTTGGGACTGCATTATCAGTTAGTCAAGCTCGCAGCTGGAGATATTGGAGCAGCAATGAAGAAAACCTATGACGTCGAGATCTGGATCCCGAGCATGGGTGGCTACAAGGAAGTCAGCTCTGTCTCTAATGCCGGTGACTATCAGGCCAGACGCGGTAATGTTCGCTTCCGACGCGCAGCAGACGGTAAAGTTGAATTCGCTGACACGCTTAATGGTTCCGGTCTAGCTACCTCACGTGTAATGCCCGCCATCGCGGAACAATACCAGCAGGCTGATGGCAGCATCATCGTACCTGAGGTATTGCGTCCCTACATGGGCGGCATTGACATCATTCGTCCACTGTAAGAAGACCGTGCAAACGACAGCTGGGGGCTGTGATGCAGGATGAATCATATATTTCAATTGCCCGCGAGGCCAGCTGGGAATGCACGATAAAGCGCTCCCGCTTTATTGGCATTTGCGCTCCGATAGTATCCGAAGAAGATGCCGGTCTTTTTCTGGATGGCATGCGCGAAAAATACCCGGCTGCTCGCCATTATGTATACGCTTGGAAAACAAACAGCCCCTATTTGATTCAGAAGTATTCCGACGATGGCGAGCCTCAAGGCACCGGCGGTCGACCGGTCTTGGATATATTAGAGAATGCGAACATAGACCGCGGAGCGATTTGCGTCGTACGCTACTTTGGCGGCATACTTCTGGGCACCGGTGGCTTGGCCCGCGCTTACTCGCAGGCAGCAGCAGGCGCGCTAGATGAAGCCGGGATAAAGCAATATCGACGCTATCATCTCTTCTCGCTTGAAGTCGACTACAGTGTCTACGATAAATTGAACGCCCGCTTGGAAGCTGCAGCCTTTTATCAGGATGAGGCTGAATTTACTTCCAAAGTAAAGCTAGTCGTAGGCGCTAACACAGAGAGGGTAGAGGAACTGCACTTGCTCGTACAAGATTTGACTGCCGGCAGCGGCAAACTTCAAGCTCTGTGTGAACGTTTTTTGCCCGTCCCTTAAACAAGTCCTTATATGTAGAATATAATGTAAATATATATATAGTAATTTTTCAACTTAATCTTAGAGAGGTGGTAGCTAAATGGCCGGTCACTCCAAATGGAACAATATAAAACGTCGCAAAGCGACGGAAGATAATAAACGTGGGAAAATATTCTCCAAATTTGGCAAGGAAATTCAGGTTGCTGTACGCGAGGGTGGCCCCGATCCGGAGCAAAATTCTCGTTTGAGAGATATTATCACTCGAGCCAAAAGCTCCAACATGCCTAACGACAATATCCAGCGCTCTATCGACAAAGCAGCAGGAGATGCCGATTCCGGGAAACTTATTGAGATCATATACGAAGGCTATGGTCCCGGCGGTATTGCTGTGATGGTACGGGCACTGTCAGAGAACCGTAACCGCACAGCAGGGGATGTCAGACATATTTTCGATAAATACGGCGGCAATCTTGGCACTGACGGCAGTGCGGCTTTCCTTTTTGAAAGAAAAGGTAGCATCATCATTGAACGTGAAAACATCGCTGACGAGGATGAGCTTCTCATGCTGGCCCTCGATGCGGGAGCTGAAGACATCGACCTGGATAACGAGAACATCGTTGATATCATGACGACTCCCCAGGATTACGATGCTGTGACAAAGGTAATCTCCCAGCACTATGAGGTTTTAGAGCAGAGTCTGGGTCCAGTACCTTTGACCTGGAATAAACTGTCTGACCCTGACCAGATTACTCAAATGGAGAATTTGATTGAAAAACTGGAAGACAACGACGACGTTCAGGATGTGTACCACAATTGGGATCAGGACGAAGAATAGCCCTGGCTGCACAGGCCATCACTTCGGGTGATTAAATGTTTAAGTGGTTCAGACGCAGAAGAAAATCCACACAGGAAAAGCAAGAGGCTTCTCCACGGAGCTTGAGATCCGTCGATGAAGAGAAGCTGTCAGCTGATGCTGTCAAACATATCGAAAAATCTGTTGAAGAAAAAGAACAAGCCGACCCTACAGAAGAACTGGCACCCTTTTTTAACCCTTTCGGACGTATCGCCGATGCCGTTCTGACACAGATTACTGAACGAGAACGAGCTTATGAGGAGCGCACCCAAGCAGAGGTGCGGCAACAACTGGCAAACATCGCTGTCATCTCTTTTGTTGGGCAAAGCGGCAGCGGCAAAAGCACCGCCGCCATTCGTATTGCTAGAGAATACCGTATTGAATATATCATCGACGACGGTCTTCTGATTCATGGCAGCACCATCGTCGCCGGAACTTCGGCCAAACGAGCAGAAACCAAAATCGAATCGGTGCGCCGCGCTATTTTTGACGATCCCAGTCGTGCCGAAACCATGAGGCGAGCTCTCAGCGAGCACATGCCGCCTGCACTGATGATCATTGGCACCTCTGACGCCATGCTGGAGAAAATCTGCAATCATCTCTGGCTCAACCAACCTGCGATCAAGCTGCGGATTGAAGACGTCACCACAGAAGAAGAGCGCAATCAGGCACGTCAAACTCGCCTCTCACAAGGCAAGCACACCATACCTGTTCCCAGTATGGAAATTAAGCACGACTTCTCCGGCTATTTCACGGAGCCACTTCAGAAATTACGGCAGCGTTTTGACCGCAGCTCCAGCTATCAATCAGGGGCGACGGAAGTGGATCGTACGGTCGTCCGCCCTACTTTCTCCACGCTCGGGAACTTCTCGATTTCAGATGAAGCCATGAAAAACTTGATCAACCTCTTGGCTCTGCGCGTTGAAGGCGTCGAGTTGGTCGTCGACTCCAAAGTCCGCAAGGAATCCCACGGCATTATCATCAATCTGGACCTGTCCATTTTTTACGGCTCGTCTACACAGGAAATGTTAGCTGAAGTTCAAGCAGCCGTCAGCGAAGGAGTAGAGTTTTATACTTCAATTAATGTCTTGGCGATTAATGTCCGTGCGATGAGGGTTGCGAAACAACACAGCAAAGAATCTCTTGACGCTATGCAAGCCAATCCGGAGTATGAGCCCGGGAAATATTAAGGCTTGACGTCCTTCCCCTTATTCCCATCGTCCCCCTCACGAAATAAATCCTTTGCCTTGACTTGACCCTCCGCTACCTGCAGCAGGTCAGCGCCTTCACTTAATAATTTCCTCAACGATTTAACATCCATGGGGTAACGATAAATCAAGTTAGTGCGACCCAAAAGGAAGTCGGTAGACACATTGTAGTAATCAGCTAGCGAGGATAGTATGCGCAGATCAGGCATCCTATAGGCGCGTTCATAATTAGAATAGGTACGAGAACTTACATTCACAGCATTAGCAACATCCTCCTGCCGCAGCTTCCTTTCGTTACGAAGGAGACGCAGTCGATGTGCAAAAACACGCTGAGTATCAGAGTCCGCCCTATTCATAACGTGATTATGCTGAGCTGAGGATTGAAATATCAAGAATAAATCCGCCATCCTCCGAATAGGAGAATATCTAAGATGTCGCTTGGCGTTTTATAGGGATGATATTGATTCTGCAGAAAATTTATTTAGCGATAACATTAGGCGAATTTGCCTAAAAAACCGAGCAATAATCAGTTGCAGCCAACTGTTATTCACTTGTATCTTGACAGCCAGAGTGTTGTATCATAAATATTAGT
>CAYFTG010000024.1:0-19217 GCA_964346175.1 uncultured Mageeibacillus sp.
TCAGGACAGAATGTATCTTCTACAGGAGTGGGATCAGGAGAAAAATGCTCCCCTGTATAGATAGCCACAGGCACGAGCAAAAGCACAACATAGCGATGAACAAAATCATTCTCTCTCGCATTGGGTAAAAGTAGGTATTCAAGTATAGCTAATGCACAAGCTAACAACGGTCCTATAGTTATGAGGAAATCTAGGAGAAGCTCGAGAGAAGTCTTTTCTTTCTGTTCCAGTTCTATCAAGCGATCCTTAGTCAGAGTGGTATAAGTTTTAATTGATTCCATTTTTGCTTCTTATTACTGAGCCGAAGTACCCAGCCTCCCGCACAGAACCTTATTATTCGACTTAGGTATTGTCAAATAGGAAAACCTAATAAATGTAAGCTTGACTAATTTGTGTTTATGCTCGGTCCGAATGTCCTAGGAGAGAGGAGGTCCGCAGGAAGAAGGATGTGATTGTTGGAATCGGTTTTCGCTGACTAAACAAGATGATTTTTTGATTTTTCAACCGGCCTCAGTCGCATGCTCTCGGCTGCCTTCAGACAAATGCAAAATTCGAAATGATTCACCTAGTGTTAGTATATATATCACAATCTTATCGGATTATACTTATCGGATTATAATTTTATAAAAAGAGGGCGGGGGAGTACTTAATGAGAACTACAATGGAAACTTTACACGACATACGTGGCGTATCCGGCTTAACAGCCAATGAAGCAGGAAACGCTGCTGTCTTCGTACGTACGGACATGGATGTGGACGATAACAGCTACAAGAATAATCTCTTCTTGTTGCGCCAAGGCGAGGTCCGCCAACTTACTTCAGGTGGTGAGGAATCTAGCTTTGTGTTTGAAGACAACGAGCATGTTCTCTTCGCTGCTGCACGTTCGAAAAAGGAGAAAGAAGATAAGGAGTCCGGTCTGGCGGAGACGAGCTTTTATCGCATCAATATTGCCGGGGGAGAGGCTGTTCCGGCCTTCAGCCTGCCTCTGAATGTCAACAAAATAGAAGCCTTGAGAGAGGGAAAGTATCTCATTGCTGCCACTGTCAGCCAAGACGCTCCTGACCTCTATGAAAAATCTCGTGAAGAGCGCCTTGACTACGCAAAAAACAAAAAGGACAAGAAATTCTTCCAAGAAGCTGAGCAGATTCCTTTCTGGTTCAATGGCCCGGGCTATTTAGCAGCACAATCGCAACGGCTTTTTATTTATGACACTGTAGAGTGTGAGACGGGCAAGAAACTACAACCACTCACCGCTGCGGACTATGACATCAGTTCCTATTACTTGCATCCACAGAAAGAGAAACTCATCTATTTCGGTAATTTCGTAAGCCCGCGAGCACAAACTTACGAAACAGTTTTTGAACTGGATTTACTATCCGGAAAAGAACGCCAGATTGTAAAAGACGGCCTTCTATCCATCTACAGCGCTTTCTACCGGGACGACAAAATCGCATTGTTTGCTTCGGATATGCAGAAGCAAGGTCTCAACCAAAATACACAGGTATACGTCTATGACGAGGAAACGTCAGAAGTCAAAACCCTATTAGAACGTGAACTTCAATATGGTAATTCTGTCGGCACAGATGTCAATTATGGGAGTTCTGCGCAGAGCTTGGTTAAAGATGACTCAATCTACTTCTTAGAGACGAACTGGCACCGCAGTATTTTGATGCGCCTTACTGCCGCGGATACGATCGAACCACATGCTATGGTTCAAGGATCTATCACAGGCTTCGCCTTTTTAGATGACGAACTCTACGTCACTGCCTTCCACGACATGCAGGCGGCTGAGCTCTATAAAGTAGAGCCGTACAGCGAAGAAGTGAGTTCTCAACTCGACTCGGACGCATCAGGTGATGATGCTCCGTTCTTAACCTGGCCCGAAACTAAGGTAGAGAAAATTACTTCCTTTAATAGTGAGATCCCCCCTGCCATCGCAATAGAGAGAATCTTGTTTGAGCACGAAAGCCTCAACTTGGAGGGCTTTGTCCTGCTCCCACCCGCAGCTAGAGAGGCTGGCGCCAAAACCTTCCCGGCGATTCTAGATATCCATGGCGGCCCCAAGACTGTCTACGGTGATATATATTTTCACGAAATGCAATTCTGGGCCTCAGAAGGTTATATTGTGATCTTTACGAACCCGCGCGGTTCCGACGGCCGCAATGATGCTTTCTCAGATATCCGCGGTGACTACGGTGGCCGCGACTTCCGCGATATTATGGCTTTTGTTGACGAGAGCCTGCAACGTTATCCGCAGATAGATCCGGAACGTGTCGGCGTGACCGGTGGTTCGTACGGCGGCTTTATGACGAATTGGATCGTGACCCACACCGATCGCTTCAAGGCGGCAGCGACGCAGCGCTCCATCAGCAACTGGACCTCCTTCTACGGTGTGAGCGACATCGGTTTCCGTTTCGCTTTTGATCAAAACAATACTTCTTGGGAAGATGAAGATGCCTTCTCAGTCCTCTGGGATCGTTCGCCCTTAAAGTATATCCGCAACGCGAAAACACCTACCCTCGTCCTACATTCCGATGAGGACTACCGCTGCCCGCTAGAACAAGGCGTACAGTTTTTCACCGGCTTAGTAGATTTTGGAGTGCCGGCGAAACTAATTGTTTTCAATAAAGAAACCCATGAACTATCCCGTTCAGGAAAACCGAAAGGACGTAAAAAGCGTTTACATGAAATAACGCAGTGGTTTGAAAAATATGTCAGATGATATAAATAATAGAAAAAAAGAAGATTTGTTAAAAAAACCGCGACTACGCTGGCTTAAGAGGTTAATTATCCTCGGGCTGGTGGTCCTGCTTATTGTCGGGCTCTGGCGATTCTTTACACCGGAAGAACTCGTTTCTGTTTATCAGCTGGGACAAGTCAGCGAGCAGGATATGACAGAGACACTATCTTTGAGTGGAACTGTGAGTCCATCCAAAACTCAAGAAATCCCATATCAGAACATTCCTGTACAGCGCATCCTTGTTCAGCCCGGTGATCGCGTCCAGAAGGGCGATCGTCTATTACTCTACGATCTTACTACCCTCAGAGTCGATTTAAACGAACTGGAAGATAGGCGGGATGAGGCAGTTTTGGCCTTGGAGAAATCTCAAGAAGAGGCCATGGAACTGATGGCGGGCATGGAAGGACTTTCCATGAATGAGCTTTCCACTCAGCTGGCGACGATGACAGGCGATTTAACCAGCGGCTTGGGGCAGCTGGCCAACGGTATGCTCAGTATCGGAAATCCCTTCCAGCAATTAGTGGATCAGTTTAGCGCAGTTGACCTAGCCGAATTAAATCGTCTTGTTGATCTGATGGAAGATCTCAATGCTAGAGGCGAAGAGCTCTTGGAAGTCCTCACCGATCCGCAAGTGCAAGAAGATTTGCAAACTTCATTAGAAGAGCTGGAGGCGAGATTGCAGGAACTGCAAGAAGACTTAGATGGTCTATTGGATCAGCTCCCGCTTCCCGGAGAGGGCGAGACATTGCCTACATTGCCAACAATTCCCGGCACAGATCCGACACAAACGACTACTGGAGAAGACAGCACGACCACCACGACCACCACTCCTACTACTACCACCATTCCTGAGACGACTGGAGAAGCCGGGCCTCAGGCAGCGTTCAAAGATGATTCTCAGACTTTCCTTGCTCTGGCGGCCGCACCCGCCGTGCCGGAACAGGTAAACCTACTGTCGCTTACAAGCACGACCACGACACCGGAGGTGGACTTTACGCTCTTATCCAACGGGGACCTAGATTTGAGCCAAGAAGATTTACTGATTTTGATGCAGCAGCTGCAGTCCGTCCCCGGAGGCAGTGATCTGTTGGACACGTATTCGCAAGGAGCGGAACTTCTGGCTATGCTTGATAATCAAATCAAAGGTCTGGAAGAAAACATCGAGACAGCCTCTAAACATGAAGTAGCGGAATTTGATGCTCTAGTGTCTCAAACTCAACGTGATCTTAATGATTTGAATAGCAATCAGCCATTAATCGAACTCTATGATGAAACTGAACCGCTGGTGCATTCCCGAGTCAATCGCAGAGATGCACTCTTGCTAGAAACGGGACAAACAGTGATGTATACGACGGACAATTTGCAACTGCAAGGAGAACTTGTTTTCAAGTCGCCAATTGCCACCACTACACCGGCGTATTCTTCAGGTCAGACAAGTGACATGTTGTCACAATTTATGAGCGGCGATCAGTCGTCTTTATTGACATCAGAGCCTAGGGTAGACATAGAGTTAACTATTGTAGGGGACGATTTGGATAAGATAATTTTCGGTTTTGATATTTCTTATGAAATCGAGATAGAAAAAAGAGAAAACGTTTTGGCCGTACCCTCTGAAAGTTTAATCGCAGAGCGAGGACTGAATTACGTTTACGTGGCTAATGATGACAACACTTTTACACTGCGTCCTGTGGAAACGGGAATCGTAACACACACTTATGCAGAGCTTCTTTCAGGCTTGGAGGCCGGTGACTGGGTGCTACTCAATCCTCCGTCCTCGATTCAGGAAGGCGTGCGTTACAATGTTGAACGACAGGGAGAGTGAATACTTTGCAGGAAACTGTCATCAAAATGCGGGATGTGCGCAAAATCTACCGTAGCACAACAATCGAATATGAAGCCCTCCGCGGTGTTGACCTAGACATCACTGCGGGGGAATTCGTTTCCATTATGGGACCTTCGGGTTCCGGCAAAACCACTTTGATGAATATTATTGGTCTCCTTGATGATTTGAGTGGCGGATCTTATGAGCTGCAGGGTATCAACGCCTCTCAGCTTAGTGACAACAGTCGTGCCATGATTCGAAATCGTACAATAGGCTTTATTTTCCAAGCCTTCAATCTTTTGCCTCAGATGAATTTGATCGATAATGTCGCTTTGCCCATGCTCTATGCTGGAGTCTCCACGAGGGAACGCCGGGAGAGGGCGCGGGAAGCGTTGCGCCACGTAAATCTGGAGAGGTGGAGTCATCACAGTCCAGGTGAGATTTCGGCAGGACAGCAACAGCGGGTTGCGGTCGCACGTGCGATGGTGATGCGCCCTGCGATTTTACTGGCGGACGAGCCTACAGGTAACCTTGATTCCAAGGCTAGGGATTCGGTGATGGGACTTTTTCACGACTTGCATACTTTGGGAGTAACGGTAATTATTATCACGCACGACATATCTGTTGCTCACCATGCGGATCGCCTCATTGAAATCTTCGACGGTCAAATCAGTCAAGATACGCTCTTGACTGATGAGCTGAGAAAAGAGCAATTATGATTAGAGAACGTATCAGCAATGCTTGGCAAATGCTTATGGGCAACAAGGGGCGCTCCATTCTGACGATGCTGGGAATCATTGTGGGTATTGCCTCCGTAATTACTGTGGTAGCGGTCGGCGAAGGCGCCAAGGATGCAGTCTTGGGGCAATTCGATCAAGTGGGAGCGTCATCGCTTTTGGTTGCTGTTTCATCCGGACAGGCCTCGGAAAACGACTATCTGACGGCAGAAGATGTTGAGGCTGTGCGAGACTCAGTTCCGGATTTGCGTTTTATCTCTGTGGATTATCAGCTGGTTGCTAGGACAGATCAAAGTGGTGAAAATTCAACGGTTTTCATCACAGGGATCGATCAGGATTGGATGCGAATCTCTAATTTGACCATGACGGATGGCAGACAGTTTTCGCTGCCTGAGATTGAGCGCAGTGCTCCCGTGATTATATTGGAAGGAGAAACTGCTAAGCGACTTTATCCCGGGCGTTCTCCGGTTGGTGAGAAAGTGGAGATAAATCGCAGGGGACACTTGCTGGAGGTCGAGATTATTGGCGTCGGTAATAGTCTCGTCTCGCAAATGTCCGGCTTAACAGGAGCTGAGATTGAACGTCCCGTTATTGCCTATATGCCTCTGAATACAGCTATTGATTTCGGTGGAGGGGAGCCCCGTTTTTCCTTTATTTTAGCGATGGCAGAATCTCCGGAACGTCTGGCTGAGACCGGCAATCAGATAGTGCAAATACTCGAACACAGGCACGGCAATCAGGGCGAAAATATGTACAGCGTGACCGAGACAGCTCAGCTCTTAGAGCAGGCTGACATGGTGGCTGATATCTTTACAAACTTCATTACGATTGTGGCTGCGATATCCCTACTTGTCGGCGGAATCGGTGTTATGAACATAATGTTGGTTTCTGTTACGGAGAGAACGCGAGAGATCGGTTTGCGCAAGGCTCTGGGTGCCACTACCAGCGATATTATGTGGCAGTTTTTGGTTGAGTCAGGTATCCTGACTTTTAGTGGCGGTGTTTT
Organism: uncultured Mageeibacillus sp.; assembly: GCA_964346175.1. Taxonomy (GTDB): domain Bacteria; phylum Bacillota; class Clostridia; order Saccharofermentanales; family DTU023; genus DTU032. Next base: position 6,306 of record CAYFTG010000024.1, read on the forward strand.
GGGGATAATCTTGGGTACGCTTCTGGCGCGAGTGTTCAGCTATTACATCGGCTTTACACCGCTTGTGGATTTCCGGACTGTAGTTATTGCTGTTTTGTTCTCTACTGCGATTGGCTTGTTTTTCGGTCTTTATCCGGCGAGAAAAGCTGCGCAGCTTTCGCCGATCGACGCTCTAAGGCGGGAATAGAGTCGTAATAGGGGAATAAGAGTGCAATTGTTATATCTAAGTCTAGATTCGTGTGCTAGAATTTTTTACTGAAGTAGTCAGACTAATAGTCCGGAGTTGCATGATCGACAACAAATTAAGTCTCAGAAGAGCAAATATTTTCATAGAATCTGCTTCAGCACTATATGCGTGTATAAGGCGACGCCGTTTTCAACGTAGCCTAGTATTTGTTGTATTTGTCTTATTCCTGCTCTCCACGTACCTGATCTTCCGTTTCTGGGGAGGTGAGGTCTTCCGCTTTATTACTGATCCGGAGCGTGTCAGAGCATATGTCGCAGAAAATCCGATATTGAGCCGTCTTTTCTTCATAGGGATAACCTTCATTCAGGTAATCTTTGCTTTTATACCGGGAGAGCCTGTTGAGATTGGTGCGGGTTACGCTTTTGGCGGCATTGAAGGAGCGATCGTTTCACTCGTCGGCATACTCTTGGCGAGTATCCTGATTTTCAAAACCGTGCGACGTTACGGCCGGCCGGTGGTGGAGCTATTTTTTACGTCGGAGCAGATTGATTCTGTAAAATTCCTGCAAAGACCGAAGGACGTGACAATCCTTACATTTGTGATTTTTCTTATCCCGGGAACCCCGAAAGATATTTTGACTTATCTGGCAGGTTTGACCCCAATCACCATGAAATCTTGGCTGATTATTACGACAGTCGGGCGCTTACCCTCTGTAATAACATCGACTGTCAGCGGTAGCCTGCTCAACTCCGAAAAATATGTACAGGCAATAATCATTTTTGCTCTGACCGTTGTTCTGGCTTTTATTGGAATGATGATTTACAGACGGATTAATAAAGATGCCGAAGAGAACGGAGAAACGGAACCCTTATAGCCCAATAGGCATTTGGTTGAAGATTCACATTTAATAGATCATTCATTAGGCAAGTGGGAGAATTTGGCTAAAAGGCACAGGCAGAAAGTCGGTCAGCTTTACAAAGAAGGTAAAAATGACGTATATTAGTTGTAATTGCGTTTGGTTCCGAAAACATAAATCCAGACAAAATAATTTAAAAACTTAATAAGGAGTGAACAATGCTAATTGACCTAACGATCAACAAGGAGCGGCTCGATCATGTTGTTGAGCGTGCTAGAGAACAGAACATCATTATCCCTACATTCGCACAATTACGTGATCCGAACAAGATTCCCGAAAAAATCAAAAAGGCTTTGAAAAATGTTGGCTCATGGGACATTAATCCCTTGAACCTTTTCCGTGTGACCTGGAAGAACGAACCTACCCTGGAAGGTGCCGGGTATGGTGACGTTAACATAATCGAATTCCCTCAGAAGTTGAGCGGAATCGACGCACGTATCTTTGTCATGGTTGGCAAGTGGTTCCCCACTGGCTGCCACAAGGTAGGAGCATCATTCGGCTGCTTGGTACCTCGTCTTGTGACCGGTCAATTTGATCCTACAATTCATAAAGCTGTTTGGCCCTCAACCGGTAACTACTGCCGTGGCGGCGCCTTTAACTCAAAACTTCTCGGCTGTGAATCAGTAGCTATCCTGCCCGCAGAGATGAGCAGAGAGCGCTTCGAGTGGCTTAAAGAGATCGCAGATGAAATTATTGTTACCCCCGGTGGTGAAAGTGACGTTTTTGAAATCTTTAACACCGTTTGGGATATTCGTAAGAACCGTCCTGAGTGCGTAGTCTTCAACCAGTTTGAAGAGATGGGCAACGTTCTGTGGCATTACCACGGCACAGGCCCAGCTATGCAAGAAGCCTATGAGAAGCAGATGAAGACTGATACTTCACGTTTCTTTGGTGCTTTCTTCACCAGCGGCAGCGGCGGCAGCATGAGCGCCGGCGACTACCTCAAAGACCAGTATCCTCACCTTAAAGTTTCAGTCGGTGAAGCACTGCAGTGCCCGACCATTTCGAATAACGGATTTGGCTACCACCGCATCGAAGGTATCGGCGACAAGCATATACCTTGGGTTCACAATGTGAAAAATACAGACATGGTTGCAGCAATCGACGATAACTATGCTGTGAACGTTTTCCGTCTCTGTAACTCCGAAGTGGGTCAGGAATACCTGCGCAGCGAATTCGGCTTGACGGATGAAGAACTCTACGACCTCACTATGCTCGGTATCAGCGGATTCGCCAATGTCCTTGGCTGCATTAAGATGGCTAATTACTATGAACTGACCGAAGACGACGTTCTTGGAACAGTGGCAACAGACTCCGCCGAAATGTACCAGTCTCGTCTCAAAGAGATGGATGCAGAAGAGAAGTACACTGCTGAGATGGCAGCTCGTGACTACAATCGTTATCTCTTTGAAGTTGGTACAGACAACATGGAAGAGTTCACCTATTGGACCAGAAAACGCGTGCACAACCTCAAGTATTACACCTGGGTTGAGCAGCAAGAAAGAGATGTCGAAGAGCTTGATGCACAGTGGTATGATCCTAATTACTGGAACAACATCCACGCTCAGGTCGAAGACATTGACCGTCTGATCGAGGAATTTAACGAGAAGACCGGCGTCTTGGCAAATATGCCAGACTAAACATAAACCTTTCTGCACGATGCCTGCTTGCGTAGTGCATCGTGCAGAACAACTCAGGCTGAATCCTTAACAAAGAAATAATAAAAATTTATGCTATTTTAAGCATGCGGCAAATCAACTGATTTAGTATACTGTAAAGGCGTTTCAGACTGTGGAATTTGTATATTTAATCAAACTGTCCAGAGGAAGCTAGAATTTTTGTCGAATTTCCTAAGACATAAAGAACAAGCATGTTACGTTCCGTAACCAGACTCAAAAACAATATCAGGAGGAATAATTAATGTCATTGGAATCATTGCTTAGTCAACTAAAAGGGTATGATTTCGCTAATCTATACCACGATGATTTTCTACACACCTGGGATAAGTCTCAGGACGAACTAATGGCTATCTTCACAGTAGCCGATGCTCTGCGCAAACTGCGCGAAAACAATAAGAGCTGTCGCATCGCGGACTCAGGTCTTGCAATTTCGCTCTTCCGCGACAACTCCACCAGAACGCGCTTCTCCTTTGCTTCAGCGGCAAACCTTCTTGGCTTTGAAATTCAGGATTTCGAAGAAGGCGAATCACAGATTGCCCACGGCGAAACCATTCAAGAAACTGCTAACATGATCTCTTTCATGGCTGACGTTATCGGCATCCGTGATGACATGTACATCGGCAAAGGCCACACCTTCATGAAGAGTGTGTCTGATCACGTAAAAGAAGGCCATGAAGACGGCATTCTTGAACAGCGTCCGACAATAGTTAACCTGCAGTGTGATATCGATCACCCGACACAGAGCATGGCAGATGCACTTCACCTGATTCATGAGTTTGGCGGAGTTGAGAACCTGCGCGGCAAAAAAGTTGCAATGACTTGGGCCTATTCACCTTCGTACGGTAAGCCCCTTTCAGTTCCTCAGGGAATCGTAGGTCTCATGACACGCTTCGGAATGGAAGTCACATTGGCACATCCTGAAGGCTACGAGATTATGTCTGATGTCGAAGATATCGCTAGAGACAATGAGAAAAAGTATGGCGGCAAATTCACCAAGACATACTCAATGGAAGAAGCTTTCCAAGATGCAGACATCGTCTATCCTAAGAGCTGGGCACCTTATGCCGCCATGGAAAAACGCACAAACTTGTACGCCGAAGGCGACAAGCAAGGCATCGCTGACCTCGAGCAAGAACTGCTAGAGCATAACAAGAGCCACATGGACTGGCAGTGCACCGAAGAGCTGATGAAGACCACCAAAGACGGCAAAGCCCTCTACCTACATTGTCTGCCCGCAGACATCACAGGCGTAAGTACCGAAGTTGGTGAAGTTGACGCAAGCGTATTCGATCGTTATCGCATACCTCTGTACAAAGAAGCCAGCTACAAGCCTTACGTTATCGCAGCCATGATTTTCCTCCAGAAGATCAAGAACCCGGTAGCGAAGCTGGAAGAACTCTGGGCAGCAGAAGCAGCCCGTTTGGGAGATAACGCCTAATAAATTTCTTAAGCTAGAACGGAGATGCCGTGAGGCATCTCCGCTTGCACAAATACATTAACATTGCCTATTGGCAGACGATAAACGTCAATAAATTTAAAGGAGTAAATATGTCAAAAGTTTCGATTGATTTGGATCGCGTTCGTGCGGAAGCGGAAAAGTACCGCGATGACATGACCAAATTCTTGCGTGATCTAATTAAGATCGGCGGCGAGAGCTGCGAAGAAGGCCCCAAAGTTGAGCGCATCAAAGAAGAGATGGAAAAGCTCGGCTATGATAAAGTGGAAGTTGACCCCCTCGGCAACGTTATTGGTTGGATGGGCGAAGGCGACATCATAATCGCTTATGACTCACATATCGATACAGTAGGTATCGGCGATATCTCCCTCTGGGATTTCGATCCATACGAAGGTTTTGAGAACGAGACTGAAATCGGTGGCCGTGGTGCTTCTGACCAGCTCGGTGGAATGGTTTCCTCAACTTACGGCGCCAAAATCATGAAGGACCTCGGACTGATTCCTGAGGGCGTCAAGATTATGGTAGTCGGCAGTGTCCAGGAAGAAGACTGCGACGGCATGTGCTGGCTGTACATCATTGAGAAAGACGAAATCCGTCCGGACTTTGTCGTTTCAACAGAGCCTACAGACATGCACGTCTATCGTGGACATCGTGGCCGCATGGAGATAAAAGTTGAAGTTAAGGGTGTTTCATGTCACGGTTCAGCTCCTGAGCGCGGTGACAACGCTATCTACAAGATGGCCGACATTCTGCAAGAAGTTCGTGACCTCAATGACAACTTGAAAGATGACTCTTTCTTGGGCAAAGGCACAGTAACCACTTCTCAGATCTACTTCACCTCTCCTTCACGTTGCGCAGTAGCAGACAGCTGCACAATCTCTCTTGACCGTCGCCTGACCTGGGGTGAAACCTATCAGAGCGCACTGAAAGAAATCGAAGATCTTCCTTCAGTCAAGAAGTATGGCGCAGAAGTCAGCATGTACGAATACAGCCGTCCGTCCTGGACCGGTGAAGTATACGTTCAAGACTGCTACTTCCCGACCTGGAAAATTGATGAGGATGCTCCTCAGGCTCGCGCACTCGTTGATGCTTACACCGATCTCTATGGTGAACCCAAGCTCGACAAGTGGACATTCTCCACCAACGGTGTTGCAATCATGGGACGTCACGGCATCCCCTGCATCGGCTTAGGCCCCGGTAAGGAAGCTCAAGCTCATGCACCTAACGAGATCACCTGGAAAGAAGACCTCGTCAGAACTGCAGCAATTTACAGCACCATGCCCTCATACTATGTTGAGTACATGGACGAGAAATAATCGTTTGCGTTCAAAGGCCGGAGCTCCGCAGGGACTCCGGCCTTTGTTGTATAAAAAATAAGTTAAGAGTGAACTAATGTTCTCATTTTCGACCGAGAAAGATAGCATTTGCCTTCTTAACAATATGAAGTAAGGAGAAGACAATGGGAGACATTATGCGACCGATGGGCTTTGACCAACTGATTAAGTGGAGTCTGTCAGAATACAAGCAAGAAAATTCAGTCTTCGGAGTACACAAAAGCAAGTTTTACAAGAATCGTTCTGGGCGCCGAATGAACACTGTACTAGGCGACAAATTGGCATCAGCCGTAGGTCCGGCCGCCGGTCCGGCGACGCAATTAGCTCAAAATATACTCACGTCATATTTGGGCGGTGCTCGCTTCCTAGAATTGAAAACTGTACAGATCATGGACGGAGAGCAAATTCGCCACGCTGTACCGAAACCCTGTATAATCGCGGAAGATGAGTGTTACAACTGCGAGTGGTCAACTGAACTTACAGTCCAAGAAGCTTACGATGAATACGTAAAGGCTTGGCTCGCCATTAACGTGCTGGCACGGGAATTCGGCGTATCTGAAGCTGACGACTTCGCCTTTAACATGAGTGTTGGCTACGATCTCGAAGGCATCAAGTCTGAGAAGATCGACAATTTTATTGAAGGCCTGAAAGACGCAACAAATAGCCCGGTTTTTAAAGAAGGTATTAAATTCCTGCAAGATAACGTTGCTTTGTTTGAAAACGTTAGTGCAGAAGACATCGCTGCAATTTCCCCCAATCTCTGTAACGCGGCAACCCTCTCTACCTTGCACGGTTGTCCTCCTGATGAAATTGAAGCTATCTCAAGGCATCTTTTAACAGAGAAACATGTCAGCGTATTTGTTAAGTGCAACCCTACAATGCTTGGCTTCGAATATGCTCGTGAAGCATTGGATAAGTTAGGCTATGACTATGTGGCTTTCCCTGACACGCACTTCAAGGGCGACCTGCAATATGATGATGCAGTCGAAATGTTCAAACGTCTCTTACCGCTAGCTGAGGAAAAAGGCCTGGCTTTTGGTGCAAAACTGACCAATACCTTCCCCTGCGACACAGACAACGAACAGTTGCCTGCCGATTCGATGTACATGTCCGGTCGCTCACTCATGGCTCTAACTATAAGCTTAGCCACTAAGTTGAGCGAAGCCTTTGAAGGTAAATTGCCGATTTCCTATTCCGGTGGAGCAGATGCTTTCAACATTAATGACATTCTGGCAACAGGAATTGGCCCGGTTACTATGGCCACAACCCTCCTAAAACCCGGCGGATATGCTCGCTTTAACCAGATAGCCCAAAAAACCGAGTACATGCTCAAAGATAATCCCAAAGGTCTCGTTGACGTTGAGGCTTTGAGGCAATTGCGTGATAAGAGCTATAGTGCTCCCGAAAACCAGAAGAACTATCGTGAGAAGGTCGCTTCTCGCAAAACTGATTCAGAGCTCGGCCTCTATGACTGCTATAAAGCACCATGTAAAGATGGCGGCTGCCCCATTAACCAGCAGATCCCCGAGTATCTAAAGCTCGTCGCTGATGGTGAATATGATGAAGCTATGCGTGTTATCTCAATCGATAACGCTTGCCCGACCATAACCGGTGTTCTTTGTGCGCAACCTTGTCGCGACAAATGTACTCGTCTTGATTACGATAAGGCGATTCACATGCGTGACGTCAAATTGAAAGCTGCTGATGAAAGCCAAGATTCATATATCAGCGGTATCACAGCCTCAGACTTGAGAACAGACAAGAAGGCCGTTGTAATCGGTGCCGGCCCCGGCGGGATTTCTGCAGCGATCTATCTGCGCCGCAACGGTGTTGAAGTCGACGTTTATGAAAAACGTGCTAAGTCCCACGGAATCGTTCGCTATGCTATTCCTGAATTCCGTATTTCTGAAGAGTTGATCGACCGCGACTACGAAATTGCAGTTGCTGAAGGTGTAAATTTCCACTTCAACTGTGATCCGAACTTTGATCTGGCTAAATTGCGCGAAGACTACGATTACGTCGTCGTCGCCGTTGGTGCCTGGTCAAAGGGACGCAATCCGGTTCGCGAAGGGCAAGACAAAGTCCACGATGCACTTGAAGTCTTGATTCAAGCCAAAGAAGATGGCGCCCTCGATATGGGCAAACGTGTTGCAGTAGTCGGCGCCGGTGACGTCGCGATGGACTGCGCTCGCTTGGCCAAACGCACGGCTGGTGTCGAACATGTTGATATCGTATATCGTCGTACTGAGGCGTACATGCCTGCCAGCCAAGACGAATACGAAGATGCTTTGGCCGAAGGTGTCGGTGTGCTGGAACTTGTCGCACCTGTATCTTATGACGGCAAGACTCTCAGATGTGAAAAGATGGAACTGGGCGACTACGATGCCTCAGGTCGTAAATCCGTCAATGGGACTGGTGAGTTCGTTGATCTTGATTATGATTTTGTTATCGGTGCAACCGGTGCTTCCGTGAACCCGAGCCTCTTTGAGAAATTCGGTCTTGCTCTCGATGAGCGCAGACGCCCCAAACTGTCTGAAGTTTTTGAATCAAGTGAAGCTAACGTTTATGTCGTTGGCGATTGCCGTCGTGGACCTTCCACCGTGGTAGCAGCCATGGGCGATTCACGCACTGTAGCAAAAGAAATTCTCAGACGCGAAGGCCTGGTGAACGACTTCGAACGTGTCGAAGTTCCGCAGGAACAGTCTGAGATTAACAAACGCCGTGGTGTTTTGATGCATGAGAGAGAGCGCGATGACGAAGGTCTACGCTGTCTCACTTGCGATCAGTTCTGTGAGATTTGTAAGGAAGTTTGTCCCAACCGCGCTAACGTAGCCATCTCAGTCCCCGGCTTTGAGAACTTACACCAAATTCTCCACGTGGACGGCATGTGCAATGAGTGCGGCAACTGCGGCACCTTCTGCCCTCACGCAGGACTACCCTACAAAGATAAGTTCACACTTTACTGGACTAGAGACGATTTCGATGATTCGGACAACGCCGGTTTCCTGAAGCTTGATGACGATAAGTACCTGCTTCGCGACTCCAACACGCAGGTATTTGAAAGCGGGATTCGTGACAATCGCGATGAACGTATGTTAGACGGCTTTGTTGCCATGATCACTGCAGTTGAAGAGGACTATCCTTGGCTGCTGCAATACAGCGAGCCCGATCCAAGAGTATAAACACTGATATCAGAGCTCCTCTTAAGAGGAGCTCTGAAGACATCTAAAGACATTTGAGTGTGTCGCTTAGCCCAACGCAGCGTCTCACTCGCATACCAGGAGGAATACTATGATTATTGGTAATGGAAAACTTATCACCAATGATAAGGAAAATCCATTTTTTGAAAATGGTGCAGTTCGCGTCGTTGACCAGCTAGTTGATGCTGTTGGCGATTTTGAAGAATTGAAGAAAAAATACCCCGAAGATGAAGTAGTCGATGTTGAAGGTAGAGTAATCATGCCCGGCATGATTAACGCTCACACTCACATTTACAGCTCCTATGCCAGAGGCATGTCAGTATCCAAGCCGACCAGAAATTTCTTAGAAATTCTAGAAAATCAGTGGTGGTCACTTGACCGTAAATTGACATTGGAAGACTGCAAGCTAAACGCTCTCACCCTCTTCATTGAAAGCGTCCGCTTGGGCGTAACCACGGTTTTTGACCATCATGCCAGCCCTAACGCCGCTTTAGGTTCATTGTTTGCCATCGCTGAAGCAGCCGAAGAAATTGGCGTTCGCGGTACCTATTCTCTGGAATTGACAGACCGTGAAGGCGTTGAATTCGCTGAGCAGGAAATCAAAGAAAACGTTGATTTCATCAAAGCTTACAATACTGATGAGCAAGACATGGTCAAAGGTCTCTTCGGCATGCATGCCTCTTTCACCATCTCTGACGATACTTTATACAAAGTTAAAGAAGCAATGGAAGGCATCGATGCCGGTTACCACATTCACGTGGGTGAAGGTATTGAAGACCAGCTTGACTCCTTGCAGAAATATGGTCGTCGCGTAACAGAGCGTCTCTTCAACTGGGACCTCTTAGGACCGAAGACACTTGCTATCCATGCAGTGCACACTAACCATCTAGAACTTGATATCCTCAAGGATACAAATACAAGTGTCGTGCACAACCCGATGTCCAATATGGGCAATGCTATTGGCACCACTCCTGTGGTTAAAATGCTTGAAAAGGGCATGCGCGTCGGCCTCGGCACAGACGCCTACACCCATGATATGGTTGAGTCAGCCAAAGTTGCCAAAATCCTGCAAAGTCACCACCTTAGTGATCCCACGGTAGGTTTCGGACAGGCGCTTGAGCTCTTGTTCCAAGGTAACCCGGAAATCTCTAAGAACTATTTCCGACATGACATCGGTGTTCTGAAGCCAAACGCTTATGCCGATATCATTACCATGGATTACAAAACTCATACACCTATGAATGGCAACAACTGGGGCGGACACTTCCTCTTCGGTATGTACGGTCGTATGACAAACGATGTTATGATTAATGGTAAGATGGTTATGCGCGATCGTGAAATCTTGACAATTGATGAAGATGCAATTTACGCGCGTCACACTGAAAGAGCTCGCGAGATCTGGAAAGACATGTAGGAGAAATGACCCGGCTTGAGGAAAATATGGAAGGTTTTGAAGAAAACAGTAATAATAGTGATAGCAAACTTTCTGCTGTGGCCAAGGTAATGTTGGTCACAGATAAAGCGGTTTTCGGACCTGGGCCGGTCAGGCTTTTACATCATATTTCAAAAACGGGTTCAGTCAGTGAAGCCTGCGCAGCCATGAATTTGTCCTACAGTAAAGGCTGGCAATTGCTGAATAAGATGGAAGAGGGGCTTGGTTTTAAAGTGATCAAGCGCTTCCATGGCGGAGCCGGCGGCGGCAAAAGTGAACTGACTGCAAATGGCAAATTGTTGATGGAGAAGTACGAGGAGCTTGAGAAGAGGACTCAGAATTGTCTTAACGACTCTTTCGAAGAAATCTTCAGCGATCTCGACCAATGGGTTGACGAAGAGTAAATCTGAACTTCTCCCTTTGAATACTAATTGAGAGGCTATGCCGGATGCTGGTGTAGCCTCTTTTTTAGCGCAAAAACGCTAAGAGCAGCTATATTCTTGACGTTAATTTGTGATAGGTCTTCAATATGTTCTTGACAAACTATTTTAAGGGGCATAAGATTGAATTAACCTCTTGGAGGATTACATATAAGAAACCAACGCACAATAGGATTGTAATCGACAAGTAGGAGTCCACGCAACACAAAGACCGTGGCAGGAGATAAGGCTCTGTAACTAAAGGGGGTTTCCCTGAGATTGTAAATCCGGAGCAGCTTGTTAGAAATGCGCGGCAATGTCGAACCGTTATCATCGAGGAAAGATCGGTTTTCTCTCAGCGGTTTAGTTGAAAATAAGCGTGAGACTAGGAAAGGAGGACGTACTTTGGAAGTACACCTCGCAGAAACAGGCAGGTAGCCCACCACGGATTGTTGGACACCTGCCTGTTTCATTTTGTAAATTTTTCAGTAATTTTCATTACCACAAAAATAGAGACTTTATGCTAAAGTTTGATCATGAAAAATTCAATTAATAAAAGAGTCATGCTGGGCTTGTCCGGCGGAGTTGATAGTGCGGTTTCCGCTTCACTGCTTCTCGAACAGGGCTTTGAGGTAATAGGTCTTACCTTGATTTTTTCTTGCCGTTCTGAAGAGGTTTGTGAGCGCATGATCAACGATGCGAAAGCGATCGCCTCGCATTTGAAAATTGAGCATATCGTGCACGATGCTCGTGCCGAGTTTGAGGATAAAGTAATCTCGCCTTTTGTTGATGCTTGGCGCCACGGTGATACCCCCAATCCTTGCGTCCTGTGTAATCCTGTGATGAAGTTTCCGAGCATAGTCTCTTTGGCCGACAAGTACGACTGTGATTTTATTGCGACCGGTCACTACGCGTTGACAGCTGATGCGGAGGGAAGATTAGTTCCGCTTAATGAGCGTGAACGTGGTCAAGAGGTCACGTTGTTGCGTGCTAGTGACAAGAAGAAGGACCAAAGCTACTTCCTTTACGCTCTGCCGCAGGAAATTCTCACCCGCGTCCTCTTTCCCCTGGGAGAGATGACTAAGAAGGAAGTGCGCTCCCTAGCTGCTGAGCGGGGTATTCCGCTGGCACAAAAGGCGGACAGCCAAGAGATCTGCTTTTTGCCTGATGATGAGCGAATCGAGTTTTTGCGCGAGCAAGGGGCATTGGGCGATCCCGGACCATATTTGGACACCTCCGGCAACGTAATAGGCGAACACGCCGGCATTGGGTGCTACACAATTGGCCAGCGTAAAAAGCTGGGTCAATCCTTTGGCAAACGCATGACGGTTCTCAAGATAATTGCCGAAGAAAACGCGATTGTTCTGGGCGATGAAAGCGAATGTCGCAGCACGTCGCTTCTCCTGGCTAAATATGTCAGCACTGCCGTACTTGACCGTCTCTTTTCAAGCGAGGATCAATTATCAGTTTTGGTTCAGCTGCGCTCGCAAGGTCAAGCGATTCCGGGAACAATAGAGTTAAGCAATGGCGGGGATCAAGTCGTGGTCCACTTTCCTGATGAAGTGCGCTTAACTGCTCCTGGACAATCTGCTGTTTTTTATCGAGATGACATGGTTTTGGGTGGGGGCGTTGTGCTTGAATCTTCACTCGCTTAGCAGACTCGACAAGAGCGTAAAAGTTTGAGTGCAAAGCTCGGACATAGTGCACAAAATTTGACAAAATTGACTTAATATAGTAACATAATTGGGCATGTGTGTGCAAATATTTTTTTGATATCGAGGTGATTATATTGATCGCGAAAACCGATGTTCTAAATTGTCGCGACACACTCTCAAACCATATAGGTGATCGTATTTACCTTCGTTCCAATGGGGGACGCAGACGTACAGTTGTTCATGAGGGTTACCTTGAGAGCTGTTCGCCGAACGTTTTTACAGTGCGTTGTCCTGTCAGCACGAACTATGATGAACACGTTTGTTTCAGCTATGTGGATGTGCTCACAGGTGTCGTTGAGATAGCATATAATGCCGACGAACTTGACGAGATTTTGTCAGAAGACTGATAGTCAGGCTTTATGACTAGGCTGATTTTTTCTGATACGGAAGCTGCTCCGGCAAAAATTAATTTGTCTTTGGAAGTACTTGAACGCCGTTCGGATAATTATCACAATTTACAATCGTTAATGGTGACAATTGATCTTCAAGATCAGTTGTCACTTTTTTTATCCTCTGATCACGGGAGGAAGTGGCGTGTATCGTCTGATGATGCGTCTGTTCCTGAGAATGAGAA
>CAYFTG010000025.1:0-1241 GCA_964346175.1 uncultured Mageeibacillus sp.
AATTGCTTCATGCTGTGACTTTTTTCAAGTAACCTTCTCTAACGTACTCCATTAAAATTGCGTCAATCAGATGTAGTTTACTTGTTTCTTCGATGAAGAACCTGATGACTCGTTCTCGTCATCATACTTTTGTTTTTAGAAGGGCTTCTTGAATTGTGAGTATTGCCATTATATCGCCAAAGGTCAGCCTGCGTTTCACTTAATCTTGCATTCCATGATTTTTTTAAACACTACGTTCTATCTTGCTAGTAAACTCCGTTTATGCAATAATGTATAACAATTCTTAGCTCCCCTGAGTGGGATCAGCGGGGCAGAAACGGTCTGATATCGATATTTTGAAATATTGATACTTCAAAATTTGGCTTCAAGAGAGGGGAGACATGTCTTATTCATCCGGGGTTCATGTATATTCTGAGATAGGTCCTTTGCGACGTGTTATGTTGCATCGCCCACATAGAGAATTGGAGAACGTTACTCCATTAAACATGAGCAAATTGCTGTTTGATGATATTCCTGAAGCGGGATTAGCAGCAGAAGAACATGATCTATTTGCTCAAACTTTGCGCGACTGCGGTTCGGAAGTAATTTATATTGAAAACCTCCTGACAGAACTGCTGCTCGATGCAACGAGGCGGGAAGATTTCCTGAAACTCTTCCTATTGGAGGCGGAGGTGTACAGCGAACGCTGTCCTTATCTTTTGGAGTACCTCATGTCTCTGGAAATAAAGCAGCTGATAGAAGTTATCTATTCGGGTTTGCGCCGTGAAGAGTTTTCTATGAACTCCTTCCATTTGGCGGACAACGATTATGCGGATCTCTTTTGGTTTGATCCTATTCCTAACGCCTTTTTCATGCGCGATCCGATGACAGTTATCGGTAACGGTGTTGCAGTTAATTGTATGTGGTCAAAGACTCGTCAACGTGAGGCTATGATTCTCGATTATTTGCATCGTCATCACCCGATGTTTTCCTCCACTGCTAAATATTACGATCGCAATGAAAATGTATTTATAGAGGGTGGAGATGTTCTGGTTTTGTCAAATGAAGTGATTATGATCGGAGTCTCGCAGCGCACCGAAGCTACCGGGGCAGAATTACTTGCTCGCAATATTATCAGTGATCCGAACAATTCGATTACACATGCTTTGGTTTTCATAATTCCGCGCAAACGCGCCTTCATGCATTTGGATACGGTCTTCACGATGGTAGACCGCGATATCTTCACAGTTCATCCTGAAATT
>CAYFTG010000025.1:1341-19098 GCA_964346175.1 uncultured Mageeibacillus sp.
GTGCACGAGATCAGATCTTCGGAACTGTCTCGCGGACGAGGTGGGCCTCGTTGTATGTCCATGCCTCTGTGGAGAGACGATATAGTTTAATATTGATTATGTTTGCGGGTGTTGCTTTGACACCCGCTTTACTATGCGAAGGTAGCGGCAGCAGCTCGAATTATTTTTTGTAGCTGGGCTATTAAGCTGACTTTGTGGGATAATACATATGGTCGAACTTAACAAAATATGGACAACTTGAGGAGGTTGCAATGGGTATTTCATTGAAGGGCAGACATTTTCTTACACTGAAGGACTTTACGGCCGATGAGATTCGCTATCTACTGGATTTAGCGGCAGATCTCAAGCAGAAAAAACGATTGGGAATTAGGACTAATTCACTAGAAGGCAAGAACATAGTCCTTCTTTTTGAAAAAACCTCAACCAGAACTCGCTGTGCTTTTGAAGTGGCGGCGATGGACGAAGGTGGCGGCGTAACCTTCTTAGGTTCAGCAGACTCTCAGATGGATAAAAAGGAATCTACCGCGGATACAGCCCAAGTGCTGGGACGCTTCTATGACGGTATCGAATTTCGAGGTTTCAAACAGGAGACCGTCGAGACTCTGGCTAAATACGCAGGCGTACCAGTGTGGAACGGGCTCACCGATCTCTATCATCCGACGCAAGTTTTAGCCGATATGATGACAGTGCGTGAATTCGTGCACAAGCCTCTTAATAAAGTGAAGTTCGTTTACGTGGGCGACGCGCGCAACAACATGGGCAATTCTCTCATGATCGGTTGCGCCAAGCTCGGTTTGGATTTCGCCGCTTTAGCACCGAAAGAACTCTGGCCCGATGAAGCTTTGGTCGCAGAAATGGAACTTGTAGCCGCTGAGAGCGGAGGTAGTATCACTTTGAGTGATGAACACGACGTGGTGGAAGGAGCTGACGTTATCTACACAGATGTCTGGGTTTCTATGGGTGAAGAGGCATTCTTCGCTGAGCGCATTGAGCAGTTGAAAGATTATCAGGTCAATGCGGAACTGATGGCACGTACTCAGAACAAGGATGCAATTTTCCTGCATTGCTTGCCTGCTTTCCACGATTTGAACACCACAGTAGGCCGTCAGGTTTATGAGGAGTTCGGATTAGACTCTATGGAAGTTTCGGACGAAGTATTCTCCGGACCTCAGTCTCGTGTCTTTGATCAGGCGGAGAATAGATTACATACTATAAAGGCGGTTATGGTTGCTACCATAGGGCGCTAATAATAGCCGGAGTCTTTGATTCTGGATAATATTTTGATTCATCATTAGAATAAGATTAAAACAATAAGGAGAAATTAACAGATGGCAAACAAAAGGATTGTTGTTGCGCTCGGTGGAAACGCACTGGGTAATTCAGCAGAAGAACAAAGGGAACTGGTGCGTCATACCGCAGTCCCGATCGTAGACCTGATTATGGAAGGTCACGAAGTGGTCATAGCTCATGGTAACGGACCGCAGGTCGGTATGATTAATTTGGCATTTGATAGCGGGGCAACTCCACCTATGCCTTTCCCCGAATGCGGAGCAATGAGTCAGGGCTACATCGGCTATCACTTGCAGAATGCTATCCGCGAAGAATTGCTGAAGCGCGGCAGCGATAAGCCTGTAGCTACCATAGTTACGCAAGTCGAAGTCGACATAAATGATCCGGCTTTTAAAAACCCGACTAAACCGATCGGCAGCTTCCATAGCAAGGAAGAAGCAGAAAAAATCGCTCTGGTTAAGGGCTTCGATATGAGAGAAGACGCCGGCCGCGGCTATCGTCGCGTTGTAGCTTCTCCTCTGCCTATTGATGTTATAGAGAAAGAAACAGTCCGCACCCTGCTTGATGCCGGACAAATCGTCATCACTGTCGGCGGCGGCGGTATTCCCGTCATCCGTAAGGGAAATGAGCTAGAAGGTGTGGCGGCAGTTATTGACAAGGACTTCGCTTCAGAGCGTCTGGCCGAATTGATTGATGCGGATTTCCTCATCATTTTGACAGCCGTGGAAAAAGTTGCTTTGAATTATGGCACGGAAGATGAGACCTGGTTGGAACAGGTGAGTGTAAGTGAGATGGAACGCTACTGCGAAGAAGGTCACTTTGCACCGGGTTCGATGCTACCCAAGGTGGAAGCTGCTCTACAGTTTGCCTCCTCAGCTCCGGGGAGAACAGCTCTAATCACCTCCTTGGCTCGAGCCAGCGCCGGAATAAGAGGTGAGACCGGCACGTCGATCAGCCTCAATGGTAAAGAATAAGATAGATCTTAACAGCGCAGACTTTCTGCGCTGTTGTTCTATATAGGGAAAAGAAGACACACAGAGAAGGAGTTGGAGATGAAGACAATTAGAGTAGCCATCTGGGGCTTCGGAGCGATGGGCAGCGGCATTGGCAAGATGATAGCGTCCAAGCAAGGAATCCAAGTCTCAGGTGTATGTGACAAATGGGATGAGCTGGTCGGCAAGGAAATGTACGACTATCTCGGTATTGATCGCGCAGGGCGCCCTGAGGTAATTATTACGGCTTCCGAAGCGGAGATCGTGGATCGGGACAAGACGGATATCGTGATACTGGCAACGGATTCGTTTGTTAAAGCCCAGTTCGATAAGATAATGTTCTGTCTGGAACGCAGTGTTCCAGTTATTTCGACTGCAGAAGAGATGGCCTGGCCTTGGGCACAGAATAAAGATTTGGCAGATAAGATTGATGCTGAGGCGAAGAAAAGGGGCGTCGCTGTTTTAGGAACCGGTATCAATCCCGGCTTTGTTCTGGATTATTTGATTTTGGCGGCATCCGGTACTTGTGAAGATGTTACATCTATAAAAGGTGCTCGCATAAATGATCTGGCTCCCTTCGGCAAAGCAGTAATGGAAGAACAGGGTGTAGGCATCAGCACTGAGGAATTCGAGGAAAGAATCGCGGCTGATACGCTCGCCGGACACGTTGGTTTCCCCGAATCGATTAAAATGATGGCGCGGGGCATGGGAGTCAAGATCAAGGATATTGAGCAAACTCGTGAGCCAATCATCACCAACGTCGATCGCACCTCCGCTTATGGTTTCGCCGGCAAAGGTTCACTCGCCGGTATCCGGCAGCAGGCTTATGCGCGCGATGAAGATGGCGAGGTTTTCTACCACCTGGATCACCCCCAGCAGATCTGTCCTGAAGATGAAGGCGTTTCCACAGGTGACTATGTCACCATCCATGCTGATGGCTACGATATGAATCTGTCCATCGTTCCCGAAACACCGGGCGGCATCGGTACCATTTCCATGGTCGTTAACATGATCCCGCACGTTCTGGGAGCAAAAGCCGGTTTGCGCACTATGTTGGATTTGCCGGTACCGCGGGCTATCCTGGGAGATTTCACTGAGCAGGTAGATCTGGATCCGGGACAGCATGCAGAGCGGAAAAAGGGTGACTATGTTGTTGTTCAGCGCGTCGTGCTTAGTGCTGATGAGCGTGCTCCGCAGGTGCCTGAAGATACAGCTCAAGTGCCGCTGATTGCGCTTTTTAAGGGTTATCTGGAAGACGAAAGTGCGGTGCCGGGCGATGAGGTAAATGTCATCACGATGAGTGGACGCCGAGCTCAGGCCGTCTTAACTGCGCGCGACCCATCAGCTCAGCATTCTTATGGACGTTTTGTACCGGAGTTGATGCAGGTTCATCGCCAAGTGCGTGATCTGCTTTTTGGAGGGGATGAAGCATGAAATCAATGTCTTATGAAGCTGTAATGGCTAGAAAAAATGAAATAATGCAAAGCTCTGTGGGGCTTGACTATAGCGTCTATGAGTCCGGAGGCATCGCTTTCGATTATGATCGTCTGATGGACGATGTCGCGTTGACTCTGGATGAAGTGTTAGAGATTCAAGTGGAGATGGGAGTCGGCAATACTCCTTTGCGCGAGCTAAAGAACGTGAGTGCTTTGGCGCGCAAGCTGGCTCCGGAAGGAAAAGGCGCGCGCATCATGGTGAAGGACGAGGCCAACAATCTCTCCGGCAGCTTTAAAGCACGTCGGGCAGCGATTTCGGTCTGGGATGCCAAACGCAAAGGCTACAAAGGTGTTATCGCTGCGACCTCGGGCAACTATGGTGCTGCAGTGGCAGCTCTGGCTGCCAGACAGGGACTGAAAGCCCTGATCATTCAGGAATGCTACGACAGCAGGATGATCGGCCAGCCGGAAATATTGGAAAAGCAGCGTGCTTGCGAAGCGTACGGAGCAGAAGTGGTCCAGCTGACAGTAGGACCGGAGCTGTTCTATGAGCATCTCCGCTTACTGGAAGAGACAGGTTTTTACAACGCTTCACTCTACACGCCTTACGCGATTGCCGGCGTCGAGACGCTAGGTTATGAAATAGCGCAGCAGTGTCGTCAGCAATTCGGGGCCGACCCGGCCGTTGTTGTAGCGACCAATGCCGGCGGCGGTAATCTGACGGGGACAGCTCGCGGTTTAATTAAGGCAGGGCTCAAGGACACTAAAGTTTATGCGGCTAGCGTTGATTTGAGTGGCTTGTCGATGGCGTCTGATTTGGATTTCAACAAGAAATCCTTCACCACCGGGCACAGCGGTTTCGGTGTCCCTTATTCTACTTATCCCGATCGCAGTGACGTACCGCGCAATGCGGCGCGACCTTTGCGTTATATCGATCGTTATCTGCTGGTGAAGCAGGGTGAAGTTTTCTACACCACTGAGATGCTGTCCGCTCTGGAAGGCATGGAGCGCGGACCGGCGGGTAATACCTCGCTGGCAGCGGCTTTCGCTTTGGCCCAGACCATGGATCAAGATGAAATCATCGTGGTGCAGGAGACCGAATATACAGGAGCGGGCAAACACCCGTCCGCGCAGCTCAGCTTTGCAGAAGAGCAGGGGATTCACTTGGTCATCGGCGATAGTGAGGAAGAGATTCCCGGTAAGAACATCATTCTCCCGGACCATCCTTCGAGGATTAAAGTACGTGATTTGGATATGGATCGTTTGCGCTCGTCTGCTTTGCGACATTTAGTTCCGGATGACGGCGCAGTCAGTGAGAGTGATTTGGACTATATAGCAGTAGAAATTAATTCCTCAATTGCTGAGACTAAGCGTTTGATTGAGGAGATGAGGGAGGAAATGTAATGGATAAGCACAAGGAAACAGCTCAGCTTAGTCAGGATTTTTCCGAACGAAGACAACATCTGGATGTGATGGATGAGCAAGAGCTATATGATTACTTCTGGGAACTGGCTGGGAAAGTAGTTGAGCCCATGCTGGAAGCCGGAAAGATTTACACAACACCGTCGATCGAGCGCAGCGTCCTGCTGCGTATGGGCTTCAACAGTATTGAAGCCGGCGCGATAGTAGATGGTGTGATCTCTCATAATTTATTGGGCAAAGGGGCCGGCCACGTAGTCTGGCGCTTGTCGCAGAAATTGAACAAGACTGTACTTGAAACCGGAGAAGCACTTGCTCGCGGTGACTTGTGGGATGAGGTTCCGGGTCTGTTTGAGGAGGTGGAGGCATGACTTTGAAGGCATTAGAAGCAGACAAACGTATGGATATCCGTGAGATTTTGGAAGGTCTCGAGGATTACAAATCCCCGGTTCGTCCTTGGCATTGGCGCAAGGAGAGAGATGTAGAGCATAAGTATGGAGAATTTACCTACTATGAAGCATCCGAACCGTTGAAGCAATCGGTCCCGCTGCCCGGTAGCCGTGGTTTCGGCTATATTGATCCCCAGCCGGACTGTGTCATTACGACAGAAATCGCATCCGGTCGTTTTGAAGATGACGTGCGCCGTATGCGCATGGCTGCATGGAACGGGGCTGACCATATCATGGTCATTCGAACGGCCGGCCAGTCACATATCGACTCCTTGCTGGAAGGAAGCACGCAGGGGATCGGGGGTATCCCGGTAACACGCAAACAGTGTCGTGCCACTAGGCGTGCGCTAGACCTGATTGAAGAAGAAGTCGGCAGACCGATTAATTTCCACTCCTATGTTTCCGGCGTGGCCGGCCCCGACATCGCTGTAATGTTTCACGAGGAGGGCGTCTCGGGTGTGCACCAAGATCCGCAGTACAACGTACTCTACCGCAATATCAATATGTTGCGCAGTTTTGTTGATGCCTGTGAAAGTAAAGCGATTATCGCTGATGGCGGCATGCTACAGATTGATGGCGCGCATAATGCCAACGCTACTGCTATGGAAGCTTGGAAAGTTATGCCGGAGCTGATCGTGCAGCACGCGATTAATACCGCATTTTCTATCGGTTGCGGGATCAAAGCGGAAAACATTGCTCTTTCTACTGTGCCGCCGACGGCGCCGCCAGCTCCTTGTATGCGCTTGGATTTGCCCTATGCGGTAGCCTTGCGTGATTTTTTTAAAGATTATAAGATGCGTGCTCAGCAAAACACCAAGTTTATGGAATCCGAGACTAGGGAAGCTACCGTGACTCATACCTTGAACATGGTGATTTCGCGGCTGACTTCGGTTGATGTTCAGTCAACGATTACGCCGGATGAAGGACGAAACGTGCCCTGGCATTATTTCAATATTAATGCGGTCAATACAGCACGTCAGGCTTTGAACGGTATGGATGGTATGCGCCAAATGGTCAAGATTGACCGCGAAGGCCCCTTAGGCAAGCGTGTGCGTGAGCTGAAAGAGCGCGCGATTCTCTTTATGGAAGAGATCCTACATGTCGGAGGCTACTTCGAGGCTGTGGAGCAGGGCTTTTTCGTAGACAATGCGGAATATCCTGAGCGCAAAGGCGACGGTATTGCCCGTGAGATAGAAGGCGGTATCGGGGCTAATGCTCTCTACCTCCGTGATGATGACTACTTTGCTCCGGTTAGCGTGCACTACGGCAATAATACTTTGCCTGAGGGAGTGAATCATGCCAGCGATGTCATCGGCGGCGATACCTTTGAGGATCCTTCTAAGGTGAAATTTATTGATGAGCTGGATGAGACAGATAACGTCAACGTGCGGCTCAAAGAAAAGGAGCTTTATTACGATAATCCTCAGATCGTACGACCGGAAGTTGAGTTTATGGCTGACGGTGTTATCGTGTTAACTTTGCAGTTGCCGTGTGATCTGCGTCATGCAGAGGTGGCAGCGCTTGAGATCGGTAGGAAGTTGAACCTGTCTGACTGCGAGGTCATTCATTCGCAGGTCTTGCATCCGTCGGAAGGCACGTACATTGAGATGAAAGGCAAGATTGATTTTGATATCGATCTGACTCAGCTCGAGATGCCGGAAGTACAAGAGACTCTGTCCGAGCAAGAGATCCGCGCGGCGATTCAGGCCGAGCCGATGACTGTGGTTGCCGCCACAGTGGGCGAAGATGAGCACTCGGTCGGACTCAAAGAGACTTTGGACATTAAGCACGGCGGTATCGAAGGCTTTGGCATCAGATATCATTATCTCGGCACGTCTTGCCCGGTGGAAAAACTGGTCGACGCAGCTATTGAGACCAACGCTGTTGCCATCCTCGCCTCAACGATCATATCTCATAACAATGTCCATTACGACAACATGAGGAAGCTCGCCGATGTCTGTATAGAAAAGGGTGTGCGCGATAAATTGATCCTGATCGCAGGTGGTACCCAGGTTAATTGTGAACTGGCGGTTGAAGCAGGTATGGATGTCGGTTTCGGACGCGGTAGCAAAGGTATTGAGGTGGCCAGCTTCCTAGTCGAACGTCGTCGTGAACTTAAGGAGGAAGGACTCCTCGATTAAAAGATGAAGAACTTAAAGATTGATTTATTGCTGGCCGAAATCGGCAGCACAACAACAGTCCTTAATGCTTTTGACGGCTTGGAAAACGGGGAGTCCCCCGTTTTCCTTGCTCAAGCCTCTACTGCGACAACGGTTGAAGAGGGTGACGTTCGCTTGGGCTTGAAACGCGCCCAAGCAGATTTGGCGGCTAAGTTGAAGGTGGAGGAACTCAGTGCGCGCCATTACTTCGCCAGCAGCTCTGCCGCCGGTGGCTTGTCTATGACCGTGCATGGTTTGGTGCGGGACATGACTGTGCGTGCGGCGCGAGAGGCGGCCCTAGGATCGGGTGCAGTCTTGCGCCTTGTCACAGCCGGAAAGTTACGCCGTTCAGATCTGGTCCAGATAAGAGAGATTGATCCTCGCATCATCATGGTGGCCGGAGGAGTAGATTTTGGTGAACGCGACACTGCACTATTCAATTTTGAAAGCTTAGTTCGCGAGCTGCCGGAGACGCCTTTTCTCTACGCTGGCAATTGCGAAAATCAGCATGAGATAGAACTCATTGCACAGGAGCACGGAGTTGAATTGCATTTGAGCGAGAATGTTTATCCGGAAATTGATCGGCTCAATATAGAGCCTGCGCGGGTCATTATTCAGGAGATCTTTGAAAAGCATATCGTCGAAGCTCCGGGTATGGCGCATATTTATGATCAGGTGAGTGGGAAGATCATGCCCACTCCGGGGGCGGTGATGAAGATGGCGGAGCTGCTTTATACTGAAGTCGGAGACCTGCTGGTCATCGATGTTGGTGGCGCTACCACAGATATTCACTCAGTCACGCCCGGCAGTGATGCCATGCAAGAGATATCGGTGGCTCCGGAACCTTTCGCTAAGCGTACCGTTGAAGGCGATTTGGGCGTATACGTTAATCGACATTTGGTTTTCGCAGAGATGCCTGAAAAATTGCGGCTCCAGCTAAGCCTAGAAGCGGTGGCGGCTCTAGACGGACTCGGTGAACAGCCTCGAACAGAAGCGGAATGGGAGCTTGTGGAAACTCTGACTGAGACTTGCCTCAGCCGGGCCTTAGAACGGCATGCGGGTCGAATTTTCGAATCTTATTCTCCCCAAGGTCGGGAGAAGATGGTCAAGGGTAAGGACCTCACGCAAGTTTCTACGATTATTCTGACCGGAGGAGCTCTTGCTCATCTGGATACTGCCGAAGAAATTTTACGGCGTGTATTGAGCAGCGCCTCAGCAGATAAATTGTATCCTGCCTCTGATGCTCGTGTTATCATAGACCGTGATTATATTATGGCTTCTCTGGGCGTGATGGCTAGTCATTTTCCCGCGGGGGCTTTGAAATTATTTAGAAATTCCGCTGATTTGTAATTCAGCTTGTATTAGGGGGAGATTATGCATTATCCACAAATTGTTATAGACCGTGTCAAGCTCAAACATAATGCCGAGTGGCTCTTGAGAAATGCTGCAAAAGCAGGCGTTCAAATTCACTTTATTACTAAGTGTTTTTGTGCTCATCGTCCGATGGTTGAGGAGCTGGTTTTAGCTGGAGTCGAGAACTTCGGCGATTCGCGCTGGCAAAATTTGCGCAAGATTAATGATTTGGGACAATCTCGCATGCTCGTACGCATTCCGATGCTGTCGGAAGTAAGCGAAGTCGTTCGCTATGCTGATCTCAGCTTGAATTCGGAGATAGCGACTCTGGAAGCCCTCTCGGATGCTGCTTTGACTCAGGATAAGATTCATGGCGTAGTTCTAATGGTCGAGATGGGGGATTTGCGTGAAGGTTTCAGACCGGAGGAATTGCCTACCGCCGTTGAAAGAGTGCTGTCCCTTCGTGGCCTCTATTTGGCGGGGATCGGAGCCAATTTCAACTGCTACGGCGGGGTGATTGCGGAAGAGAAGCAGATGAACCAGCTCGTCGAGACAGCGGATTATTTGCGTGCACGCTTTGGAATTGAACTGCCGCTTGTTTCAGGTGGTAATTCAGGAGCACTGTATATGTTGGAAAGTGGACGCTTACCCGCAGGTATTAATCATTTGCGTATAGGCGAAGCATATCTTTTGGGGCGCGAAACGTCCTATGGTAATCGAGTGGGGGACCTCTATACCGACGTGTTTACGTTGCGGGCGCAGATTATTGAATGTCGCCGTAAACCTTCGATACCGGAGGGCAAACTAGGAGTCAACGCTTTCGGTGAAGTGCCGACCTTTGAAGACAAGGGCATGATGAAGAGAGCGATCTTGGGGATTGGCAGACAGGATACAAGCTGTGAAACGCTTACACCGCGCGAACGCCATGTTGATTTTCTGGGAGCTTCGAGCGATCACATGATTTGTGATGTTACGCATTACGTGAACGATCTCGAACTCGGTGATACCTTGGATTTCAGTTGCGATTACGGTGCCCTTACGCGAGCCTTTATTTCCCCTTATGTGGAAAAGCGCTTAGTGTAATTTTGCGCTAAAGACACGGAGGAATTGCCGTGAATTTTCAGAAGAGAGATATTAGTCAAGATAAAAGTCGGGTATGGGCAGAAATATCTCGCTCGGCTTTGCTTAATAATGTAGGAGTGATCAGATCTCGGATGGCGCCGGGAACGGAAATGGCTGCTGTGGTAAAAGCTGACGCCTACGGCCACGACGCTAAGCTAATTGCGCCTATTCTCGAGAAAGAGGCAGGTATAGATTTTCTTGCCGTCGCAACTTTGGAAGAGGCGATTGAACTACGGGAGAGCGGCATTAATAGCGATATTTTAATTCTGGCTTCGGTTGATCCTTACTATGTGCCGGAACTGAAACATTATGATCTAATCGTCACTGTGATGGATGAATCCTATATCGCTCCTTATGCCCGGATGGCAGCTGCAAGCGACGGAGCTTTGCGCCTACACTTCAAGTTGGACACCGGCATGTCGCGTCTCGGCTTTTCGACGCGTGAGGATCAGCTTGCTCGGACAGTGTCAGAGGCGGTGCGGATTGCAGAGACACCTCAACTTGAGCTCGAAGGTGTTTTCAGCCACTTGGCCTCGGGGATGGCGGATGTGGAATATAGTAGGAAGCAACTGGCTTTGTTCCAGGCTTTCATGAGCAAATTCCAAGAGCAAAACTCCAAAAACCTGCTCCGGCATCTAGCGGCAAGCAATGCTCTGGCGAGTCCAGAATTTGCCTTGGACATGGTTCGTGCGGGGATTCTTCTTTATGGCGGGCAAGCGGTGCCGACAGAACTCTGGCAAGATTTGCGGCCTGTGATGTCACTTTTTAGCCGCGTCTTTCTGATTCGTGATGTACCGCGCGGTGCCACTGTCAGTTATTCGCAGACGTGGCGGGCTGAGCGTGACTCTCGCGTGGCTTTGATTGAAGCGGGCTATGCTGATGGCATTATGCGCTTATTATCCAATCGCGGCAGCTGGCTAATTAATGGAATAGAGGTCCCGATAGTGGGGACGGTCTGCATGGACTGCTGTCTGGTAGATGTCAGCGAGCTTCCGGACGTCCGAATAGGTGACAAGGCACTTTTTATCGGTGAATATAAAGGACAGGCTTTGTCCGCAGCAGCTCAAGCTGAAAAGGCCGAAACTATAGACTACGAGTTGTTTGCCGGTATCAGTGCACGTGTTCCGCGCATTTTGGTTTGAGTCCCTCGAGCCTATATTCCCTGAAAATATTTCTACAAAAAATACAAACGACCGGGAGGGGATCCGGTCGCTTGTGTGGGATAAGAAGCAGAAACGTATGAATATGTTCTGTTTAGCATAAATATAAATGATAATCTATATATTGTCAAGAGAACTTATTCCGAAAGGGGAGAAAAGATACATGAATGACAGTTTAGAACTTATCTCTGATGAGCTATACGACGTCGTTATAGAGCGTGCGCAGAATCCTGTGCCTGGTTCATACACAAATTATTTATTAAACAAAGGTGTGGATAAAATACTCACTCGATTGGGAGAGCAGACCCTGGATTTAATAATCGCCAGCAAAAATAGAAGCACCAGCGATATGGTCAGCCAGAGCGCCGATCTGATTTACCACCTGATTGTTCTACTGGCAGCGCAGGAGATTCCCTTGGCGGAAGTTAATGCTGAACTGCGTAAAAGACGCACACTGTCAGACGCGGATTTCAATTAAAATACTTGTGATTGCCAAGCTGTTCTGAACGCTGTACCCTAGGCGCTTTTTTGAAAAAACTTATCTTGACAGTCATGTGCGGCCATGCTAGTATTCTTATGCTTGTCAGTCGCACGAGTCTTTTTTTTTGTGCGATGAAAAGCTCTAAAATCGAGCGGAGGTATACACATGGCAACTAAAACCGGTGTCAGAGATAGAATCACGTTGGCTTGCAGCGTTTGTAAGCAGCGTAACTACAATACGAAGAAAAATAAGCGCAATACTCCAGACAAAGTTGAACTGAAGAAGTATTGTCGTTTTTGCAATAAGCATACTATCCACAACGAGACCAAATAAGTCTCCTGTTAGAGCTGTTGTCAAAGCATTGCATTAAAGCGAACGAGAGGTGTCTTGAAAGTGGCCAAAAAGAATTCATCAAAATCGCGGTCCGGAAAACCTACAAAAGGTGATAAGAAACCGTTTTTAACGCGCATAAAGAACTTTTTCACAAACTTATTCGCGGAGCTGAAACGGGTAGTCTGGCCTGATAAGAAAAAGCTGAAGCAGAACACTGTCACAGTCCTGGTGATCATAATTGCCGCTGCTGCTATGATCTGGGTGTTTGATACACTTTTGAACTTCATTCTGACCTCGACCGGCTTTTATGCACCTGCTTCTGAAATTACAGAACCGGTGGAGACTGACCCGGACGGCGACGGAAGCGGTGTAACTGTTGATCCTACAGGCACTGGAACTGTTGGGGAATAATAATGTCTGATGAAGGAAAACTCACCCCGGAAGCTAAATGGTATGTAGTTCATACTTATTCCGGTCATGAGAATAAAGTAAAAGATACTCTTGAGTTGATTATAGAGAATCGCGGGCTCGAAGAGATGATTCAGGAAGTCCTAGTTCCGACAGAGAACGTGATTGAAGTTAAAGACGGCAAGCGCCGTACTTTTGAACGCAAAATTTATCCCAGTTATGTGCTGATTAAGATGATCCTGACGGATGAGATCTGGTACATCGTCCGCAACACACGCGGTGTAACCGGATTTGTCGGGCCGTCCAGCACCAACCCGGTTCCCCTTACAGAAGAAGAACTGATGATGATCGGTTTGGAGTCATCTTGGGAGCCTGTTGTCGACTATGAAGTCGGAGATACCGTAAAGGTTATCAATGGTCCGCTCGAAGGTTTTGACGGCAAGGTTGAAGAAATTAATTTAGAGAAGAAAAAAGTTACCGTTATGGTATCCATGTTCGGCCGGGAAACACCGGTAGAACTCGATTGGATCCAGGTAATTCGCATATAGAGATTGACTAAAAGCCACACGGCTTTTAAGATAGCTGAGGCTTAGGCCAAAGCAAAGAACGATTTAGAAATTTGGGAGGTGGCCACATGGCTAAGAAAGCAGTATCCGCATATATCAAACTTCAGATACCTGCGGGTCAAGCAACACCAGCGCCGCCGGTAGGACCAGCCCTTGGACAACACGGCTTGAATATTGCCCAGTTTGTTAAGGAATTTAATGATCGTACACAGAAAGATATGGGTTTAATTATCCCGGTTGTCATCACGGTTTACAAAGACCGTACGTACGATTTCATTACAAAAACTCCTCCGGCCGCTGTGCTTTTGAAGAAAGCAGCGAACCTGGACAAAGCATCAGGTGAGCCAAACAGAAACAAAGTCGCAACAGTAGCATGGTCTGAATGCAAACGCATTGCTGAGATGAAGATGGTTGATACCAACGCTTCGGATATCGAATCTGGCGCTCGTATGGTAGCAGGCACCGCTCGCAGCATGGGCATTAAGATCGACTACGACGCGTAGGGGAGGAGCAAGAATGAAACACGGAAAACGTTATCGTGAAGCAGCGCAGCTCGTCGACCCTGCTACAACTTATGACATTGACGAAGCTTTGGATTTAGTTCTGAAGACCGCAACCGCAAAATTTGATGAAACCATCGAAGTCCATCTACGCATGGGTGTTGACTCTCGTCACGCCGATCAGCAGGTGAGAGGCGCAGTTGTCTTGCCGCATGGCACCGGACGCTCCGCACGAGTTCTGGTTTTTGCCAAGGGTCCTCTGGCCGCTGAAGCCGAGGCAGCCGGTGCAGATTATGTCGGCGCAGATGAGTTCGTTCAGAAAATCGAGGGCGAAGGCTGGTTCGATTTTGATGTCGTCATCGCCAGTCCTGACATGATGGGCGTAGTTGGACGTCTGGGTCGAGTACTTGGCCCGCGCGGTCTAATGCCGAACCCGAAATCAGGCACTGTTACTCAGGATGTCGGCAAGGCAGTTGAAGAAGCCAAGGCCGGTAAGATCGAGTATCGTCTGGAAAAGCAGAATATTATCCATACAGTAATCGGCAAGGCATCCTTTGGTCCTGAGAAATTAAAGGACAACTTTGCAGCTTTGATCGATGCAGTTATTCGTTCGAAGCCACCGGGAGCAAAAGGACAATATATTCGTCGCTGCACACTGGCTAGTGCAATGGGCCCCGGTGTCCGCACGAACTATAAGCTAGATTAAGTCTGATCCCAGAACGATCGCAGAACATAGAAGCAAAACAGAAATATTTCTGTTTTATAAAAATGAATAACCACGAAGCCGAAGAAAGCAGGAGCCCGTCAGGGCGTAAACAGTGCTAGCTGTCCCGCCGAGGTGGAGGTAGGCCTTAACACAGATGCCCCTCTGCCATTCGCAGAGGGGTTTTTCAAATATTAAAAGGAGGATTGTCATGCCCAGTCCAAAAATTTTGGCAAAAAAGAAGGCAGAAGTTACTAAGCTCGCCCAAGAACTAAAATCGGCAGAGTCTATTGTCTTCTCCGACTACAAAGGTCTGACTGTCGCGCAGGATACGGAGATGCGGGCTAAGTTCCGCGAGGAAGGTGTCAATTACCGTGTGGTAAAGAACTCTCTTTCTATCCGTGCCATGCAAGAACTTGGAATCAAAGGTGTAGACGAAATATTCGTAGGACCGACAGCAATCGCGTACAGTACTGAAGATGTTGTCTTGGCCCCGCGTTTGGTTCGTGAATCAGGTGAAAAGTACAAGATGACGAGCATCAAAGGCGGGATCATCGATGGCGAAGCCGTATCTCTTGAGGAGATTGTCGCACTTTCGTATGTTCCAACACAAGATGTGCTTTACGGCCAACTTGCTTTCATGCTGCTCTATCCGCTGACCGCTTTAGCTCAGGTTACAGGACAGATCGCTACTAAGGCAGAAGAGGCCGGAGTAGCAACTGTTGCAGATCTTCTAGCCGGTACTGAAGCCGTCGAAGTAACTGCAGCTGAAGAGCCAGCAGCAGAAGAAGCTGTAGAACCCGCAGCTGAAGAAGCTGTAGAAGAACTGGCTGAAGCTGATGAATCAGCTGAAGCAGCTGTCGAGGAAGTAGTAGAAGCTACCGAAGAAGCAGCAGAAGAGCCTGAAGCTAAGGCTGAAGAAGAATAGCCGCTAGCAGATCTAGACAATTATTAAAAAAGTCGTCCATTTTAGGAGGTAAGATAAATGGCAAGCGAAAAAATTACTGCAATTATTGAAGAAGTAAAAGGACTTAGCGTTCTTGAATTAAACGAACTCGTTAAAGAGCTGGAAGAGGCCTTTGGTGTTTCCGCTGCAGCTATGGTTTCAGCTGGACCTGCTCAGGCAGCGGGCGCTGATGAAGCCGAAGAAAAGACCGAATTCAACGTCGTTCTCAAAGAAATTGGTCCCAACAAGATCAACGTTATCAAGGTTGTTCGTGGCCTAACCGGACTTGGACTCAAAGAGGCCAAGGCGGTTGTTGACGGAGCACCCGGAGCAGTTAAAGAGAACGTGGGCAAAGAAGAAGCTGAATCTGCCAAAGCTGAGCTTGAAGAAGCCGGCGCAGTCGTCGAACTCGAATAAGTCTAAACTTATATTTTCAAGAATAGAAAAACCGCCGGCAGTAAGACCGGCGGTTTTTTCGTATGTAAAAGAAATGAAAAATTATTTGTGTTGAACCTTAAGCTTATAATTCTTACATAGGCAATTACTAATCAGCACGACCGCGCAATAATTCCTGTCTAGAAAATTTACTTACATTATAATCATCTTCTTTTGTTGCCGAGCGGTACTCTTCTTTGAAGCGCACATCGTAAATACGCTCAAATTCATGCGCCATGTAGTTAACGCGCTTTAACATGGCCTTGCGGGTGATAATCCCACGAAAGATTCCTTTCTTATCCGCTACGCAAAGGTAGTTTTGATCTACCAGCATATGCAGGATATCTTCAAATTCTGCATCAGTTGACAGAAAACGCACAGATGAATCCATTACATCTCCGACTTTACGCTCGCTCAGCAGGCTCCAGTCATAATCATCTCCCTCAAGAACTCCATTGATGATCATGGGCATTGATACTTTGCCTTTGATACGCGATTTATGATCGATTACGGGGATAGAATTGTAGCCTACGCTTGAGAGTACAAGTAAAGCGTGAAGTAAGTTGTTTTCAGTTCGGACTGTGGCAACATCATTAGCACAAACCATAAGGGATTCTTCGCTTTGCATCAGTAATCCCTCAATATGTGAACCAATCATCTTTTCACTCCAATCTCAATTTGCTGTAGCTTCATTGTACAACTAAATTTAATTACAATCTGAAACAAATCGTGAACATTGCCAGTCAATACTTGCTTTTTATTAGTTTTCTTTTATGCTATTCGGAAAAGAGGTAAGATTAACATATGGACAAGACGACGCAAGAGATGGAAAATGGCAGACTAGCTTTCCTAAATGGAGAGTTCGCAGAAGCGGCAAAGCGCTATACTGCTGTACTACAAACTCAGAGATTAAGTGAAGCTATGCGTATTAAGGCCATTACAGGTCAGCTAGAATCGCTAATGGAACTAGACCTCTTGGATGAGGCCCATAAACTTCTGGAGCAGTACCTGCAAGAAAGCCAGCGGCCTGACAGGCGCGCAAGAAAAGCTGCTCTATTGCATGTAAAGGCTAAATACCTGAAGCAAAACGGTGATCCGAAAGCAGCAGTACAATCTTTGCGAGAACAGTTAACTTATATATCTTCACAAAACGAGCGCTATTATTTGCGCTTGACAGAGAACTACTTGCAGCAGGCCAGAGTTTTTCTGTACATGGACGAGCTAGTTGAGGCTCGTGTCTATCTGGATTTGGCCACTTACTATATGCAAACGGATGGCGATGACTTGCTGAAAGGCTATTATTACTATTATGAAGCTAAATATCTACTCGCAAACAAGCAAAAAGATGAAGCTGAACTGTTTTTTCACTCTGCGCGCGAGCAATTTTTACGCAGCGGAGCTCGCTGGTGGGCCGGGAAAGTTGATAAAATTCTTAGTCAATTGAGTGAATAAATAATTATTAGAAAATATGTCTATATTTAAGTAGAAATGTTTAGAGGTTTATTGTTTTGAAGAATAACGACTATTGCAAAAAAGTAGTAGATGAGAATAATCAAGCCAAGCAGGGTGAATGTGCTAGTAAACAAAGAGACAAAGCTTGTGGATCCTGCCCCGGTTGTTCCGGCGAGCGCAAACGCTATGCAACTATTTACTATATTATTCCGGTGCTTGCGATCATACTTGCTGCTCTTATTTTGAAATTTTTAGGTATAATATAAAAAAAAATGTATTAATATACTCTTGGAAAGAAAAAAAGATTAAAACAATTGTGCATTTCAGCTCAATTTAAACATAATGCATGTCGATAATGCGCCATTAATCACAAAGTATTTCACTTTCTTTAATTGCATGAATGCAAATATCTATGTTATAATCCTGAACATACGAGATGGCTAAGCATTTAGTGTTAATATGCGCCATCTAACAAAGTAATTAACACAAGAATACAAATAAGTATGGAGGAAAAGAAATGAAAAAAGTGTTAGCACTGCTTCTCGCTTTCGTC
>CAYFTG010000026.1:0-15605 GCA_964346175.1 uncultured Mageeibacillus sp.
AATTTTTTAACATTAGTCACCACTGCGGTGATTTTTGAGTGTCATAATGGTCGAGAACTATCCGGCAGAGACATGAAATGCTATTTGGATATATGATTATTTTTTGAAAGGTTTTTAGATATTAGAAATGGATATTAAAGGTATATTAGCCATTACTGACCACACTTTATTAAGACCGACCAGTACTTGGCAAGAGATTGAGCAGCTTCTGAATGATGCGATGGACTTCAAGTGCGCCTCGGCCTGCATTCCTGCTTCTTACGTTGAGGAGGCAGTATATCACGTTGATAAGGGACTGCCCATCTGCACGGTAATTGGATTCCCCCATGGCTACGATACAGCAGAGGCTAAGGTTTTCATGGCGGAAAATGCTATCGAAAACGGGGCCGCCGAGGTTGATATGGTAATTAATTTGGGCTGGGTCAAGGATGGCCTCTTCGATTGTGTAGAAGAAGAAATTTCAATGGTGAGAGATGTCGTGCGCGACGGAATTCTCAAGGTGATTATCGAAAGCTCCGAGCTGACAGATGAAGAAATTATTCGCCTGTGTGAGATTGTTACAAGCAGCGGGGCGGACTTTATTAAGACCTCAACCGGCTTTGCCTCCGGCGGCGCAACCTTTGAGGTTGTCGAGCTGATGAGGAAGCATGTGGGCGAGCACGTCGCCATCAAAGCTTCGGGTGGAATCTCCAGCTTTGAGGACGCAGAAAAATATATTGAGCTGGGTGCCACTCGTTTGGGTACCAGTCGCCTGGTCAAATTCGCAAAAGCGGGTATTTTTAAGTAAATCAGGTTGTACGCTTGATAATATAATGCAGTCAAGAACTATGCGAGTAAAGTGAGGAAAAATTATGGACATTAAAGCAAAGATTGATGAAATCGTTAAGAAAGTTAAGAGCGACGATGCTTTCGCCGAGAAATTCAAGAAGGATCCGATTAAGGCTGTCGAAGGTGTCTTGGGAGTGGATCTTCCGGACGAGCAGATTAATTCGCTTGTCAGTGGGGTGAAAGCAAAGCTTAAGCTCGACGGCAAGGAAGATGGTGGACTTTTGGATAAGGCAAAGGGCCTCTTCAAGTAAGACTTGCTGCGTTAGCAAAAAGGTTTGCTGCAGAAGGGAAAGATTTGCTCCGGCAGTAACTGCGTTAACAAATCCAAAAAAAATAAGTATGCAAAAGCCTGAGACTGCTTTTAGACAGTTTCAGGCTTTTTATGTTTGGCGGAGGGCGGGACTTTTACTGCTTCCTTGGCGGTAATTCTGCCGCTGATGCGAGTCAGCTCACGGAGTTTTTGGGCTAGTTCGGAATTGAGGGCGTCGTTTTTCATGCGCCAGTTCCAGTTTCCGCCCAGAGTTGCGGGTACATTCATGCGTGCGCTGTTATCCAGCTCGAGTAGATCCTGCATCTGGAAGATGACTGTTTTGGCAACCGTGGTGGCAGCACCGCGCATCATGCCCCAGACGAAGCCTTCTTCCTCGTTTAGGCCTAGGTATTTCTTGGCGAAGGCGAGTTCTTCTTTTGAAGCCTCTTCTTCTTTCCAGCCTAGTATGGTGTCGTTGTCGTGGGTGCCTGTGTAGAGTACGGCGTTTTCCACCATATTGTGGGGCAGGTAGTCACTGAGGTCGTTAGGATTGAAGGCGAATTGCAGGACTTTCATACTGGGGAAGCCGGTGCGTTCGCGGAAGTCGCTGACCTCTTTGGTCATGTAACCTAGGTCTTCTGCAAACATGGGTAGGTCGCCCAGCTCTTCCTTGATGGCATCAAAGAGCTTGTCCGCTGGTCCTTGTACCCACTGACCGCGGCGAGCTGTCGGGTCGCCGTAGGGAACTGCCCAGTAAGACTCGAAGCCGCGGAAGTGATCTAGGCGCAGCATGTCGTAGAAGCGCATCTGGAAGCGCACGCGTTCAATCCACCACGCAAAGCCCTCTTCTTCATGGGCTTCCCACTTGAAGAGCGGGCTGCCCCAGAGCTGGCCGCCATCGGCATAATCATCGGGAGGTGTGCCGGAGACGAAAGTCGGATTGAGGTCTTCGTCCATTTGGAAAAGTTCGGGCTCGGTCCAGACTTCCACGGAGTCGCCTGCTACGTAAATAGGTAAGTCTCCCATTATTTCAATGCCGGCGTTTCGTGCATAGCTATGTAGGCCTTCCCATTGTCGGAAGAAGAGGAATTGTAGGAACTGGCGGAATTCAATCTCTTCCTTATGTGTTTCGACGAACTCAGCTAGGTGTACGGGATTGCGCAGTTTGAGTACGTCCGGCCATTCGTTCCAGGGGGCGCCGCCGTATTCGTTCTTTATGCTCATGAAGATTGCGTAGTCGTCTAACCAGTCTTCGCATTCTGCTGTTTTGAATTCATCTAATTCTTGGAGGAGAGCGGATGGAACTTTCTTTTGCTGCATGCGCTCCCAGGCGAGGCGTAGGAGGCTGAGGCGGTTTTTCCACATGAGGGAGAAGTCGACCTTTTCCTCGTCGGAGCCGAAATCGAATTTTAGCGGCTCGTCTTGCTCGAGGAGGCCCTCCTTGATGAGAAGGTCAATATCGATCAGGTAGGGGTTGCCGGAGCGGGTTGAGAAACTTTGGTAGGGAGAATCTCCAAAGCCGGTTGGGCCGATTGGTAGAATCTGCCAGTAGGACTGTCCGGCCTCCGCTAGGAAATCGATAAAATCGCGAGCCGCTGCGCCCATGGTGCCGATGCCATAGGGAGAAGGGAGGCTCGTTATGTGTAAGAGCACACCGGATTTGCGGTCGCTGCGAATCTCCTTGTAATTGAATCTATCATCTTCAGCAGGCATTAAAATTCTATCGCTCATGATCTTTCTCCCTTGGTTAATTATCGTGCCAGGCACCAAAATGAACTTAGCTGTCAAAGAATTCGTCAAAGAATTCACATTCTGTGCCAGGCACGAAATTCAACTTAGTTGATTCGTTCTGTCGTTTCTGCATCGAAGAAGTGTAGGCCGTCGAGATCGAAGTTGAAGTAGTGGTCTTCGTCCACGCCATATTCGTAGTGGCCCGGCTCCGAAATCACGACTTCTTCTCCGTCAGGGAACTTGCAGTAGAGCAACTGTTCCTTACCTAACATCTCGATAACGTCGATCTTAACCTCTATATTATTCTTTTCTATCTTCCCCGCGTGGAAACGCTCGGAACGGATGCCCATGCAAACTTTTTTGCCTTCATAAGGCTGAAGCATACGCGCATCCTCAGCGTTTGGCTCCACAACGACTAGGCCGTTGTCACTGCGGAAGAGCCCTTCTTGGATACTGCCGTGGAAGACATTAATAGTCGGGGAACCGATAAAGCCCGCTACAAACAAATTGGCGGGTTTGTTATAAAACTCAGAGGGGGCACCTTGTTGCTGCACTTTGCCCTCATCCAATAAGACAATTATGTCCGCCATCGTCATAGCTTCGGTCTGGTCATGCGTAACATAAACTGAAGTCGTGTTGAGTGCCTTATGCAAGCGCACCAACTCCACACGCATGTGTTCACGCAGTTTGGCGTCGAGGTTAGATAAGGGTTCGTCCATGAGGAATACGGCCGGGTTGCGCACCATGGCACGCCCTAGCGCGACACGCTGGCGCTGACCGCCCGAGATCTCAGATGGCCTGGAGTAGAGGTATTCCGAAATCTGCAAGGTCTCCGCCGCAGCCAAGACCCGCTCGTGAATTACCGCCTTGCGCTCGTTAGCCATCTTCAGGGAGAAGGCCATGTTTTCGTAGACGGTCATGTGAGGATACAAAGCATAGGATTGGAAGACCATCGCTATGTCACGGTCCTTCGGCTCCACGCGATTCATCCGTTTGCCGTTAAAGAGGAGGTCACCTTCCGTGATGGAGTTGAGGCCGGCGATCATGCGCAGCAGAGTACTCTTGCCGCAGCCTGACGGGCCCAGAATAACGCAAAATTGATTGCTGTCCACCACCAGATCGATATTCCGGATGGTAAAGTTTTCACGTCCTTCATATTTTTTGCCAACATTGACTAATTCAACTTTCATATTTTCTCCTCCCTAACCCTTGACTGCACCGCTCGAAAGCCCGGAAACCAGTTCTTTCTGTAAAGCGATGAATAAAATGACGATTGGGATCGCCGTCAAGAGGCCACCGGCCGCAAAAACCGGCTGGTGCATATTGTATTGATCATTTATTAATGTATGTAATCCGGTAGCCAAGGTATAGCTCCTCGGATCGTTTAGCAGAATGGCCGGCATCAAATAGTCCAAGAAGGGCCCGATGAAGGACCAAAGGGCAATTATCGCCAGCATGGGCCGGGCTATCGGCATGATGATCAGCCGGTAAACCTGCAGACTCCCACAACCGTCGATACGCGCCGCGTCGTCGAGCTCCGTCGAGACACCGTCGATATAGCCTTTGAGGATAAAGGTATTGGACGCGATACCGCCGCCCGCGTAAATCAGCACGAGGAACATCTGCCGCGAAAAGCCGGGGATGGCAGAGTTTATGATCGAGTGCAGCGTGTAGAAAGCCGTAATTCCGGCGAAAGTCGGCACTGTCTGCAAGAGCATGATCGCCATCAGCGATGCTTTTCTGCCCTTGAAGCGGTAACGCGAATACGCATAGCCGGTGAAGGACACTATCAGCAAAGTCAGCAGCGCCGTGGCTACGGCGATGCCGATGGTGTTCACGACCCAGTTCCAGAAGTAAGTCTCGTTGAAGAGATACTGGAAATGCTTGAGTGAAAACTCATACTCGCCGCCCAAACTGATATAGGAAGTCAGGTTACCGTTAAAACTGGTGATCACGATCTGAGCCAGCGGCCAGATGATGACGAAAGCCCAGAAGATAAGCAGTATATAGCTAATCCCCAGCGAAATGACTTTCGCCGTTGTCAGGGGCTGACGGTCCGATAGGTAAAGACCCTCGGTTTTTTTCGTCTTCTTTTTCCTAGTCATAAGCTCTCCTCCCTGAACGACTTAGTTCGACTGAATCCGATCCAGGTGACAAAGATGATAAAGAGCGAGACGACAACCGTGATGGCAGAACCGATACCTTGATATTGGTTTTGCATCGTCAGCTTATAAATGTAGGAAATGAGTATATCCGTCGTCCCCGCCATGTTGCCGTACCTGCTCGGCGCAAAGGGCCCGCCATCATTAAAGAGATAGATGATGGAGAAGTTATTGAAGTTAAAGGTATACTGTCCAATCATCAAAGGTGCTGTCTGATACAACAGAAGCGGGATCGTGATATGCCGCGTTTGTTGGAAGCCGGTGGCTCCGTCGATTTCTGCTGCTTCATAGAGATCTCCGGGTATCCCCTGCAGAATCCCGGTACACAAGAGGAAGATATACGAACTCCCTAACCAGCCCTGCAGCAAGATCAGCACGATTCTCGTCCCCCAAGTTGTGTACTTTATGTTCAGCATCTCCGAAGGGTCCGTGTTGCCCAAGAGGCTGTTGAGCGCGAGCGTCAGCGGTCCCGAGGGCGAGAAGAGAATCGAGAAAAACATAATGGTAATAAAGGCCGGCACCGCCCACGGCAAGAGATACGTGGTGCGGAAAAAGCGCTTCCCGAGTATCCGCTCCTGATTGACCAAGAGCGCCAGCGTAAAGCCGATAAAGATCGCCAAGGACGTTGCCAAGAGCGTCCAGACTATGGTCCAACCAGTTATGAGCCAGAACGGCCCGCCCGCTATGCCTTGGCCCGCTATGATCTGCTTATAGTTCGCCAGACCCTGCCAGACAAATTTCGACTGGTGAGTGGGGTCGTAGTTGGTAAAGGAGATCAGAGCCGTGACCGCTATGGGCAAAAGAACAATAAAGATTGTCAGCAAGGCCGCGGGAGCCGAGGCCATATAAGGGAAGCCGTCGCGCTGCACCGCAGTGCGGGTTTCAAACCAATTGTGTAAGCGAACGCCCTTGATTAGTTTTTTCTCGTTCGTATGAACATCACGGAAGGAAATGATAAAGAGTATCAGCGCCAAGATCAGGAAGATGACTGCGACCACGCCTTCGATCATGAAAATAATGGAGCGATCTAGGCGGCCGCCATCCCGAGCCAAACTGATTAAGCCGGCGATGCCATCTCCGCGATAATTGCCTGAACCCAGAGCGTACGGAATTGCTATCAAATATATGTACAGCGTGCCGATGAAGAAAAAAGCCGACTTCGCACGCTGTCCAAGGATTAACTGCCCCAAACCCGGAATGAGAATGGTCAGCCAATAAAGCCATGGAATACGCTTATTTACCTCTATTGGTGTTCTGCGTCTCAGATCTGAGATATCGGAGTTGAGTAGCTTGATCTTTTTCTTAGCTTCGATCTTAAGTCGATGCTTCAGGTTTTTGACTCTGTCTTTGGCAAAGGGCAACGGCTGCGAGCGCTTCTTGCTGTTAATGTCCTCTTTAGCCGAGAGGTCAGCCATTTTACTTTCGTTGATTAGAGCCTTGGCCGAAATGATTCCTTGTCTACGGTTTTCCCGTAGTTCTGCCTTTTCGGCGGCGCGTTCCTCTTTGCGTCTGTGACGAAATTCGGCATATTCGTTCTTAGCGGCGGAATGGTCTTGGCCTTTTAGGCTCTTTAACTCGGTTTCCGCTTCCACCAGCTCGTCTAAGAGGGCGCGCCTTTCGGCTACTGCTTCCGGCAATTGCTTGGCGATCTCCAAATGCTTCTTGTACTCAAACTCAAAATCATAAGAAAGATCGACATACTTTTCGTAAAAGCGATAGCGTTCTGCGCTTTCGGCTGCTTCCAGCTGCCAGTTAAAAAGGTGCCTATCCGTGTCCTTGATTTCTGACAAGAACTTCTTACGACGTTCCTTAGCTCCTCGTAAGAATTGCTTTTCCTGC
Organism: uncultured Mageeibacillus sp.; assembly: GCA_964346175.1. Lineage (GTDB taxonomy): Bacteria > Bacillota > Clostridia > Saccharofermentanales > DTU023 > DTU032. Next base: position 6,811 of record CAYFTG010000026.1, read on the forward strand.
TCGCGGGCTGCGCGCAGTTCTTTTTCATAAGGATGATCGGTCTTGCGGGGCAGAGCCTTGATCTCGGCTTGAATACCGGCGCGCTCAGTTTTGTCCGCCCACTTCAGCTTTTCCTGCAGGGCAGACAGTTCTTTAAGTCTGAGGTTTTTGCGCGGATGTTGATTGCCGATATCATCGAGCACTGTCGGTTTGTACTTCATCCTCCACTCTCCTCTCAAATACGTTTTCCTAGGTCTTCTTAGGTCTTCTTAGCTAGAACCGGGTTTTCCTCCAGTTCTAAGCGATGTATATTTACTACCATCAGGAACAGGAGCAACCACAATGCCAGTGCCAAGTACCACAGAAATGACTGGGTCTGGAACATGAGCAGACGACGGATGCCTGCCAGGAAAACTATTGCTCCCCAGATGAGTCTGTATAAAGGTGGTGTCCCAAGTCTTTTGATTGATAAAAATGTATAAAGTGCCAGACTGACCGGCACCAAAATATCCACGAGAAATATTGCCAAGACGAGCGATGAATATTCAGCACTCGTGGCTTCAGGATTTATGGAAAGCCATAATTGATAAGCCTCCGGATTGGCCAGAATCAATGCCTCTAAAGAGGACACGATAATCAGAGCAGCACATAAAGTTAGCAGGACGGTCAGTTGACGTCTGTGCTTATTTTTTTGCATTTTGCGCTGTGCGTGCATTTCCCTCACTGTCTTCCTCAAATACATTTGTATATTAATAACAGCAGGAGAATTGCTCCTCCTGCTGTTAATTTTAGCAAAGCATGTTCAATAATGCTTTAACATCGTTGTTTGAGCTGTCAACATCAACTTAATTGGCCATCATGGCATCGAATGATGCTTTCAACTCGCCGTAAGCTTCTTCAACGTTCTCAGGCTGCACTGTGTTCCAGGAGAGAATTGCGTTCTTCCAGGTATCCCACACCGGGTTGAATTCCTGATAGAGCGGTCTGCCCGGAGACACTTCAAAGGATTCGATTGTCGCAGCAATGACTACTTTGTCGACCTCGTCCAATCCGGACTCTTGATACTGCTCAACTGTAACGTTTTCCAAGATCTTACCTGTGGCGCGGAAGAGGTCTTCTGCGAACTCAGGATTAACGATCTCTGCGATCATGGCTTCTGCTAGAGCGACCTGGTCAGGATCTTCTTCAATACGAGGATTGATTGCGAGGCCCCAGCCTCCTTGCCAATGCTTCATCGGCTGTCCGGCCACGGTGATCTGGTCAATGTTGTAAATGCCGAGATCTTCACCGTCATTGGTTTGTGATCTCATGTCAGCGGTCTCCCATGGGCCAGCGATACGCAGTACGCCACTGTTGCCACTGGTGAATTCATCAGCGATGTAGCCCCAGCCGGCCTCAGAGTCAAAGAGAGTAGTGTTGTTGGCTGCGTTGAGTTTCCAATAATCATAGAGAACTTCGATCGCAGCCTGTTTTTCTGCTTCGAGCTCTGACCATTCTTTGGTCAAATCAGAGACGAAGGTGTCGCCTTCAGGGGCGAGCAAATCGATCTCAGCAGAGTTGGTTAGTGCAACACCGAACCAAGCGTCGAAGACTGGCAGCAAGATATGTGCCGGATCTTCAATGTCGCCTAGCTCCTGAGGTGAGGAAAGGTCAATTCCCTCAGCTTCAGCGTTGGCTTCGTTAGCGAAAACTACGAGAGTCTCAATGTTGTAGGGGAAAGCCAGATATTCGCCGTCAACGACAAATAGTCCGCCTAAACCGGCATCGAAATCATCCCAGCCGCCGGCTGCTTCTGCAATGGCGTGAGCGTCGATGGCTCCGAGCAGATCTTTACCTGCCAAGTTGGTCAGGCGGTCTGCAGGCAAGGCGAAGAGGTCTGCCACGTCGGGATTAGTTGCGTCTGTTTGGTCCAGTGTATCGATGTGATCGAATGCACCGACTTCCATCAGTTCGATTGTGCTGTCAGGGTTGTTAGCAAGTACTCTGTCTGCAGCGGCCTGGTAATATTCGAGCCAAGCAGTCTCAGCCTGTACTGTAATGCTAGCCTCAATCCCCCCAGCGGGTGGTTCCGTTTCTTCCGGTTCTTCCGGATCTGTTCCCGGATCTGTTCCTGGATCTGTTTGTCCTCCTGTTTCAACTGGATCAGTGACTATCGGTTCGTCACCGTTTCCACATGCAACAGCAAAAGAGAGAACCAGTACCAGCGAAAGTAATAGTGCTAGTGCTTTCTTCATGTAATTTTCCTCCTTATTTTTAGTCTCAATAATAAAAACTATAAAATCTGCTATCAGTATTTCTATTTGAGACAATCTATATTATAGATGAATTTCGATTCAACAACAAGATAACCAGAAACGGTAATAAATGTTCCTGCGACTTGCTTGAATGAAAGATTTTTACTGCTTCTACGCTTGAAATACTAATTAGAACTATTCAACTTTCGTGCCTGGCACGAAAGTTGAGTTGTTTGAACACTTGACAGCTAAGTTCATTATCGTGCCTGGCACAAAAATGAACTTCTTTATTCGAACCTAGCTGCTCGGGCTTTCTTTTCTGATTCGTTGCGATAAGTAAGCATTGATTCTGCGAAAATCTCAGCTGCGGTCGGCGGCGTATACGTAATGGCGTTGGCCCCTGCCTGGATCGTCTCGAGGATAGACTTTTCCGTCGGTCCCCCCGTAGCTATGATCGGATACTCAGGTCCTACAATCTCCCGAGCCATTTTCACCAAACGCGGGGTCTCCCTCGCTCCGGAGATATTCAGGATTTTGGCTCCGGCTGCAACTTTTCCGACAATATCGTCATAGGGAGAAGCGACAGTCGCCACCACTGGAATATCGACCGTGTTGCTCATGTTCTTAATCACTGTATTAGGAGTGGGACTGTTGACAACAACGGCTGCAGCCCCCAAGAGCTCGGCTTGGAAAGCAATGCCAATCGAGCGCTTCCCGGTAGTAGTGCCACCGCCGACTCCGGCAAAGACCGGCACATTGGCCACCGAAATAGCTGCCTGCGTAATAACGAGCTCAGGAGTAAAGGGATAGACAACCATCAAGGCATTAGCATTATTGTTGCGCATAATAGAAATATCCGTCGTGAAAATAAGCGACTTGATTCTGCGCCTCATCAGCAACAAGCCCGAAGCCTTATAGATTACATCCGGCACCGTAATAATCTTCTTGCGCAAAGAAGACTCAACTGTAGGCATAAATTTCTCTTCCTTCTGCCCCAGCTCTTCCAGATATGTTCTGTTGTCTACATTATCCGACTGGAGTAGTTCGTCACGTTCACGCTTGTCCATAGTCGCCTCACTTTTATCTAGTGTCGTACCCGGAAGCAGCCGCGGAAGCGGACGCCCCCGGATACAAATTATTGATATTTTACTTAATCAAAGAACTCCGCGGACATATACACGTGGACATATACTGGCCGCACCACTTGCACCGTGGTGCTGCGAGCGATGAGGACTGGGAGCACCTGCAGTCACATACCGGCTTGCAGCCTGCCCTGCGTCCACACACCGCTCGCACCCGCTACGTCCCCCGCACCGGTTCTTAGTCCGCCAGCCTCTCCTGCAGATTTTCCAATTCCTGCAAGAGCTCGCGCGGCAGCCTCTCGCCGTAGCTCGTAAGATGTTCTTTAATCTGCTCGCTTTCCTGTTTCCACGCCTCCGGATCAACCTTCAAAACTTCTTCCAAATCAGCCTGATCTATCTCCAGCCCCTCCAGATTGAGATCCTCAACCCGCGGCATATAACCGATGGCGGTCTCCTTCGCCTCCGCACTACCTTCGCAGCGCCCCACTACCCAAGCCAAGACGCGACTGTTTTCGCCAAAGCCCGGCCAGAGGAACTTACCATCTTCATCGCGACGGAACCAATTGACAGAGAAAATCTTAGGCAGTTTTTCCGGATCGGCCTTAGCGCCCAGATCCAGCCAGTGCTGTAGATAATCGCCAACGTGATAGCCGATAAAGGGCAGCATCGCAAAAGGATCACGCCTCACCTGCCCGATCTTGTCGGAGATGATAGCTGCAGTAATTTCCGAACCCATAGTGGCTCCCAGGAAAACACCATGCTGCCAGTCAAAGCTTTGATGTACCAGAGGTACGGTGCGCGCTCTGCGGCCGCCCACCAAAATAGCGTCGATCGGCACGCCCTGAGGTGCCTCCCAATCATCGGCTATGGTGGGAGCTTGCACGGCGGGAGTGGTGAAACGAGCATTTGGATGCGCAGCCTTGTGACCCGAATCCGGAGTCCAGTCATTGCCCTGCCAGTCAATCAGATGATCGGGGGCATCGTAGCCGATACCTTCCCAATAAACATCGCCGTCATCAGTCAAGGCGACATTAGTGAAGATAGTGTTTTTCTCCACGCTGGCCATGGCCGTCGGGTTAGACTTCCAGCTAGTCCCCGGCGCAACCCCAAAGAAGCCCGCTTCCGGATTGACCGCATACAGCCTGCCGTCCTCGCCAAAGCGCATCCAAGAGATGTCGTCGCCGACCGTCTCCACTTTCCAGCCGGGGATCGTCGGCACCAGCATGGCAAGATTGGTCTTGCCACTGGCTGAGGGGAAAGCTCCGCAAATGTGGTAAACCTTGCCCTCCGGCGAGGTCAATTTGAGAATGAGCATGTGCTCGGCGAGCCAGCCTTCATCGCGCGCAATCACGGAGGCGATGCGCAGCGCTAAGCATTTTTTGCCCAATAAGGCATTGCCGCCGTAACCGGAACCGTAAGACCAGATCTCACGTGTCTCCGGGAAATGACTGATATATTTGTCTTCCATCGGTGCGCAGGGCCAAGCCACGTCCTCCTCGCCCTCTTCGAGCGGAGCGCCCACCGAATGTAGACAGGGCACGAACTCCACATCGCCGTCTAAGCGTTCCAGCACTTCCTTACCCATGCGCGTCATAATCCGCATGTTTGTGACCACGTACGGGCTGTCCGTAATTTGCACGGCCAATTTAGAAAAAGGCGAATCCAGCGGCCCCATGCAGAAGGGAATGACGTACATCACGCGCCCCTTCATGGACCCACGGAAAAGATCGAGCATTTTCGGCTTCAGCTCTCGCGGATCAACCCAGTTATTGGTCGGGCCGGCATCTTCTTCTTTCTCCGAAGAAATGAAGGTGCGGTCCTCCACGCGTGCCACATCGCTAGGGTCACTGCGAAAAAGGTATGACTTGGGACGCTTTTCCTGGTTAAGTTTCACGGCCGCTCCGCGCTCAACCTCCATCTCAAGTAGCCTCTCATTTTCTTCTTCACTGCCATCGCAGATATGAACTGAGTCCGGCGTGAGTAGTTCTTTCATCTCCTTGATAAAGCTATAAAAGCGATCGTTTTGCATGTTTCCCCTTTTCCTTTTTTTCTGCCTTGTTCATCACTAAAAAGCAGACTTCCTGCTACTTTTAAATAATTCTACCATCATTTTAAACGAAGATTTATGACAAAGCAGACCTCCGCCTCAGCAAATACTGAGAATCGCCGTTATTCGGTCACTTCTGACCTAGCACAGTACGTAATTTTGGCTATAATAAGCTCATGGAAAAAAAAGAAACTAAGCAGAAAAATTTTATCTCATATTTGCCGCGCTTCATCAATTATTACAAATCATATAAAGGACTTTTCGCAGCGGACATGTTCTTTGCTATGGTAATAGGTGCGACCGGTTTGGCCTTCCCTTGGATCATGCGTACCCTAATCAACGAAGTCTTCACGCTCGGTGATGGTGAGCGCATCATGTCGCTTCTAATCCCCGCAGGCATCATCATGTTTGCTCTTTACGTGGTCGAAGCCTTAGCCACGAAATTTGTTACCTCTTGGGGCCACATCCTGGGAGCTCGAATCGAACGGGATATGCGGCAGGATCTCTTCACGCATATGGAGAAATTGTCCTTCTCCTTCTTTGACGAAACCAGTACGGGACAGATGGTCTCGCGTATCATCACGGACCTGCAGGATATCACGGAACTGGCTCACCACGGCCCCGAGAACCTGCTGATCTCCCTAATCAAGATCGTCGGTGCCTTCGTGATCCTGATGAACACCCACGTTGGGCTGACCCTAGTCCTCCTGACCTTCACTATTCTCATGGGAGCGTTCACCTTTTTCTATAGGAAAAAAATGTTCCGCTCCTTCATGGACAACCGCGTCAAAATCGCCAACGTCAACGCCATCGTCAACGACAGTCTCTCCGGCATCCGCACGGTCCAGTCCTATTCGCAGGAAGAAGTGGAGCTGAATAAATTCCACGAGGGCAATCAGGAATTTTACCAGTCCAAAAAGAACATGTACACGGTCATGGGCACCTACCACTCGACCAATGGCTTCCTTCAGGGGCTGCTCTACGTAGTCACGATCGTCGCCGGTGGTTTTTATGTCATCAGGGGCACGATAAATCCGGGCGACCTCTACCTCTTCGTGCTCTACATCAATATGTTCCTGCAACCGGTGCGCACGCTGATTCAGTTCAACGAGCAGCTACAACAAGGCATGACCGGTTTTATCCGCATGTGCCAAATTCTGGATACCGAGCCCGAGATCAAAGATCTGCCCGGCGCTATTGATGTCGGCCTCCTCCGCGGTAACATCAAGTTTGAAAACGTCACCTTCACCTATAAGGATGCCGATGAAAGTGTTCTGAAAGATTTTTCATTGGATATAAAAGCCAAACACTCAGTTGCCCTCGTCGGCCCTTCCGGCGTCGGCAAATCGACTATCTGTTCCCTGATTCCGCGCTTCTACGAAGTGGACGAAGGTGCCATCACGATCGACGGCGTCGATATCCGCGATATGACCTTGCGCTCCTTGCGCGACAACATCGCCATGGTGCAGCAAGATGTCTATCTCTTCAACAGCACCGTGCGCGACAACATCGCCTACGGTCAGTACGACGCCACCGACGAGCAGATTGTCGCAGCGGCCAAGCAGGCCAACATTCATGATTTTATCATGAGCCTTTCAAAAGGCTACGATACGGTAGTCGGCGAACGCGGCGTACGCTTTTCCGGTGGTGAAAAACAACGCATTTCAATCGCCAGAGCTTTCCTGCGCAATCCACCGATCTTGATTCTCGACGAGGCCACTTCCTCGCTCGACAACGTCAGCGAACGCGCCGTCCAAGAGTCTCTCGACCGCCTATCGCAAGATCGTACCACAATCGTAATCGCGCACCGCCTCTCCACCGTGCGCAATGCCGACGAGATTCTGGTCTTAGCCGATGATGGCATTAGTGAGCGCGGCACACACGCAGAACTGATTGCGAAAAACGGAGAATACGCCGGAATGTATCAAGTACAGTTCGATGATTTGAAAATAAAAGAAGCTGTCTAAAAGGGCAGCTTCTTTTTTGTCATAAAAAGAGGAGTTAATATGCAAGTAGATAAAATTCTGATTATTGATCTGGGCGGCAGCAAAAATGCCGAGCTGGCACGCGAACTGCGACGCTACCTCGTTTACAGCGAAGTTCACCCTCACGACATGACAGAGGCCGAAGTGGAAGCGCTCACAGATGTGCGCGGCGTGATCATCAACGGCGGCCCCAATCGCCTAGTTGACGGCGTTGAGATCGAACCGTCGGCAGCGATAATGGCGCTCGACCTGCCGGTCCTCCACACAGGTTATGACGATCATCCCAATCTCCCCACCGATGCTCAAGAAAGAGCCAAGCTCCTACGTGAGTTCATCTTCGAACGTTGTAAGGCGACCCCGAACTGGACGATCGAAAACTTCCTGCAGTGGAAGATCGCAGAAATTAAAGAAGAAGTCGCCGACAAGAAGGTGCTGCTAGCCCTCTCCGGCGGTGTCGACTCCACTGTCCTAGCTGCACTCTTAGGTCGTGCCATCGGCGATCAACTAACCATGATTCACGTGAATACCGGACTCATGCGCAAGAATGAATCCGAACAGATTCACGACCTTTTCGGCGATCAATTTCCCGGCCAGCTCATTTATGTGGATGCTACGGAACGTTTCTTGACGAAGCTAGAAGGCGTCTCCGATCCCGAGGAAAAGCGCAAAATCATCGGCAACGAATTTATCTACGTTTTCCAAGAGGAGACCAGCCACCTAGACAACATCGACTTCTTAGCTCAAGGCACCATTTATCCGGACATTATAGAATCAGGCACCAAGACTGCCAAAAAGGTTAAGAGCCATCACAACGTCGGAGCCTTACCTGAGGATATGCAGTTCAAACTAGTGGAACCACTGAAGACTTTGTTCAAGGACGAAGTGCGTAGTTGCGGTTTCGCCTTAGGGGTCCCAGCGGATCTGGTTAACCGCCAACCCTTCCCCGGCCCCGGCCTAGCCGTGCGCTGCATCGGAGCAATCACGCGAGATCGCCTCGAGGCAGTACGTGAATCCGATGCTATCTTGCGCGAAGAATTTGCCAAAGCCGGTCTGGACAAAAAGGTCTGGCAGTACTTCACCGTGGTTCCGGACATCCGCTCTACCGGCATGCGCAACAAAGAGCGCAGCTACGAGTGGCCCTGCATAATCCGTGCAGTCAACAGCGTCGATGCAATGACCGCAACAGTGGAACCTCTTCCCTATGACTTACTAGAGCGCCTGACCCAGCGGATCACGAGCGAAGTTCCAGGGATCAATCGCGTTCTTTACGATGTTACCCCGAAACCTCCGGGAACGATTGAGTGGGAATAGGTTCCGAGATTTTGAAAGCCTTGATTTTACTAACTATTCTATGGGTACGAGTGGTTCATGATACTATTTTGATACTAAAAAATGGTAAGCGTCAAAACGTCTTTTTTTAGTTAACGTTTCTCTGCCTTAAATACTTATCCGGCGTGAGCCCTGCAAC
>CAYFTG010000027.1:0-2623 GCA_964346175.1 uncultured Mageeibacillus sp.
CCATAAAAGGACGTAGAAATGGATACAATCCGCCTACGTCTTTTTTTATGCTCTGAAACGATGATGGGGCAAAGGGTATCCTGCAAGAGCTTTGTCACTACAGCAAATCAGCAATGTAACATGAATGACTTGCAATGTAACAATAGGATTGTTGTATTAGAAATGAAAAGTGTTGTATTGGGAGGAGATCCAATTGCTTAAGACTGTAGAGCTTTACTTGAAAGAAAATATAGATGAGCAACTTAAAATTAAACCAAGGCTGAAAAATAATAAATTTCCAATCTTTTTAAAAGATAACTATAATTTTTATGATATGACGATTCTTGGAACACGGTGTATTTTAGTTGATGCGGTTGACGAGATGCCAAGTATTGATCAGCTTAAGAAGCATATAAAGCAAATTAAAAACCTGACGAGTCGACAAATTGTTATGTATTACAAAGATATCACAAGATATAGAAGAAAAAGTCTTATTGAAAATAGGATAGCCTTTGTGGTTGAAGATGGACAGATCTATTTGCCTTTCTTGGGCCTTGATTTGAAGAAAACCCAAGAACACGATGAAGAAAAAGCGAAGGGATTCACAACATCTACGCAGATTGCATATCTGTATTTCTTGTACCATAAAGAGGAGATCGTTAATACGACTGATTTTGCTAATAAACTGGGCTTTAGCATAATGACAGCTTCCAGAGCACTAAACGATCTATACCGTGCGAATCTCGTCACCTATGAAGTTGGAGGAAAGACTGGTCGAAGCAAGGAGTATAAGCGAATTCCAGACCCGGACTATTTTCTAAAAGGACGCGATTACATAAAAACTCCAGTAAGAAAAATCATCTACTCCAAGACAAGGCCTTTAGGTGCCTTGACTGCCGGAATAGAGACATTGGCAGAATTGTCCATGATCAATCCACCTGATCATCCGATTATGGCAATAGGTAGAAATAAACTAGATAAAGAACAAATTGAAATTGTTAAGAATAGGGACATCATAAAAGATTCAAAACTGGTGGAAGTCGAGCTTTGGGATTATGACCCTGGCCTATTTTCTAATAATGGCCATGTGGATCTACTATCTTTGTATGCGTCTTTGAAGGAAGAAACTGATGAAAGGATTGAACAAGCATTAGAAGAAGTCTTGCAAGGTGAGTCATGGTACATGGGCTAGATAAATTCAACCTTTCCCAAAATGATTGAGCTTTTCAGTAAACTTCCAAATGAAATTGAACTTAGCTTCGATAGTGGGCTGACTCCCATTCATATAGATGACAGCATTATCAGTCTCTCTGCAATACTGTTAAATGATGATTATTACAATTTACTAATAAAAGGCAGACGAATGGTGGAAGGTTTTTCACTTATTGAATTGGAAATTGTTATTTTGCTTAAAATTAAAGCCTGGCTCGATCTGAAAGAACGAAAAAAAGCAAAGGCCGAAGATTATTAGACGTAGAATTTGAAAGAGAGTTGCGAATATGGCAAAAACTGCAAATGTTAACGTGCGAATGGAACCGGAATTGAAGCAAGAAGCAGAAGAAATTTTAGATGCATTGGGGGTTCCTGCATCCAATGCGGTCACAATGTTTTATAAGCAAATTGTCATGCACAAGGGCTTGTCCTTCGATGTCCAACTTCCTGAGCCTCCATTGGATTTCAGTAAAATGAGTGTCGATAAAATAGATACTGAAATCCAGAAAGGCTATCAGGAAATTCTCGATGGTAAAGGTATCCCTGCTAGTGAGGTATTCCAAGAGCTGCGAGAAAAATATGAGGACTAGAGAATGGCTTATACAATCTCCATTTCTCCGACATGTAGCGATCCACCTGACCATCCAATCTCGAAGAGGCGCGATCGAGGAATGTAAAATCCAGCCTTGCGACTCTTAATCAAGAGAAAAGTAATAGGCGAAAGTAGCTAGCTTTTTGTCTAGCCAGATCTCCTTCTGATACAAATGTGTTTCGCCGGAAAGTGCGTAAGATTCATTAAACTTCGACTTATACCAGCCTGAGTGAACAAGGAGCTCGGTCTTTCCGTAGCTTTCGCGATAACCGTAGACCAGCATGGTGTGCCAGCTGAATTCTCCGGCAAAGGTAGTCGTGATCAGAACGGGGAGGCCGGCATCGATCTGTTTTTTGATGGTTTCACTTCGCGGGAAAAGTGTCCAGCGCAGCTTGATTTTGCTCTTCGGCGTAAGAATTGTTCTGACATATTTTCTAAAAGCCCGAGTAATCAGGAAGGCGAAGCTGGCGGCGCGCATACCACACTCTTTGATCAGATAGCTGCTGAGCTTTCCGGCGCGGGGGTATTTCTTCTCCAAAGCACTCGCACTATTAGGCAAGCCCTTATCAAGTAGCTCGGACGTCCATTCCGAAGGCACTACAGGCTCTCCCGTTTGCAGAGCCAAGTAATTTAAAGCGAGCGCCACCGAGACGGCAGAGCAGGTGTTATTGTTGTTGTAAGCAAAAGCGCGTCTCCGAATATAAGGGAAGGCATTGGGCAGCCGGCTCTCTAAATAAACGCTATCATTCTTTTTGCCCGATCTGGCCTTCATTTCACTCGCAATCCTTCCTCGTCCTGATGACTCTCAAGTAAGAATTTGAATATAACACAAGTAAGCGC
>CAYFTG010000027.1:2723-9828 GCA_964346175.1 uncultured Mageeibacillus sp.
TGAATAATTGGGGATATTTAAGTCAAAATATGTGGGTCTTACATCCTATTAATGTTAAAATAACGATTGATGTATAGATCTATGATTGAGAAGTTAACAAATAAATCAATTATATTAGGTACTTTGATTGTTCTTGTCATTGCTTTCATGGCTTTAAGTGCTTGTGACACATTTAGTGCATTAATCGATATTTCTGATATTTCATCAAGTATTAGTGAATATTATGTTGTCTATAAGAGTGAAAGAGGATTCGGTAATGACAGATTTGACATTTACTCTTTTTCCCTAGAGCAGCCCGACGATCTTGATGGATTCATTGAGATTGATAGAGAATTTGAAAAATATTCAAGGAATTTCACTACTATGATTGAATCTATATTTGCTGATGATCATACAGAATCTGAAGCATTAAAAATGGAGATAAATAGAATTAAAGAAGCAATAGATGGAAGATACATGCTCCTGAGTTCGAATGGTTCTGAAAAGTTATATATTTATAGTCCAAAATTAAATCAGGGCTATTGCTTTATATTGGTAATATAATTTCAGAGCACTAAGTCTCTACACTCGTTACAAGTTAACCAAAATGCGGCGGAACAGAGATTCGCCGTATCGTAATATCCAGTGGCTTAGCAGGTTTCTGTTTTAGCGAAAGATGTAGTGTAGTAAGCGCTACTTCTTTCCTTTTTCAATAATCTTTTTTAATCTCGGCTCTAGTAACAAATTGTTTGAGTTTTTGAACGGCTCCGCAGATCGTCTGACTGTACATGAAAGTGTAGGAATCGGGTGGTCTGGCCTTCTCTTTACTCACAATCCTTCCTCGTCCTGCTGACCCTCAAGTAAGAATTTGAATATAACACAAGTAGGCGCTGACGAGCGGCACAAATTGACACAGAGGTCCCAGACCATGACGTCAATGGGTGTATACTAGTAATGCACATTTCACATTCTGTGCCTGGCACGAAAATCAACTTCGCGCGAGAATGAGCAAGTCACATTCTGTGCCTGGCACGAAGATGAACCTGGCACGAAAATCAACATAAAGGAAGACAATGAATCGCTACGAATTATTTTCTCAATTTGGAATATCGCGCAAGGTTTATGATCTGGCGGCGGAAACAGCAAATGAAATCGAGCACTTAAGAGAAGAAGTCAACTCAATTGCAGAGGAACGACAACTTGGTCTGTTGCAGGCTTTTCACGCTGCCCGCATCTCCGAAGGCAGCTTTAACTTCAAAAGCGGCTACGGCTATAACGACCTAGGACGCGAACAAGCTGAAGCGGTCTTCGCTCAAGCTTTCGAAGCTGAAACCGCCCTAGTCCGCATCCAGTTTTCGTCCGGCACGCACGTCCTTGCCACTTGCCTGCGCGCCCTTTTGCACAGAGGCGATGACGTTTTGATTGCGAGCGGGATTCCCTACGATACAATCCTGCCGACTTTCGGCTCCTTAAGCCTTCTCTCGCACGACGATGAAGACGACAACGATAGCAAAACAGAAACTTACCACTACTCAGATTCCAAGCAGACTTTGACTGCCACCGGCGTCTCGGTACGCGCAGTCGATCTCACAGCAGACGGCAAACTGGATCTCAGCCAAATAGAGGCAGCCCTTCTGCCCGAAACCCGCATGCTTTACGTACAGAAATCGCGCGGCTATTCGACTAGGCGTGCTCTCTTGTCCGAAGAGATCGGCGAGCTGAAGGCCCTCGTCTCACGCATCGCCCCCGACTGCATCATTATGGTCGATAACTGTTACGGAGAATTTGTCGAGCGCCACGAGCCGACAGCATACGGCGCAGATCTGATAGCAGGCTCATTAATCAAAAACCCCGGCGCCGGCATCGCCGCTTCCGGTGGCTACGTCGTTGGACGCCAAGACTTGGTGGACGAAGTCGCCGAGGCCATGACCGCGGTCGGCGTCGGCGCAGAAATCGGCCCCTCCCTCGGTTTCAATGAGCAGATCTTGAAAGGTATCTATTTCGCCCCTCAGGTCGTCGCAGCCGCGAACTCAGGCGCAATCTTTGCAGCCAGGCTTTTCCAGAAAGCAGGTTTCGATGTCTCGCCCTTGCCCGCCGAAGAGCGGGGCGATCTCGTTCAAACAGTCCAGATGCAAAACCCGGAGCAGCTGAAAGCCTTTTGCGAGGCGATCCAAGCAGCCGCTCCCATAGACGCTCACTTCACTCCGATCCCTTCTGAAATGCCTGGCTACGACTGCGACATAATTATGGCCTCGGGCTCGTTTGTCCAAGGTTCCTCAATCGAACTCTCCGCCGACGGACCACTGCGCCCACCCTATACGGCCTTCCTGCAAGGCGGCCTGAATTATTGGAATGCACGTCTTGGAGCAATGATGGCACTTGAGCGCGTATTAAGTTTATAATCAGAGATAATAGTGAGCAGAGAAAGCTAGTATAACAAAGGGAAAGCCTGTGGCCGCGAAGAGAGAAAAATCTAATAAGCGCAACGATAAGCGCAACGATACCCGCAGCGATATGCGCAGCAATGTCAGCCGCATTGTCCTGCTGGCATTGGCGCTGATTGTCATCTTGGCACTTGCTATCTGGCTGATCATTTCCCTCTTTACAGATAATGAAGAAAAAACCCGCTATGCTTTTCTCAACGAGGGTACTGTCTATGAGACGGTCACGAGCGACTTCCTGATTTTGCGGGACGAAACAGAGATCATAGCCCAAAACGACGGCATCTTTTTGCCCTTAGCCCACGAAGGGGAGAAGCTAGGCAAAGGAGAGATTTTTGCTCTCGTCTTGCCGCAAAGCGCAGCCGACTTGGCCGCCTCCTATCAGGAAACCCGGCAGGCAATATTAGAGCACAGCCTGCTTGTGAGCGAGGAAACAGTTCAGCTCAACAGCCGCCTTGATCTTAGTAAAAAGCTGATCCAGGAAGCCGTTTCGGAACTGAGGGAATCCGTTCTCAACTCGGATCTTGCGACGCTAGCTCAGGCCCGGAAAGAATTGGAGACGGCTTTGCGTGAACGCTCCGTGCTGCTACGCCCCGAAACCATCGACGATCCGGAATTAAATGCGCTCCTTAACAAGGAAGCCTCCTTACTGACGCAGTTGGTCGAGCAGACGCCGTCAGAAGGAATCTTACGCAGCAGTAGTCCTTGCTGGATCAGCTTCACTTGCTTCCAACCGTCTGCAGGCCTCACAGAAGAGGGGATAGCCGGAATGACAGCGGCGCAAGTGCGGGAGCTTTTGGCGGATCTGGAGTTTTATCAGACGAGTCGGAAGCAGGAGCAGAACGTGCAGCGCGGAGAAGTAGTTGCACGCAAGATCAATAATATGGAATATTCGCTACTCACTTATCTGCCGGAAGGTGAGAGCTGGCCCGAAGCAGAAGGAAGCGGCATCTACCTTAGCGATCGCGATCTCTTGCTGGACGATTTTGAGATCGTTCCGAGAGAGGGAGCGGATGATATCTTAGTCCTTAAAACTTCTAGCGCGTTTGAGGACTTTTTGGATGTGCCGATTTTGCACGATGCTGACTTGATTGTCAGAAGCCATACGGGCTTGAAAGTACCGTTGCACAGCCTTTATGATTACTCCGAGACAGATAATATTGCCAAGCTGCTGAAAATCAAAGACGGGGTCAGCACGGAGGTGATAGTTTTTGTGCGTGCTCAGGACGATACGCACGCCATTGTGGAGGGGAGAAGCGGCGATAGCGAAGCGCCGCTAGTGAATGAGCTTTACGTCTTAAATCCCTGGACCAATGAGCCGGGGAGTCTGCTCGAGTAGACAAAACTAAGTAAAGAAAATATTTTCGTTTTTTTACGGGAATTTGCGAAATATATTTTTAGTAAATAAGATTTTTGATGAAATACGATTTAGTGGAGGGAGTAGGTTTTTGAAAGGGGAAGATCTTTTGACAGCTTCAACGGCTGATGAGTATAAAGAGCAAAAATTGAGGATTCAGCAGGCCTATAAGAATTTGCTGGAGGATATTCGGGAAAGTGCCGTCGCTGCCGGCAGAGATGCTGATGCGGTACAGCTAATTGCGGTGAGCAAGAATTTTGCGCCGAGTGATATCGATGCGATTTTGGAGCTTGGGCATGTGGATCTGGGCGAGAATAGGGTTCAGGAAATGAACAGTAAAATTGAGCACTATACGGCGGAAGGCAAGTTTTTGAATTGGCATATGATCGGGACTTTGCAGCGCAATAAGGTGCGGCAGATTGTGGGGCGTGTGGTTTTGATTCACTCCGTGGATTCTTTGCGCCTGATTAAGGAGATTCAGAAAAGGTCTGCTCAAGCCGGCTGTATTACGGAGGTTCTTTTGCAGGTCAATATTTCGGGAGAGGAAAGCAAGCACGGCTTTAGTAGCGATCAGGTCGAAGCGGTTTTGCGGAAGAGGGATAAGTATCCGCATGTTCGCTTCCGCGGTCTGATGACGATGGCGCCGCACTATGAGGATCCGGAGCTGACGAGGCCGATATTCAAAGCGACACGCTTGTTACAGGAGGAGCTGAGCTCTAGTTTGGCTATGCCGGAGTTTAATCATTTGTCGATGGGGATGACGAACGACTACCATCAGGCCATTGCGGAAGGTAGCACTATGTTGCGGGTCGGGAGTGCGATTTTTGGCTCTAGGTACCAGTGAAGGCCGATTACTGGTACACTTATAGCAATAAAGGACAAATGAAGAGGCCTGTGTTTCTTGAAACTCAGTCCGAGCGAACCTATAATGGTACTTAATCTAAATTTTGGAGGATGAACGTATGAGCTTCCTGACTAAAATACTCGGAAAACCCCCTGAGGATGATTTCGACGATTTTGACTATCACGACGACGAATATGAAGTCGAAAGTCATCCCTATGAGGAACCCCTCAGCAGCCGCCAGCAGCCTAAGCGAAACTCTCGCGACGGCCGGGTTGTTGACATTAGGGAAGCGCGCAATGATTCACAACACGTTGTGATGCTGGTTGAAGCCGTTGATATTGATTCGGCTTGGCCTGTTTGCGATCACGTGAAATCCGGTCACACAGTCATTTGTAATACGGAACGCCTGAGCCAGGAAGTCCGTGTCCGCTTTCAGGATATTGTCTCCGGTTCAGCTTATGCGATCGGCGGTATTTTGCAGATGGTCTCTCAATATATTTTTGTTTTTGCTCCGCGCTCGACAAGAATTGACTTCGATGACGGACACTTCTCCACTGAGGCTATCAGAAGAACTGTCAACGCCGGCAGAGCAAAGACATATAATGGTCCTGTGATGCGATGAACCCTATATTATCCTTAATAATGACAATGAAAACTGAAGAAGCTCAGTCGGTTGCTGATGCCTTCTCTTTTCTGGACGAATTGTGTGCGGCAGATAGGGAGAAGATAGATCTTTCTTTAATCTGCAATTGTGAAAGCACGAGCTTCGCTCAGTCTGCTGAAGCTTACGTGGCCGAACGCGGGCTGGGACTGCGTTTGTATCAATCGCGCCACAAGGGCATGGGTAGTGAGATTCACACATCGATCAAGGAGTCTGAAGGCGAATGGTACATGCTACTTTCGGGCGATGACAGACTTAATGCGGGGGCTTTTTCTAAATTCTTACACGTACTGCGGCCGGATTATTTGCCTGCCACCGTCGGGATTGTTGCCTACAATGTCTTGGAAGAAGAAGTGGATGACGAATGGCAGACCATGTCCTTGGAAAAAATTTTCCCTATGGCCTTCAAACCATACGAATGGGAGGAATTGAAGCGCTTCAGTCGCTCGCGGCTTTTCACGATGAACAACTCGGTATTCCGGACTAAGCTTTTGAAAAAGGCTCCTCTGCGCATGCCGGAGGGTTCGGATCTGGCTGAGTATGTCTATTCATATTTGCTCTTGCCTTATGTCAAGCATCTTTACTACGCTAATTATGACGTTCGCTATTCCGTCCCGAGTGCGGGAAACGGAGGCAGTGAGGACATCACGGATAAGGTCGACGATTTGCTGCGCATTACCCGTATGCTCTACGATGTCTATCGTTTAGAAGACGATGTGCGCGATGAGTCTCAGCGCGAATATATGTACACTTACCTGACGGCTATAGTTTCTACGGCGGCCTTATCGCTTTTGGAAAAGGAAGATGAGGAGCATTACGATCGCTTGGAAAAACTGTGGCGCTGGATGCGGCGGGTGGACCGTGCTATGTATCGCCGCGTTAGAAGTAATATCCTTTATATCATCAACCATATGTCAAAAGATCGCTGGCGCATTTTGCGGCGTCAAGGCATAAAGTTGTCCAAGCGTTTCCTCACGTTGAACCACTGATAGTTTTTCTAAAAAGCTCTGGAGGCTCCTTATGAACAATGCTGATTTTATAAGTTCGATTGGGCAGACGGCAGGCGTCGTCATCGGATTGGATATCGGCGGAACGACCACCAAGATAGTTGGTTTTGCCAACGGAGAACTGCTGACGGAAAAGTTAGTTGAGGCCAGCGACCCCGTTGCCTCAGCCTATGGAGCTCTAGGCAAATTTCTTCGCGAGAACGGCCTCAAATTGGCTGAAGTGGAGGAGATTAGGACGACCGGCGTCGGGTCTTCGGCCATCAGCGGCAATCTCTTTGACTGTCCCACACGTCGGGTGTCGGAGTTTAATGCGACCGGACTAGGCGGCCTTTATGTGGCAGGTCTTGAGCGTGCGGTAGTCGTGAGTATGGGCACCGGTACTTCCATCGTCTATGCGGATCAGGAAACAAGTAGGCACATTATCGGTTCCGGAGTCGGCGGCGGGACTTTGCTGGGACTGGCAGATCGCATGCTGAATGTGCGAGATTTTGCTTCTTTGGCCAGCATGGCCGATCAAGGCAGTTTAGAAAACGTGGACCTTACCATTGGCGACATTTCCTGCGAAGCTATCGGCAATCTGACGGCCAACACTACGGCCTCTAACTTCGGTAAAGTGAACGACAAGGCGCAGCCCAATGATCTGGCGCTCGGCATAGTCAACCTCGTCTTCCAGTCCGTCGGTACTGCGGCTGTTATGTCAGCCCGTTTGGCTGATGTGGACAAGGTTGTTTTCACCGGAAATATGGTGCGCATGACACAGGGGCGGAATACGCTGCAATCCTTCTCAAAACTTTACGGCATCGAGATGATCGTGCC
>CAYFTG010000027.1:9928-13987 GCA_964346175.1 uncultured Mageeibacillus sp.
TCCCGGGCTCAGCGTAGTCCCGGGCTCAGTGTCCTCCCGGGCTCAGTGCAATCCTGCTAAGGAATCAAATTTTCAAACTCGGCAACGAAGGGTTCAAAGGATTCTACACTCTTGATCCACGTCTGCTTGTCCGTCAGATCTAAGCCGACCATAGCGCCGGTTTCCTCCGAAGAAGAAACAGTGGTTGCAGTCAGCATCTGGTCATACTTTTCCATGAATTCGCTGCCTTCTTTTTGGGCTTTGTCATAGAGGGCGGCAGAGAAGAGGGAGCCGAAAGCATAGGGGTAATTGTAATAACTACGACCTGCAGAATAGTAGTGGCTTTTACAGGCCCACATGTAAGGATGCAGGCTCTCAGCGTCAAGACCGTCACCGTACGATTCTACTTGAGCTTCGTGCATGATTTTTTGCAGATCTTCGGAGCGCAGATTTTCGTTTTGCACACGCTCGAATACTTCTTGCTCGAAGAGGAAGCGCGAGAGAATATCGCAGCAGGTTTGGCCGATGTTCATAAGGAGACTGTCAAGGAGTCCCAGCTTTATTTCCGGATCGTCGCTGGCTTCAATCTGCTCCAATGCGAAGTGGATTTCGTTGAAGGTCGAGGCTGTTTCCGCCACAGGCATCGAATAATCTTGGTTAAGCTGAGCGTGATCCTCGATGCGGGAGCCGTGATAGGCGTGACCTAGCTCGTGTGCCAGGGTGGTGATGGCGCTGAAGGAGCCGTCAAAATTCGACAAGACCCGGCTTTGCTTGATGATGGACAAGTTGGAGCAGAAAGCTCCTCCTACTTTGTTCTCTCTGGGGTAGAAATCGATCCATTGATCTTCGTAGGCGCGGTCGATTACTGCGGCAATCGGCGGGTGTAGTTTTTCAAAAGATGAGACCAACATTTCTCTGGAATCTTCGACGGTGTAGCCGCTAGGCAGCTTGCCGATCGGTGCGAACATGTCCGCCCAGTGCAGGCTTTCCTGCCCGAAATATTTCGCCTTCGCTTTGTAGTAGCGAACAAAGATATCTTTCTTCTCGATGAGGGCGGCGATCAGAGCGTCCAGTGTTTCACGGCTGGTTCGGTTGCGGAAGAGAGACTCATCCAGTGGGCTGGCGTGTCCGCGCCTCTCTGTCAAATAATTGACCTGCCCCTTGATAGAGTTGAGGGCGCCGGCAAGTGATTTTTCGATTTGCGGATAAAGCGAGAGCTCAGCTTCGTAGGCTTTATGCCGCAGCTCTTGATCCGGATCGTAGGCCAGATTGCGCAATTCGGTTAAGGTCTTGCTTTCGCCGTCCAATTCGACGCTGGCTGTGGATGTCAGTTGATCAAAGAGGTTTTCCCAGGCACCGACGCCATAGATGTTCAGGTGGGCGATCAGTTCTTCCAGTTCGGCGTCCAAGAGGAAGCCTGCTTCGGCGTCCGCCTCGCGAAGCATGAACTCGTAGTGCTTCAGCTCATCTTCTTTGATCAGCTCGTCTATATTTTGAGTAGCCACTAGGCGTTTGAGTCCCACCTCGAAAGGTTGGAAACCGGCCATAATCCCCTTGATTCTGTTCAAGAGGGCGATAGTTTTGCTAATGCTTGTGTCGGCGTTCATGCGCAGAACGAGGTACGAAGCCAGTCTGACAACGAGCTCGCTCAGCTCTTCAGACAATTTGACCCCTTCCTTAATCTGCTCCACGGCAACGGCTTCTGTTTCGAAAAACGTGCGGCTGTCTTCTACTATATTGCTAAGTCGTTCAAAATCCTTCTCTATCTGAGGGTCCTCTAAACTGTCATAAAGTGGACTTAGGTCCCATCTTCCTGCTTCTTTCATCGTAGCCTCCTTTTTTTTGCTTCAAAAATCATTCTAACATTACTGTTCTCGCTGATACACGTAGGGCGCCGAAGCGACTTGCACGCTAGCGTGAAAGCAAGCTAATCTGCCGGAATCTTACAAGAGGTGAGCGGCCTGCTCCGGAGAGAGCGCGCCTTCTTTCAGTTCGATTCTCTCCACTTGACCGCCGACGCCACGTAAGAGATAGGCCTTTCTCGCGGGGTCCGCTTTGATGTGGATCAAGACATTTTTAAGAGGTACTCTCAGATTTTCACAACATAAGGTTCATCTTCAATAATACCCTGATCGTGGGTAACAATGATAACCGTTTTACCTTCTTCATTAAGTTCGTGCAACAACCTCATAACAATATCTCTATTTTTCTTGTCAAGTGAGCCAGTAGGTTCATCTGCCAAAACAACAGAACATTTTTTCATCATAAGACGAGCTAAAGCAACTCTCTGTTGTTCACCACCGGAAAGCTGATAAACTTTTTTGTTAACTTCCTTTGATAACCCCACACGATTAAGAGCTTCTTTAAGTGATACTTTAGTTCGGCTTGATTTTTTAATCAAACTTAAATTTTCTTTAACCGTCTTATTTTCAAGCAGTGCAAAATTCTGAAAAAGAAACCCTACTGTATCCGCAAAAAAACTGTTTTTATTTTTAAGCTGGGTAACATTTATCCCTTCAATTACGATGCTACCGCCATCTGGCTTTTCGATACCACCAATCATATTGAGTAAAGTGCTTTTTCCACTGCCGCTATCGCCGCTGATTACTACAAAACTTCCATCCGGAATTTCTAAATTAAAGTTAGAGAAAATTATTTTATCTCCAAATGCTTTATTTAAGCCACGAATTATAATCATAAACATCCTCCCTTCAATGACTTTGAGATATTTGTTTTTTCAACCCACATAATATCGGTGAAAATGATTGCCATTTCAATAATGGTGAGCAACGCTCCAATCAGTAAAGCAATCCCGACACTTGCGTTAGATATAAAAATCGAAACAATGCAAATCAATATCACAACGGCTATATTTTCTATGAGATTAACGAAAATAAATCTTTTGTGCCTTTCATAAAAGCTATAACCTAAAACCTTTTTGAGGGAGATTTCCATAGAGTTAAGTCTAAATTCCATTTTCGCTTCAGATACGATGATAGCTATATCTAACAGCAATACTAATACGCAAAGAGAGCTTATAAAGCTAATCAATTTTACAAGGAAACTATGACTATAAGTGTAATCCTCTCCGACATTCGTCAGCATAAAATAGTGTGAACCAAGCTGTTCTGAATATTTTTCCGCAACATTGCGAATTGTGCTTTCATCGCATCCGTAGATTACCTCACCATTATATGTTCCTGTTTCGATATAACTTCCATTTAAAGCAACAGCCTCATTTGCCTGATAGATCACAATCGGATTTGTTGCTCTTGACAATCCGTCAATAGCCTCTTCTCTGTTCGAATTGAGATAATAAAACCTCTCTCTGCCAGAATATTCTTTATAAACAACACGCAGTTCTTCTGCATTTTGGGTAAGAGAGCTAATTTCCTCTTTTGCGATATCTTTGTATGATTCCGCATTTCTTCCCTTTGGCACGAAGACCACTATATCCTCTTTTTCATCATCTTCAGTAAGCATATCAGAAAACCCTTGTAGCATATCTCTGGCATTATGATTTACAAAAATATAATTATCCGTATCGCTTATCCGGCTGCCTATGCAGACCACCGGATTTATAGTGTTGTATTCATTTTCGTAAAGATCATTCCAAAATTTGCTCTCTGTGGATTCCTCCTCATTTTCTTCAAAAGGAGGTTCAAGCTGCATAACTCCAAAATAATAATCATTATAATGATTTTCTAAAAGAGTAGTGTTTGTAAGTAAATTACCTTGAATGCTACTGAGATTTGTAGTTATTGTAAAAATTGTCATAGCAGTAGCAAATACTTTAAGACCGTTCAGAAGATAAAACATACCTTTTTTATCTGAAGCATTGGCAAAGGCTTTTTTTACATCAAAGCGGACAAAAGCAGCATAAGGAATTACGGAAAGAACTGCTCCGGCACAATACACTGCCAAAATGAGATGATCTTCATATGCCCCCGATATAAATTGAGAAACAAGCAGCTTTGCTAAGACGAATAATGCAGCATACGAAATCATATCAGCCACTACAGCTTTTAGAGCAATCACAGCAGCATTTTCGCCAAGAGAAGCTCGTACAACTACTACCTT
>CAYFTG010000027.1:13997-14721 GCA_964346175.1 uncultured Mageeibacillus sp.
TTCCTTTCGCCTGCGTATCACCTCAATCACATTAAGCACAATCATCAATATGGCAACCAATCCCCAAACAATGAACATCATATCAGTTTCGGTTGATTGCCAAAACTCTGGCTGCGATATAGAATATTCTTTTGCTAAATCTTGATATGTGGCAATAATGTCATCATCATCACCGATATAGCTGACCATTATGTCCTGTCCATTGCCTATGTTTTTTGCTTCTCTAAAATCTTTAAATTCTATTACGGTGATTCCGCCTATCAAAGCCATATATGTTTTTTCCTCAATATCCATTGTGCTTTTAAGACTATCCCGAACAACGGTATCATCACCATAAATATAAAGTCTTGTCTGATAATTAGAAACTCTCTGATTAAAAGTCGAAAAGATATGAACACCATGCTTCTCAGCTGTATCTTCTGCATTGGCTAAAAATGAATCCATATCGTCATTGGTAGTTGTGTATTTGGACGATAAATAATAAGCACCATTAAAGGTCCATAGCATATTTTGATATACTTCAGCTTGCATAACAAAAGCAAAAATAATCGTAATCAACAGCAATATATTTCTTATATTTTTCATTTGAAATTCTTAAACCTCCTTTGAATAGGTAACAGACACGCGATTGCCCAAAATACTAATATGGATTTTTTCATACAACCACATTCTCTTGTTAGATTCTAATTTTCCGTTTTCTTTATTCGCATAAATTATTCGATAA
>CAYFTG010000028.1:0-1338 GCA_964346175.1 uncultured Mageeibacillus sp.
AAGCAACTTTACTATGCAGATGCCAGTACAGATGCTGAAGCCGGGGTTAACCACAATACAGTCAAGGCTTATGACATGACAGACGGAGCTTCCAAGCTCCTTTACACAGAGAAAGACAGCGCTGTCTTCATTATGCTGGAGGTGTCCGACGAGGGAGATATCTTTGCGCATGTTAATCTCAGCTATGTCAATATTCGTGTAATCCATATCAATCCCGAAACCGGCGTGACAAGCAGGATGACGGTGCATGACGGGAGCGTCTTTCATTATGTCGGAAGCATAGGACAAGTCCATTATTTTTTCACGGATGAACAGTCTCCAAGAGGGAAAATTGGGTATAGTATTCCCTGAAAAACTTCGGTTCAACCAGAAGAGATTCCCAGATAATATTGTACATATGCTGATCATCTCTGACCATTTCCAGGAAGACCATCAGCCCTACTTTTTCAATCTCTCTTTGAGAGTTCAGACCTTCAACTCGTTGAGCGATGTTGCTTCTTATCTTGTGAGAATACTGACGTAGAAGATACTCGTAACAAACCAGTTTGCTTTCAAAATAAATATAAAATGTCCCTAATCCTACCCCCGCCTCTTCAGTGATGACTGGACGGAAACTTCTGTTCGTCATTTTGTCACCCCAACAAAACTCAGCCGATCAATGCCTTATCGTATTCAGGAAGTAGGAGACTTTCAGACCTTCTATCCGTATTATACGGAGCGCGCAAATCTTCTCTCTTTTCAGATTATCTACTCTCTTGCCGGAGAGGGCCATTTAGATTATAAAGATATGAGTTTTACGATCAAACCGGGACAGATTTTCATAATAAATTGCATGGAACATCATGTGTACTATACTCCGATTGGGAAAACTTGGGATACTCTATGGGTCCACTTTTATGGTGAAAATGTACTTCCTGTTTTTAAAGAAATAAATTCTTATGGCTACGCACCTTTTACTGTAAATAACAAATATCAAATGGAGACCTGGCTTCGACGAATATTAACCTTAAATCAGGAAAAAAGCTTAGGCTATGAGGTCCAATCTTCCAATATAATCAATGAAATTCTGACAGAAATGTTGATGCAAGTTCTAACGACCAATGAACCTATAACGTCAGTTCCTAAAGACATTGAAGCTGTGATCAACTATATTGAACAGCATTATCAAGAATCTCTTTCTTTAGATGAGTTGGCTTCGCGTTTTGGTATAAGCAAATATCACTTGGCACGCAAATTTAAAGCTACTACCCGCATCACCGTAAATGAGTTCATCATACTGACTAGAATAAACTTTGCTAAACATAGATTGCGGGAAAGCGACGATACAGTTACCAGCAT
>CAYFTG010000028.1:1438-11709 GCA_964346175.1 uncultured Mageeibacillus sp.
TTTGTCAAAGAGATGGATTTTGTTCATGTCAAAACTGATATCGATTTTTTCATCCATTGTGAAATGTCCGTCGGATCTCTCCTTGGCAATCAGCTGCTCACCTTTGTAGTCGATGTAGATGTATATTTCTGAGCCCATGTGTTCGGCAACTTCTACAACTGCGTCCAGATATGGCGGTTCAACGGACAGACCTCTTACTATTGAGACGTCCTCCGGTCGAACTCCTAGAACGAGGTCTTTGTTCGTGAATTGTTCTAAAACGTTATTTTTGAATTTTCCATCAGGAAGAGGGAAGAGGCTGGAGTTGATTTTTGCATAGTATTTTCCGCCTTGCTTGTGGATGGTGGTGTCGATAAAATTCATCTGCGGCGTGCCAATAAAGCCTGCTACAAAGATATTGTCGGGGAACTTATAGAGTTCTTGTGGGGTTCCGACTTGCATAATATCGCCATCATTCATAGCTACAATGCGGTCAGCCATTGTCATGGCTTCAGTCTGGTCATGGGTGACGTAAACGAAAGTGGTATTCAGCTTGTTATGCAATTTAGTAATCTCTGTTCGTGTGGAGGCGCGCAGCTTGGCATCAAGATTAGAGAGTGGTTCGTCTAGGAGGAAGGCTTTCGGATCTCTGACCATGGCCCGACCTAAGGCGACTCTTTGGCGTTGACCGCCGGAGAGGGCTTTTGGTTTTCTCTTTAAGTAATCCTCAAGTTCGAGAATCTTAGCTGTATCGCGCACATGTTGATCAATCTCTTCTTGGGGAACTTTGCGCAGCTGGAGAGCGAAAGCCAGGTTTTTGTAGACGGTCATATGAGGATAGAGAGCATAGTTTTGAAAGACCATCGCTATGTCCCTATCTTTCGGCAAGACGTTGTTGACCAGTTCATCGCCGATGTAGATTTCGCCCTCGGTGATTTCTTCCAAGCCAGCTATCATACGCAGCACTGTGGATTTGCCACAACCGGAGGGTCCTACCAAGACGATGAACTCCCGATCCTCGATTTCTAAGCTGAAATCCTTAACAGCAAGGACATCGCCGGGGTAAATTTTCTTCAAATTCTTAAGTTTTATTCCACTCATAAAAAACCTCTGTCACATTATGTATAAGATCTCGTTATAGTCACTTAAATCGTCATAGGGAAAGTGATTGCTTTCCCTTCTTAGCCCATTGAGATAAATCTCCGTATAACCGGACTCTTTCTTATTCTTGTTCTGTATCTTAATCAGCAACTTTTTGCTGCGGAAAAGCTTTTCGATCACGAGCTGATCCCAGTCTTGGGGGATGCTCGGCTGAATGAGGATGCCGTTGAGATCGGGGCGGATTCCTAAAATTCCTTCAACGCACGCCACCATCATCGTAGAGGCGGTTCCTGTCAGCCAGTGGATATGGGACCGCCCTTCATGCGGGCTCTCAGCACTCTCAGTGAATTGGCCGTAGACATAGGGTTCCAGCTGCCTTATGTCAGCGATGTCGTTTTGCTCAGCAGGAGAAGAAGCCTGATAAATCTCATAGGCCCGCTCGCCGCGCCCGAGAAGAGATTCTGCGAGCACCAACCAGCCTTGTGGCTGGAGAAAAATGCCGGCATTTTCTTTGCAGGAAGGGTTGTAGATCTTAGCGAGTGCCCCTTCGAAATCAAGCTGCTTAAAACTGCTGTTCATCAGGCACGCTCCATAAGGAGTAAAGAGCTCCTCGTAGACCAGATCCAGAATTTTTGTCGCTCTGGTACCTGTGGCGTGAGCGGAAAGGACGGCCCAGCTTTGGGGATTGAGCCACAAGCTGGCTTCTATACTGTCTATGGAGCCGATGCGCAGACCGTCTTCCGTGATGCCTCTTATGTAGCGGTCGCCCTCATAACAGAGCGTCTCGATCTTAGCACCCAGTTCGCTTTGCTTAAGACGTAATTCGTCTGCATAGGCGGTGTCGCTCCGCAGGATGGCGAAGCTCTCCATGATCGTAAGTGCCAGGTACAGTTGCAGGGCAACGAAGGTGGATTCGCCCTTTTCGCCCAATCGCAGTGTGTCATTCCAGTCAGCGTAGAGTCCGGCGGGTAGACCGTTAGCGCCCAGATTGTTGAAGGAAAATTCGATGGCTTTCTTCAAGTGCTCGTAGACCGAAGCTGTGCCGGAGTTGGCGTAGGGGACAGTCAGCTCGAGCAAGTCGCTATCTCCTGTTTCGGCGATATACTTCCTGATTGTGGGGAAAAGCCAGAGTGCATCGTCTGCACGATAGGAAGGATGACCGGTCTCTTGCACATAGGAGAAATCATCCGGGGTGTCCTCCTGACCCGGCTTATGATCAAACTTGACCAGCGGCAAGCCGCCGCCGTTGTCGACCTGAGCCGAGAGCATGAAGATTAGCTTTTCGCGTGCAAGCTCTGGAGCGAGGTGGATGATTCCTTGAATATCTTGAACGGTGTCGCGATAACCGTAGCCGTTTCTTTGCCCGCAATAGATGAGAGATGCGGCACGGGACCAGGTAAAGGTAATGAAACATTGATAAGCGTTCCAAGTATTCACCATTTGATTGAAGTTTTCATCCGGCGTTTTAACTTTGAAATTCTTCAGCTTATTCTCCCAGTATGCTGCCAACTCCTCTAATTCGACTACACAGTGATGCGTAGGGGCATCCTGTGTTTCTTCGTAAGTCCGAATAATTTCGTCTGCCTGTTCTTTGTCGTGTTGGCCGAGAATGAAGGCGAGTTCTTTTTCTTCCCCCGGCTGTAAGGTTAGGGCCGTATGAAGGCCGCCGCAAGAGTTGAGGCAATAATTCAGCGTGTTGCTGCACTTGCCGTTTTCAACTACTTGAGGATTAGCGTAAGAGCGGTATGCGCCGATGAAATCAACCCTGTCACCGGTATAGCTGCTGACGGGGGCTCCCGTCAGTGCGAAAAAGCGCTCCACAGCTTCTTCTGAGTTTTCGCTGATGCGCTGTAGGATTTTGTTTTCGTCAAAATATGTTCTGGAGATGAATTGCGAATATTGTAGGTTGACTAGATCTTGCTCATAGTCACCGTTATTGGTGAATTCGGCGTAACCGAAGACGGAAAGTCGGCGCTCAGCTTTTGAATTATTTCTAAGACGCAGACGCCAAACTTCATAGGTTTTGTTTAGAGGGACGTAATAGGCGGTCTCAGTGGAAATACCACTATATTCGGAGGAGATGATCGTGTAGCCGAGACCGTGCCGACATTGACTTGAATAGCCGTCGCCCTTGCCTACAGGTTGCCAAGAGGCGGACCAGTAATCGCCGCTCTCGTCGTCTCGTAGATAAATATAGCGCCCCGGTTTGTCGTCGTAGTTAAAGCGATAACGTAGGATGCGGCCCTTGGCTCCGCTTTTTACAAAAGAGTAGCCGCCGGCGTTGTGGGAAATGATGGCACCATATTCGGGGGAGCCCAAATAATTGGCCCAGGGAGCGGGTGTGTCCGGCCTTGTGATGACGTATTCTTTACGCTCCTGTGAAAAGTGCCCGTATTTCATGTCCTATTCCTTCACGCTGCCCATGGCTACGCCGCGGACGATGTACTTGGACAAGAAAATGTAGATGACCAAGATTGGGATGATGGCGAGGAATATCAGCATCTAAACCTGGCCCATATCGAATTTAAGATAGTCGGCACTGCGCAGTTGGGCGATGAGGATGGGTAGGGTCTTTTTGTCCGCAGAGCGAATTATCAGCGAGGGAATGAAGTAGTTGTTCCATGAACCGACGAAGGTGAAAATAGCTTGGACTGCTATGGCCGGCTTCATTATCGGCAGGACCATCTGGTTGAAGATTCTGAATTCGCTGGCCCCGTCCATGCGGGCAGCCTCAATCATTGCGAGGGGCAGATTGCTCTGCATGTATGAGAGCATGAAATAAAAGACAATGGGCGAGGTCACCGAGGGGATGATCAGAGGGAGATGGCTGTCCATTAAGCCTAATTGGTTCATCCAGCGGATGAAACCTAGGGCGTAGACTTGGTTCGGAATCATCATGATCAGAAGGATGAAGGTGAAGACAAACTTTTTCAACTTATATTCATAGACATAGACGCTGAAGGCTGTCAGGGTCGAGAAATATGTTGCCAGCACTGCGCTGGATCCTGCGATGACAAAGCTGTTGACGATGCCTTTAAGTACCGGCAATTCCTTATTGTTCATTACGTTTCTCAGGTTAGGCAGGAAGAACGATCCAAAAGTTGCGGAAAAACCTTTCTGAACCTCTGAGTGTGCCCTGCTGGAGTTTACGATCAGAAGATAAAAGGGGAAGAGACAGATTAGGGTCAGCAATACTAAGACCAAATAGACAAAGAATTTATTTAGCCTGCGTAGGCGCATTTCTTTTTGCAGATCCATCTACTTTGCCTCCTTTTCTGTCAAGTTTCGATACACAACAAAACTGAGTATGGCCGTTGCTATTAGGAGAATGACGGACAAGGCTCCGGCCAGTCCGTAGTTCTTGCTGAACAGGTGGTTGTTAAGATACATAATCAGGGTCATTGAGGTGCGGTTCGGGCCGCCCCTACCGTTCGTGAAAATCTGCGGCACATCAAACATCTGGATACCGCCGATCATCGACGTAATTAGCACATAGACTAGAATCGGTCTGATTGATGGCAGTGTCACATGCCAGAAAGTTTTCCACGGACCTGCCCCGTCGATCTGGGCAGCTTCAAGGATGGAATCGTCTATGCCCATAACTCCGGCCATAATGAGGATGGTTGTATTGCCGAACCAGAGTAGGAAGTTCATTAGGACAATCAAACCTCTATTGCCACCGACGCTGTCCATGAAACTGAAACGTTCGAAGCCGAGAGAAACGAGAATGTTGTTCACCGGGCCGACGTCGGAGAAGAGAGCGAAGAAGAGCATTGAAAAGGCAGCAGCCATGATCAAGTTCGGCATATATATAACAGTCTTGAAAAAAGACGAGAATTTAATGTCAAGTCGTTTGCTGGTAAACCAGACGGCTAAGAGCAAGGAAATTAGGATTTGAGGAATGAAGCCCAAAATCCAGATAAAAAAGGTATTCCAAGCATATTTAGGTAGATCCGTTTCAAATAAGATCGTCTTGTAATTATCCAGCCCTACGAAATTTGGACCGATCTGTGTCAGTCCTGACATATAGTTTTCGAAAAAACTATAGTAAATAGTTGATGCTAGCGGAATAAGCGTAAATACAATGAATACGGAGAAAAAAGGAAGTAGAAAAACGTAGCCCCATTTGGAGTATGAAATCGACTTTCTTTGCTTCAGGCTTTTCATTAAGTGTCACCTCGAAGTATAAAGGGGACGCGAGCCCGCGCCCCCTTTAAAGATCTCTTATGGTCTCTTCAGATCAGGATACTTTTCGATTGCCGCTGTGTAGAAGTTGTCCAGAGCGGTATCGTAATCAACGTTGCCGTTAAAGTAGTCTTTAAAGGCTGTTTGGATGCCTTCGTTCAATCCCTGGTCATAGGGAGAGATGTTGCTCATGTCGATGCCCTTGGCTGATTCGGCAAAGAGCGCGATGTGGTTTTGTCCACCCAAGAAGGCGGAGGCGAAATCGTCGTCTGCAGCCAGTTCTTCCATGGCTTCGACGTTGTTCGTGAAGTCCTGTGTGTCCTTAGTGATGGTCTGGAGGACTTCCGGATCGCAGGTCATGGTTTTCATGATGTCTCTAACGAGTTCTACGTTGTCTGTGCCGGTGGCTGCGCAAAGCCAGCTGCCGCCCCAGTAGTAGTTTTGCGGTCCTTCAACGACACCATAGTCGCCAAAGATTCCGTTTCCTTCGGTGGCCTCTTTGAAGGCATCAGGATCGCCGGTGGCGGAGACGCCATCAGGTAAGGGTGTCTCTAGAGCGTTGCCCAAGAGGGTGAAGTTGATGCCCCAGGTTGAATAGAAGAAGCCGAATACGTCGCCGTCAGGTCCTTGGTCGGATGCCCACTGGGGATCCCAGAGCGAAGAGCCGTTATTGTAGCCTTTGTCCGAGAAGTCTTTGGTCTGCTCGATCCAGGCCTGAATATTGTCATCGATAACGATATTCATGTCTTCGTCGACCCAAGGTGAAGAGACGTTGTTAGAGAATGTACGATAGGAATCGTCGTAGCCTGACAACATCTTGTAGCCCTTTTCGTAAGCCTGTTCTGCAACCTCGTAGAACTTATCCCATGTGGATAAAGCTTCCTGAACTTCAGCGGGATCATCTGTGCCCAGAACGTCTTTCGCGATTGATCTTCTGTAGGCGAAAAGTCCCGGTGTTGCTTGCCACGATGTGCCTTTGATTGCACCGTTGCTATCTGTTACAATTTCCTGAGTGTAGGTGTACTGGCCGGCGATATCTTCCTGTGTCAGTCCGACGTCGTTGATGATGTCGAGAGTGTACGGGCTATTGACATATTTCAGTGCGTAGTCCGCCTCGACTAAAAACAAGTCAATCTTGTCGTCAGCGGCAGCAGTTTCCTGGCTGAGCAAAGCCTCGTCAAGTGCATTTTGATAGGCGTTGTCATCACTGGGTGTAAGTGTGAATTTTACTTCTACGTCGTCCGGTACACCTTCAAAGTAGGCCTCAAACAAGCCTTTGAATTCGTCGTTCCAGCCCCAGACGTTCAGAACTTTACCTTGTTCAACACCAGGTTCGTCCGGGTCCGGGTCGGGTTCGGGATCATCGGGATCGTCGGGGTCGGGTTCTTCTGCTGGATCTGTTACACCTGGATCAGCTGGATCTGTCACACCGGAGGTATCGGGATCATCAGTCCCATTACAAGCCGCAAATGTGAATACCATGATCAACGCCAGCATTAGTGCAAAGATGCGTTTAAATTTACTCACTTTTCTTCCTCCTTATTAAGGTAGATATTCTTTGCCTCTGTGAGGCATATTTTTAAAATTCGATTTTATTAACCGAATTTCCTGCTAATAATTCGCCTTCAACCCAAATCTGCTTGGGGATATAGGTCTTACTGTTGGTGACTGCTTCCACCAGCTCCGTGGCGGCGAGGCGGCCTAGGTCGTCGGTGTTCTGTTTGTAGGTGCAGAGTTCGGGACGAAGGACTTGCGATAGTAAGATTCCGTCATATCCGGCAACGCTGATGTCGTCAGGTATCCGTAGTCCTTGGTTCTCTATCTCGTTCATGCCTCCGATGAAAGAAAAATCGTCGGGGTACATGATGTATGTGGGTGGTTCGTCTAAGGCCAGCAAGGCACGAGTTGCGAGAGCGCTTGACTTAGGGTCGTGGTAGCGCGCTTCTCTAATATAGGAATCCGGCACGTTGAGGTTCAGTTTTTTACAAGCTTTGTAAAAGCCAGCTAGGCGTCTTTGTGTTACAGAGGTGATTTCGCCGTGAATAAAGGCGATTTTTCTGTGCCCGTAATCGTAGACGTGCTGCACCAGATCTCTTGCGCCGTTCAGATTGTCGGAGAGGATGGCAGTGGAGTCGTTATAAATGTGGTCGATAGTGACAGTGGGGATCTCACTTTGTGCCAGCTCGACGACTTTGGGGTCGTGGAAATCGACTGAAGCGATGATGACTCCGTCGCAGTTGCGATATCTAGCGTGTTCGTAATAGGACATTTTTTGTTGACCCAGATTTTGGCTGATAAAGGTGATGTCGAAGCCTAAGCGCTCCGCTTCGACCTTGAAGCTATTTAAGACAGATGAAAAGTATTCGTGAGCTAGACCGCTCTGCATCTCGTCGACGAAGAGTACGCCGAGGTTGTTGGACTTATTCGTCTTGAGTACTCTTGCTGCGGCATTAGGGAAATAGCCCATTTCTTCAGCGATGCGCTGAATAAGCAAAGTGGTTTTCACGCCGATTTCTGAAGAACCGTTGAGGGCCTTACTGACGGTGGAAACGGAAAAGCCGCTTTTCTTAGAAATGTCCTTTAGCGTTATCACTTACGTATCTCCTCTTTCTTAATCGTTCTTTGTCGCTCGTTTGTTTTGTTTATTATTTCGAATACGATTTCGTAAAAAGTATTTTTTCATGACTACTATATGCTGAAATTTGCGGCTTGTCAAACAATATTTACTATAATTTTGCAATGATTTTCTAAAATCATGTTGTATTTACCAAGAAAGTGATCTATTATCTTATTGGATTACGAAAACGATTGAGCGGGAGACTTCTAATGAAAGTAGCTTACTTTGATGATCTTAATAAAGAGTATGTGATAAAAAAACCTAATACTCCGCTGCCCTGGATCAATTATCTGGGTAATAAGGATTTCTTTGGTTTAGTGTCAAATACACTTGGAGGATATTCATTTTACCGGGATGCCAGACTGCAGCGTTTGACGCGATTCCGTTATAACAACGTCCCGGCAGATAGCGGGGGCCGTTACTATTACATCAAAGAAGCGGGGCGCCCCGCTTGGAACCCGGGGTTTCTCCCGACGCAAAGTCCGCTTGATTCTTACGAGTGTAGACAGGGGCTCGGATATAGTGTTTTTAGAAGTGAAAAGGACAGCTTGGCTGCTGAAATGACATGCTTCGTGCCCTTGGATGAGAATTGTGAGATCCATAGGCTGACACTGAAAAATAAATCTGAGACGGAGAAAGACCTTAAATTGTTCAGCTTTATTGAATGGTGCCTCTGGGATGCAGTAGATGACAGCCAGAATTTCCAACGAAATCTTAATATCGCCGAGGTCGAAGTTGAGGACGGCGTTGTTTATCACAAGACAGAATATAGAGAGCGGCGACAGCATTACGCTTATTTTGGGGTGAATACTGATATCACCGGCTTTGACACAGATAGAGATCAGTTCTTAGGCCGGATGCGTGGCTTCGAGCGTCCGCAGGTAGTGGAAGAAGGCAGAAGTCGTAATTCTATTGCTCATGGCTGGTACCCTATTGCTAGTCACCATTTGGATATTTCATTGGCGGCCGGAGAAAGTAAGGAGATTATCTTCGTACTGGGTTATGCGGAGAACAGCTACGAAGAAAAATGGGAAAGTAAGAATGTAATAAATAAGTCGGGAGCTAAGCGGGTTTTGGCCAAGTTTTCGGATAGCGCTGCTGTAGAGGCGGAATTTGAGCGCTTGTCGGGGTACTGGGACAATCTTTTGGGTCGTTTTCATTTGAAGAGTGATAATGAAAAAGTTGATCGCATGGTTAACATATGGAACCAGTATCAATGTATGACGACATTCAATCTGAGCCGTAGTGCTTCTTACTTCGAAAGCGGCATCGGTCGAGGGATGGGTTTTAGAGATAGCTGTCAGGATATTCTCGGCTTTGTCCACCTGATACCGGAGAGGGCCAGAGAACGCATCCTGGATCTGGCCTCGATTCAATTGGAAGATGGCAGCACGTATCATCAATATCAACCTTTGACGAAACTCGGCAATGACAACATTGGCTCCGGCTTCAACGACGATCCTTTGTGGTTGATTGCTTGTACTGCTGCCTATATTAAGGAAACCGGCGATAGCGGGATCTTGGACGAACAGGTTCCTTTTGATAATGAACCCGGCACTGAAGCTCCGCTGTTTGAGCATTTGCGTCGGAGCCTGCAGTATACGATCAACAACTGCGGTCCGCATGGGTTGCCCCTGATCGGAAGGGCTGATTGGAATGACTGTCTCAACTTAAATAGCTTCTCTACGGAGCCGGGGGAGAGTTTCCAAAACGTCGCCAGTTCAGAAGGCAGGGTGGCAGAGAGTGTCTTCATTGCGGGGATGTTTGTTCTCTATGGTAGGGAATATGCGGAACTCTGCGAACGCTTCGGTGATGCGACTGAGGCAGAAGAGGTAAGGGCTTTCGTCGCTGAGATGGAGGCAGCGATTTATGAGCATGGCTGGGATGGAGAATGGTTTTTGCGTGCCTATGATGCCGCGGGCGAAAAGATTGGCAGCGCAGAGTGTTCTGAGGGGAAGATTTTTATTGAACCGCAAGGATTCTGCGTGATGGCAGGTGTAGGTTTAGATAATGGTTATGCGCAAAAGGCTTTGGATTCCGTGCGTGACAAGCTGGTCAATGATTATGGCGTGGAGCTGCTGGCGCCCTGCTATAGTGAATATCGCAAGGAATTAGGGGAAATCAGTAGTTATCCGCCGGGATATAAGGAAAACGGATCTGTCTTCTGTCACAACAATCCGTGGGTCAGCATAGCCGAAACTAGGCTGGGCAGGGGCAATGAGGCCTTTGATTATTACAAAAGGATTTGTCCGGCTTATTTAGAGGATGCGATCGAGATCCATAAAACCGAACCTTATGTTTATAGTCAGACCATCGCCGGACGAGAAAGTGCGACTTACGGGGAGGCAAAAAATTCATGGCTGACGGGGACAGCGGCCTGGTCTTTTGT
>CAYFTG010000029.1:0-10271 GCA_964346175.1 uncultured Mageeibacillus sp.
TATTCATCTAGTTCCCCAATTAGCTTGACCCGTCTCTCGTGACGACCTCCTTCAAACTCCGTCGCCAAAAACTCATCCACGATCATGAGCGCTAACTCATCGCCCAAAACGCGTCCGCCCAGAGCCAAAGCATTGGCATTGTTATGACGCCGCGACATGCGTGCGGAATAAGGTTCGCTGCAGCAACAACAGCGTACACCTTTCACCTTATTGGCGGCAATAGAAATACCGACTCCGGTTCCGCAGCAGACAATGGCGAAGTCTGCAGTGCCTTGTGCAACTTCTTTGGCTGCCTTATTGCCAAACACGGGATAATCCGAACGTTCATTGTCATGCACGCCCACATCATTTACATCATAACCATTGGCTTCCAAATGAGCCTTGATGGTCATCTTCAAATCATAACCGGCATGATCACTGCCTAATGCAATTTTCATTTTTTTACTCCTTAATAATTTGCAACTATCTTTTCCAAAGTAGCTCTGTCATCAATGATTATGCGGCGCTGCCCTTGCAACGTGATCAGAGTTTCATCCTGGAATTCCGTCAGTTTGCGGCTCAATGTTTCTTGGCTCATACCGAGCTGCGAGGCCCAATCGCCTTTACTCATGGGCAAATTGATTTCATCTTTGCCTTCTGATAGATCTAGTAAGGCTGCTGCCAGTCTTTCTGCAACTGAACCATGACTGATTGATTCAATCCGACTTTCAGCTGTCTCCAAGCGGCGTGAGAGCTCGTCCATCACTTTAAAAGCAATTTGAGGATACTTGGCCATTAGCTCCTTGAGCTTGGCTCCTTCTAAGACACAGATATTAGTCTCTTCCATAGCTTCGGCAAAATCCGACAGGGGCAATGCCGAAAATAGCGTCAATTCTCCGATAAATTCTCCGGGACCGATAATTTGCAGTACTTGCTCCTTGCCGTTAGCTGTCAAGCGATAGAGCTTAATCTTTCCGGTATGCACCAC
This sequence comes from uncultured Mageeibacillus sp., assembly GCA_964346175.1. Lineage (GTDB taxonomy): Bacteria > Bacillota > Clostridia > Saccharofermentanales > DTU023 > DTU032. The sequence continues at coordinate 968 of CAYFTG010000029.1, forward strand.
AAACATTGTGTTGCTTACCTCCCCTGCCCTGTATGCCAATTCACCTTTCTCTAAAACGCGAGAAGAGGTGATACCGGCTATTTCCAGCATCTCCTCTTCAGTAAGCCCTTTAAAGATCGGGACCAATTCTATACATGTTTCATCTTCACTCGAACAGCAGTGTGAATGAACGTCACAGTGATTTTTGCAGTGCATTAATCTCCTACTTTCACCGCCTCCAATTTATGCTTTCTCTTTCCCCGACCATAATTCAGGAGGCGCATTGCATTAAGTATAACTAATAATACCGAGCCTTCGTGTACTAACATTCCCAGCGACATGTTTACTGTCTGGACTAATACCCCGGCTAAAAGCACTAGAACAACGACTATTGCGAATATCACGTTTTGCTTGACGTTGTTCGCTGTCGCACGACTCAGGCCCATTGCATACGAGAGTTGGCCTATATCATCACTCATGAGTACAACATCAGCTGTTTCCATTGCTACGTCAGTTCCTGCCGCACCTATTGCAATTCCTAGGTCTGCAGAAGCTAGCGCAGGGGCATCGTTGATGCCGTCACCTACCATTGCGGTTTCACCGTACTCTTGCGAAATCTCGCTTAAGGCGCTGACCTTATCCTCCGGCAGGAGCTCGCTATATTGACCGTCCAGCCCGACAGCGTCTGCAACCGCTTGTGCCGCACGACGATTGTCGCCTGTCAGCATGACGATATTCTTGACACCTTGGGCATGCAAATCTGCTACAAGTTCTTTGGCTTCCGGACGGATGGTATCAGCTATGGAAATAATACCATGAACTTTTTCTTCAGAGGCGACAATAACAGCTGTTTGTCCCAGTGCCTCCTCCTCGTTAAGATAATCTTCGTGATCTGAATAATCGATATTTTGATCATCAAGCAGTTTCCTATTTCCGATGAAGTACTCTGTACCTTCGTAGACGAAAGCGAGGCCATGTCCGATCAGCATGCGGGCGTCTTCAGGAGTTTCATTAATCTTGCCCATTCTTTCTTCCGCTTCTCTGATGATCGCTGCGCCGAGGGGGTGTTCGGAAAACGACTCACCGATTGCGGCAATACGCAGGAGCTCATCCTCATCCATATCGTAAGTTTTCACTCTGCTGACGCCGGGCTTTCCTTCAGTTAGGGTTCCCGTCTTATCGAAAGCAATCGCTTTGACGCGACCAAGCTTCTCCATAATCTCGCCGCCCTTGACCAGGACGCCGTTTTTAGCGCCATTACCGATGGCAGCTACGTAAGATATCGGGGTTGAGATAACCAAAGCACCCGGGCAGGAAACGACCAGTAGAGTTAGGGCCAGCCTTATATCTTTAGAGATCAAGCCGACTACTATTGACAATATAATAATGGCGGGAGTGTACCAAGCGGCAAATTTTTCCAAAAATTTCTGCGAGCTGGCCTTTTTATCCTGAGCCTCTTCAACCATATGCAGAATTCGAGCAAACGTAGTGTCTTCGCCAACTCTTTCTGCTTGGACTACTAGGTAACCGGACTCCAGGATGGTTCCGGAGAATACTTCTTCTCCGGGATCTCGTGCTATCGGCATCGATTCACCGGTAATCGCTGCTTGATTGACGTAGGCCGAGCCCTCGACGACTGCACCGTCAACAGGGATTTTCTCGCCAGGTCTGATGACTACATGGTCGCCAAAAACTACATCATCGGGCGATATCTCAACTTCTTCTCCATTGCGGCGCACGCGAGCTACGTCGGGCGCCAGATCCATCAATGAACGGATAGAGTCGCGTGTTTTTTCCAGGGTCAATGACTCCAGGTAATCTCCAAAGGTAAACAGAAAAGTAACAGCTTGGGCTTCCCAATACTCTCCAATAATCAGGGCGCCGATGGCTGCAATTGACACCAGAAGGTCAATGCCGACAACGCCATATCTGAGGCTGACGATCGCAGTCTTAAATATGTTATAGCCGGCTATTACAGTACCCACTATCATAATTACGATGGATACAGTCGCGTAGCCTTCCAAATCTCTAAAAATTATTTTGTTCAAGACTAAGGCTGCAAGTGCCAGAATTCCTGCTGCCCAGACGATTTGTTTTTTACTTATTTTGAACATTCATCTACCCCCTGTAGTTTTGGTTTTCTGCTACATTATCCGGTGGAAAAATAATTACTGCCTTGATGTAGATCAAAAATTATTAGTTTTTCTAAATAAAATGTTTCTTGACAAAAATCAACCGCCTTCTAGACGGTTGATGGACCCACATTGTTGAAGTCAGTTTATTTTTCGGAAACCACTCTATAGCCTAGCTGCTCGATGGCCGCGGTTATCTCTTCCGATGTTACCGTGTTCTCGTCGAAACTGACTTTCACTCTGCCACTGTTATACAAGACTTCGGACTCTTCGATGCCTTTTGTTTTTTTCAGAAGCTTTTCGATTTTCATTACACAGGTGGGGCAAGTCATGCCTTCAAGTTGATATGTTCTTTTGCTCATTTTGCTACCTCCCAGATTATCAATTATTTTCATACCTACTATAACGGAGAAATACTGCCGAGTCTTTGATTGAAGTCAAAAATACAGAATGTTACAAAGAAATATTAATAAGTTCATCGATTTAGGTGTAAGAATTTAATAAATTGGCAAAATTAACAAAATACTTCACATATTACTTGTTGTCTTATGCCTAATGTTGGGTTGTTATTGGTTAAGGTTATAGAACTTACACCAATATATCTTAGTGCTAAGGAATTTATGTTCATCATGCATCATCCTTTGCAAAGCCACGACTATATTGGTGTCCGCCGATATCCGGACAGGAGACGCGGAATATCGGCAAAATTTTTGAAAACGGAGGTGTTCAATGGATAAGTTCTTCAAGCTTAAGGAGAACAACACGAATGTCCGCACAGAAATAATTGCGGGTATTACAACGTTTTTTGCGATGAGCTACATCGTAATTGTAAACCCGGGCATTCTGTCTGAAACAGGCATGGAATGGGGAGCAGTCTTCCTTGCCACAGTCATTTCTGCTGTCGTCGGCACGTTGATTATGGGACTTTATGCCAACGTTCCTTATGCACAAGCAGCCGGCATGGGCCTGAATGCTTACTTTACTTACACGGTAGTATTCGCTTTGGGCTTTACATGGCAGCAGGCGCTCTCGATAGTGTTCCTCTGCGGTATGATTAACATCATCATCACGGTGACGCGAATTCGAAAGGCGATTATCAGGGCAATACCGGAAAGCCTGCAACATGCGATTTCCGGCGGTATCGGACTCTTTATCGCCTACATCGGTCTGAAGAACGCAGGCCTGTTTTCCTTCACCAGCAACCCCGGCGATTACATTCAGCTCGAATCAGGAACTGTTATTGCCAACTCGGCAATCATTCCTGCCATGGCTGATTTCAATTCGCCCGGTATCTTGCTGGCATTAATCGGTATTGTACTGACGATTGTTTTGCTAATTGCAAAGGTGAAAGGTGCTATTCTGATCAGCATCATTGCTACGGCGCTTATAGGTATTCCCATGGGCGTTACTCAAGTAGGCGGTGGCGGAACATCCATTAGTGTCGGCGAAGCATTCTCGCAATTGCGTGGGACATTCGGCGTAATCTTCACATCTGAAGGTTTGCCCAGCCTCTTCTCTGACTCTGAAAAGGTTTTACCTGCCCTGATTGCCATCTTCTCTTTCAGCTTGGCTGATACCTTTGATACCATCGGCACCTTCATCGGTACCGGTCGTAGATCAGGTATCTTCACAGATGAAGACATGAAGGCAATGAATGAACCGGGCGTCAGCTCCAAGATGGATCGCGCTCTGATCTCTGACTCGGTAGCTACCTCAATCGGTGCTATCTTCGGTACTTCTAACGTAACTACTTATGTTGAGAGTGCTGCCGGAATCGGCGCCGGTGGTCGTACAGGCTTGACCTCAGTAGTCACAGCGATCATGTTTATCTTGACCGTACCGCTATCGTCCTTGGCAAGTGCAGTTCCCGCTGAAGCGACAGCATCCGCTTTGATTATTGTCGGCGTCATGATGGCCGGATCCTTCCGGGATATTAACTGGCCTGAACTCAGTGAAGCAGTTCCCTGCTTCTTTACGGCGATCTTCATGTGCGTGTTCTACAGTATCTCGACAGGTATAGCTTTCGGCTTCATTACCTATCTGCTCGTTCTCTTGATTCAAAAAGTGACGAAACAGGAAACAGAGCACAAGGCCTCACCGATTCTAATCGGAGCCTCAGTACTCTTTATCTTGGAATTAATCTTGAGAGCCGTCTTCTGATCAATATAAGGACGTATGAAGAGAAAGCCGCCTCCGCTACCGGGGGCGGCTTTATTGTTGGCGGCTGTTTGTCTGTAGTAAATAAATACCATAGCCTGCCGCAGCTATGCTAGCAAACAAGAGGGCGAGAGCGGAGTCTGTGGGATACGTTTGCTGCGTTGAAAAAATGAAGGGCAAGCCGGTGAGGTTAATAATGAAGTGGAAGAGTGCGACTAAGGGTAAGTTTGCAGTCAGTGCATAGATAGAGCCGAAATAAACACCCAAACCGACTGACCAGAGAACCTTGCACACTGCTAATAAGGGTGGCTCACCAATCATTCCAAAAACGTGCCTGGCACCAAATATGAAAGCTGCGAATACTACTGACAGCAATTGACTATCTTTGCGCTTATGAAATAAATTTGCTAGGGCGTTTTGCAATAGACCGCGGCAAAAGAATTCTTCTATCAAAGCTACGGCTGCTATATAGATAATACCTTCGAAGAGCAGCTTGACTATGGTCGGGCTCCTATCGAAGGGCTGCAAGCTAATGCTGAAGGCTATGAGCGGGATCAGAAGAATAACGAGACAAGACAGCAAGTATTTTTCCAAACCTGCTTGCAAGCCATTTTTGCCCAGACCTAATTCAAGCTCCGGGATCAGCAGTTTATGCAAAATCAACCCCAGCAGCAAAGCCAGGATGGTGCCATTTACGCTTCTTACAAGCGTCAGCTGAAAACTCACACAATTCCATCGTCAATGTTGATCGTGGCAGCAGGTTTACTACTAATCAGCTTCGGAACGAATGCCTTTATGCTGGGGGTAGGAACCTTGCTGATAGGAGTATCCTTCGGCATCTACTATCCGGAATTCTACATGCTGATGGGCAAAGCCGCTCCTGTTTCACTAACCGCAATGGGCATGAGTTTGATCATGGTCGGCTATGATCTAGGCGGCTTCGTCTCCCCTTACTTCTATTCCCTCTTGGCACAGATCACAGGACAAGAAGGCATACGCTTCCCCTTTATCTTCAGCATGATCGCCTTTGTAGTCATTGCGGTCATTATGGGTTTGGGGGCGCGCAAACAGCCAACAGCTGAAAAAGCACAGACCGATCTGGCTGCTGAGGAAAAATCAAGACCGTAGATTTGCTGTCTAACAGGTCAGTCTACGAATTAGAAGCAGCAGCTGAAGTTGAAGTCGCAATGACGACGGCAATAGCAGCTTGTTGGGCAACAATAATACTTGTAATTCCTGTAGATAGAGTGGAAGACATCAGCTTGTCGTGACTTTGGTCCGCATAATGATAGGCCACCAAGGCTGTCGCAAAAAGTTGTAGCTCTTGCACACCTGCGGACAAAGCTTTGAAGCCTTTTTGATTGCGCAAAAACTCATAAACAGCAATCACGTCCGCTACCAAAATTTCATTTTCCTCAGGCAGCAAAGCTAAGACTCCCAGCGTTGACAAGGTCAGCTGGCGGTCAAGGCGCAGCTTATTTTCCTTGAACTGTTCAGACAGATCAAGCACTCTGTTTACAGCTCCAGGATCTGCGTCTCCTAGAGTTAAGACCTGTGCTAAATTTAGCACGCTATCGCCGGAACGGAAAGTGGGTTTGAGAGTTTGATAGAAGCTTTCAATTTGATTTACTCCGCTGTCAACTTCCTTTTCTGAAAGAGCGAGCAAAACAGCAAAGATGTAATCGTTGTGACCTGTCAAAAAACGATGTTCTGCTTTCATTGCAAGAAAACAATCCTCTGCGCGCTGAGCAATCTCGGCGAAGTCCTCTGCCGCTGCTGAGGATGCTATTTGATATGCTGCGAGGACGAGGTAATCCGAAGCCATGAACTTTTTTGTTTTGAGCAGCTCATAGACCGTGATGGTGTCAGCCAGCAATCTCTGCCGGTTCGTTTCCATTGATAAGAGAGTTGCCAGGCATAGCAATGAATGGCCACGGAAGTACGATAAGGGTCCCATCTTTTCCTTGATCATTTCAGCATTTTCTTTAACCGCCCTTAGATTGAGACGTTGACCCTTGCCTGCAGAGAGCAAGGCTGACAAACGTTTCATTATGTTGTTTTGCCAGAAAAATTCGCCTTCAAAGGCTCGGTAATTTTTAACAAACAGGGTCATCTTTGATTTTAATAGTGGATTCATAATGCCTCCAACACTGTGATGTCGCAGAATGTGTAAACTGCGAATGCATTTTTCTCTTAAAGATTAAATTAAGTTTACTGCAGCAATGTTTAGGCAGCGTAAAGTAGTATCAAGTCGCTCGCGGTACAGGGGCAAATCTCAATGTTTTTTCAGTGTAGCACTACAGCTCTCCTAGCATGAGATTCCAACGATCTAGAATTTCTAAGAGCGGTGCGTCCAAGTAGGACAAGGCTCGTTCCTCTATCCACTTCGGTATCCCATAAGCAGCCTCAGCTATGCTGCCGGTGATGGCTGCCAAAGTGTCGCTGTCACCACCGAGTGAAATGGCATTTCTGATGGCATCTTCGAAATCTTTACTTTCGAGAAAAGCAATAATCGCTTCTGGCACGGTCCCCTGACAACTTTCGTCGAAGTCATAATAAGGACGAATTTCTGCAAGAGTACGATCTAAGTCGTAGTCGTGCTTCTCCTCTATGTTCTCTTTTATCCTCCGTTTGCATGCATCGAGAGAAGGCTCATTTCCAGCCGTAAGGCAGCGCAAAATAAAGATGGCGTCATTAACCGCCACAGCTCCCTTAATGCCTTCCGGATGATTGTGCGTAACCGCAGCCGACAAAGCTGCTTTCTCTCTTCCTGTCGGCCACTGTCCGGTTTTTGCTAGATAATCGCAATCCATGACCCAGGCACAGGGCGATACGCGCATGGCGGAGCCGTTTCCCCAAGAATTATATGGCTCTCGACTATCGGAATTAATCCACTTCTCGAAACGCAAGCCATAACCCGCGTCAGGATAAAGCCGCCCCCACTTCTTATAAGAGTCGATGAAGTCATCCTCTTCTCCACCTGCCATGATGGCATCAGCTGTAGCTATAGTCATCACGGTGTCGTCGGTGAAAAAACAGTCGTCTTTAAAGAGCGGAAAGTCCTTCGTCTTGATGTTATCCCACTCATAGATAGAGCCTACGATATCTCCAACAATTGCGCCTAACATTAATCTCTACCTCCGCTTTCGTGATGTCGTGACGAACAATATTAAAGGGCATAATCCCCTCCTAGAATAACTGCGAATCAGGCGGGGCCTACGGCTACTTTTGTACTTGCTTGCTATAGCAATATACGTCTTTGCCGAAGCTGCCGACGTAGTGCTTTTCCGTCCAGCCATTTGCTAAATGATCTTTATTAGCTTGCATGTCGAACTCCGAATCTCCCGGGCAATCAAGTAGCCAACCGCCGGGCTTGCACACGCGGGAAATTTCCTCTAACTCTTCATCATAGAAATCACCTATGACGTGGCCCGTCATGACAATATCGAAAGTTTTGTCCGGGAACGGCAGGTCTGTGATCAAGCCGTCCAGAACGCGTACATTTTTAATATTCTCTGCGGCTATCTTATCGCGCATAAATTCACGTAAAGTACCAACAGGTTCACTGGCATAGACCCAGGCTGCCTTCTTGGCCGCAGCAAAACTCAACCTTCCGGATCCTGCGCCGACATCGAGCACAGTTTTGTTTGCGAAATCACAAAGATCAAAAAGGCGTTTTTCTTCCCAACCGAGGATAAAGTCACATTTTTCTGCCATAACTGTAGGTGTCGTATAGATTATAAAATCCTCGACACTCCTGAGGGCATAGGCTTCAGACTTCCTAATTTCTGCTTCGTCACTTACATCAGCTGTCTTTTGAGCTAGCTCTTCTATAAAAGAACTGCGCTCCGGACAACGCTGAGCCAAGTACCACATAACGACCGGATTTGCACGTAAAGCGATACCGAAACTATGTCGCCATTTGTCTTTATCTTTGCCCCAGCCACCAGCATCCAGCATGAGACGAATTTGGAAGCGTTCTAACAAAAGAAAGGAATTAAAAGAATAATCTTCGGGGTTAATCCAATTTAATAACATAAACTCTCCGTTGAATAGTAGGAGGGTTAAACTACAGCCACCCTCCGAATATGATTTGAAAAATCACCCCTTTAATATTTGTACGTAGATTAATAGTAAGGCTATTGTAACAAAACTCAATAGGCCTGCATACGAGATGGTACCAGCCTTAAAAATATAAAGTGCTATATTTAATCAAAACAATCTTTGCTAAAAGCAGGAGGTACTACATGAAGCATCCTATTATTCACAGCGGCAGCATAGCCTTCCGCCTTCCCGTTAAACCACCCTTCATCTTTAATGCTCATCATCTTGATCACTATCCGGAAGGTAATGAAAAAATGGAGCCCATTGATTACTTGGATAAGCGCAATAACGGCGCCGATTTCGATCCGGACGCCCCTTGGCGTATGTACCACGGTACCAGCGTGCCCGGTTTTCCCGTGCATCCACATCGCGGTTTCTAAACAGTGACAATTGTTGAACAGGGCTTTGTCGATCACTCAGACAGTCTGGGCAGCACAGGTCGTTACGGCGAAGGAGATGTGCAATGGCTCACAGCTGGGCGAGGGGTACAACACTGCGAGATGTTCCCACTCGTTCATCAAGATCGTCCCAATACTTTGGAACTTTTCCAGATCTGGCTAAACCTTCCTTCTAAACGCATGATGGTGAAACCCTACTTCAAAATGTTGTGGAATGAAGACATCCCCGTTGTCAAAGAGAGCGACGAAGAGGGAAGATCCACATTGATCAAAGTTGTGGCAGGCGATTACAGCAACACCAAAGCGCTGGCACCTACACCCAATTCTTGGGCTACTGACGAAGATAACAAGGTGGTAATTTGGCTAGTAACGATGGAGGCAGAAACAACTTGGACTCTTCGTGCGACTAGCGAAACAGCTGGCAGGATGCTCTATCTCTATCGCGGCGAAGCAATCAATATCGAAGGCGAAAATGTGGAATCCGCAGGAAAAGACTGATTTAGTTTAAAAACATGAAATAAATAGATCTAGCTT
>CAYFTG010000030.1:0-9825 GCA_964346175.1 uncultured Mageeibacillus sp.
AGTGTTGACAATCCATTTTCTCGATTTCATACTTTGACTATGGAACTCTCTCAATTCGCCATCAAAAGCGCACTGTCTTCCTTTTGGGACGGTACTGAAGTCTTGCTTTATGATGAAGTCGAATCAACAAACAATCTAGCCAAACAAGAGCTTAGCGCCGGAGGGAAATATTTGATAGCTGCGGCAGCTCAGACGAGAGGGCGCGGACGCCGGGAGCGAAGCTTTCATTCACCTGCCGGTGGCCTGTATTTCTCGCTAGCTTTTCCCTGGGGGAAAAAAGAAACTCCGGTCTTAGTGACAACGATGGCAGCGGTTGCAACTGCTCGAGTTCTGGAGAGGACTTTTGATATCGAAATAGGGATTAAGTGGGTCAACGACTTATTCTATCAAGGACGTAAAGTCTGTGGAATTTTGACTGAAGCCTTAACTGATTTTGAGTCCGGGCAGAATCTTTCTCTAGTGCTTGGCATCGGAGTTAATCTCTTGCCACCGGAGGGAGGTTTTCCTGCGGAGATTGCGGAAATTGCCGGTGCGGTCACAGACGGCAGCCGGAGTATCAATCGCAATGCTCTGATAGCAGACATTAGTAATGAAATAGGAGAGATTATTAGTCAATTGCCTGCGCGAACTTATCTGGATGATTACCGCAAGCGCTGTTTTATCATCGGGAGAGAGGTCGTTTTGGAGACAGGTAAGAACATTTTAGTTGAAGATATTTCGGACAATGGCTCTTTGCTTTATTTCGAAGACGGCAAACTACAAGAAATTTCCTCAGGAGAAATCAGCCTGAAGAAGTATTGAGTTTAGATGCTTGTTCAAAGGAGCTAAACACTGTTGTCTGGCAAGTTAACACTTAAACGTATATTATAGTTGTGTAGTAATTTAAAGGGGAGAAGATAGTATGGATTATTCTGAATTAAGCCTGAAAATGCATGAAGAGCATCGGGGCAAGATTGAGGTCGTCTCTAAAGTTAAAGTTGAAACTAATGAAGACCTCAGTACTGCGTATACACCTGGGGTGGCTGCGCCTTGTCGTAAGATTGCAAAGGAACCGGACGATGTTTACAAATACACGAGCAAAGGTAATCTGGTTGCGGTTGTCACAGATGGTAGTGCAGTGTTGGGCTTAGGAAATATCGGCGCTAAGGCTGCCCTTCCTGTTATGGAAGGTAAGGCGGTCCTTTTTAAAGAATTCGGTGATGTGGATGCCTTCCCTATTGCCCTAGATTCTCAAGATGTCGATACTATCGTTGAAACAGTGAAGTTGATTTCGCCCGGCTTCGGGGGGATCAATCTGGAAGATATCTCCGCTCCTCGTTGTTTTGAAATAGAAGAGAGATTAAAGAGAGAGCTCGATATCCCGGTCTTTCATGACGACCAGCATGGTACCGCGGTTATTGTTTTGGCGGCAGTGCTGAATGCGGTCAAAATAGTCGGCAAAGAATTGAGTGAACTCAAAATTGTTGTCAACGGAGCCGGATCGGCAGGGGTTGCCATTATCAAATTGTTGCAAACGGCTGGATCCGGCAATCAAATCGCCTGCGGCAGACAAGGCGCTATTTGTAAGGGCGTTGCCGGCATGCGTGATTCTTACATTAAGCTGGCTGAGATAACAAACCCTCATTTGGAAAAAGGTACGTTGGCAGATGTTATCAAGGGAGCTGACATTTTTATCGGGGTTTCCGGGCCCGATGTGCTGACAGCGGAGATGATCAAGTCGATGAATACGGATCCGATTGTTTTCGCGCTGGCTAATCCTGAACCGGAGATCATGCCGGATGTGGCTAAAGAGGCCGGTGTGCGCATTATTGGAACGGGCCGTTCGGATTTCGCTAATCAGATTAATAACGTGTCGGTTTTCCCGGGTATTTTCAAAGGTGCGCTGTCAGTGCGAGCTAGTGATATCAATGAAGAAATGAAGCTTGCTGCGGCTGCAGCGATTGCGGATTATATTCCTGCAAGTGAATTGCATGAAGAGAATATTTTGCCCAGTGCTTTGGATAAAAACGTGGCCGATGCTGTTGCCACCGCTGTCGCTCAGGCAGCTAGAGATTCAGGTGTTGCAAGGATTTAGAGGTTGAGTATGGATTTTACATTTAGCAAGGAACATAAAATGGCGCAGCAGCTTTTCCGCGATTTCGCGGTGAATGAAGTTGAGCCTCTGGCTAGAGAGATTGATGAAAGCCAGCGTTTTCCCACTGAGACAGTGGAGAAGCTGTATAAGAATGGTTTTATGGGTATCCCTTTTTCCACAGAGTATGGTGGTCAGGGCTGTGATACCCTTACTTACGTGCTGGCGGTAGAAGAGTTGGCTCGCGTATGTGCTAGCACCAGCGTGATCGTGTCTGCTCATACGTCCTTAGCTGCTGGAGCAATCGATAGCAAGGGTACAGCTGAACAAAAGGAGAAATTTTTACGCGCATTAAACACGGAAAAACTTGGAGCCTTCGCGCTGACCGAGGCTGATGCCGGTACTGATGCGGGCAGTCAGAAGACCATTGCTGTTCTGGATGGTGACGAGTATGTCCTTAATGGGGCGAAGATTTTTATCACCAATGCCGGCCCTGCAGACATTTATGTTGTCTTTGCGATGACCGACCCCAGCCAGGGTACACGTGGTATTTCGACCTTTATTGTGGAAAAGGGGACGGCGGGTTTTGACTTTGGCCCGCCTGAGAAAAAAATGGGCATTCGCGCATCGTCCACTCGTGAACTCATTTTTACTGATTGCCGTATTCCTAAGGAAAATTTATTAGGTCTAGAAGGCAAGGGTTTCGGGCTGGCTATGGGCACCTTGGATGGTGGCCGCATCGGCATCGCAGCTCAGGCCGTCGGTATCGCGCAAGGTGCTCTCGATAAGACCATTGCGTACGTAAAAGAGCGGAAGCAGTTTGGTCGTTCGATCAGCAAATTCCAGAATACTCAGTTTCAGATTGCTAACATGGCCACTGAGCTCGAGGCTGCTCGTTATCTGACTTATCTGGCAGCTGTTAAGAAGGATTCCGGAGCTCGTTATTCCTATGAAGCGGCTATGGCCAAGCTAAAAGCAAGTCGCACCGCCAACTATGTCACTGATCTGGCTGTTCAACTGCATGGCGGCTACGGCTATGTTCAGGGTTACGACGTTGAGCGCATGATGCGAGATGCCAAGATTACTGAGATTTATGAAGGAACTTCCGAAGTTATGCAGATGGTTATCGGCGGAAGCATACTGGGTTAGGGGAGAAGATATGAAAATTATTGTATGTATAAAACAAGTTCCGGATACCACTGAAGTAAGGATCAACCCTGAAACCGGCACGCTGATGCGTGAGGGTGTTCCTTCTATTATGAACCCGGACGATAAGGCGGCTCTGGAGGCAGCACTCCGAATTAAGGACGAGCTAGGGGCTCATGTTATCGGATTGAGCATGGGGCCTAAGCAGGCGGATGATGTTTTGCGCGAAGCTTTGGCCATGGGAGCTGATGAGTGTTATCTTCTGACGGATAGAGCTTTCGGCGGAGCAGATACTTGGGCGACTTCTTCAACCTTGGCCGCAGCGATCAAGAAGATCGACTGTGATCTTGTTCTTACCGGCCGTCAGGCTATCGATGGCGATACAGCTCAGGTTGGCCCCGGCATTGCTGAACATTTAGGCTTACCTAATTTGTCCTACGCTGAGGAGATCAGAATTGATAATGGCGATGTCGTCGTAAAACAGCAATTTGACGACCGTGTCCATACAGTACGCGCAAGCATGCCGGCGCTGGTGACTGTCCTCTCTGAATTAAACGAACCGCGTTATATGACTCCGAGCGGGATTTTTGCTGCTTATCGGGAAAAGGAAGTCACAGTGTGGCAACGTGATGATATAGAGATTGAAGACGAGAATATCGGCTTGAAGGGTTCTCCCACAAGAGTTGCCAAATCATTCCCCAAGAGTGTCAAAGCCCCGGGGATGACAATCAATGAGGGTGTAGATGAGTCCGTACAATTTATCGTAGATAAATTGAAAGAAAAGTATATTTTATAGGGGGCAGCGATATGACATACAGTGGAGTCTTTACATTCGCAGAACAGGTAGATGGAGTTTTGACGAATGTCTCATATGAATTAATTGGAAAAGCGAGAGATCTGGCCAAGGATTTGGATACAGTTGTAACGGCTGTTTTGCTAGGTGAAAGTGTCGCTGATCTGACTCATGAGCTGATTGCGGCGGGAGCCGACAGAGTGCTGGTCGTCGATAATCCTGAACTTGCTCTTTATCGAACGGAACCTTATACGCAAGCTCTAGCTTTTGTTGTGGAAGAGTATAGGCCGGAAATTCTTTTAATCGGGGCCACCGCCGTCGGCCGTGATCTGGGTCCAAGGGTGGCTGCACGTGTTCATACCGGGCTGACGGCAGACTGCACCAGCTTGGAAATCGATCCGGAAAGTAAAGAATTGCGGATGACGCGTCCTGCTTTTGGCGGGAACTTAATGGCGACGATTCTCTGCTCAGAGCGTCGCCCGCAGATGGCCACAGTTCGTCCGGGAGTGATGGTGCGTGCAATGGCAGATTCTGAGCGTGAGGGTGAAATTGTTAATCTGGATGTAGTGTTGGAGAAGAACAATTGCTACGTCGAGGTAGAGAACATTGCCACTAAGATCGGTCAGCATCTAGATATCACTGAGGCAGATGTCCTCGTGGCCGGAGGCCGTGGACTTGGTTCAGAAGAGGGCTTTGCACTACTGGAGGAATTAGCTGAGGTATTGGGCGGAGAAGTAGCCGCCTCGCGTGCCGCTGTCGATGCGGGTTGGCAGGCAAAAGAGCGTCAAGTGGGGCAGACAGGCAAAACTGTTCGGCCGAGTCTCTATATTGCTGTAGGTATTTCCGGAGCGATCCAGCATGTAGCAGGTATGGAAGAAGCTGACTATATTGTGGCGATCAACAAGAATCCCGATGCGCCGATATTCAGCACTGCTGATGTTGGAGTAGTAGGTGATCTTTTTGAAATTGTGCCGAAGTTAACTGCCGCTTTGAAAGCGGAAAGGCAAAAATAATAGCTAAAAGAATTTTTATATAAGGGAAAAAGAGCGGAAGATGCCGCTCTTTTTCTTCGTCTAGGGCTTTGCTTCGCTAGCTTCAAAACATGCTTCTATTGTATTTATTTTCCGGCTGGCTATATAATTGCGCAAGGTGCCTGAAAAAAGGATGGTTGTTTGGTGACAAAAGATTTGCAACAAAAGCACAAACTAATGGGGATCAGTGCAGCTCTTATTTCTGCACTGATGTTTGGTATCACTCCTGCGATTGCGAAGATGGCTTATGCCGGGGGCAGCAATGGCATGACGATGACATTCACCAGGGCTATTATGTCCCTTCCGTTCCTATTTCTGATTGCTAAGTATAAGAATATTTCGCTGAAACTTACGCGACGTGAATTGCTGACTGTAGTCTTGGTTAGCGTGTTCGGCAATTTTTCAACGACTTTAATGCTGTATTCGTCTTTTTCCTACCTAAACGTGGGAATGGCTTCGGTTTTGCATTATTTTTTCCCTGTATTTGTTGTCTTGGTGAGTGTGATTTTCTTCAAAGAAGACTTGAAGTGGTGGAAGCTTTTGGCTCTGGTCTTGGGGTTTGCCGGCGTAATAACTTTCATGGGCAGCGCTAGAGGCGGCAGTATGATTGGTGTTCTCTTGGCGGTGGGGTCGGCCATCACTTATGCGGGAATGTTGATCAGCGTGGAACGCACTGTCCTCAGTACATTTCATTGCGTTAAGCTTACTTTTTACACTAATCTGATTGTGAGCCTGACTTCTTTTGGCGTGGGGCAGGCTAGTGGAGCGCTTAATTTGGTCATGACCCCTGCTGCTTGGTTCTATTCTTTTCTGGTTTCGCTGATGGTTGGGGTGATCGGCTTCTCGCTCTTGAATTACGCCATCGTGAAGATTGGAGCAAGTTCTACTTCCGTCATTTCCATGGCAGAGCCATTGTCAGGGGTGCTTTTTGGCTACCTCATTCTGAGCGAAACTTTGACAGCAATGAACTGGCTGGGCTGTATCCTAATCCTGACCGGGGTTGCGCTAATTTCAATATTTTCGCTGCGTAGCAGTAAGAATTCAAGAAGTGTGCCTGGCACGAAACTTGACTTCCTTGACTGATTTTACTTTATCAGCTGCGAAAGTTTTTTGAATTCGGCTGTGCCTGAGACTTTCAGCAGATCGTAGAGTGCTGTTTCGGTGTTGCTGATGACTGCTCCCATTGACTGCATGAGATTGAGCCCGTTGCGCCAATTTTCTGTGCTGCGTGAGGTGACTGCATCATTGATGAGGAACACCTCATAGCCGTCAGCCAGAAGATCACGTGCAGTTTGAAAGACGCAGATATGAGTTTCTGCTCCGGTGAGTAAAACCTTCTTTTTCCCTAGCGCAGCCAGTTTTTCCTTGACCTCATCGGTATATGCAGTGAAGCAATTTTTGCTGAAGATGTTCTCTTCATCCAGCAAATCCAGAAGTTCGGGCACTGTACGACCAAGACCTTGAGGATACTGTTCAGTGGCAATCACAGGGAAACCCATTTCTTTTGCCGTTTCGAGTAGAGTCACATTGTTCCTTGTGACTTGATCTTTATATTTCATGACTCGAACTAAGCGATCCTGAAGATCTACAATGAATAAAACGGTTTTGACCCTATCTAAACTATATTTTTGCATAATTTCTCCTTGCACAATCTCTTTTCGCTCTGCGCCATGCGCGCATGCTGTGAAGCATCAAATTGATTTTAGAAATATTATAGGTTTAAGTGGCTTTTTGTGCCACAGGAGCGAGGGGCGCTTTGTTATAGTAGGTAGAAAGGAGTATTAAATATGTCTGTTGATCTGGAAAAACTAAAAGATGTTGTGCGCGAAGCTGGTGAGATTATTTCGCAGGTGAACCTGACACCGGCGCAGATCCGCTCCAAAAGCAGTCAGAAAGATTTGGTGACGAAATACGACGTTGAAGTTCAAGATTTTCTTGAGTTACGCTTTCGGGAGCTCTGGCCGGACTGTCATTTCATGGGCGAAGAACAAGACGAATTTCGCTTTGAGCAGAGCGGCTTTTTGGTTGATCCAATTGACGGTACTTCAAATTTTATTTTTGGTATTCCTCACTTTTGCATTAGCGTGGCTGTTCTGGATCAGGGTGAAGTCATACAAGGAGTGGTCTACAACCCTGTGGTAGACGAGATGTACTGGGCTGAAGCTGGTCAAGGTGCTTATCTGAATGGAGATCGCCTCAAGAATCCGAATTTCGCTCTTGACGGAGCGGTCTTCGGCTTTGGCGGCTCTCCTTACGATCCAAATAGTATCGAACCGACTGTTCGCCTTATAGCGAAAATTATGGAAAAAGGAGACATCCGCCGATTTGGCTCTGCAGCACTAGATCTTTGTTATGTAGCTAGTGGTCGTCAGGGTGCTTATTTTGAGTTTGCAATTAATCCTTGGGATATTGCGGCTGGCCTCCTGATTGCTCGTGAAGCTGGGGTGATAGTCACGACCATGGACGGAGAGGAACCTTCTCTTACTCGTACTATGAGCATCCTTGCCGCCGGCCCTAAGATATATGCAGAGATCAAAAAAATTATTGCTTCCTAAAATAAAGCAGCTCCTGCAGGCATTATGTCAGCGCATTACGGACGAATTAGATTTTTTTCACCACGCTGGATTTGAGTAGCATGTCGCCGAAACCATCAATTTTGCAGTCGATATTATGAACGCCGTCACTCGGATTTTCGATCAAGCGAATGTTTTTAACAATGGTTCCTCTTTTGATCGTCATGTTTGCTTTGAGTTTTAAATCTTGAATGACTGAGACCGTATCGCCATCGGACAAGATATTGCCATTGGCATCTCTAATTTGCTTGGCAGCTTCTCTCTCTGCTTCTTTAGCGGCATCTATCTCCGGATTCCATTCATGAAAACACTCCGGGCAGTGCAGTAAGTGATCAACTTCATAGGTGTATTCAGAATTACATTTCGGACAATTTTCTAATTTTTCCATTGTGTTCTCCTTTCATGCTCCGATCTAGTGTATGTGATTGGGCAGATTATTGCCAATCAGTCAGAGGAGGGAGGTTGCCGGAAACAAAAAGAGCGGACGAAGCCGCTCTTTCTGGGGTTTTTTATTTGCAGAACAATTAAAAATATTTTACTTCACCCGTTAAAGCTTCAATCATTTCTTTACGATCCGGATATAAACGAATCAGTTCGTCGCGGTCAGCGTGTTCGTAACCGCCCTCGACAAAACCGGGAGACATGCTGGTTCCGACAAATGTGTATTCACCACCGGGCAAAACTCTTGAACCGTGCCAAGATCCGCCATGCATAACTGTTTGTGGTACTTGACCTTCAGCATAATTTTGACCGAGGACGACCACTCTTGATGTGCCATCAGGGAAGAGCTCCAATAGCTCCAAAGGATCGCCATAATAGTGATGATAAATTTCGTCGCTTTGCAGCCTATGTAAATGAGAAAAAGCATCATTATTTAATAAGAGGTAAATCGCGTTGCAAATATCGCAATCTTCGAGTTTGTATTTTGACTGATAGACGGAACGGAACATTCCACCTTCCCTGACTAATGGTTCTAACTTGAACCAATCTAAGATCTCTTGAGGGGTATAACGTTTAGTCATTAAATATTATTCCTTTCATTGAGGTCTGCATATATTAGCAAACCACGCCAGTGTTTATTCTCTACAAAATTCCGATACATCGAGCCACACTCCACCCTGCATTGCGCTTTGATAAATTGCATCGCAAATAGCGCAGAGGTAAGCGGCGTCCGCAAAGGTGGGTAAAGCAGCAGGACGAGGTCTATCCCTATTTTCGATTGCTGAATAGAAGTCTTGTATCAGTTTGCGGATACTATCGTTAAAGCCGTTATTGCCGAAGGGAACGCACTCACGTATAACGCCACCTTCTTTGGTCGCATTATACAAAAGTGTAGGGTTGGTGGAATCCCACCAGATATTGCCTTTTGTTCCGGTAATCTCCATCTCCAAGTGGTTCATTCTGCCGGACGAAATCTGCGAAAGCGTGAGGGCACCTAGACTGCCATCAGAAAATTGAATATGCACTAATGCGATCTCCTCTGCTTGCAAATCAACTTCAACGCTGTCAGCACCTTGGGGGCTCGAGTGCATGAGGCCATCCTTAACATAACGAGGATCCGAGAGGGAGAAGATTGCGTTTACGCGCGTAATTTTCCTAGAACTTAAATATTGAGCTAAGTCCAACCAATGTGTGCCGATTTCAGTTACCGCATGCATTCTACCTGCGAGTTCAGCTTGATGCCTCCAGCTATAAGGAGTAGGTAGGACTTCAAACTGCTGTAAGTAAGTGCCATGCATTAATTTGATGGGTCCGTAATCTTTAGTTTCTAGTAATTCTTTCGCCTTTTGGCTAGAAGACATGTAACGTACATTTAAGTCTACAGCTGTAATCAAGTTGCTGTTCTCAGCCAATTCTTTCAGCTCATAGGCTTCATCTGAGTCGATGCTGAGAGGTTTTTCACAAAGAACGTGTTTGTTGTTTTTCAATAGTTTTTCAATTAAGGAAAAACGAAGTGCCGGAGGTGTACAAATATGAACACTCTTGATCTCTTCATCCTCAAAAATTGCAGGGTCTGTACCGTAGACAGGTACTCTCCAGCGTTCAGCAAATTCCTTTGCAGTTTCCAAATTGTGGGCTGTTACTGCAGCCAGTTCAACTCCACTAGATCTCAATGCTTCTGCATGTGCATTTGCAATATTTCCTGCGCCCCAAATTCCAGCTTTCATAATTGTCCTTTCTTTCTAACTGTATTTATGCTCTCCAGAGACT
>CAYFTG010000031.1:0-2598 GCA_964346175.1 uncultured Mageeibacillus sp.
GCAGCATCTCTGCCGAAAAATCCACACCCGTTATCTGGCAGCCCTCCTTATAAAGAAGCTCCGTGAAAGTGGCTGTGCCAAAGCCCATGTCCAGTGCACTCTTCCCCCCTGTAGCCATGACTTGACGATATACTTCGGCCAACACTTCGGAATAGGCTGCGAAAGGATATTCGTCCGCAGCCTCACTGGCAGCGACACTGGCATCGTAAGTCAGAGCCCACTTGTCAAAGCCGGAGGCATCAAGGACGTTGTTTTTGTTTTTATCTTCCATTGAAACGCACGCACCATTTCCACAAACTAGCTATTCAACCAGTATGCCCTTGGGCACCCAAAGTGTACTTTAGATACTCAAAGCTTGTATTCAATTTGCAAGTATATGGATTTTTAAAGTTGAGGTTGTAGCAAAGGCCACTTATGTATCATAAGTTGATTTTCGTGCCAGGCACGAAAATCAACTTAGCACGAAAATCAAGCAAACTTAATCTCTCCCTCGAATAACAAAGATATCACTTCCTGCAAACCCGACCTTTCGATACATCTCTTTCACCGAGAACTCGCTGTCTGCATTACCCGAGACCATGACAAAATCTGCGCCTGCCACCTGCAAACGCCGCAAGAGCTCAAGCACAATTCTTGTTCCCAAACCGTTCCTACGATAGCCGGGAAGAACCTGAATCCATTCTAATACTCCCTCATTAATACTGCGGTCGAGCTCAGCAATACCAAGGCCCACACACTTATCCCTATCTTTCACCCACAGCCAAGCGGAAGGCTCATAGACTTCACTTTCTGTCCATGAACGTACGGTCTCCCCCGTTATATCCAAATCCGAGTAGCAGCGTTGCAGGAATTCCGTGATTTGCTCATACACCTCATCTCCTTCGCTTTCCGCAACAACAGGGGAGAAAACCAGGCCTTCAGGCAAAGAAGACGCCTCTACGCATCTCAAGTCATGGACTAATTTGAAATAACGCTGCGAACTCCCTCTATCAGCCTGTGCCTCTGACTCGTGCTTTTCCATTTGCACCACTTCCGGCCAAAGCTTCAACAGTTTGTGATAAGGCAAGGATGTAATTCGTCCGGGATTCTCCAGATACTCTTCTTTTGAAGGAGGCTGGCCACAGCGCAGAGGCTGGCCGCAAACCCTTTCTTTTGAGTCGACTTCTAAACAAAAACTTTCAATCCCCCCAGACTTCAGCTCCTCCAGATCGCGTTCCATAAACACCACAGTAAAGTCACTTTGCGCTACCTTCTCACCTGTAGGGAAAAAGCCATTTTTAAGCCAAAACCTTTCGCTCTGCAGGTTGTTCTCAGAATAAGCTAGTCGGAGCCGCTCATAGCCAAGTTCACCCATATATGTAACCAGTTCTGCAATGAGTTTAGAACCAACGCCTCGGCCTTGCATATCCCCTTCCACCATGAAAAAGCCGATAAAAGCTATTTTCTCCACGGGATAATCCACAATCAAATCCAGAATCGCAATCAATCGCCCCTCTGAGAAATAACCCAGATAATACTTATCGTCCTCTCTCTTGCCAGGCGGTAGAGCCCGCAGGTCATGTAACAAGCCAGTCGCCGACACAGGAGGTGGGCAGTGCTCATAATACAAAGGGTTGCCGGAGCAAAGAGCCAGCATTTCCCCCACATCAGCCGGCAGCAGACGCCTAACCTGATAGCCGCGCGAAAGCCCCGACACGTTCATCTGCTCTGCCCCGTCCGTTCGAACTGAAGAAAAAACTGCCCGCTACCCTCACTGCTCCCGACAAGTTTCAGACCCAATTCCGCGGCCAAATCAACAAAGGTCTGAGCGTCTTGCTTCGCCTCCAGTTTCCCAATGCCATATGTAGTCTTGACCTCTTCCCCGTCGCAATCAACGAGCAAGTCGACCAGAAAAGGTTCGGGATAGGCGGATTCGATTACAGCATCCCAGATAAAAAGCTTACCGCTTACCGTTAAGACACGATTTGCTTCCGCAAGAGCTTGCTGCCATTCTGTCCGCTCCATAAACATAAATGTATAGAAAAAGGTCACATTGGCAAAACTCTGATCGGCAAAGTCCAACTTACAAGCATCCATCACTAACTTTTCACAATCACAGGGCGCTTCATCCAGTTCCGATTGCAGTTTATCTATAGCCGTTACCTGCTTGCCGTAAACACGACCGATAATGCCTTCACCACCGCCGCCAACATCCAAGATGCTACCGCTTATATTCTTTTTTAAAAATATCTCTGCCATGAACCCCCCCAGTTTCGATCAGTCTAGCATTGACTTTTGACGTTTGCATTAGCATACGTAAAGCTAAGCTCCTTCGACCAAGTCATAACGCTGTAGTCGCGCCTAAGCCTTACAAATAAAGAGCTGCCTCACATCAAGCACGGGTATTGGTGAAGAAACGGCACACATACTGGCAGCTGATGGAGCCATTGTTGTGGCCGTCGATATCAAAAACGCAGAAACTGTCGCAGAAGAAATTAGAGAAAAAGGCTACGAGGCCTTCGGTGCCACGCTCGACGTGACCAATGCCGAGCAATGGGAAGACACCAAAAAGCGCACTCTGGAGAAATACGGTCGCATCGACGCATTAGCCAACATCGC
>CAYFTG010000031.1:2698-5575 GCA_964346175.1 uncultured Mageeibacillus sp.
CCAAAAAGCGCACTCTGGAGAAATACGGTCGCATCGACGCATTAGCCAACATCGCTTCGCTGGCCGCTCACATCGGCATCACACAATTGCCAAGCTACTCCGCCTCAAAAGGTGGCCTGATCGCACTTTCACGTCAAGTCGCAGTAGAGTACGCTGAACACAATATCCAAGTCAACTGCATATCGCCCGGTGTTATCGAGACACCCATACTAGCTAATAATCCTGCTGGCGTCACAGACATGCATTTGACCAACACACCCGCCAATCGCCTAGGCAAACCGGCAGAAATAGCTTATGCGATCCGCTTCCTGATCTCGAATGATTCGGATTTCATCACCGGACAAACGCTCAAAGTCGACGGCGGCTGGGGTTCGCACTAGAGAACAACTGCTAACTTTTAACCGAAACGTTCTAAAGAACGGAAGATTGACCCCCTAAAGCTGGATCATAAATTGGAACCAACTTTAGGGGGCATCGAATTCAAATAAACCTTCACGGTAAGTAAGATTCAATTACAAAAAGAATTCAAGAATCGTGCCAGGCACGAACAATATTGCTATTCAAATAGATTGCACTTACTTGTTAAGCAAAGTCTCCAGGCTCCCCGCATCAGTCCACTATTCACTTTATTTCTCAATTACTTGTGAGAGCCAAGCGAGCATTGACCTTATAGCCTTTTAAGGCAATATTCATCACTTATAGCCTATTATATGCTTAATGCTTGATTATGCATTAAAAAGCCTATATACTACAAATAAACAGCAGGAGGTACATATGTTCTTTTCGCCAGACTTCAATCCATATGTAGCTATTATTGGCGATCTGCAAGATTCGCGTCAGCTTGAGGATCGACTTCAAGTGCAGGACAAGTTAAAGGCTACGCTTAATTTCATCAATGAATCTTATTCAGCGGACATCGCCTCCAAGTTCACTATAACGTTGGGCGATGAATTTCAAGGGCTCTTGAATAACGGGGCTAATATTATGTCCATCATTGCCGTGATTCAGCATCGCATGCAGCCGGTAAATATCCGCTTTGGCATCGGCGTCGGGGATGTTACAACTACAATCAATCGCGACTTGGCTATCGGGGCCGACGGTCCTGCTTATTACAAGGCGCGGCAAGCTATTGACCATTTGAAGAGCAGCTCAAAGCGTCATGGAGTGCCAAAGGCAGATATCCGCCTTGAAGTCGACGGTAAGGATCAAGGCACTGTAATGCTGCTCAATACGATTCTTGTTCTGCTGACCACCATCAAATCTTCTTGGACAGATCGACAAAGGGAAATCATTTGGGATATGCTTGAACATAACGATAGTCAGACTGCTGTTGCTGAGAGGTTGGGTATCAAGCAACCGTCCGTGCATAAGAGTCTGTCTGGTGCGAACTTTTATACCTACAGGGAGGCCCTGTTGCTAGTAGAAGAAGCGCTTGGCGAAATAAGGAGAGGCGATGTTTAGGGAATATTTTGTGCTGCTATTCTTGGCTCACATTATTGGCGACTTTTATGCACAAAATAACTACATAGCTGAGAAGAAGGAACAGCATTTGAGCTGCTTATTCTTGCACGGTCTCCTTTATTGGGCGATTATCCTACTAGTTTCACTGCCCGTCCTGTCGTGGCAAGTCTTTTTCTACGGCTGCATTGCTGCTGCTTTACACTTGCTCATTGATTTCGGCAAGCGCATCGTTTGCGCAGCCATAAATAAGCGTCAAATCCTCAGCCCTCGGCATGATAGAAATATTTTCTTCATTGATCAGCTTTTGCATGTAGTCAGCATCAGCTTAGTGGCATATGTTTTCGTTAAGCAAGGAAACGGCTTAGTTCTTCACGAAGGCTTTGCCGACTTCCTTAAAACTCTCGGCCTACCGGCCTTAAACATAGTGAGCTATTTAGCAGTGTTTTTAGCCATTCACAAACCTACTAATATCGCTATTGCCAAAATATTGCTACTTTACAAGTCAGATGACCATGCGGACGAAACCGATGACAAAAAGGCCGGCCGCTTCATCGGCACGCTCGAAAGAGCAATCATTGTTATTTTTATTTCTTTAAGTCAGTACGCCGCCATAGGTCTTGTATTGACTGCAAAATCTATCGCTCGCTATGACAAGATTTCTAAAGATCCGACTTTTGCCGAGTACTATTTGATAGGCACACTGCTCAGCACTTTGGCGGCAATAGGCGCGGCATTTATTCTCTAAAAACATGAGCAAATCAGAACAGCAAAGAAAAGTCATCTGCGATAACTACGAAATTGAGTACCTCCTGCGCAGAAAGCAAGTTAAGAATCTAAACCTGCGCATCTATCCGGATAGCCGAATCATAGTGTCTGCCCCTAGGCGCGTGCCGGTCGGCATAGTCGACAGCTTCGTCAAAGAAAAGGCAAGATACATCCGCTCTGCTTTAGAAAAATTTGCCCAAGTACGTAAATCCATCCCCCCACCTAAGGAGTACGTCAGCGGAGAGGAATTCTACATTTTGGGCGACAAATATCTCCTCAAACTGGAGAAAGGCGATCGGGACAGCGTAGCCTTTGATGAGCAAAGCATCCGCCTGACCATGAAAGATACGACGGATTTCAAGAGGAGAGAAAAACTTTTCCTCAAATTCCTCGATCAACTTTGCTTGACAACATTCACCGAGATCCTGCACGACAGCTTGGCTTTGTTTCAAGATTTTAATCTAACACTGCCAACACTTAAACTCCGCAGCATGAAAAGCAGATGGGGCTCCTGCTCCCCTGCAAAAAAAGCCATCACCCTTAACAAACGGCTCCTTGGCGCCCCGCGCAGCTGCATCGAATACGTCGTAGTGCACGAGCTCTGCCACTTCATCCAGCCAAACCACTCGCAGGACTTTTATCGCCTGCTTG
>CAYFTG010000031.1:5675-7605 GCA_964346175.1 uncultured Mageeibacillus sp.
TTTTCAGTAAAAGCCTCCTACCTCCGGCTTGCGGATGACAAGCCTTTCTGCGCTCTTGCCAAATTCTGCAAGTCGGTACTTAAGATACAAAAAGCTAGTCTCTCTAGGTTCAGACCGACAGAACAGTTATTCTAAAAGGCATAATTTCCGAAGAAGCGGGTTACTGCAAATTACACCTGCTGTCGAAGAATCTGCGTTAAGTGACGCCCTCACGGTCAGATTGGGCTAAAATAGAATTTAACTTATAAGTCAGTGAGGTTCGTCGTGAAAGAAAGCATGTCAAAGATATTTAGTTCTGCCGATAGGAAGACGTTTATTACAAAGGTCTTTATTTTGATGCTGGCCTTCCTCATAGTCATGCACTTTGATTTAGTTCTTTCTATTATCGACAAAATTATCGACATCATCTTCCCTTTCCTCGTAGGCTGCGGCATGGCTTACATTTGGAGTCTCTTTCAGAATCCGATTGAGAAAATTATCTTTCCCAGAAGCAAGAAAAAATTCCTGCAAAAACTGCGCAGGCCTCTTTCGATCATTGTCTCCCTTTTGGTCTTGTTGGGAATTATCGTCTTAATACTGTATTTGGTACTACCGCAGATCTATAACTCGATCGTCGTTATTGCCGAATCCGCTCCCCTCTTAGCCGAAAACCTCAGGACCTGGTTCCTCGATGTCACCTCCGGCCTTAACTGGGCCGAAGGGATCCGCGAAAATGTGCGAAACCTCAGCATCGATTGGCAAGAGCTGGCCGATACTATCGGCGATGCCCTGCAAAACAGTGCCGGCGGCATCCTGGGATCAGCATTGAACATCATCGAAAATACGGTCGATTTCTTCGTGGCCGCCTTCACCGCCATAGTCTTCGCGATCTATCTTTTGTTTTTGAAGGAAAAGCTGATCCGCCAAAGCAAGAGGGTCGGCAAAGCTTATTTGCCCGAGAAGCACTGGCAGAGAGTGCGCTATGTCTTGTCGGTGCTGAATGAGACCTTCTCGAAGTTTTTCAAAGGGCAGGTGCTGGATGCCTTTGTTGTCGGCGCACTGCTTTTCATCGCCATGCTAATCTTCAGAATGCCCTACGCGTTGACCATCAGCGTAGTCGTCATGGTCACAGCTCTAATCCCCATGATCGGCTCCTTCATCGGCGGCGCAGTAGGTTTTCTCATGATCGCCGTTACGGACTTCAGGCAAGCAGTCATCTTCCTTATTATCTTGATTGTTATTCAGCAGTTGGAAGGCGACCTGATTTATCCGAAGATCGTCGGCGACTCGGTCGGCTTGCCCGGTATCTGGGTCTTCAGTGCCGTCATCGTCGGAGGAGCCATCGCCGGTCCCTTAGGCATGATCATTGCCGTGCCCTTGCTAGCTTCTATTTATAAGATATTCAGAAAATACGTCAATAAGCGACTGAGCGAGAAGCAGCTTAGCGAGGACGCGGAATCTGTGGAGAATCCACCTTATGTCAATAAATAACTTAGAGCAATATACGGAATTGACGGAAGATGATGAAGCTAGGCTCGATGGGCTGACCTCATGGTGCAAAAAGACTTGCGGGCAAGTTTACAATTAGAGTCCCCATAAGCCATGATCTAGTTAATGGTGGCTCAGGGAGTTTGCTACCTAAGTCAAGATCTGTGCCAGGTACGAATCATGGGTACGAATCATGAGCACAAACTAACAGGCATAAACCCATTACGTATCAATCAACGATACAGCTATTGACCTTGTTCTCTTTGATGATATAATTAGCAAGAAAGTTACCCAAGACTAACTCGACTCAAGGAGAACTATGACACTCACAGATTTAAGGCCGGGCCAGCAAGCCAAAATAGTTGAAGTAAAAGGAGAAGGTGCACTGCGCCGTCGTTTGCTTGATATGGGGCTGACCCCTGGAACAAGCCTCGTGATGGGCGAGCCTGCTCCCAGCGGAGAC
>CAYFTG010000031.1:7615-9269 GCA_964346175.1 uncultured Mageeibacillus sp.
GGAGACCCCCTTTGCATAAGAATTCGCTCATATGTATTGAGCCTGCGCAGAGCTGATGCCGGCTTTATCGAAGTAGACAATCTACAAATGACAAGTAATTTTTGTGGCGACTGTACTAGATGCAGACCTGATTCTCAAGAGGAACAAAAGTGTAAGCGCAGACGTGGCAGACGCTCAAGAAGAAGGGGTGCCCATTGATCGTCGCGCTGCTTGGAAATCAGAATAGTGGCAAGACCACTGTCTTCAATCAGATGACTGGAAGCAATCAGAAAGTCGGTAACTTCCCGGGCGTAACTGTGAGCAAAAAGGAGGCCTCGCTGCGAGGTCATCCTGATTTTTGCGTAGTGGATCTTCCCGGAATTTATTCTCTTTCCCCATACTCTACTGAAGAAGTAGTCACACGTGACTATCTGGTTGATGAAAAGCCGGATGTCATCTTAAATGTCATTGATACCACTCAGATAGAGCGTTCTCTTTATCTTAGTATTCAGCTGATAGAAATGAATATTCCCATAGTGATCGCTCTCAACATGATGGATGAAATACGCCAGCAGGGCAGTCACGTTCATATTGAAGAACTCAGTAAACGTCTGGGTGTGCCGCTGGTACCGCTCGCCGCCTCCAGAAACGAAGGTATTCGCGAGCTGATCGACGAAACTGTTCGTGTAGCCAGGACGGGACAAAAACCGACAAAGCTTGATCTTTGTTCGGGCCCTGCTCACAGAGCCATCCACGCCATAATGTCTCTTACTGAAGAACGCGCGGATACTGCGGGTTTATCCTCGCGTTATGCAGCCACAAAGCTCGCTGAAAGAGACCCTTTGATTCAGAAGCGCCTGCGGCTTAATGAGAATGAGCTGGAGGCCATTGAGCAGATTATTGTTTTGATGGAAGATGAGCTGCAGACCGATAATTTAGCTGCGCTGGCTGACATGCGCTATTGCTATATTGATGAGGTGGTCTCTGCCAGTATTCACAAGGGTTCCGGCGAAGATCTCCTGACCGGGCGTCTGGACCGTGTTTTGACTAATCGCTTTGCAGCAATTCCCATCTTCATCTTATTATTGGGTTTAGTTTTTTGGGTCGCTTTTGGCTTCCCCGGTAGCTGGCTCTCCGATCAGCTGACAAGTGGAATGGGCTGGCTGACGGCTCAAATTGACAGCGCTTTGTCTGCAAGCGGCTTGAATTTTGTCCTGCACTCCCTGATTGTGGATGGCATCCTGGCCGGAGTTGGTTCCGTACTTTCTTTTCTGCCCTTAATAGCGCTCTTGTATTTGATGCTCAGCATCTTAGAAGATAGCGGCTATATGGCTCGGGTTGCCTTTGTTATGGACAGCTGGATGCGTCGCATGGGTATTTCCGGAGCAGCTATTGTTCCCTTAATTATGGGTTTTGGCTGTTCAGTGCCTGCGATAATGTCTACCCGTACTCTTCCCAGTATAAGGGACCGGCGTTTAACCATCTTCATGATTCCCTTTATATCGTGTTCAGCCAAAGTGCCGATTTACGGTGCCATTGCCTCCGTGTTCTTCCAGGATCATGCGGGTCTGGTAATGGTTATGTTGTACTTGCTGGGGATATATCTGGCTGTGATGCTGGGACTTATACTGCGTCAACGCCCGAACACGAGCGAATCTTAGCCCTTTATTATGGA
>CAYFTG010000032.1:0-8807 GCA_964346175.1 uncultured Mageeibacillus sp.
CCTGATGTTGGACGATTATTTCAAGGAAAAACTGCACGAAGCTACGAGAGAAGTGATCGGCCGCGAGGGGAGTTTTTCCATACAGAATGGACAGAAATAGCGGAGGCAGGTGTCTGTCCTCTTCCGAAATTGGAGCTGTAGCTAGAGCAATTTTACAAAATGAATACGCTTTCAAATTAGATTGTTGATTTTGCTACATTGTGCTAGTATTTAGGAGCTTAAAAATCTGCAGTAAAACGTCGATTTCTAAGAAATATCAATGTTTCGGAAGAAACGAAAGAGGTCCATTAAGATGGCAGACAAATCAATTACATGCAAAGACTGTGGCTCAGAGTTTGTGTTCACAGAGGCGGAGCAGGATTTTTACCGCGAAAAGGGTTTCGAAAATGAGCCGGTTCGTTGTCAAAGCTGCCGCCAGGCAAGAAAACGTGACAGAGTGAGTAACCGTGGTCCCCGTACCATGTACCCCGCAGTGTGTGCAGAATGTGGTGTAGACACAGAAGTCCCCTTCCAACCCAGCGATAACCGACCGGTATACTGCAGAGATTGCTACAGACCCAGAAATCGCTAAAACGACGTTATGCGTCTCAAGAGAACCTTCGCTTCGCCGGAGGTTCTTTTTTTGATACTAAAATGAATTTTGTTCTACACGTTCCACGATTATTGGTATGATATTAAGCGTATATAATCAGAGGGGTTAGTTATTATAGGAGGTAAGAATGAGTAGAGACCTTGCTGAATTGGTTTTTCCGGAAATTTCGAAATCATCTGCGGACTACGAGGAAGCGTATCCGCCACGCCTTGATTCGCAGGGGAAAGAGAAATATTGTGTGCGTTTTGCACCCAGCCCAACCGGCTTTTTACATATTGGAGCTATTTATACAGCCCTAATCAACCGCCTCTTTGCAGACCAGAACGATGGGGTTTTCATACTGCGTATAGAGGATACGGACCAGAAGCGGTCGGTTCCCGGAGCAGTTGAGGAAATAGTGTCCGCTTTTGAATTATTTAATATTACAATTGATGAGGGAGCACTTTCTTCCGACAGCTCTGTCGGAGAGTACGGCCCCTATTTCCAGTCGCAAAGACGCGAGATCTATGAAAGCTTCGCCAAGGAACTACTGGCGCGCGGTGACGCCTATCCCTGTTTCTGCAGCGCAGAAGAATTAGAGCAGCTGCGGCAGCGACAAATGGATGAAAAGAGCGTCGTGGTGGGTTACGCAGAAGCCGATGCTATTTGTCGTGACATGACTGTGGAAGAGCAGATCGCCCGGATTGAACGAGGAGACGATTATATTATCCGTCTGCGCTCTCGTGGCACCCACGATCAAACGCGCGTGTTTAAGGATGGTTTGCGCGGGGAGCTGGAGATGCCGGTGAACAATCAGGATATTGTCATCATAAAGGCGGACGGCTTGCCGACTTACCATTTTGCTCATTCTGTAGATGATCACCTCATGCGCACCTCACACGTAATTAGAGCGGACGAGTGGGTCTCTTCTTTGCCGATCCATGTTGAGCTGTTTGAGATGCAGGGTTTTGAGCTTCCGGAGTTTATTCACCTCAGTCCGATTATGAAACAGGAAGGGAATTCGCGCCGCAAGTTAAGCAAGCGTCTGGATCCTGAAGCCAAGGCCAGTTACTACATTGAAGTAGGCTATCCGCTGCAGGCTGTGAAGGATTATCTGATGAATATCGCCAACTCGAATTTCGAGGATTGGCGTCACAATAATCCTGATAAAGGGATCGATGAATTTCCTTTTGATATTTACAAGAGTAGTATTTCGGGAGCGCTTTTCGATTTTGATAAGCTGGATAATATTTCTAAAAAGCATATCGGCAGGATGACGGATGAAGATATTATTGCAGCCTACAGTGAGTGGCTGGAGCCGGCGCTGGATCGCGATGAGAATCGCGAAGCTCGTTTGGCCATGCGTGGCTGGCTGGAAGAGCAGGGAGAGGACTTTGCGCGCTCTATCGCTATCTGGCACGAAGGGCGCCTCGACGTGGCTAAGTGGAGCGATATCTACGAGAATTATCCGTATTTGTACGACGAGGATTTCAGCGAGCGTACGGTGGATGTACCCGAGGATTTTGAAGCTCAAAAAGACGATGTCATAGCCGTCTTAGAGGCCTATCTGGAGTCTTATCTGCATAGCGACGACAACAGCGCGTGGTTCGCTAAAGTGCGAGAGATCGCGACCCGCTTCAATTACGCAGCGAAACCTAAGGATTTCAAGAAGAATCCTGATCAGTACAAAGGTTCCATTGTGCATGTTTCGTCATATATACGTTTTGCTATTGCTCATGCGCTCAATACGCCGGATCTGCACACTATGATTCAATTTATCGGAGAAGAAGAAATGAGACTGCGGGTCAATTCAATGATTAAAGCTTTGCGAGCTTTGTAGAAGGAGGGCCAAGTAAGTGACGAAGGAAGAGTTTCAGGCGCTGCTTGATCATAGTGTTAAGGAAGCTCGCGCTATCCTGCCGCAGGGTAAGGTGGCGGATTATATTCCTGAATTGAAAAAGGCTAATTCAGACCAGCTCGGCATCGTGCTGACAGATCTGGATGGTAATATTTTTGCCAGTGGCGATACGGAGCAAGGCTTCACGATGCAGAGTATCGTCAAGGTTTTTGCTCTCATCTATGCCTTGGAAACTCTTGGTGAGGATGTGGTTTTTGAAAAGGTCGGCATGGAGCCTTCCGGAGCGTCGTTCATGGAAATGACCACCTTGTCGGATTTTTCTAACAAACCGAGTAACCCTATGATTAATGCGGGGGCCTTGGTAATTGCTTCGCTGATTTCACAGAACATAGATTTCCAGCAATTTTTGGATTATATCAGCGGCCTTTGTGCCAGCGACGGTCTCAAGGTGAATGAGGCCGTTTTTGATTCGGAATTAAATCACAGTGAGCGCAACCATGCTTTGTCCTGGGAGTTGAAGCGCTTACGCCTTTTGACGAACAGTTTGGAGGAGACTCTGTTGTTCTACACGCGCGGCTGCGCTGTAGAGCTGACAGCGCGAGAACTCTCGCGCTTTGCAGTAATTTTGGCCAATGGTGGTTTTGATCCGCTGAGCGGTGAACAGAAAGTGGATCCGGATGTCGTCAAGACTACTCTGACACTCTTGTTCACCTGTGGGCTGTATAATGGAACAGGTGAATTTGCGGTTCGGATCGGACTGCCGGCCAAAAGTGGCGTGGGCGGTGGGATTTTGGCCGCTGCACATCAGCGTTTCGGGATCGGGGCTTTCGGTCCATCGCTTGATATTTATGGGAACAGTATCGGAGCGATCAAGGTCCTGAGTGAGCTGTCGGCGAAGTACGATTGGCACACCTTTGCTTGGAACAAATAAGAATTGACACCCTGCATTCAGGTGCATACAATGACTAGAAGTTTTATTTATTAATTTGTCTGTAAAGACACCTGCGGATGCATTATTCGATAGAAGCGTGACATAATTCAGTTGAATTGAGGAGACATATTTTGAAGAAGACAAAGTACATTTTTGTAACAGGTGGCGTTGTATCAGGATTGGGAAAGGGGATAACGGCGGCTGCTTTGGGACGCCTTCTCAAAGCGCGAGGTTTGAATATCCGCAATCAGAAATTCGACCCCTACATCAATGTGGACCCGTCCTTGATGAGTCCGATTCAACACGGGGAGATTTTTATTACCGAAGATGGCGCGGAAAACGATCTTGATATCGGGCATTACGAGCGTTTTACCGATGTAAATTTGACTGCGGAGAGCGATATTACTTCCGGTCAGGTTTATCTTAGCGTGATAAAGCGCGAGCGCGCCGGAGCTTATGGGGGAGGCACCGTGCAGGTGGTGCCTCATGTCATCGACGAGATCAAAGACCATATTTATAAAGTCGGTGAAGAGGACGATGTAGATGTAGTCATTTCTGAAATCGGCGGCACTGTCGGCGATATGGAAGGACACTCCTTCATTGAAGCTATCCGTCAAGTCTCCTATGATGTCGGACGTGAAAATTGTCTTTTCATTCATGTCACTTTATTACCGTATTTAAACAAGCCGGGCGAACTCAAGACAAAACCGACTCAGCACAGCGTTCAGAAACTGCTCTCCTACGGAGTGCAGCCGGACATTCTTGTCTGTCGTACAGAGAAGGTTATGACTAAAGAAATCCGCAACAAACTGGCGCGTTTTTGCAATGTCCGCTTCGATTCGGTCATTCAAAATATTGACTGCGGTTCTGTTTATGAGCTGCCTTTGGTTCTGGAAAATGAAGGTTTGGCCAAAGTAGTCTGTGAGCGCTTGCAGATTGCTGAAGGCGTGGAGCCGGACCTGACAGATTGGAACCGCTTGGTTGAATTAACGCTGGCTAAGCGTACACCTATTAAGATTACTTTGGTCGGGAAATACACTGCCTTGCAAGATGCCTATTACAGCATTCTGGAAGCGATGGAGCATTCAGGCGTTGACCTGGGCTTAGAGGTAAAAATCAACTGGGTAGAGAGTGAAAAGCTCGAGGATGCGTCAGATGAAGATGTCGCTCGCCTCTTAGGTAACCCTGCCGGCATTATCATACCGGGTGGTTTCGGGCCTCGCGGCATGGAAGGCATGATCCGGGCCGCACAGTACGCCAGGGAAGAGAAGATCCCGTTTTTTGGCATCGGGTTGGGGATGCAGATGGGAGTAGTGGAGATCGCTCGCAATCTAGGAGGTTTGGATAATGCCCATACTGATGAGGCTGAAATAGAATGCCAAGACGTTTTCTTTTTCGATAACCTGACAGAGGAAAAACGTGAACAGATCGATGAACTTAATTACGGAGACTTGCCGATGGTAAGCGGAGCGCGCGATTTCGATATCGAAGCAGGAAGTCTGCTGGAATCTATTTATGGTAGTAGCAAGGCTTCCGAGCGACACCATCATCGACGCGAATTCAATCCTGCTTATATGACACCTCTGGCTCAGACGGGTCTAAAAATGAGCGGCATCAACAGCGATTCTAAGAGGGTTGCAGTGGTTGAATACCCTGATCACCCGTTTTATATAGGTACAATTTTCCATCCGGAGTTTAAATCAAGACCGACAAGACCGCACCCATTATTCCAAGCGTTCTTGCGCAGTGCATTAAAGCATAGTAAAGGAGAATAAAGTGACAATAATAGATTCTGAATTATCAAGAACTTTTAGTGAGTATCTCCTGCTGCCGAATCTCACTACACGTGAGACGAGCTCAGACAACGTGTCCTTGATCACCCCTCTGGTTAAATACCGCAAAGGTGAAGAGGAATGTCCGCTGCAACTGAACATCCCGATGGTTTCCGCCATCATGCAGTCAGTTTCGGGCGATCGCATGGCCATAGCGCTGGCTCGATCCGGAGGCTTGGCTTTTGTATTCAGCTCGCAGCCGATTGAATCGCAGTGTGACATGGTCATCCGAGCCAAAAAGTATAAAGCCGGTTTCGTTACCAGCGACAGCAATTTGAAACCTGATGATAAACTCAAGGATATTTTACGGATGAAGGAGCGAACCGGCCATTCAACCGTGGCGATCACTGACGACGGTAGTGCCAACGGCAAACTACTGGGGATTGTCACCAGCCGTGATTATCGTGTGTCCCGACTGTCTCGAGAAACTCCGATAGCAGAGTTCATGACACCCATTTCCGATGTCGTTTACGGTGAAGAAGGCATCAGCCTTTCTGAAGCAAATAACATTATCTGGGATCACAAAATTAATCAATTGCCGATTCTGGATAAAGACGGCAATATGGTGGCTTTTGTTTTCCGCAAAGACTACGATCGCCATAAGGAGAATCCGGAAGAACTTCTGGACTCACACAAGCGTCTTATGGTGGGTGCCGGCATTAACACTCACGATTACAAAGACCGCGTCCCTGCGCTGATTGAGGCCGGGGCAGATGTGCTTTGTATCGATTCGTCTGACGGTTTCAGCGAGTGGCAAAAGGATACTTTGGATTTTGTGCGTGAAAATTACGGTCCGGATTTTCCTGTCGGCGGCGGTAATGTTGTGGATAAAGAAGGTTTCCGTTACTTGGCGGAAGCCGGGGCGTCGTTTATCAAAGTCGGCATTGGCGGCGGTTCTATCTGCATCACACGTGAACAGAAAGGCATTGGACGTGGGCAGGCTTCTGCTTTGTTGGCTGTGGCTGCTGAACGTGATCGCTACTATGAAGAGACGGGCGTCTATATACCTCTGTGTTCAGATGGCGGCATTGTGTATGACTATCATATGGCTCTAGCCTTGGCCATGGGAGCAGACTTTGTCATGCTGGGACGATACTTTGCTCGTTTTGATGAGAGCCCGGGACGGACCTTGTCTGTCAGCGGTAATTACGTTAAGGAATACTGGGGTGAAGGGTCGGAGCGTGCCAGAAACTGGCAACGTTACGAGAACGTCGGCGAGGATGGGCAGATGTTGTTTGCTGAAGGCGTTGATTCTTACGTACCTTACGCCGGCAAACTTAAGGATAATGTGGATACTTCTTTGGCAAAGGTAAAAGCTACAATGGTTTCTTGTGGCTCCTTGACAATTAACGAGTTCCAACAAAAAGCTCGTTTGGTCATAGTTTCGCCCACCAGCATAGTTGAAGGCGGAGCGCATGACGTTATCCGCAAAGATACACCGTAAAGATATATGTAATTTTTTTAGTCAAGATTCGTGCCAGGCACGGATCTTGACTTACTCAAGTAAATCAAGTCAATTTTGGTGCCAGGCACGATTATTAACTTGGCATTCTGCAGGATAAGGGATAATGTGTTATCCTTCCCTAATAGTATTTACCATTAGCAAGAAATAGCACAATTATTAAGATAAAAGCAGAGGGAGCATCTATGACTGAAAAAGCATACGAACTTACCTATAACGGACTGAACGAATTGCATGCGGAACTTGAAGATCGCAAGACCAGAGTTGCTGCTGAAATCGCAGAACGTCTCAAACGTGCGCGCGAATTTGGCGACATCTCGGAAAACTCTGAGTTTGAGGAAGCGACCCAAGCTAAAGCGGATAATGAAATTCGTATCCATGAGATTGAAAGAATTCTTAAGAACTCAACTGTCATCGAAGAAAAAGGCATCAGCAAGACACGAGTAAGTCTCGGCGGGCAGGTGCGTGTTCGAGACGTAGAGACCGGAGAGGAAGAGACTTATCTAATCGTCGGTGCGCAGGAAGAAGATGTTTTTAGCGGCAAATTGTCCAACGAGTCCCCAGTGGGTTCAACTCTGATCGGTAAGCAAAAAGGCCAAGTGGTCGAAGTGAAAACTCCAGCGGGGATGCTTAAATATGAAATCATGGATATTTCTCTGCCCAAAGGAGTACATAATAATGACAAATGATCAGCTGACACAGGACGCAGCTTCGGCTTTATCCGAGCAAGAACGGATTAGGCTAGAAAAACTTAAAACTTTACAAGATTCAGGGGAAGACCCTTATCTCATAACGAAATGTGATGCATCACACCGTGCTCAGGAAATAATAGACAGGTTTGACGAGCTGGAAGAGGAAACAGTCACTGTGGCCGGACGCCTCATGAGCAAACGCGGCATGGGCAAAGTCGCTTTTAGCGATCTAATGGATGCCACGGGTAGAATTCAGATCTTCAGCAAAATCGACGTTTTGGGCGAAGAGGATTATGAAAAGTGGCAGTCACTCGATATAGGTGATCTGGTTTGGCTAAAGGGGCAGGTCTTCCGTACCAAGCGCGGCGAGATTTCGATCCGTAATGCTGAGTGGAAGCTACTGAGCAAATCTTTACGCCCGTTGCCGGAGAAGTTTCACGGTCTGCGCGACACGGATACTCGCTACCGCAAGCGTTATCTCGATCTGATTATGAATCCTGATGTTCGCGACACCTTTGTCAAGCGCAGCATGATCATTCAAACTATCCGTCAGGAATTGATGGACCGTGGCTTTCTCGAGGTGGAAACACCTCAGCTCAACACCATACCCGGTGGGGCTGCAGCGAAACCATTCGTGACGCATCACAACGCACTTGACCTGGATCTCTACCTGCGTATTTCTCCTGAGTTGTATCTGAAAAGATTGATTGTCGGTGGCTTCGAACGCGTCTTTGAAATTGGACGCAATTTCCGCAACGAAGGCATGAGCACCAAGCATAATCCGGAATTCACAATGATGGAACTTTATCAGGCTTTCACAGATTATCATGGCATGATGGAACTGACTGAAGACCTAGTCGTAAGTGCAGCAAGTGCGGTCTGCGACGATTTGAAGATCACTTATCAAGGCACTGAAATCGACCTGAATCCACCTTTCCGTCGTCTGACTATGCATGATGCAGTCAAAGAGTACGCCGGAATTGATTTTAGCGAGATTGAAGATGATGCAGCAGCTCATCGCCTAATGGCGGAGCATAAAGTGCCTGAAGTTGAACCACAAATGACAAAAGGCGAGCTCCTTAACCATTGCTTTGAACTTTACGCTGAAGAAAAATTAATTCAGCCGACTTTCTTGATCGACTATCCAATCGAGATCTCACCGCTGACCAAAAAGAAACCCGATAGCGATGGTTTGGTGGAAAGATTTGAGCTCTTTATAGGTGGACGCGAGTACGGCAATGCTTACTCTGAACTTAACGATCCCATCGACCAGATGGAGCGTTTCGCAGATCAGATGAAGAAGCACGAAGCCGGTGACGAAGAAGCTCAGCTTCTGGACAAAGATTTCGTTGAAGCCTTAGAATACGGACTACCGCCTACCGGTGGACTAGGGATCGGCATTGACCGACTGGTCATGTTGCTGACAGATTCAGCCTCGATTCGCGATGTTTTGCTTTTCCC
>CAYFTG010000033.1:0-8790 GCA_964346175.1 uncultured Mageeibacillus sp.
ATGTATGCCACTGCTCTCGTAAGGCTTTCCAGCTGCAATAGAGAGGTCCGGACTGAGCCTCATACGAACCGGCGATTTGAAATGTAACAGGCTGCGGCTTAGCGTCCTTGTCAATCGACGCTATATAAGGTCGTGAAGGCGAAATGGATATCGTCAGCAGGCACACCATCAAGCAAGACGGAATCTTGCTTGTAGAAAACATAACTGCAAATCAGTAGATCCTTGACGTAGGGAACTAAATCACCTTCAACAAACACATAAACCGGTGACCAATCCAAAGGCTGGTTCTTAGACTGCGGCAGCAAAAAGCCCTCAACTTTAATAGCGGTCTGAGCTTCAATTTTCTTTTTTTCGATTAAGGGTAGGCGATGTAGAGCATATCCAAGGAGACTAAACAAGAAAACCAGCAAAATTAATATGACAATGAATTGCCCTAGCTTATCTCTTAATTGACTGCCAATCAGACGAAACAACATTGTTCAACCTTCCCGGCAATGTACAAAAGTACGGCAGATGCACAACCTCATACTAACATAATAGATAATATGAATCATCTGAAATTTATTTGTGTAATTTAATATTAACACACAATTAATATATTTTATTTATGTTGCCCCTAAAAAAGCCGTCCCTAGTGGGACGGCTCAAAGCATCATTGCTATATTATCTTTGTTTTAGTCGAATAAATTGCTAAAGAAATCGCCGATAGCCTTGAATAGATCACTAAAAAAGCTGGACACATTAGTCCACCAGCCGCTGTTCTCCGCACCTTCCAGAAAGTCCATGGCCATGCCCCAGGTATCTTCGCCAAAGGTTTTGAGCTGATCCAAGACTTTCTTAACGTCTTCAGCGCTGAGTGTGTTCTTGTATTTTTCTAATGTGGCAGCTAGCTTGTCGATATCGGCTTGAGAAATATTAATTTCGTACTTGTTCAGGACATTGTTGATGATTACAGTAATTTGCTCAATCGTAATATTGTCTTTGCCTTCTTTTTCGACTAGCTCCGCCAATTCGGCCTTTATCTCAGTTAAGGCTTTGGAGAAGTCTTCCGAGTCAAAGTCTTCATTATTTGCATTGTTGTCTTCGATTACACGTACAGTAATCAACTCATCATTGCCGGCAACGAGCTTGTCTTTATCTAGGTCAATGCCGTAGACTTCTGCTGCCTTGTACACGCCAGTTAGGGCGGATTCGCCGGTAACGGGTCGAATTGCTGCGACGGTAATATGACAGTCGTAAACACCCGCGGTGATGGCAGCATTAGAGTACTGATAATCAATTATTTTGGTGATATTCTCAGGATAGACTATCTCTGAACTGACACCGCTACCTTCGCTCTTGAATTCAACCATGACCGATGAAATCATGTCACGGTCTGCTATCGTAGCGTCGATAAAGCGACCGGCGTCTGTACCGTTCACAATGTCGATTGTTATGTCTTGCCCCGAGTCTACTCCTAGCTGCTCGAGTGTAGCTGTCCTTTCGGCTTCATTTAGACCCGAACCTAAAATGGCGACCTTATCGCTCGTGTCGGCTGCCTGAACAGTCTGGCCACCGATTAAGGTAAAACAAAGTGCAAGCAGCAAGAGCAAGGTGCCTACTTTCATCTTTCTTAATTTTTTCATATACATATGATTAGCCTCCTAATAGTCCTAATTGAATCACCTTCATTTTACCGATATAAAGTGAACAAATGCGAAGAAGCTGCGAAGATTTCTTACCGTCCTACATCATTTGGTTTGATTGATCCTGTCTGAAATAGGCCACTACTAATTGAGTGCGATCGCGAAGATCGAGTTTATCCAAAATATTTGACAGATAATTTCGTACTGTGCCTTCGCTAAGATGAAGCTCTTCGGCAATTTCCTTATTGTTGAGACCATCTGCCACGAGCTTAACTAACTGTTTCTCTCTTTCAGACAAGGAAGTAAATAGACCACGCCACTCCCGTTCCTCTGCAGGAATTTGCCTGTCGTTTAGTAATGGCGACAATCTGTCAACTATTTCACCCCCAAACACGTACTGGCCACGCTGGATAGCGTACAGAGCAGGCAAAATATTGTCCACATCAGACTTCATCAGATAGCCCATTGCGCCCATGCGCAAAGCGGCAAGGACGTACTCTTCATCTACAAAGGTTGTTAAAAACAGAATTTTCGCCTTCTCGTCTGCTGCCAAAATATGTTCGCCGGCCGCCAGGCCGTCCATTCCCTCCATGCGAATATCCAGCAAGAGAATGTCCGGACTAAACTCGCTGTAGAGGTCAATCGCTTCTTGACCGTCAGAGCCCGTTGCCACAACTTCGATCGCCTCGTTCTTGTCACGGCGCGAGCCGAGCTCTATAATCGACTGCAAACTCTTACAGACTATGGGATCATCGTCAATAATTATAATTCTCATCTCTCTCCTCACGAGTGTCACGCTAGTTCCTTAACTTGTTTGCGTCGGTCTTTATATTTTCGTTTCAGGCAAGGCATCGCTTTTTGCGGGTAATCTGGCAAAAATCCTATAGCCGGACTGTCGGTTCACATTCAGTGTACCGCCGATAGCTGTGACGCGCTCCTCTAGGCTCAGTAGGCCGATGCCGTCTGTCTGGGGCTTGCCGCCCACCGCATAGCCGTTGTCAGCTAATAATAGTTGGTAGTGGTCTCCCCACTGTTTTAATGAAATACTGACTCTACTGGCATTAGAGTGCTTAGCAGTGTTATTTAAGCCCTCGCGGCAAATAGCTAATACTGTGTAAAAAAGCGTAGGACTCAGTTGGTCTTTAATTTGTACAGTGCAATGCAGAGGACAGAATTTGAAGTCTTGCGCCAGCTTTTCCAAGGCTGTTTCAATCGACAAAGATTCGGAATGAATGTCGTGGATACTGTTTCTTATCATTTCCATTGCTTCAGACAAAGTCTCTCTCAAAGAACTGTACTGCGCCTGCTCGTCAGCGGCCAGCAAATCGAGTTCAGCTACCTGCAAGATGGCACTCGTCAATTTATGGCCGACATTGTCGTGAATCGAGCGGGCAATGCGATTTCTCTCGGCTAAAATATCTGAGGTGCGGTCCAACTCTCGCTGAGCCATCAGCTGGTGATTCAGCTGCCTTTGCCTGCGCAAGAGTTCTGACGAAGTGTCTACATAAGAATAGTGAGATTTTTCCAAGCTGTCTGCTCGTCTTGTCCAATATCCTAGGAAAATGGCAATGAGTGTTAAGCCGTAAAGAAGAGCTATCTGCAAAGTAGAGATCTCTGCGTTTATGAGAGGAATTACTGTCAGTAAAAGCGGCCAGTTCCGTTTCCAATCGCTTACTTGGTAAGCCACTAGAGGTAGTCCGAAAAGCACGCCCGGCAAGAAAAAGCCGACAACGATCAGCGCCAGATAAACGACTTGGCACAGGAGGTCGCTTTGCTGCTTAAGACTCTGCTGCTTAGAATATGCAAAGAACAAAGGTAATGAAGCCAATAATACAAATATGAGAACGCTCAACACCAGCAAGAGCTGCGGCTCCGAAACAAAGGTGAGCGCTACGCACAAGGCTGTGATTATGGCCAAATTCATTATGTGTGCCATTTTTACTCCTTGTCTATTTGAAAACGATTCTTGGTCTGAATGTAAAGTATGACACAATTCTATTCATCTTCTTGGATATTAGCAAAGAATTTACATTTGTCATTCATAACAGTGACAGTAAACACTACTGCGCTAGTGCACGCAACGCTATATTTACTATGGCAGACTCAAGATAATGCTGCCGCGAGAGGAGAATTAGATGCCAAATAATTTGCTTGACAGCACATTAATCGACGTTGAGGTCAAGGATCTAGTCAAACGCTACAAAGAGTTGGTGGCGGTTGACCACCTTAGCCTCAACATTAAGCGAGGAGAAATATTCGGTCTACTGGGTCCGAACGGTTCCGGTAAATCTACTCTGATTAACTGCATCTTGGCGCTACTGCGCTTTGACCAAGGTGAGGTGAAGATCTTCGGCGAGACTATGACGCCGCAATCATATGATATCAAGCAGCAAATTGGACTCGTCCCTCAGGATATTTCTGTTTATAAGGAACTCAGTGTCTACGATAATATTGATTATTTCTGCGGACTATATGTCGAAGACAAGGCTACGCGTCGACGCTACGTTTCTGAAGTCATTGATTTTGTCCAACTTAACGATTTCAAAACCTTCCTTCCACGCAAGCTCTCGGGCGGCCTGCAGCGCCGTTTGAATCTAGCCTGCGGAATAGCCCATAAGCCGCGCCTGATCTTCCTCGACGAGCCGACAGTAGCCGTTGATCCGCAGTCGAGAAATCGTATTCTAGAAGGTATCAAGCAACTGCGCAATGAGGGTTCCACGATCATCTACACTACTCACTATATGGAAGAAGTAGAATTCATCTGTGATCGCTTAGCGATTCTGGATCACGGCAAAATCTTAGTCAGCGGTAGCAACGACGAAATAATTGCCATGTCTTCCATCAGTGAATCAATAAAAATTGTCGTCTACGATCTGCCGGATAGCTTAGTTGAACAGCTGCAAAGCAATCCGAGCGTGGACTCACTCTCTTATCAGGAAGGCAATCTCAATCTGACGATGAAGCAGGGCGGCAACAACCTCTTAGCTGTACTACAGATCCTGACTGAGGCCGGTTTTACACCTGTCAGTGTCTCCAGTGAAAACCCAACACTTAATGATGTCTTCCTTGAAATTACTGGCAAGGAGCTACGTGACCATGCTTAGACATCTTCTGAAATATGGTTTTAAGACTTACGTTCGCAACAGACCGAACTTAATCTGGAATATAGTTTTCCCCTTTGCCTACTTGGCAATCTTCTTTATGGCTCTCTTTTCCTTATCGGATACTAACTCCGGTCTAGACACTATTCGCTTGGCTCTGGTACCGGGTCACGCTGCAGTCGAACGGAGCGAGGTCGATGGGCTGAAGAATTTTCTA
Organism: uncultured Mageeibacillus sp.; assembly: GCA_964346175.1. Taxonomy (GTDB): domain Bacteria; phylum Bacillota; class Clostridia; order Saccharofermentanales; family DTU023; genus DTU032. Next base: position 4,944 of record CAYFTG010000033.1, read on the forward strand.
GCTTTTGCCGGTGAAGAAGGGAGCTGGCAGGACGAAGAAATCATCTTTTCTAATAATGAGGAGTCACTATTCGTATTTGTTGAGGGCGAAGAAAGTGAAGCTACAACTTGGCTAGAAGAAGACAAGATTGATGCACTGATCCTGATTAATGACGAGCTCAGTTTCAAAGTCAACCCCATCCGTCGAATAGCGGCTACAGTTCTACATGAAACACTGTCATCTTATGAACGCATGAGCACAACCCAAGAGGTTTTAACTGCCGGCTATGCGGAAGGTAAATTTACGCCCCCGACAGATGTAGCAGAAGTTGAGGCTAATCGCTTTTTGGGTATTGTTAAAGAAGGGCGCAGCAAGGCGATCTTGTCTGAGTTTATCTTCTTCTTCGCTGCTCTAGCTTACGTATCTTTCTTCCCTATCAATAGTGGTACGGACGTTATCGAGAGTATCGAGCCCGGCCAATCTCCTCAGGCGCTGCGCAAAGCTGTAGCGCCGCTCAGTAAGTGGACTCATTTCTTCGGTGCGCTAATTCCGCGCTGGTTGACACATCTGCTTTTGGTTGTTTTAGCTTATGGCTTTACTCAAGTCTTGGGCATCGATTACGGCGGTGATCACCTGCGCATCATAGCGCTTCTTCTGCTGGGCACAAGTGCCGCCATCTTTACCGGCACTGCAATTGGCTCACTCGTCCCCACAGGACAAGGTCCAAAAGTCGCGCTATCTATTAGTTTACCGCTACTCTTCGCTATGGCCTCCGGCATGATGGCCAGCGAACTGCACACCCTGGTTATGGAATATATTCCTTGGCTGCACAACATCAATCCTCTGGGTCGTGTTACGAATGGACTGCACGCTCTGTATGCCGGAACGGACTTAACCCGCTATATTGCTCAGTTGCAAGGTTTGGGCATCTACGTAGCTGTCTGTTTCGCATTAACTCTACTTGGCATCAGGAGGACGCGTTATGAAAGTGTTTAAGCAATTTCTCAAGCTCTTATATAGGTACCGCAGTACACTCATACCTTATCTTGTGATTTTTTTGATAATCTTTGCCTCACTGATCATGAGCGTCTCGCCTGACCTGGAGCAACTCAGTCTCTATGAGCCAAAAATCGTCGTCTTTGATCACGATGATTCCGCACTGTCGCGACACTTGACGAAGTTTCTCTATAGCAAGAATGAAAAGGTGGAGATTGAGGAAGACGCCACTGTGATTGGCGATGCCATCTTTGAAGATCGGATCAGTTATGCAGTCAGCATCCCTGCTGGTTTTGAAGCCTCCTTTGGCAATAGCGGCAACTATACCGACCTGACCACTTATACCAATTACAACGATGGTTTAAATCAGCTAGTCGATAGCCAGATAGAGAGCTATCTTATGACTTGGGACAATTTCCGCATTGCATACGGCGGTACTGTGCCGGCAGCAGAGGCTGATGCTACCTTAGATTTGGTCGATGAAATAATGAGCAGCGAGGTTGAGGGCACTGTTCTGTCGACTGAGAACGGCGGCGACGTTGCTATCGTTGCCACCTACCTGCGCTATCTCAACTACATATTATTGGTCTTAGGCTTCATGACCGTGGGTCGTGCCATCACAGTTGTGGAAGAGCCGACGCTTAAGCGTCGCGATCTTGTCAGCGGTTATCCGGAGAGGAAACGGACTATGTGGCTCTTCATCAGTGCCTTTATTGTCATGCTCTTGATTTGGATACTGATGGCCCTAGTGATGTTGCTACTTACCGGTTTTTCAGTCATCGGTGAAACTAGCGTCCGCTGGATGCTACTCTCGAGCCTGATCCACGTCTTGTCGATTTCTACTCTGGTCTTGCTCTTGACGCACATTTTCCCCAGTGAAGGAACGACTTCTTTCTTAGGAACAATCATAGCTCTGGCCACGGCCTTCGCCACCGGCATATCTATACCGCGCGAGATAATCTGGCAACCACTGCAAACAGCCTTTTCTTTCCTCCCTACTTATTGGGATGTATCGAATCAGTACATATTGGAAGAGTCTGCTTACACTCAGTCAATTGATTTGACGAGTGTCTTGCAAAATATCGGTATCATGCTGCTGATGGCTCTTGTCTTCTTCTGCCTGACTTTGATCTTGCGGCGTGTACGCGAAAAAGAAACGATTTAGTTCTATTTCATACATTCTAGAAGCCAAGGTGAAATCCCCTTGGCTTCTAGTAAAGTTTCGTGCCTGGCACCAAATATGAATTCCTTGACAGAAACAAAAAACCCCTACAACTTTCGTTACAGGGGTCTTGGAGCCTTCTAAGGGAATTGAACCCTTGACCTCATCCTTACCATGGATGCGCTCTACCTACTGAGCTAAGAAGGCACTTATTGTTTCTCCGCTCTTTGGAGCGGGTGAGGGGAATCGAACCCCCGTATTCAGCTTGGGAAGCTGATGTTCTGCCATTGAACTACACCCGCGCAAGCGAGTGATCTCTCGCACCAGGAGCGCGACGCTTAGAAGTATAACTTAATATTTAGTTTGTTTCAAGATCCTTCGCCTGTTTGTTCATCATTATCTTTAGCAGTGTACTATCCATCTCTGCCATGCCTTCTTTGGAAATATGACTTACGTTTCTCATGCTCTCTTCGACGTCGGAACCGATCATGCCATCCGTCATCATTATTGAATGACCCTGCATGGCAACTACAGCTGCCTGCACAGCGGCATAGATACAAATGGAGACTTTGAGAGCACAGCCGGCTTTGGCACCATCGCAAATCATTCCGGTTAAAGTGCCGAACATATTTTGGGCAGCGGCAATAACTTCTTCCAAGCCTCCACCCATGAGCATGACTATGCCACCTGCCGCTCCGATCGAAGCGGGTACTGCACCGCAAAGAGGGGACAAGCGGCCGAAAGCTTTCTTCACATGAATAGCCAGTAAATGGCTGAGCGTGACGGCGCGGAGCAAAGCCTCTCGCTCACTGCCCAAATATTCTGCGGCGGCTACGACCGAGACAGTCGCAGTCAGTCCCTGATTGCCACTGCCTGAGTTGCCCATCACCGGATAGATGGCTCCGGCCATGCGAGCATCTGTAGCTGCGGCCGTGCGCGAAGCACAATAATCTGAGAGAGATAGCTTATCCATTTGTTCTCTGATGGATGTGCCGACTTCCAAGCCGTATTTCTCTTCGAGTCCGGCATCGGCGATCTTCATATTCAGATCCAGTGCAGCTTCTATCTTTCCCAAGTGTGAGAGATCGACGGTCTGAGCGAATTGCCAGATATTAGCGATATCTCCTTCAACCAAGGCATCTTCCGGGTCCTGTGACACCTGCATGTCGTTCTGGTAGACGAGCTCACCATCCCGGCCCAGCTCCAAGATTAAATCGTGTTTATAAGCTATGACTGCCGATCCGCTACCGCCGGCAGTTTTTATCGTAACTTTAATATAGAGAAGGGGATCATGCCCGGAAACCTCGAGCTGTACTTTCTCTTCTTTTATCAGTGTGCGGGCCGCTTCGACTTCCTCTTCTTGAAGACCTTCCAGCACTTCTAGTGCACGCTCAGCATCTCCGGCAACAGCTCCGAGAGCCGCGGCAATTGCGACGCCTTTCTCTTGCGTACCGGGAATATTTACGCCCATCGCGTTTTTGTAGATGTTCACACTAGCGGAAACATGCATGCTCTCGATCTCATCGTAACCCGACTCTTTTCTCGCTAAAGCTGCGGCATAAGCAACAGCTATCGGTTCTGTGCAACCTAGAGCTATTACCAGCTCGTCTTCAAGTTGATTCAAAAAGTATCTTTCGTTCACATTTGCACCCGGTTTCGCGCAAAAAATAATTTGCTGATATTGATGCTACTAGAATAGCACAAAGCACG
>CAYFTG010000034.1:0-6312 GCA_964346175.1 uncultured Mageeibacillus sp.
TGGATCCGCGTTATGGCGTGCCTGTATCTGAGTTGTTGGCGCGATTGGAAGATTGAGAAGTTACAAGTTAGCAGTAACGTTTAGATAATTAACTTTCACAGTAAAAAGAAGCTAAAAACCTGCTAGCCACTGCGAACAGCGGTTTAGCAGGTTTCTTTTTTGCTGAAAAATGTAGTATAGTAAGCGATTTTTTACTTTTGCAAAAATCGTCTTACCTCGCCTCTAGTCATGTATTTGTGATTTAGATCCAGATCTAGAACAAGTTGATTTTCGTGCCTGGCACGAAAATCAACTGACACGAAAATCAACTTGTCCCCTACTCGATTACTTCGTTGTATAACAAAAACGTTATGATTGCTATGGATTTTAGTATTAGACACAGGCTTGTCGTAATGATAACCTTTAGATGTAGTTCTCTGTTTGTTACAGAGTCTTTCTGCTAATTCGATATAAATTTATACAATACAGAAATATTAATTGCGCAAGGAGGTTCATTATGAATTGGCATAGAAAGCGTGATATGAAGCAGTCACGTCTTGAAAGTGTAGCCCCCTACATTGCAGAAAAGCAGATCGATAGTAAGGTGATTGCTGAAGCATTGGAAGCACTGATGCGTCCCGGAGACAGAGTGGTCATTGAGGGTAACAATCAGAAACAGGCAACATTTTTGGCGCAAGCTCTCACACAAGTAAATCCCGACATAGTAAATGACGTCACGATGATAGTTCCTTCAATATCTAGGGACGAGCATTTAGATGTGTTCGACAAGGGCATCGCCAGCGAGATCAATTTCGCTTACGCCGGAAAGCAAAGTGTGCGTTTGGCAGATATGCTCGCAGAAAACAAATTGAAAATTGGCGCCATCCACACCTATCTTGAACTCTATTCGCGACTATTTGTCGACCTTATCCCGGACATTTGCCTCGTGGCAGCTGAACAAGCCGATCCGGATGGTAATTTATTTACAGGATACAGCACAGAGGACACACCTACGCTGGTTGAAGCAGCTGCCTTTCACCAGGCAATCGTAGTTGTTCAAACTAACGAAATTGTAGAACGTGGTGCACTACCTCGCGTCGACATTCCCGGCGATTGGGTAGATTTCATTGTTTTGGCAGATGAACCCTTCCAATTGGAAGCGCTCTTCACAAGAGATCCAAAAAAGATTCGTGATCAGCATATTCTGCAGGGAATGATGACGATCAAGGGTATTTACGCAAAACACGGAGTTACTTCGCTTAACCATGGTATTGGCTACAACGCAGCAGCAATAGAATTATTATTACCTACCTATGGTGAGGAACTTGGCCTTAAGGGCAAGGTCTGTAAGAATTGGGTCCTTAACCCGCATCCCACCATGATTCCTGCAATTGAAAAGGGCTGGGTAGAAAGCATGTACACCTTTGGCGGAGAAATCGGAATGGAACGCTACACGGAAGCTCGTTCGGATATATTCCCGATCGGTGCAGATGGGACACTGAGATCAAATAGAGCCTTTGCACAGATTGCCGGCCTCTACGGTATCGACCTTTTCCTTGGTGCAACATTGCAAATGGACTATCTGGGCAACTCTTCTACCGTAACCAGTGGGCGTTTGACCGGATTCGGCGGAGCTCCAAATATGGGACACAACACATTAGGCCGCAGACACACATCCCCAGCTTGGCTCGACATGATGCCCAATCCCGGCAATTCTCTGCAGAGAGGCAAGAAGCTTGTAGTTCAGATGCTCACAAGTCAGGGACGTTTCGGCTTCAATTTTAAACCTGAATTAGATGCTGTCAAGATCGGTCAAGAGAGTGGCTTTGCCGCACCGCCGATAATGATATACGGTGAAGACGTCACACATGTTGTCACTGAACAGGGTATCGCATATCTCTACATGGCTGAGTCAGAAGAAGAGCGTAGAGCTATGTTGGCTGCTGTAGCCCAAGAGACACCTCTGGGAGAATATGCAGCCAAGGCAGAAATTGAAAAAATGCGCAAAGAAGGCAAAGTAGCCTTGCCGGATGACTTAGAGATAGATCCTGCCACCGCAACACATGAACGCCTAGCTGCCAGAGCGCTGGAGGAACTTGTTGAATGGTCCGGCGGACTTTATGAAATTCCGGCAAGCTTTAGGAAATTGGAAAACCCAAGCAGATAAAGAGGAGGACGAGCTTTGACTAAAAAACAAAAAGAGCTGGTCGAATTGAAAGGAAAACTCAGGCAAGGTGGAGGTGAAAGAGCGATCGAACGCCAGCACGATCGCGGTAAAATGACAGCCCGGGAACGCATAGATGCCTTGCTCGACGAGAAAAGTTTTGTCGAAACGGGAATGTTCGTTAAGCATCGCTCCACTCAGTTCGGCATGGACAAGAAATATGCCCCTGGCGATGGTGTCGTCTGCGGCTACGGAACTATTGACGGTCGTCTGGTCTGCGTAACTGCGCAGGATTTTACCATTATTGGCGGATCTCTCGGAGAAATGCACGCTGACAAAATTGTCAGAACCCAGGAAATGGCTCTGAAGGTAGGCTGCCCAATTATCTCAATTAACGATTCCGGTGGTGCTCGCATCCAGGAAGGTGTGGATTCGCTCGCCGGCTATGGTCGAATTTTTTACAACAATACCAAGGCATCAGGCGTGATCCCGCAGATTTCGGTCATCATGGGCCCCTGTGCCGGAGGTGCTGTTTACTCTCCGGCCTTGACAGATTTCATCTTCATGGTTGATGGAATCAGCGAGATGTTTATCACTGGCCCACAAGTTATCAAGACTGTGACAGGAGAAGAGGTCACTGCTCAAGAGCTTGGTGGAGCAATGACTCACAACAGCATTAGTGGCGTCGCCCATTTTAGGGCTGCCAATGAGATAAATAGCTTTAGCCAGCTAAGTCAGCTCCTCAGCTCTCTCCCGCAAACAAATATGAAAAAAGCTGAGAAATGCGATAGTAACGAAGACCCCAACACTTTGCTGAATGCGCTGAATACCCTTGTTCCCGATGACCCGCGCACACCTTATAATATGAAGGATTTGATTTATACTTTGGCTGATAATGGCACCTTCTTCGAAGTGCAGCCTGAATACGCCCAGAACATGATTGTTGGGTTTTTAAGGATGAACGGTGAGAGTATTGGCGTTATTGCGAACCAGCCGAAAGTTTTGGCAGGCTGCCTCGATATAAATGCATCAGACAAGGCTTCGCGCTTTATCCGCATGTGCGACGCCTTCAATATTCCCTTGCTGACGCTGGTAGATGTTCCGGGTTTCTTGCCCGGCACGGAGCAAGAGTATGGTGGAATAATCAGGCACGGTGCGAAAATGCTTTATGCCTACAGTGAGGCTACAGTGCCGAAAGTCACTCTCATCACCCGCAAAGCGTATGGCGGCGCATACATTGGCATGTGCTCCAAGCATCTCGGAGGTGATATTGTACTGGCTTGGCCGACCGCAGAAATTGCTGTCATGGGTGCAGAAGGTGCGGCAAATATAATTTTCTCGAAGGAGATTGCAGCTGACACTGATCCGGAGGTTAAACGCCAAGAGAAGATTGATGAGTACTTAGAGTCGATGATGAATCCGTATGTTGCCGCTGCCAGAGGTTATCTGGACGATGTAATTCTTCCTGCAGAGAGCAGGCAGCGTTTGATTTCATCTTTTGACACACTTCGGAGCAAACGGGCTTCTGTAGCAACGAAGAAGCATGGGAATATTCCCTTGTAAGGAGACAAGCTTATGAATTCACAGAATTTGACCTTCATGGATGGCATCTGGATATCTTTGTTTTCAATACTTGTCGTATTTGTTGTGCTTTTACTTCTGTCTTACATAATTGACCTTGTCGCTATCCTGAATCGCAAGAAAGATATGGAAGAGGACACGACGCCGGATAAACCCGACTCCCCCAAGGAGCCTGAAACAGCAACGGAAACGAAGCCGGACGGAAGAACCGTCGCTATTATTGCAGCAGCCATCTCTGCGTTTTTAGGTAAAGATAGTAATTTTGTAATTAAAAAAATTGAACGTCAGCAAGAACCGCTGTCAGGATGGGAAGCGGCGGGCATAGTGGACACACATAGAAGACCTTTATAGAAGGGAAATTGAAATGAGTAAAGAGTATCGAATAGTAGTTGATGGTGTTGAGTATCACGTTGAAGTTGAAGAGCTGAGTTCTGGTCAGCAGGCGGCAGTAAAAACAGCTAAGTCTAGCCCGCCCGCTCCAGTGGCAGCACACAATCTTGCCCCGGTTTCTACCCCCACTCCTGCTCCGCAGTCGGTTGCGGAAGGTAGAGAAGTAGTCCTCGCCCCTTTACAGGGCAAAATTTGGGACGTTCCCGTTAAAACAGATGATAGGGTCAAAGCCGGTGATACTCTTGTCGTTATTGAGGCCATGAAAATGGAAAATGAAATCGTTGCGCCTCATGATGCTGTTGTCGGAGATATATTTGTCAACAAAGGAGACGCTGTTAAATCTGGGGATATGCTAGTAAGTTTGCAATAGGAGACCACTATGTTAGATATGATTGTTGATTTTTTACGGAGTTCAGGTTTTGTCGAACTGTTTTCTCTGAACACACCGCTTTTCGGAATCATGGTACCAGGGAATTTAATCATGATCGGGATTGCCTGCCTTCTCTTGTATCTGGGCATCAAGAAGGGTTTTGAGCCATATCTACTCTTGCCGATAGCTTTCGGTATGCTCTTGGTTAACTTACCTCTAGCAGGTTTGATGGACAGTCCGCTCGGCAACCAACCGGGTGGCCTGCTCTACTACCTCTATCAAGGAACCGCCCTAGGTATATATCCGCCCTTGATTTTCCTCTGTGTTGGTGTTTCTACAGATTTTGGACCGCTGATTGCAAATCCTCGCAGCTTACTGTTGGGAGCTGCCGCTCAGATTGGAATTTTTGGAGCCCTCGGCTTAGGTTTCACGCCGCAGGAAGCTGCTTCGATCGGCATAATCGGTGGAGCCGATGGTCCGACAGCCTTGTATTTGACAGGTCGTCTAGCACCGGATTTGTTAGGGGCAATCGCCATTGCCGCTTATTCGTACATGGCGTTGGTGCCTTTCATACAACCACCTATAATGAAGTTGCTCACAACGAAGGAAGAACGTGAAACCAAGATGGAGCAGCTGCGTGAAGTTAGTAAAACCGAGAAAATTCTCTTCCCGATTATCGTGACTATCCTTAGTATTCTTCTTTTGCCTTCGGCTGCCTCGTTGATTGGCATGTTGATGCTCGGCAACTTGCTGAAAGAGTCTGAGCGTGTCCCTTTGCTGGTCAATGCGATAGAGAATGCTCTGATGTATGTCGTATCACTTTTCTTGGGAGTCACTGTCGGGGCGACGGCAACAGCTGAAAGATTCCTCACAGCGCAGACTCTGCAGATCCTCCTACTGGGCTTGGTAGCCTTCTCGATCGGGACAGCCAGTGGAGTTCTCTTGGGCAAGCTGATGTATGTCTTGACTAAGGGCAAGGTCAATCCTTTAATCGGTGCAGCGGGAGTATCTGCTGTACCAATGGCTGCCCGTGTAGTTCAAAAGGAAGGACAGAAATACAATCCGTCTAACTTCCTACTCATGCACGCCATGGGGCCTAATGTAGCAGGTGTAATCGGCTCTACTATAGCAGCCGGATTGCTCTTGAATTTCTTCGGCTAAATCGGAGAAGATTCATTGTCTGGGAGGGATTTCATTACGATTTCTCTCCCGTTTCTATTTTATGATTGAAAAAGGAGATTCTCATGGATAATTTTGACGTGATGGAAACTACGATCGCTCTCGTGCACGAAGCTATGAAAGCCTGGAAAGTGACAGCCAAGGAAATTACTTCCGCCTACTTGAAGCGAATTGAAGCTTATGATCAAAAAGGTCCAGCTATCAATGCCATAATAAATACTAATCCTCGGGCATTGGAAGAAGCTGCAGAACTTGATCGCTACTTTGAGGAAAAAGGTGAGCTGTGCGGTCCACTGCATGGTATTCCCGTTCTCTTGAAAGATAATGTTGAGACCTATGATATGGCGACAACTGCAGGCTCGAAATCATTAGAAGGTTATGTGCCTGATGGAGACGCCTTTCTTAGCAAAAAACTGCGTCAGGCCGGTGCGGTTATTTTAGCGAAAACAAATCTGCATGAATTTGCGATCTGGGGTGAGACCATTAGCTCGATGTTGGGACAAAGTCTTAATCCCTACGATCTGACTAGGACCCCAGGAGGTTCATCCGGAGGAACAGGGGCCGCGATCGCAGCTAATATGGGAATAATCGGGATTGGAACCGATACGATCAACTCAATTAGGAGCCCAGCCTCTGCTTGTAGTGTAGT
>CAYFTG010000035.1:0-6096 GCA_964346175.1 uncultured Mageeibacillus sp.
ATTTATTTTCCTGATAACTTGGAGCAGCCTCCGCTGGGCAGCTTGGCCAAAATAAACTTAGCACCCGAGATAAGGGAAAGTTATCCGCCACAGGCAGATGCCAAGGCAGTAAAGGTCATTGACGAAAAAGCGTCTGTGCTTACTGACCCGGATGCGGCTGAGAGGATTGCCTGGCATTTGGGCGAAAACGCTTATCTAATTGATGTGCGCTCAGAATCCGAATATATTGAAGGACATCTCAGCGGAGCGATATTGATGCCTTCGGAGGACTTTGCCGAACGACTGCCTGCTGAAATTCCCGATCGTGAAGCGGTTCTGCTTTTGTATTGCCGCACTGGGAATCGTTCCTCTGCTGCTCTTAAGCAAGCACAGGATTTGGGCTATCTTGTAGCTATCAATGCAGGCGGAGTAGTTGATTATACAGGCGAATTGGTCACTGGGTCCGAACCTGGTCCTCGACCGGGATTAGAATAGTCGTCTTAACAAATCATCTTTATTGGTTTAAGATGAGCTGCAGGGTGATAAATGAAACACTTTTCTCTTAGAATGTAGTTGATACTGTTTAGCGGAGTAAAGAATAGTTAATTTATCTGCTACTTTCGAGGACATTATTTAAAATCGTAAAATGAAAGGATTCAATAATGGCAAAAATTACAAAAGATATGATGATTAGCGAAATTTTGCGCGTAGATCCCGGACTGGCTCCTATTTTGATGGGCGTCGGCATGCACTGTTTAGGTTGTCCGGCTTCTCAGGCGGAAACATTAGAGCAAGCTGCCATGGTTCACAGTGTAGACGTGGACGAGCTGGTACAAAAGCTTAATTCAGCGCTCGAAGCATAAGGTGTAAATTTAATACGGATCCGTTAAGCCGGATCCGAAGAGTAATAAAAATCGGGAGCGGCCAAGACTTTGGCCGCTCTTTTATATGATTTAGATATTAGCGATCGCTGAAGTTTTTCTCGAGTTCATCCATATTGATGCCGACCATGGCTTCACCTAAGTTACGTGAGACTTCTAGCAAAACGTGAGCATCGTCATATTTCGCTACTGCTTGGACGATGGCACGGGCGCGCTGCTCGGGATTGTCGGCCTTAAAGACACCGGAACCAACGAAGACACCTTCTGCTCCTAACTGGCGCATCAGGGCAGCGTCGGCAGGAGTGGCTACACCGCCAGCTGAGAAATTCAGAACAGGCAGTTTTTTGTGATCGTGGACATATTTTACGAGCTCAAAATCAACCTGCATATCTTTGGCTAAAACGTGTAGTTCATCTTCGCTTGTGGCGGCAACGCGGGCAATGTCAGCCATGATAGTACGCAAATGATTGACCGCCTGACTGATATCGCCGGTCCCCGCTTCACCTTTTGTGCGGATCATGCTGGCGCCTTCAGCGATGCGGCGCAGTGCCTCTCCCAGATTGCGTGCTCCGCAGACAAAGGGTGTGTTGAATTTTTTCTTATCTATATGAAATGTGTGGTCGGCCGGGGTTAAGACCTCAGACTCGTCGATGAAATCGACACCAATAGCTTCCAGGATCTGAGCCTCTACAAAGTGACCGATGCGCACCTTGGCCATCACAGGGATTTCTACCGCCTTCACGATTTCTTCGATCATAGCCGGATCAGAAGTACGAGCTACACCACCGTCCTTGCGGATGTCCGCCGGTACGCGCTCCAGAGCCATGACTGCGACTGCGCCTGCAGCTTCAGCAATTTTTGCTTCTTCGACATTGGTGACGTCCATGATGACGCCGCCAAATAATTTTTCATAAATATCCATATATATATTCCCTCTCGTGAGTTTTTGTACATTCATAAAATCGATAGATAATCTCCTGATATTGCCGCAAGCTGCAGAAGTTCTGCCGGAGGAAAAGGACGAAGACTATAAGTATAACTTTTCCATTTCAGGTGTGGATGCAGCTCATTTCCCTTACGAAGATTGGCGACGGGTTTTTCGCAGAACCATCAGCGAGGAGGCGGAGATTCTAGCTCATACTCCACCCAAAGGGCTCTACGACTTACGGGAAGAAATCGCCAGATATCTAGGTTCTGCTCGCGGTATCGATGTTGATCCGCAACGCATCATAATATCAACCGGGATTAGCCAGTTGATTGCGCAAGTGGAGAATATTTTGCCGGAGGAATCTGTCTTCGCTTTCGAGAATCCAGGCTACATGGTCGGCAAAACCTCCTACCTACACGCTTCCAGCAAATACCTCAGTGTGAACCATTTACATTACGACGCGAAGAGTCGCCAAGTGATCTACTCTGTCGATGTGGAGGCCTTGCCGGAGGCGGTCTCGGTGCTTCATTTGACGCCCTCACATCAATTTCCCTTTGGCGCGTTGATGCCGGTTGATGCCCGCATTGAAATATTGAACTGGGCGGCGAAAGCTGCGGGTCGCTATATCATAGAGGACGATTACGATTTTGAGTTTCAGTACCGCAGCAGTAAGGTCCCGTCTCTAAAAAGCCTCGATTCGAGCGATCGTGTCATCTATATGAGCGGCTTTTCCAAATCGATATCGCCAGCCTTGCGCATCAGCTTTATGATTTTGCCGCAGGAGCTTTTGGAAAGATACGAGACCCACTACAGTAGTGAATGTCCGGTTTCGGGCTTTGTCCAACGTGCACTTTGTGAATTTATCAGAAACGGATCGTTCGAGCGCCATGTCAACCGTATGCGCACATTATATGCAGGAAAGCACGAAGTCCTGCTCCGGCTCTTGTCTGAACTTGGCTTTGAGGTTTTTAATTATCAATCCGGTACTTCCCTGGTAATCAGGGTGGAAGGACCGGTGACGGAAGCAAAGCTGCTGGCTCTACGCCAAGCAGGTATAGCCATCAATTCTGTCGCTGATTTTTGTCAGGAGGGCAGTCGGGAAGAAGCTGCCATGCGCAATTATGTTATTATCGGTTTCGCAGGTGCTAGTGAAGAAGAACTGAGAGAGGGCTTAGAGCTTTTTGCTGAAATTATTAGAGCTGAGTAACGGCAGCTCGATGATCTTGTAGAAGAGGAAGGTTGTTTTGTGAAAATAGTCATAGCAAGTGATTCATTTAAGGGGAGTGCCAGCTCATTGGAGGTGGCAGATTACATTGCTGAAGGCATGAAATCTCTCAGACCTGATCTGGAAGTATTGAAACTGCCCGTGGCTGATGGTGGCGAGGGCACCAGTGAGGTTTTGGTGGAAGCATTGGGAGCAAAGCGTGTCAGCGTGAGCGTACACGATCCTCTGGGGCGGGAAATCATAGCTGACTATACTCTCCGGGGCAACTTAGCTGTCATTGATATGGCAGCAGCTTCGGGTCTGGTTCTGCTTGCGAATGATGAATTGGATCCGTATAGAGCCTCCACCTTCGGCACTGGAGAAATGATCCTAGATGCTGTCTCCAAGGGTGCCACAGAAATTTATATCGGGCTGGGCGGCAGTGCCACCAATGACGGAGGCATCGGTATGGCTCAAGCATTAGGCGTCAGAGCTCTGACGGAAGCGGGCACGAGCGTAGGGCCTGGTGCGGCGGGGCTAGCTGAGCTGGATAACCTAGATCTATCCGGCCTCGATTCGCGTTTGAAAGAGCTAAAGTTCTATGCAGTCTGCGACGTCACAAACCCCTTAAGCGGACCCGACGGCGCAGCTTATGTGTATGCAAGACAAAAAGGTGCCAAGGCAGATCAGCTCGCAGACTTGGATCAGATCTTGCAGCGTTATGGACAGATTTTGGAACAAAGCAGCGGACGGAAAGTTGTAGATCTATCAGGAGCAGGTGCTGCCGGTGGGATGGGCGCAGCACTTTTTGCCCTTCTAGCTGCTGAGGCAAAAAACGGAATTAACACAGTACTCGATTTGCTGAGTTTCGACGAGCAAGCCGAAGGAGCAGATCTTCTGATCACAGGTGAAGGCAAGATGGATAATTCCAGCCTCTCCGGAAAGACTGCCATCGGAATTGCTCGCAGAGCGAAAAAACTGGAAATTCCGCTAATTGCGGTTGTCGGCAGCTGTGAGCTCAACCTGGATTCTGTTTATGCTGAAGGGATAGACCTAGTCCTTCCGATTGCTAATGGCCCGATGAGCCTGGAAACAGCGATAGAGAATGTCGGCCCGCTCCTTTTCGAAAGCGGCAAAAGGATTGTGCGAATATTAGATCTCTGCAAGCGACGTGCTAAGTAGATTGTCCCTCTGCAAGTTGCCTCAGCTCTGAATCGCTGCCCGATCCGGCAGCTTCCAAGCCATCAGTCCAACTGCCAGCAAGCCGATGAAACCGGCGACAAGAAAGGCTGAGGAGAGAGTAGATACATCAGCGATGGCTCCTGTAAGTGCAGGCCCGGCTACCATGCCGATTCCGTAGGCTGCTTGATAGAAACCGACTGCAGTAGACCTGCGCTCAGCAGGCATGTGACTGGTTGCAGCATCCATGAAATATGTCATCTGAGTGGCAGAAACCAGACCTAGAAGGAACATAATAATAACTAAGGACATATAGCTCTGTGCCAAAGGTATTGCGAAGAGCAAAAAGGCGTTGAACAGCATACTTACAAGGAGTATCTGTTTTGGCCGAAAATAGCGCAGCAAAATCCTACTCACCAAAACAATTGCAATAAAACGAGCGATGGTGTTAATTGTGACCATGATACTTATTTGCGAGGCCGACACGCCGTGGTTGGACGCATATTGCGGTACGAAGCCCTGTGCACTGGAGTAGGTAAGAAACTGTGAGACCGCAGCGAAGAGGGAGCCCCAGATCAATCCTTGGTTTTTGATGCTGAGTCTTAATCCTTGAAACACAGATTTTGCACTTGCCACTTTCTCGTTCGGCGCCAATTTATCCTCCGGCAAGAACAAGCAAAGCACAAACCCCATGCCTGCGAAGATAGCTCCGAGCCCGAAACCACTCTGATAGCCCAAGCGCGCAATTACCTGACCACCGATGAAAGTAGCGATAATCGTACCAGCACTATTGACAAGGCCCAGATGGCTGACCGCTGCCGTGCTGTTTTCAACATTATAATTCATATATAGTGCGGACATCTGTACCCAGAAAGCCGCAGCCACTCCACCTAAGGCTCGGAAGATGAAAATCAAGTAGATTTCCTGTGTCAACATTAGACCTAGGGCACTGACGAGTGCGGAAGTCAGTCCTGCGATTACAAAAACCTTCTTTTTTTGCAAAAAATCAGACCAAA
Organism: uncultured Mageeibacillus sp.; assembly: GCA_964346175.1. Taxonomy (GTDB): domain Bacteria; phylum Bacillota; class Clostridia; order Saccharofermentanales; family DTU023; genus DTU032. The sequence continues at coordinate 5,188 of CAYFTG010000035.1, forward strand.
TACCAAGCGGCAACCTAAGAATCATTTGCGTGAAACCATAGCCACCCAGAATAAGACCCGCCTGAGTTAAGCTGGCGCCAACATCTTCAAGATACGGAGTCAGGAGAGAAGGATATGTATAAAGCCCCATCCAGAAGAGAGTCGCAATAACAAGTAGTAGGCGGCCCTTATTTCGAAAGCGCCAATCATCGAGACGAGAGAGGGTGTCACTATTCATTCCTTTGCCTCCTTAGCTGTAAAAGGTATTATAGACTAAGAATGCAGGGATGATTGTGACCGAATCTAAAAAAGAAATTGTAAAGGTACCGTGAATGAACATTGATGAGCTGATAAAAAAGGTTGAAGAGAAAGAGAGTGATCTGGCGGAACTGCGCGAACGCTGGAATAGGCGCGCGGCCGGCTTTCCGGCACTGCCGGACGAGAAACAGGTAAACAGTTTTTCCTACCTAGAGCAGTTCATGACACTGCAGGATGCTCACATCTTAGATGTAGGTTGCGGATCGGGGCGCTATCTTTTGTTAGCTTTGGAGACCGGTGCTGAGAAAGTTGTCGGGGTGGAAATCGCTGACAAGATGTTGGAAAAAGCCGAGCAAAGTTTAACAGCCGCTTCTTGGCCCAAAGCAAAGTACGAGCTCGTCCGTTCCTCCTGGGAGGAGATCGACCTAGCTGAACGAGGCTGGATCAAACAATTTGATCTGGTCATGGCACTCAAGACACCCGCTCTCAACTCGGTAGCCAACGTGAAGAAATTGCTGACAGCTTCCCGCAGAGGCTTCTTCTTCTCTAATCACCTGCAGCGTATTGAGCCATTGTTTCAAAAACTCTACGCCAAGGTTCATGGCTACGAGAAAGCATTCGGCAATGAGCACGCACATGTGCTGGCGGAACTCCTCGAGGCTTGGGGTTTTG
>CAYFTG010000036.1:0-5886 GCA_964346175.1 uncultured Mageeibacillus sp.
CCCGCATAGAGCTCCCCAATACCGGCAGCCCCTGTAGCAAGTTGATTCAAGCCCGCCTTAAACTCAGCAGAGCCTGCCAACAAGTCATCAAGCCCCGCCAATTCTTCTTCAGTAGGCGCAGCGAAGCCTAAGTCACCTAAGCCGGAATCCACCGACATCCCCTGCACTATCTGCTGCAATGCCTCCAGAATCTCTGCTGATCCCGAACTGAGGCTCGAGCCGCTCGTCGCCAACTGAGCGATGCCCGATCGCAGCTGCGTCATACCGGACGTGAAGCCGGCCATACCGTTCTTGATTGACGACACGCCACCACTATACTCCTTCAGTCCTTGCTGCAGTTGGACCGAACCGTTGTGAAGCTCACCGGCTCCCTCTGACAGCTGTGAAGCATTCTTCGCCAAGCTGCCACTCCCCTCCTCGATATCAACGAGACCGCCTTGCAGCTGGTCTACCGCAGACTCCAGTTCTTCGGCACCATCTGCCAGCTGCCCAATAGCATCCGACAGCTCAGCCAAGCCTGCCGTGTTTTCAGACAGCTCGTCCATCTCCTCCAAATCAAAATCAAACTCGAAATTCAGCCCGACGCCCGCAAAGGTCATCGCCGCCAGCTCGAAATCTTTTACCTGCAAGCGCATGAAGAGGTCAGCCTCTTGTCCCGGGAAAACAATCCAATTAAGTACACGATCTTCACCACTAATAGCGACCGTAGCGCTTTTATTCGTTTCCACGACTTGCGCCTTATTCGGGTTCAAATTTGCTGACACCTGCAGGGCATAGTTCTCGAAAAAGAACGGATCCACTGCCAGGTTTTGCCTGATAGCAATCTCTATAAAAAGCTCACCCGCCGCACCCGCAGCCTCTGCAGCAGGAATCTTTTCGCCATCAAGCTCGTACGTAATGTCGATCAACCAAGGTAGCTCGTGCGAGTTCAGATTGCCTTGATAATAATAACTGCCCGCAGCAGCCGAAAGCTTCACCTCTCCCGCTTCGTACTGCGGGACGTTCTCCCCCGTCAGCTGTATAACTGTGGCGTAATCTCCGTAATCACTGAAACTCTGCAGCTCAGACAAATCATAGTGATTAACGACAAAGATATTGTCACAACTCCCATTAGCCGCCAGCTTACCGTAGATCACTTCACGCTTCTGGGGTTCCCCTCCTGCGGCGGTCGGTGTAAGTAATGTGCCCGCTGCTTTACCTGAATATCTCGGCATAAAGGAGAAGACCAAAACCATGATAAGAAGCAGCGCTGACACGCGAGCTGTTTTAGCTCCACGTGTTTTTCCGCTAGTATTCATTTTTTCCTTAACTCTGTTCATTGTGAGTAAACTCCTGTTTTTCTTTTCTATGTATAAGTGAGTTAGGCAAAAAATTTGCCTTCCATGTGGTTTTTTCGATTAATCGATCGAAGATTCTCAAGAGATTGGGCAAGAGGAAAATGACCATGCCTAATGACAACAAGGCGCCGCGACCCAATACCAAGCCCAGCTCGCTGACGACGGAAATGCTGGACACTGCCGCCAGCACGAAGCCGACCGCAGCCAAGATAAACGCCGGAGAAACCAGAGAACCTGCCGTGTCCGAGACAGACTTGCGCGCTGCCTCTTTTCTGCACAAAATCTTTCGATTGTCCATATAATGCTGCGTGAGCAATATGCCGTAGTCTACAGTCGCCCCCAACTGCACTGTGCTGATAATGAGATAGCCGATATAGCTCAGATTGGTGCCGCTGAAATAAGGAATGGCCAGATTGATCCAGATAGAAATCTCTATAGTCAAGACCAGCAAGAAGGGCAGAGAAATTGAGCGGAAAGCAATCGCGATAACCAAAGCAACAGCCAATATGGCCAGTCCATTCACAATAATGCTGTCTTCCTGAATTGTATCGCGCATATCGGTTATGACAAAATTCTCACCGACCAGATGGACCTCCGCTTCCGGCCCGTAAATTTCGGCAGCAATCTCGCGGATCCGCTCGGCCAGCGCAAAGGTTTCCGGCCCTTCCGATGGTGAGTTCGACACCACAATAATGCGGCTGAAATCATCAGACAAGAGCTGGCTCGTCAACTCCTCCGAAATGATTTCCGGGGGCAGAGCCGAACTACTAACACTGATGAAACTAGTAAGCGACTTAACCTCCGGCAGCTCCTCCAGTTTCTCTATGAAGACCTCTTCCAGCGCCGGTTGATCGCGCGGCACCAGCAAAGCCATCTGCATATTATTACCAAACCTATCCGTGATCAGCCTGACATCCCTAGCGGCGCGTGAGTCTTCGGCATAGCCACCCATACCGTAAATAAAATCATTTGACCTTTGCCCCAGAAAAGCCGGAACAATAATCAACGCAACAATAATCAGGATCGGCACAGCCAGCTTGGTCACAAGCTTGGCCAAACCCTTGAAAGAAGGCAAAAACGGCCTGTGTGTGGTTTTTTCAATAAACTTATCCAAAAGCAAAATCAGAGCCGGCAGCAAGAGGAAGACGGACAGCATGCTAAAAACAACGCCTTTAGCTAGAACCAGCCCCAAGTCCGGTCCCAATTGAAAGCGCATAAAGACCAGAGCCAAAAAGCCGAAGAACGTCGTAGCCGCCGATGAGGCAATCGGTGAAAAACTTTTCTTCATCGCTTTTGCAACTGCTACTTCTAAAGAATCCCCCGCCTCTTTGTACTCATTAGTTTGGTGCAAGAAAAACATGGCGTAATCCATCGTCACCGCCAATTGCAGCACCGCAGCCACCGACTGCGTGATAAAGGAGATCTCGGAAAAGATGACGTTCGTACCCAAATTAAGCAAGACCCCAACCGCAATTACCAGAGTAAACAGAACAGGTTCAAGCCAGGAGTTCGTCGCAATGACCAAGATGATCAGAGCGATCGGTATGGCAAATATCATAATCCGGGCAATCTCGGATTGAGTCGCCAGCTGGGCCTCAGCCAATTCCACGATCTGTCCGCGAACCGCTCCCTCCTCACCTGCAATCTCCCGCAAGCTTTGCAAAGAAGCTACGGCATCGTTTTGGTCAGCCGTAATCTGGTAAAGCGCAACCGAATCTTTGTAAAAACCTTCCACTGTAGCTTGATCTTGTAAATCCAAAGGCACTGCTAGGTCCAGCTGATCATCAAGCCAGATCACCGCCGAGACAGAATCGAGGGCGAGCAAATCCTCCTTGAAAGCCAAAGCATCGGTGACATTCATATCGGGCATGGCGAGCTCCACGTTGGGCAGAGATGAGCCAAACTCTTCCTGCATTTTCTCTATGGCCAAAGTGGAGTCGGCTCCATCCGGAATATAGGATGAAAGATCGTAATTAATTTTCACGCCTAACATCAGAAAAGCAGAAACTGCAGTCAAAACTGCGAATATCACTATTATTAATTTATGCCGCTTTACTACGCCACTGATAAGCTTATCGCCAAGCACTCTACTTACCTCCAATTAAGCTCTAATCTATGAAAATTAGTATATATAGCGCCTTTTTAGATAGCCATGCACAATCAATCGATATATGTTCATTAATAGACAGCTATCGATATTACTGTCGAGATTATGTTAAAATGTTCGAAATTGATCACAGCGATGGAGTAACAAATGGCAAAGCAGGAACACAAATCAAACACTTCCGATCTAATCATTTCTTTTGTGGCCAGCCCGGAGAAAGGAGATCGGCGCAGCAAACGTACGGACATGCTCTTGCAAGAAACTCTCGTGAAACTCCTTCAGAAGAAAAATCTACAGGAAATTACTGTCAGCGAGCTGACAGACACGGCAGACCTCAGCAGGACGACCTTTTATCTCCACTACGACAATATCGATCTGCTCTACAAGCAATTGGAAGAAAACCTGTATCAACAGTTTGTGCAGATCCTGTCAGCTGATTCCGACAGTTCCTACCCGATCCAGCATGTAGTCACTGCCGCAGATGGCAAGAGAACGATCCCTATCATCGCTATTGTCTGTCGTACTATTGAAAAAAACCCGCTCCTCGCCGCAACCATCATTAATAACCCCAATAGCCAGCTTTTGCAGCGCATTTATAGCGCGGGCTACGACAGCCTGATCGAAAGCCTCTCGGGCATCTATCCTGACTTACCAAAATATAAGGTTGATTATTACTACTCCTTCTTAGTCAATGGAATCGTAGGCATGTTCGAAACTTGGCTCTTGCGCAAGCAAGAAGAAGATGTTGAAGAGATCATAGAGCTGATGACGAGGTACACCTTGACCCATCTCGAACATTTTGAAGAACTGCTCAGATCAAAAAATCACTAAGAATTTCAGCCTTGCTTACTTTCGTTTCAATTTTTCCCACAAAAGTGAATAAACTTTCTTTTCAAAACTAGTTTTCAAATTAATGTTAAAACCATAATAAGCTAGAAATTTCATAGACAAAATAAATCGTAATCATAAAACTTGCGAGGAGGCATTTTATGAAGAGGAGAGTATTAGTCATCCTTGTCGCCGCGCTGGCTTCACTGATCAGCATTCCTGTAGGCGACACGGACCTCCGCATCACGTTAGGCATAGTGATCATGGTTGTGGGGACTCGAATCTTTCGCTTTGATAAGGCGATCCGTTTCTCGTTTTGGACCGGTCTTGCAGTATGTTTAGCTCGTATCGCATATGCGGCAATAGTGGGAATCAATGTTACCCCGCTTCTGATAGGATCTTACTTCCTAGAAATTTTCTTTTACATCGGCTACGGCATCATCTACCATTTCGCAGTTGAGAGCATCCGCACAAAGTATCCGGTTCCTCTTGTGCTGTCCTTGGTTCTCTGCGACTTTGGCGGCAACACTCTAGAATATCTGATGCGCTTTTTCTACGCATCTGAAGTATGGAGCGACACTTCCTTGCTTAATTTACTCTTAGCAGCGATTACCCGCTCTGTCATCATCATTCTTTTGGTTTTCTTGCTACAGCGCTTTGGCCCTAAATCCATTCGCACAGAGGAGGTAGTAATATGAACGAAATTATCAAAACAATAAGTGACTTTCTCTGGAACTATATCTTGCTCTTCGCCCTGCTCGGCGTAGGTATTTTTCTTAGTTTTAAACTGAAATTTCCACAAATAACAAAACTCTGGGGCAGCGTAAAGAAATTGATCCAAGATATCAAAGATAAAGTGGAAGTGCCCGAAGGCTGCATGACACCACTACAATCATTAGCCACGGCTGTGGCCGCACAGGTCGGTACCGGCAACATCGTCGGCGTTATCCTAATTGGTGGCATGCAACGAATCGCCAAGTTCTCCGAGAGAGTCGTTCCGGTGATGGCGTTCGCCTACATACTCGGTAGCATAGTCATCATCCTGATGAACCTCGATGCTTTCCTCCCCTCACTCCGAATGATCTTCGTAGGCGCCTTCACGCCCCAAGCGATTGCAGGCGGCGCTTTAGGTATAACAGTTCAAGAAGCGGCACGTTTCGGCTTGGCGCGAGGACTCTTCTCCAATGAAGCCGGTATGGGTTCTACGCCACACTCACATGCTGTCGCACAGAACGATCACCCGGCGGATCAAGGCTTCATCGCCATGATCGGAGTTTTCATCTCCACCTTCCTAATCTGCATGTCTACAGTCATGGTGAATATGGTTTCCGGAAGTTATAGTACAGGTATTCCTGCAGCTGAGATGTCGAAAGATGCGGTTCTAATGACGCAGAACGGATTCGTGGCCGGCTTTGGTTCCTTTGGCGGAATTTTCCTGTCCTTATCCCTCTCCAGCTTCGCCTTGACTACGATTGTGGGTTGGTACTTTTTCGCTGAATCCAATGTCAAATTCCTGTCCGGCGATAAAAAATTCTTAGTCTCAGCCTTCAAAGCGGTGGCGATTGCTTTCCTTGTTATCGGTCCCCTACTCGATGCCGACCTAATTTGGAATCTTGC
>CAYFTG010000037.1:0-4743 GCA_964346175.1 uncultured Mageeibacillus sp.
ATGAGATTTCCCTCTCTTAATGAGATAAGGTCCCTGGAAGACTACCAGGTTGATAGGCCGGAAGTGTAAGTGTAGTAATACATGCAGCGTACCGGTACTAATAGACCGAAGACTTGACCACAAGTCGTTATGGTTACTCTTAGTTAGTTAACCTGACACAGTAGATTAAAGTTTTACTCCCTCTTAAAAAGTCTAAGATGAGATCTGATAAACTTATGCAGTTTTGAAGGTGCGACATACGTGCTTTCAACCATTCCGGTGAGAATGACGGAGAGGCCACACCTGTTCCCATCCCGAACACAGAAGTTAAGCTCTCTTGTGCCGAGGATACTTGGTTGGAGACGACCTGGAAAAGTAGGTACTCGCCGGATACAAACAAAGACCCTGAGCTCAAAGCTTGGGGTTTTTTATTGCCTATTAATGCTGGATATTGGTTTAAAGGGCTGTTAACTTACAGGAATAATTCTTTCTTTACCAGAGCATTTGACACAGTAGTCAAAGCGGTTTGCTAAAGCTTTTAACCACGGCTATAATAGGTGAGCAAATTGAATAGAAGATTGCAGCGCGTTTCGGTTTACCGATAAGTGCTAACGGGACGAGGGAGTCCGTTAGACGAAAGTTTTAGACTACGGTGTTGCAGTTAGCCCCAAACCACACCTTCCTCTTGCGGAGGTGTTTTTATTTTGAGGAGCATAGTAGGAACACTATGAAAAGCCGATGCCATCATTAGACTCGTATCGTGAACTGGGTAGCCAATACCAGCTGGATATCATTAAGGCGCTTTTGGATGAATTGGATCATCCGGAGAAAGAGCTGGACATAATTCATGTTGCGGGAACGAATGGTAAGGGTTCAACTATAAGTTACTTGGCTCATTCGTTTATAGCAGCGGGAATCGATCTGATGACGTTTACTTCGCCGCAGGTGCGTCAGTATTTGGATCGTTTCAGCTTGAACGGCCGGCCGGTTGAACAGGCAGATTTTGATCAGGCGGAAGCTATAGTTTTGCAGGCCGCAGATCGCATTGCGCCGCTGCATGAGCGGCATGCGACAGTCTTTGAAATGGAAGTGGCTATTGCCCTAGTCCTCGCGCGAAGACTTTCCGTCCGACTATTTATTATGGAAACCGGTCTTGGGGGCAGAAGTGATGCCACGAATGCGGTCGACTTTCCTCTGGCTACGGTTTTTAGCAGTATCAGTCTTGATCATAAGGCTGAGTTGGGCGACAATATCGCGTCTGTTAGTAGAGAGAAGGCAGGTATTATCAAGCAGGCTGTTCCGGTTTTCAGCACGGTGCAAGTAGCTGAGGCCGAACAGGTACTGCGTGATCAGGCGGCAATGATGCAGGCGCCGTTTATGATCTTGTCCGCTGATGACGTTGAAATTCTCGAAGATGCGTTGGAGTCGCAGAGCTTTTTCTACGATGGACATAGCTACAGCATCCATATGCCGGGGAAGCAACAGATACTGAATGCAACTTTGGCGGTGATGGTTTTGCGGAATTTGCCGGCTCCCTATCGCCTTAGTCCAGAGGTGATTGAAGAGGGTCTTGTGCGAACTAGCTGGTATGGGAGCTTCGAGCTGATTGCACGTACGCCCGATATTATTTTGGATGGCGCGCATAACCAGGATGCAGCTGCGGTTTTGGGTGAGAACTTGAGGCAGTACCGCAGCAAGGGCAAGTGTTTTGGGATTTTGCACATATTCAAGGACAAAGATGCTGCCGGGATTTTGCAGGAGTTGAGCGATATTTTCGACAAAATCTGGCTCCCGCGTACTGAGATGGCACGCAGTCTGCCCCCCGAGGAATTGCAATCACTGTGTCAGAGATATCTGCCACATACTGATTGTGTCCTGGCAGAATCCGTGGAGGCTGCTGCCAGAGCAGCTAAAGAAGAAGCAGGAGCCGAGGACAGCATTGTTGTTTTCGGATCTTTATCACATTTGGAAACAGCGCGAAAAGCGTTAATAAGAATAGATGAGGTAGTAAGAAATGATTGACCGCCAAAAGGCTGAAAAAGCAACAAGTGATTTGCTGACCGCTTTGGGAGAAGATGTAAATAATCCCAGTATTGTTGATACACCGGCACGTGTTGCCCGCATGTTTGAAGAGTTGCTCTGTGGACGAAATCAAGACGCAGCCGATCACCTCTCGCAAGTATTTCCCCTGGAAAATCCCGGCCTTGTAATAGAACGAGATATTCCTTTTTACTCGTTGTGTGAACATCACCTCTTGCCTTTCATGGGTAAAGTGCATATCGCTTATTTGCCTCGCAAAGAAGTGACAGGCCTGAGTAAGTTGGCCCGTACCGTCGATGTCTACGCACGACGTTTGCAATTGCAGGAGCGTATGACTAATCAGATTTGCTTGGCTATTCACGAAAATCTACAGACCGAGGGTGTGCTGGTTGTGGCAGAAGCAGAGCATTTTTGCATGAGTATGCGTGGTGTGAAAAAACCGGGCGCTACGACGATTACCGTTGCAGCTTGCGGTGTGTTTGAAGATCCTGCAGAGCGTGAACACGTTCTGTCACTTTTGAAATTATGATTTATACCGATCGCTTGCTAAGCAATCCTCGATATCTCGACCTGCTCGCCAGAATCAAAAAAGCCGAGCATGAGCGGATCTTTTGCGGCCATGATCTGGATCATTTCATGGCAGTGGCGCGCATAAGCCGTATTATTAATTGCGAGGAAAAATTAGGGCTGGATCCTGACGAAATCTATCTGGCAGCTCTTTTGCATGATGTCGGTCGACTTAAAGAATATGAGGATGGCACTCCGCACGATGAAGCCGGGGTGCCGATGGCGGCGTCTTTTCTGGAAGAGATCTCTTATCCGGAGGAGAGACGGACAGTGATTTTAGAGGCTGTAAGTGGTCACCGCAGTGCCAATGAACAGGATGAGGAAGGATTGTTGACGAAGCTTATTCGCAGAGCGGATAAGCTGTCGCGTCCCTGCTTCAGCTGTCCGGCGCGAGCTCAGTGTAAGTGGCCGGAGAGTCAAAAGAACAAATCATTCAGATACTAAAGAGGAGCAAGTATGCAAATAGGTCCGATAAAAATCCTGAACGGCAATGATTTTTATATCATGGGGATTTTGAATGTGACTCCTGATTCTTTTTCGGATGGGGGCAATTACGATTCCATTGATGCTGCGTTAGAACACTGCGAGTTCCTATTGTCGGAAGGTGCAGATATTATCGATATCGGAGCGGAATCTACCAGGCCGGGACATGAGCAAATCTCGACTGAAGAAGAAATTGCTCGTCTTTTACCTATATTAAAAGCGATCAGGGTCCGGTATCCGGAAATCGCTATTTCAATCGACTGCTATCGAGCGGAGACAGCGCGCGCTGCTTTGACCTCAGGGGCGGATATGATTAACGACATCTGGGGTCTGACTTACGACGAAGAAATGGCCTCTGCGATTGCGGAATCCGGGGCAGCTGTCTGTGTTATGCATAATCGGAGCGACATGAATTATTCAGATCTGATTTCTGACGTGAAAAATGATCTGGCGAAAATGTTGAGACGGGCGGAGAAAGCGGGCATTGCTCGCTCGCAAATTTGCATTGATCCCGGTATTGGTTTTGCAAAGCGCATTGAAGAGAACTTGTTTGTGCTTAAACATCTGGAAGAGCTGCAGAGTTTTGATCTGCCCATTCTTTTGGGTACGAGTCGTAAGGGCTTTCTGGGCAGGTTGTTAGAGGGCGTTCCAGCAAATCAACGCGATGTGGCGACGGCTGCTACCAGTGTGATTGGCTATGAAAAGGGTTGTCGCATCTTCCGCGTGCATGATGTGAGGAAAACGAAAGAGGCGCTGACGGTCGCGCGTGCTATTTTGGAGGCTGAATATGGACTATGTTGAGATTAAAGACTTGATTGTGTTTGCCAATCACGGGGTTTTTCAGCAGGAAAAAGATCTAGGCCAGAAATTTGTTGTATCCGCCAAACTCTATCTCGATATGGAAGGAGCGATAAGGGATGACAATGTCCACGCTTCTGTCCATTACGGCGAGGCCGCATTGGAAATGACTAAGTTCCTGCAGGCGGAGAACTATAATCTGATTGAGACGGCTGCTGGTCGCTTAGCGGAACACTTATTGCTTGAATACCCGAGTCTCAGAAAGGTTGAGCTCAGATTAGCGAAGCCCTGGGCGCCGGTGGGCCTGCCGTTGAGCGAAGTTGCCATTGATCTCAGTCGCGGTTGGCAACCTGCGATTGTGGCATTAGGAAGCAATATGGGCGATCGCGAGTCATATATCGAAACCGCGTTAAAGGCCATGGACGAGAATGAATTTATCCGCCGTTTAGCGACGTCTACTTTGATCGAGACGCCTCCGTATGGTGTCACTGATCAGGATGATTTTCTGAATGGCGCTGTGTATGTAGAAACTATTCTCGCGCCGGAGGTTTTGCTCAAGTATCTTCACAGTTTAGAAAACGATTCCGGGCGCGAGCGAACCCGTCACTGGGGTCCGCGCACTTTGGATCTCGATCTCATCTATTATTCTGACCTCATCATTAATAGTGAGGCGCTTAAACTACCTCACCCTGAGCTGCAAAAGCGGCGCTTCGTGTTGGAACCGATCGCTGAAATCGCCCCTAATTATGTGGATCCGCGTTATGGCGTGCCTGTATCTGAGTTGCTGGCGCGATTGGAAGATTGAGAAGTTACAAGATAGCAGTAATCGCCACTTAGCTCATAGCTGAGTGGCGATTTTTTTGATTCAGTGAAAAA
>CAYFTG010000038.1:0-4464 GCA_964346175.1 uncultured Mageeibacillus sp.
CATGCAAATTCAGAAAACATTTGATAATTACCACTAGTTGGAGTTATAACTTTTGTCAGATCCTTTCACTTACATAGCAAAAAAGGATAGAATAAATGTATTAAGCAGAAAGAGACATATTATGAGAAATTTACTCTTTGGTTTCAACATGGTTGAAGGGGTGTTTTCCATCGTGCCCGTCTTAGTCATTGCGGGCTTCGTCCTCGTCTTCGTCCTGATCATCGTTCAAGTGATCAGGAGCGGCAGAACTTGGCATAAAAACAACAAATCTCCGCTCTTAAAGGTCGATGCCACCATCGCCACTAAACGCGCCGACGTGCACACGCACCGCCACAGCACGGGCAGCGACGATATGCACAACTATTCCTCTTCCACCACCTACTTTGTCACCTTCGAGGTGGAAAGCGGAGACCGCATGGAATTCAAAGTCCCTCATAGCGAATACGGCTTACTACGAGAAGATGATCGCGGCCATCTCTCTTTCCAAGGCAGCCGCTTTATCAGCTTCGACCGCTACTAAAATACAAGTCTAATCCTACTAAGCTCCGGCAGCCCGCAGCCGGAGCCTGTCTCTTTCCGCCAGCAATTTTTTGAACTGCGCCTCATAGAGGCTTCGATACTCGCCGTTTTCTTCAATTAAATCTGCGTGCGTGCCCTGCTCCACTATACGCCCCTCAGCCATAACAAGGATCTGATCCGCAGCCAAAATCGTCGACAAACGATGTGCGATGACCAGACTGCTACGCCCTTTCAACAGCGGCTCTATGGCTTCCTGAATCAAGCCCTCAGAAATCGAATCCAAGGCCGAGGTCGCCTCGTCAAAAATGATAATTGCCGGATCCTTTAAGATCACACGAGCGATCGATAAGCGCTGCTTTTCGCCTCCGGACAATTTGATTCCACGATTGCCCACCACCGTATCCAGTCCCTGCGGCAAAGTTTCGATCAGATCGAAAATGTTCGCCTCTTTACAAGCGGCGATCAGTTCTTCTTCAGTGGCATCAGCTCGGGCATAGAGTAAATTTTCGCGAATACTTCCGTTAAACAAATAGGCCTCCTGCGTCACCATGCCGATATTGGAGCGCAGAAAGTTCAAGTCCAAATCCCTGATATCCCGGTCATCAATACTGATGCTACCGCCATCGATATCATAAAGACGCATGAGCAGATTCGTAATCGTGGACTTTCCTGCCCCCGATGCCCCGACAATGGCCGTCATGTTTTGCGGTGGCACCGTGAAGGAGACATCTTGAAGCAGCGGTTTGAGGATCAGCACACCACCGATCAGGTAGATCAGCATAGGGCCGATGTTGGTAAAGGTACTAATTGCCATGCGAAACCAGCGTCCGGCCATGCTTTCCTTAAGATTAAGCTTACGGATCTCCTCGTTCGTTGCGGCAAAGTTTTGATATTCCTTGTCTTCATTAGTAAAAATCTTCACCAACTGCTGTCCACTGACACTTAAAGTCTCGTTCAAAATCTGGTTGGCCTCGTCGTTCTTTTCCTGAGCAGCCAAGGTTATCTGCCAGCGCTTCTTGCCAACAAACTTGGTGGGGAGAATGAAAAGCGGCAGAATTGCCAGCCCTACTAGTGCCAGCAACCAGTTTTTTTGCACCATGGCCACGACGGAGCTGAGCAGCACTGCCACATTAGCTACGGTACCGGTCAAAGTACCGGTCACTACCCTTTGCACACCGGCGATATCCCCCGTCATGCGCGTAATGATGTCGCCCTGCTTGTTAGTCGTATAAAAGCTCTGAGAAAAACGCAGCAGGTGGGCATACATCTTGTTTTTCATGTCCATGCCAATATTTTCGGACACCCAATTATTGAGATAATTCTCCACCAAACCAAGCAAAGAAGAGGCCAACATCACGGCCACAGCGGCCAGTACTAGACCTAGTAGCAAGTTGAAATCGCCGGCGATAAAGCCTTCATCGATAATGCGCCCCGTCAGGATGGAGGGCAGCACAGTCAAGACTGACGCAAGCTGCAGGCCGCTCAGTTCGTTGCAGAACATGGAGACCAAGTCTGCCCCGCGAAATGGAGACCGGGTGCAGATACGCTAACACCCGGCATTGACCTAGTCGGCAAGCTCTAAATGCAGGTCTAACCCACAACCAAGTAGCCGCCTCAAATCTTCAGGTTTTGAGGCGGTTTTTATATTTCAGATATTGGATAAGCGATAATGTCATAGGATATACTGTGCTGCATTTTCTAATATTAGCCGATCAAAACGAAAAAAGGTGGAGCAGCCACATCAGCCACACCACCTTTAAAATGTGATTTTTTATTTTGCGACAGCTTCTACAATTTCTTACTAGAGCTCTTCGGATAGCAGCGTCTTGCTACCTTCCAACTGCCTCAATTCGGAGATTTCTTCCGTTGTTTCGACTACGCCCAAGTACTCGCCCTTGGCACCCCGTACGGCGTAGTAGCGGATCAATATAAACTGGCCGTCCTTCTGAATCCAGAAATGTTCTTCGTCCTTTTCACCTGACTTGAAAGCTTCAACAACTGCTAAGACGCGATCAAGGCTCTTGGGCGGATGGCAGTCCTCTACCAGACGTCCGATAATAGTTCTTGTACGCGGGAAAACACGATGCTTACCTTCGCTAAAGTACTGCACCTTGTCCTCGGCATTGACGTAAGTAATATCGCTAGGAATGGTATTGAGCAGCGCTTCCAACTCGTAAGCATTAAAGTAGCCGCTGGGCAGCTCCACGTCGTTGTCGCCCGTGCGATGATTGAGATCCTGCTCATCCTTCACCCAAGCCGCAACATCTGAAGGACTGGCGCCCTCCACATCAGCCACAAAGGCGTAACCGTACTGCGCGCCTTCCTGAGCAACGAGCTTCCAGTCTTCATCAGTCAGCGAGTCTACGAGCATGGGTTTCAGAATCTCATTCTCTTTCTGAATCATGCCGCGAACTTCGAATTCCATTTCATCAATCAGAGCCTCGTCTCTTTCGCCGGCTTCAGCCTTCGCTAGAACAGCCTTGATCAAATCGCGAATCTCGTCGTCCTTACCCCACATAACTTTAGGAGGAGCAGTAATGCCATTTCTCTCCAAATAGGGGAACATTAAGTTTTCTTTGCGCCCGTAATGCTTATCTACTTTATAGAGTTCCTTCAAGGCACGAACATATCGGCCACTATCACCATTACTCAAGAACTCAGCCTTTGCCTCAGCATATTCTCCAGCCAAAAACTCTTCCAAGCCGTCATTTTCCTGATAGAAAACTGTTAAAGGATGGCCTCGTTCCGGATCCACCGCAATGACATCGACACTGCCCTCGACGACAGCTGCGTGCACATTACACAGATTTAGAATCTCTTCCACCGGCAGCCCGCCCTTGATCAACTCAGCCTCTGCGGCTGCAATCTCTCTGGCATCAACGGACTGAAAGGTCGCTGCGAACTCCTCTTTGACATCATCAACGCTTGCGCCGTCACTAAGTTTTTGCAAAATATTCCTTAACGCCTCTACTTGGCTACTCTTATCTGACATATTGTTTCTCCTGTTCTATATGCTCTGTTTTTCATGAGTTAATCATAGCTAACTATCTGTCAATTAAAAGATACACTTGTATCAAAACCCGAGCTTTGATCTACGTCAATTTTCCGAAACAGAAGCTAAAAACAGCCAATACAGGCTCCGAGGCATTTCCGCAATCCCTCCTGCCCTAGTCCAGATACTTCAAAAGCTCAGACCAGGCCTCGATCAAGCCATCCAAGGATGTGGCAGCGTTAGCAGGAGAGGTGCTGGGCAAGCGCGATACTTCTACGCCGGGAGGTAAATTTTGATATTTCTTAAAGTAACGATAGGAAGCGGCACCATTGCAAAAAACGTGACGTATCTTTGCTGTAGAAAAGATCGGTCCCAAATCGGTCGGCACCACGTCGCGGATGGAGCTGTCGCTACTGCCGACAATCTCGCAGGCAGCAATGCTGTCCCAGATGGCTATCCCATGTTCCAGCATGACGCTGCGAGCACGTTCAGGTTCTGTAGACTTAAGCTCGGGACTTACGCCCAAGAGCGCGGAAATCATTGGCCAAAAACGATTCTGCGGATGACCATAGAAAAAGCCTGCTTCCCGCGTCTTGATCGAAGGGAAACTACCCAATATCAGGACCTTGCTCCGCTCATCGTAAAGCGGAGGCAGTGGATGTTCTATATATTTATGTTCTCTTCTTTCGCTGCTTATACTTAATTCTCCTCACAAAAGTAGAGGCTTCTCACCTTACCCTCCTCGCATTATACCAATCTGAAAATAACCACAATGCAGGACTTAAAGCTCAATCAGTTCGTCTGCCACCTCTTTTGCAGCAAGATCGTGAGTAGCCAGAATTACCGTGATATCCTTAGACTGACTTAAGTCGCGGAGTATTTCAAATACAACTTTACTATGTATGCCACTGCTCTCGTAAGGCTTTCCAGCTGCAATAGAGAGGTCCGGACTG